>JBMOKJ010000022.1:0-3291 GCA_049315325.1 Bacteroidales bacterium
TCTTTTCAGATTAACTAAAATTTACGCTTAGTCCACAACTTTTACGGGTGAGCCCCGATAAATGATATTGATAACCGAATAGCTTATCAAAAACATTTACCAAATAGGCAGAGCGGAACACATATCTTGCTTGGTTCAAATAAAACCAAACAAGAAATGTGGCAAGTCAAGGCGTACCGCCAAGAAAAACCACGAAGACCCCACCACCCATTAGTTGTGCAGAAAAAAACACATGACGAGTTTGATTATCAATATGCTTGCGGTCAAGAGCAATTATTCCGGCTTCATTTCCGTTACGGTTTCCGCTTCGTTTCCTCAGCAGTTCCTTCACTTCATTACACCTTCATTTCTTGCTTTCACCTCAGCACCGCACGGCTTAGGTAGCTCACTCATTTCCAATGCGCAAGCTCCGTTCACTCAATCACTACCCAAGTCCTTTTCCAACTCTACACCAATGGTATGTATTTGTTTTCTGCGACGAGTTTGCCCCATTGAAAAATTCCATTTGATAATTCAGTTATTCTTAAAAACAAAACAATTAAATTACAAATACAATAAGGATTTTTTGAGTATAATATTTACCGACAAAAAATAAAAAATCTAGCAAAGGTAAGTCGGCCAGCACAAGTCCACGCTTTGGTCAGTAAAGGTCAAGCCCTACGGGTTTTGAGAAAAAATCTCCACACTTCCGCAAGCTTCAGGTAGTATTTTTCTCAAAAACCTTGACAGCCCAATCCGTCCGCCTAATAAGACAGCTATATTTTTCTTTTTTTTCTTCTCTTTTTTTTTCTTCTTCTTTTTCTGGGGGTAAAAATTATTTACGGGCGCAGCAGCTTTAGTTCTTAACCATTTAATCCCCCATCTTATGAGCACTTTTATTATCAAATCACATCGTCCGGGCGTCAATTACAATATGCCCCATTTCTTCATTTTGAACAAAGGAAATAACAGCGGAAAGCCCTTGTTCGTTTCCTGTCCAAACAGTTTCGTAATCCAGTTTCAATGCGAAGACGAAAAGGAACAAATCTATTGGCTGTTGTATAGCTTGTGGCAGTCGAAAGCCTTTTATCAGTTTTTGAGGGGTTCGGTCATTCCGTTTATAGTCCTCAATGATTTAAAGTCCTGCCTTCGGGATGGCCTGAAAAAAGTGGATGAAAATCCGGCTCTGTTTGAAAAAGCGGTGGCTGCACTCCGAAATCTGGAAGCCATGGAAAATCAATACAAACAAAACCTGCTATTAATCGCCAATGCAAAGCGCATGTTGTTTTGCCGGTTTATTAGTTGAGCGGGTAGGAGGTAGGGCTCTTGCTGGATAAGTCCAATAAAAGCCCTACTTAAGCCCTATGTAAGTGCAGTCATGTTAATGTAGTGCCGTTGATCTATTGCTGAAAAAAACGTCAAATGGAATAAGTGAAATATCGAACATGAAATGTACTATACCAAATTGAAATCTTTTAATACCTAAAGGAACTTACACACTGAGAAGATAAGTCAAGTTTTTTGTTGATATAATATCCCGCACCACAAATAGTGGAATGGGATATCTAGTGATTATACTAATATCGTTTTAAATTCGTGTTAATCTATATTCAAACTTAGTATTACAAAACTTTCACTGCTTCATCGATTACATTGCTGTTAAAGCTATCCAAATAAGTATTCGTCGTTTTTAAATCTTTGTGACCTAGGATTTGAGAAATGACTTCCCTAGGTACTTCATTGTTTTGTAAACTCATGGCCATTGTGTGACGACTTACATAAGAAGTTAGGTTAATGTCGTTTATTCCAAATTCTACAGCCATACTTTCAAGGTATGAATTTAATTTCTTTAATCTCGTTTTTAAATGATTGTAAAGTTTTTCTCCGTTAAGACCCTCAATAGTTACGATTGGCAGTAAATAATTGTCTACGGGTTTCTTTGTGCTGGAAAGTTCATTGATAAGTGCTTGAAGCTCATCTGATAGCTTGATATTAATAGCTTTAGCACCTTGACTGTTTTTCGTTTTATGGCGTTTATATACAATGTAAAGTCCATTTTCATACCTTTTTATATTGTCGGGTGTTAAACGAGCCATATCCACAAAGCTCATTCCATAACAAAAATATGAGAATAGAAATAGCTTTCGAGCATACTCATTAACTTTCTTTTCTGATGTTGTCGATTTTATTTTTAGCAAGTAGTCAGAAGGTAGATATCTCTTTTCAGTTTCTTCCCCTAATTTGGCTACTTCAAAGCCGCCTTTTCCGAATGGATAAGTGGTTTGACTTGCTTCTTTGGCTTCTATGGCCATATTTAAGGCAGAACGTAAGGTTTTGAAATAGATTCTTCGTGTGTTTCCAGAACAGCCTTTTCGTTGAACTGTTCTTGTATTTCCTTTAATACTGGTGTAAACTGTTTCACGGGGTGTTTGGAGAAAGGTATCTAATGCCCGGACATATTTAATGTCAATTTCAGAGAAAATCTTCTTGTGGAAATTTTTATCGAAAAGTTCGAGCATATCCAGAGTCCGTTGATAACAAATTGCATTCCCTGTATGATCAGTTTCTTTCAAAGTTTGAATTAGATTCTCAAAAAAAGGTTTAACTTTGCCTTTCTTAGAACGATTTAAAAATGCCTCTTCGAATTGGTTGAGTGTCCAGTCGATTTTGTTGCGGTCGAATTCATCGATTACATCTTTGGCTTTTAAAAGTTGGGTATTTATAAAGGTGTTATTTTTCTCGTAATCTGGGTTTATACGTTTGTCTTTCTTTAATTGTGAATATTCTTCATTCCATTGATTCACATTAGCAGAAAGATTCAGACTGATAAATTTACGTTGTCTGTTTTTAGTAACTCTCAAAACGATTGGATGGTCACCGTTTTTTAAAACTGTACTTTTGTACAAAATTGAAGCAATTGATACGCCTTTCATACTTACGTTACACATTTACGTTACACAAACATTACACAAACGCTAAAACTTAGTACAATAATAGCCAATATGAATGCTTGTTTATCCTTGATTAATAAGTACAAAGGTACACAAATACAACGAATTATCAAAAAATATTATGTATTATTCACTGGTCTGGGGGACCAGTGGTCGCAAGTTCGAATCTTGTCATCCCGACTACAAATAAAGCCTGTAATACAGCGATATAACGCTAATTGCAGGCTTTTATTTTAGTCTTTAGTTTTATCAATAGTCGATTTTTGGCAAATAATGACCAATACTTTCAATCAAAAAACTGCAAATAAACTGCAACCATGGCCACAATAAATATTTATCTCGATAAGAGAACTAAGAACAC
>JBMOKJ010000015.1:0-49726 GCA_049315325.1 Bacteroidales bacterium
CAGTAATAATAAACCTAAGAACAAAATACGTTTACACAAATTTTTGGACACTACCGCTCAATTTATATTTCACACGAATTGTTTCGTCGAGGCAGATTATCAATCCTCCTTATTCAAGAATAAAACACAAAGCCCCCGAACAGTCAAGTCCGAGGGCTTCGTTTTATCTAAGGAAGAAACGACTTATTTCTTCTGCTTTCCGTTCATAATCACCTCTACATTGTTCTTTTGCGAAAGCAACATGGCTGCAAACTCTTTGATTTTTGCAGGGGTAAGACTATTCAAAACCGCTTCGTAAGTGCTGTGGTTGTTGGTGCCATCGAAGTAGAAATCGTTCAACACGCCCAACCAGTAACCGTTCTCGATTTGGTTCTCTTTCTGCTTTTTGAGCATAAACTCTTTCACTTTGTTGAAGTTCACTTCCGAAGGCCCTTTAGCCACCATCGAATCGAGCTCAGCGTGAACAATGCTCAACAGTTTATCCTTTTGTGCTTCGTTGGTGTCGAATCCAACCAACAGACGGAATTTATCTTTCGGATAGTTCATCACGTTTCCGTTGACCCCTACGCCGTAGGTTCCGCCTTCGTCTTCACGCACTTTTTCGGTGTAGACGATGTCGAGAATCTGATCGAGCATACTCATTTTCAACACATTCTCCAACGTGTATGGGCAATCGCCCGAGTAGATGGTGTAAACCGTTGCTTTAGCAGTCTGCATATCGCGGTCGAAGTAGTTTTTGTGATTTCCAGGACGAACCACCATATTCACGTTGGCGTAGTTCTCTTTTTTGCCTTTTGCTGGCAACGAAGCGATGTATTTTTCGACCAACGGTTTCAACGAATCGACATTCACATTACCTACGAAGTAGAACGTAAAGTCTGCCGCATTGGCGAAACGCTCTTTGTAGATTTGTTGGATGCGGTCGAAATTGATTTGGCTCAACATCGATGCTTTCATACGTTTTGCACGTGGATGATTGCCATACATCTCTTTGTAGAGCGAGTCGCGGAAGGCCACATTCGGATTCATCTCGTCGTTTTCGAGCATGGCTTTCGAACGTTTCAAGTAACCTTCGAAGGCATCTTTATCGGCACGTGGCGCGGTGAACGACAGGTAAGTGAGTTGAGCCAATGCCTTCAAATCTTTTGGAGAACAGTTGCCATTCAGAGCCTCGGTGATGGTTCCCAACGAAGCAGAAATCGAAACTTTTTTTCCCGCTAAGATTTTTGGCAAATCGGTTTTGCTGAATGAGCCTAATCCATTCACATCCACCACATCGTTGAAAGCCAATATATTCACAATCTCTTTGTCGTTGAGCAACGAACTACCTCCACGACTAACGGCTTTCATCAAGATTTGATCCTCTTTGAAGTCGGTCTTTTTGATAACCACACGTGCACCATTCGACAACGTCCAAACTGTAGCATCGAATGTACTGTTTTTCTCCACCTTGGTCACTTTGCCTGCTTGTGGCTCTTTAGCAACCAACGGCTCTTTCGATACTTTATCTTGGTATGCTTTCAGATCAGCTTTTTTAGCTTCGTCGAAAATGGATACAATTTCTGCTTTGGTTGGGTAGTTCAAACCCTCTTTTTTAGGACCTGAAACAGAAATCACTACATTTGAATCGGTAATTAACGCGGCAATTTCTTTATTCAATTGCTCAAGTGGAATTCT
Organism: Bacteroidales bacterium; assembly: GCA_049315325.1. Classification (GTDB taxonomy): domain Bacteria; phylum Bacteroidota; class Bacteroidia; order Bacteroidales; family UBA7332; genus CAXXIC01. The sequence continues at coordinate 1,678 of JBMOKJ010000015.1, forward strand.
TGGCAACACTTTGTTGGCAAAATTGTATTCAAACTCGATGCCTGGTATCACTTCACCCACTGTGAAATGTTTCACATATTCGCGAACATACGTGCCGTTTTTCTGTTTCTCGCGGTCGTTGTAAAGGCTTTCGATGCTTTTCAGCAAATCGGCTTTAGCGCGTTCGTATTCCGAAGCGGTGAAACCAAATTTTTTCACACGGTTAACTTCGTCAAGCAACGCACGCATCGCATTTTTCACATCGCCCTCTTTGGCAACAGCCGATGCAGAGAAAGCCTCTTTCGTTTGAGCAATAACAAACTCATCGTCGTTAACAGAAGCCTCAACAAAAGGAGGTGTTGCTTTCTGAGTCAACTCTTCGAGGCGACTGTTGAGCATCATCTCAGCCAATTGTTTCATGTAGCTATCGGCCAACGCAATCATCGTCGGTTTGTATGCCTCTGGGAGTGGATCGTGTTTGTAGAAAATATCGACCGATGTTTGAGTCGCTTCGGGGTCGGTAGCAATCGACACGATGGGTTGTGCATTGGCTGGCACGGTGTAATAGGTGCGTGGCGCAGCATTCACAGGCTTTGGAATATCGGCAAACATCGCTTTGATTTTCGCTTCCACTTTATCCACATCTACATCACCAACAACGATGATGCCCTGCAAATCGGGACGATACCATTTTTTGTAGTAATCTTTCAGCTCTTTGTATTTGAATTTGTCCACCACATCCATCAAACCGATGGGCAGACGGTTGGCGTATTGCGAGCCGACAAACATTTCGGGAATCAGTTGCTCCCAAATGCGCATTCCAGCATTGTTGCGCGTGCGCCACTCCTCGTGAATGACTCCACGTTCCTTGTCAATCTCCTTGTCGTCAAGCGTGATAAAGCTCGACCAGTCGTGCAACACCAGCAGACACGAGTCGATGATGGTTTCACGAATAACAGGCACTTTCGACAGGTTGTAAACCGTTTCGTCGAACGAGGTGTAAGCATTCACATTCTCACCAAACTTCACCCCGATGGTTTCGAGGTAGTTGAGCATCTTTTTGTCGGGGTAATTTTTTGTCCCGTTGAATGCCATGTGCTCGAGGAAGTGTGCCAAACCACGTTGCGACTCCTCTTCAAGAATCGAACCCACGCGTTGCGCGATGTAAAACTCTGCCCGTTGCTTGGGCTGCTCGTTGTGACGGATGTAGTAGGTCAATCCGTTGTCGAGTTTGCCATAGCGCACCTTCGGATCGATGGGCAGCGGCGGCATTTGTTGTGCTACAGCATTCAGGCCGAGCATCAGTAGTGCAATGGCACTAAAAACTACTTTTAAATTCAATTTTCTCATAATGTTCTTTTTTATCGAATAGCAAATGTAACTGTTTTCGGAATAAGTGGTATATTTTGTGAATATTGATTTCAAATATAAGTCTAGAAATTATTAGCGAACGCTTTGACATCTGACCAATCGTCCTCAAGCCGGACAGGCTTTTACTTTTTTTCTACAGCAAAAAAAATGTTTACTAAAAAATCGAGAAGCAAAGATGATAGATTATTGGCATGGTATTTATCTTTTTCGCTACCGCGGGTCTTGCTTTTTTTGGCGCAAAGACCTCAACCCGACCCTCTCCCAAATGGAGAGGGAGTTTTTACATTTATTTCATTGTCGAAATAACTCGCTCAATCGTCCATATAGCTATCTACTTTTATTTCAACAGTTGTAATTGGACTCTCTCACTCTACAAGATTTCGACGTTTGGTATTTGTGTTTGTCCCCGCTGGGACTTGAGAATACCCATTGGTACAATTTGAAATCCTTCTATTGACGAAGAAATGTGTAATCTGTAACATCAAGGTTGTATTTTATGCAGCCAAACGAATGCCAAAATTACCAATGCGAAAAATCCAATAAAACCAACAACAGACGCCACGATGCGCCACGTTTCGTGATGCCCGATTTCACCAACTAAGACTTTATACATTGTGATTCCAGATGTAACAAGCAAGAATATTGGGAGAAATAGAATTTTGGTTTTGTAAGTAAGTGATTGCTTCATAAAAAGTAATATTTGATTACCTTCTTAGCTTTCTTAAAAATTGCGCCAGAAACAAAAATGCAAAGACAAAAGCAATATACTTATGTTCTTGATTGACTATTCCATCCGCAATCAAAATAACAACTGCCACGATAGACAAACCATTTCGCAGTTTTTCGGAGGCTTTGTCTTTGAAAACGATTGCTAAAATAAAAAGCACCAGCAAAAGCCCTATAATGATGTAAATGCTCATAATCAATAGATTTATTTTGAATTCAAATTCGACAATAAATTCTCCAAATAAAGTTCAACCATTTGATTTGAACCACGAAAAACCATATTGCCTTGCTGATCAATAATGATTATGGTGGGGTACGCTTTAATTCCCAATTCATCAATCCACTTTTTCTCGTTACAAATTAACACTGGAAATGTATATCCGGGTTGACTAATTAGCCGATAAATCTCCTCTTCTGAATCGAAAACCTGAAAGAAATTGACCGAAGCAATATATACGTTTGGATTACTTTTATACGTGTCGTAGACTCGTTGAAAGTTTGGGAATTCTTGAAAGCAAACTCCACACTTCGAGAACCAAAAATCGAGCACGACCACTTTTCCACGCAAATCCGAAAGGCTGATCTTATGATGCAACGAATCTTCGAAACAGATATTTCTCGGAACAATCTGCTTTTCAATTTTCCCTGTAAAGTTTCCGAAATTCAGGTGATGAACCCACATTTCAAAACCTTTATACACAAACAGTGATGCAAAAATCAATGACATGATGAGCAACACCCATCTTGCTGTTGATTTGAGTTTGTAAAACAACGCGCCAACTATTATTCCTAAGAGATGAAACAAAAAATCGGGTAATGAAATAAGCGTGTCGCTGAAACTGTAAATGCGAATAGGCAGCTGCACCGCAAAACAACCCAACAAAACGAGCAGCAGTGACACGGTGAGTGTAAATGGGTTCTTACTGCTTTTTGCAACGAAATTCATCAACAGAAAATAGAACAGAAACCCAGCTAATGCCGACAAGCCATGCCATGAACCAGTGAACATCCGAAAAGGGGTTATTGCTAACTCTGTGGCAATTGAGATTAGGACTATTATTAATCCTGCTTTTAAATTCTTCTTCATAAAATCATTGTTTCTTATTTTTTTAAATAGAGTTCCTTAAAAACATCAGCATAAAACCAAGGAATAAAGAGCTTTGGCACCTCTATCCACATGATGATGCCTTTTTGCACCAACCTTGCTCCATCCGTTATCGGGCGATAGACTAGTGCATACACCATGAGCAACCAAGCACCGAGTTCATTCTCCGATCGCATCAGATAGAGAATTACAGCAAACGGAACAAGAATAAATAGATAATAAACGAAGATATTTTTCATAAATTCATTCACTTTTTGTTTGACTTGGTCGTTTTCTTTGCGACTCTACCGATAAGAAAAAATATCCCTACAAATACGAACGAGAACACGAATGTATGTACACTATTCTCCAAAAATGTTTTATTGTCAGTGGGTCCTAATATATAATCGAAAAGATAACCTGTACCTAAACTAGACAACCAAACGACTAAGAAAAGAACTAATCCAAACCATTTTTTCATATTACTATTGTTTTTTATTGTTCTTCCCATTTATTCTTTTGAAAACATACAGTAGAATTACCGACGATACAAATCCTCTCAGCGAATCTTTGGCAAACTCCGATTCATTAAAAATAAAATAATCGATAAGAAAGATAACGACCATCGCAAGAATAGATAGAAATGCTCCTTTCAGTAGCTTTTTCTTTTTAGTTGCCTCCATGACTAACTTTTTATAATAAATAGTGAGATTTGCTCATTGATGAATGGTTTTCTCAAACATTCTGTGTTTTGTCTGTTACATAAATAAAGCAGTCAACATGATTCACTTCAACACATGATACCATCAAAATTGAAAGTACAATAATAAAAACCTTATTAATTCTCATAATTCTCGTTGCGTTGAACATCTATTTTGTTATTTTCTGCACACTCTGATGCAATATGCCTCTGTATAAGTATATACAAAGATTCTGTCATCTCCCCCTCATTAGGTCGAGATGAAGAAATTGCCTGTTCGATTCTGCCAGTAACTATTCGTTTCAAACTAATATTTTTCAAATATATATCTATTTATTTATGCAAATCCTAACGAAAAACTCATTTTTTTCTCATTTTTTTCTCCTCGAGTCCCTCTCGATATTATATTTTAACAATGCCTTAATCCGACAATCAACACTACAGAAAACACATCTATTCTGATAATCAAATACTAAACAAAAATCAGACAAATACCAATAATAATATAAATGAATCAGTCCCTAACGAAAATCTCATTTTTTCAATCCATTTCCTTAAAAACAGTTAACATTATTCATTCCATTAAACCAGAGAGGTATTTTGATGGTTAAAAGGATAAGATGCAAAGAAAGATTGATTAACATAGAGAAATCGTTGTAAAAGGCATTGTTTTTTATTTGGAGCTGTGCTAAAAATGCTACCTTTGTACCAAAATTTAAGACATATTTATCGAAATAAATAAAAATAGCATACAAATGGATGAATTAAACGCAATCGTGAGACAAGTAGTGCAGGTCTCGCCAAACATGAAAGTGTTCAGAATTGCACCTATCGGATGGGAATTACCAGATTTTAAGCCAGGTCAGTTCGTTGGAATCGGTCTGCCAGCTTCTAGCCCTCGATGCGCCGAAGCTACAGACGAAATGCCGATTGCTGACGAATCAAAAATCATCAAAAGAGCGTATTCAATTGCTTCGTCAAATACATCGAAAGATTTCCTCGAATTTTACGTTTCACTTGTGCATTCAGGTGCTCTGACTCCACGTTTGTTTAACCTCGAAATTGGTGACAAAATTTTTGTTGGACAGAAGTTCACTGGTATCTTTACGATGGACGAAGTGCAGGAAGACCAAAACATCCTGATGATTGCTACCGGAACTGGATTGGCTCCATACATGAGTATGCTACGCACCGATGCACTAAAACGCAAAGGCAAAGTGTTGGTTATACATGGTGCTGCTAACTCTTGGGACCTCGGTTATTCTTCGGAATTGAACCTGTTGGCTACGATTGCACCTCATTTCGAATACATCCCAACCATCACCAATGCAGAGGGAGAGCACTCTCCATGGAGCGGTCGCACACAGTTTATTCAAGAAATATGGGAAGAGGGTGTCGTAGAAAAAGAGTGGGGTTTTAAACCAACACCTGAGAATACACACATCTTCTTGTGTGGTAATCCAAATATGGTGAACGGAATGGTTGAGTGTCTTAGCAAAGAGGGCTTTGTGGAACATAGCCGTAGAACTCCGGGAACAATTCACGTAGAGAAATTCTAATTCTACGAAACAAAAATACTACAACATGGCGCATCTGATAGGTGTGCCATTTTTTTTGAATACAGACGATGAATTTCCTGATACTTTCCTATTTTATACTGATTAATTGTGTTAGCGCTACGCTATTCTTCTACGATAAGCGCTCAGCCATCCGGCACCGGCGTCGCATATCCGAGCGAACGTTGCACCTACTCGAATTAGTTGGAGGAGTTTTCTCTATTCTACTGATGATGTATGTTTTGCACCACAAAAACAGAAAATTCAGCTACAACGCCATCACTTATCTTATATTGGCAGTTTGGTGCACTTTTTTCTACCTCCTTTTTTGTCAATTCAGTTAGATTCTCAGCTGTTTTGGCGATAATTATTAGCATATTATAGTAAATTAGAAATCGTAAACCCTCTTTAAGCCGACTTTAAGGTGTGTTTATCAAATTTTTTCGAAAACTTTTCTAACTTTGCGCTTCGTTTATCAGAACTGAATCCTATTAATTTTTGAATTAAAATGAAGAATTACAAACTTGTCAACAACCTGTTGGGTTGGATTACATTTGCTGTCTCGGCGGTTGTTTACGTGCTAACCATCGAACCTACGGCCAGTTTCTGGGATTGCCCCGAATTTATTTCGTCGGCATTGAAATTAGAAGTAGGTCACCCACCTGGAGCACCATTCTTTATGCTCGCTGGAAATTTCTTCACTAAATTCGCTTCAGATCCGACGCAAGTTGCCAAAATGGTAAACACCATGTCGGCGCTGCTGAGCGCGCTCACCATCATGTTCCTCTTCTGGAGCATCACTCATTTAGCAAAAAAACTGCTTGCCAAATCAGACAACACACTCACCACGGGGCAAATGATTGCCGTGATGGGTAGCGGTTTGGTTGGTGCATTTGCTTATACTTTCTCCGATACATTCTGGTTTTCGGCTGTCGAAGGTGAAGTTTACGCCTTCTCTTCGTTTTTCACTGCTGTCGTTTTTTGGTTAATCCTAAAGTGGGAAAACGCCTCCGACAGTGCACATGCCAACCGATTTATCGTGTTAATCGCTTACTTGACTGGTTTATCAATCGGTGTTCACTTATTGAACTTGCTTTGTATTCCTGCCATTGTTTTGGTTTATTACTACAAAAAGAATCCTGATGCTGACCTCAAAGGCTCACTCAAAGCTCTTTTGCTATCGTTTGGGCTAGTGGCATTGGTGATGTACGGTATGATTCCGGGATTGGTAAAAGTAGCCGGATGGTTCGAATTGTTTTTTGTAAACACACTCGGAATGCCATTCAACACTGGATTGATCATCTACCTTATTGCCGTTACAGGCTCTATCGCATGGGGACTTTATGAAACGACCAAAGGCGATAACCAAAAACGAATTATCATCTCATTTTTGCTCTCCATTGCATTGGTAGGAGCACCATTCCTAACCGATGGTTTTGCAGGAGTGTTCTTTGCAATTCTTCTTTTGGGTGGTTTGGGTTGGTACCTGTTCACCAACAAAAACTGGAGTATTGCCGTCATCAACACGGCTTTGTTGTGCCTGATGTCTATTCTCATTGGCTACTCTTCATATGCTTTAATTATCATCCGCTCGGCAGCCAACACACCGATGGATCAAAACTCGCCTGAGGATATCTTTACGTTGGGTCGATACCTGAGCCGCGAACAATATGGCGAACGGCCATTGATTTACGGCGAAACGTTCGTTTCTGATGTACAACGCGATGCAAATGGTGCAGCAGTGGTTTCAAAAGGAGCTCCTATCTGGATACAAAAAGTTAAAAAGAGCGCATCAGACAAAGACCAATACGTGATTTCTGGCTACAAAGAAGACTACCAATACATTTCGGAAACCAAAATGCTATTTCCTCGAATGTATAGTCGACAACAATCGCACATCGATGCGTACAAAACGTGGTCAGACTTCAAAGGAACAGACGTAACCTACGACCGAATGGGCGAAAAGGTGACTGTAAAAATGCCTACGATGTGGGAAAACCTGAAATTCTTCGTCTCCTACCAAATGAACTTTATGTATTGGCGATACTTTATGTGGAACTTCTCTGGTCGCCAAAACGATGTACAAGGCAATGGAGAAGTAAGCAACGGTAATTGGATTACTGGAATCAACGCCATCGACAAAAACTTAGTGGGAGATCAATCTCTGCTCCCTCCGGATATGGCAAACAACAAAGGTCACAACAAATACTATATGCTTCCACTCATTTTGGGAATTATCGGATTGTTGTTCCAAGCGTATTCGGGTCAAAAGGGAATTCAAGGATTTTGGGTCACCTTCTTCCTCTTCTTTATGACTGGACTTGCGATTGTCATTTACCTCAACCAATACCCATACCAACCTCGTGAACGAGATTATGCTTATGCGGGATCGTTCTATGCCTACTGCATCTGGATTGGACTTGGCGTGGCAGCAATTGCAAAAGGGTTGAGCAAATATTCGAATGAGATTGTAGGAGCAACGGTTGCAACAATTGCTTGTCTCTTTATCCCAATTCAGATGGGAGCACAAAACTGGGACGACCACGATCGCTCAAACCGATACACTTGTCGCGATTTTGGGTACAACTACTTGGTTTCGTGTCCACCAAACGCCGTGATTTTCACCAATGGTGACAACGATACATTCCCATTGTGGTACAATCAGGAGGTAGAAGGTGTGAGAACCGACGTCAGGGTATGTAATCTGAGTTACCTACAAACAGATTGGTACATCGACCAAATGCGTCGTCAAGCTTACGAATCAAAACCACTGCCAATCTCTTTCGAACCGTGGCAATACACGCAAGGCAAACGCGACATTGTGTATGTAACCACTATGCTCAACGAACCAATGGATTTGCATCAAGCAATGAATGTTGTAAGGTCAGAGGATCCTAATCTGAAAATCAATCAAGGAGATGCCCCTATGGAATTTATTCCGTCAGAAAACCTATACCTCCCAATTGATTCGGTGGCACTCCACAAAAGTGGTACTTTGGTAAAAGGTGCATCTGTACTTAAACAGATGGATATCTCACTTAAAGGCAAGCAATACATTGGCAAACAGGAGATGATTATCCTCGATATGTTAGCAAACAACAACTGGAAACGTCCAATTTGCTATGCTGTAACGGTGGGTAACGAGAACTACCTTGGCCTCAACAAATACTTCTCGCTCGAAGGATTGACTTACCGCATCACACCACAGAAATTTGGAGAAAACGGTGGTGTAAACTCAGATGCGATGTTCGACAATATGGTGAACAAATTTAAATGGGGTGGAATAGAGAATCCGAAAGTCTACCTCGACGAAAACAACCTCAGAATGTGCAAAACATTCCGTTTTATGTTCGGCAGATTGATCACTACATTGATTCAAGAAGGTAAAAACGACAAAGCGTTGAAGGCACTCGATTATTGCATGAAGGTAATTCCTCCAACAACGGTTCCAAATGACTACTCTTCGTTGGCATTGGCTGAGGCGTATTACAAACTTGGACAAAGAGAAAAAGCTGAAAAAATAACCGAAGATATTGCAAGCAACACTGAACAGACGCTGAAATGGTTCAACTCCTTGAATCCATCGCAACTCAACTCTGTGATGAGCGATATGGGGCACAATCTCGCTGTTATGCAGTCGATTCTCGAAATGTATTCGCAATACAATCCGAAATTGGCAGAGAAACACATGCCTTTGTTTCAAATGTATAGCGCCGGTTGGAACACCAGCCAACGCAGTAAACAATAGACTATGCTGATTGAACGCCCACCAATGCTCTACCGGATATTTTTCCCCGGTGCGCTATGGAGGATTCCGCAAGATCAAAAGTGCATATACCTCACTTTCGACGACGGACCAATACCCGAGGTAACTCCTTGGGTATTGGACGTTCTCGACCGATACAACATCAAAGCTACCTTCTTTTGCGTAGGCGACAATGTGCGCAAATACCCCGAGATTTACGATGAGATCCTTCGTCGTGGCCATAAAACAGGCAACCACACATTCAACCATTTGCAAGGGTTAAATACGCTGACTCACAACTACATTGCGAATATTCAGAAAGCGACCCAATACATCGACAGCAAGCTTTTCAGACCTCCACATGGCCACATTCGAGTGCTTCAATTCTGGTTTCTAAAACGTCGATTTCGAATTGTAATGTGGGATTTAGTGACGCGTGACTACAGCAAAATACTCAAAGGCGAGGATATCTTTAATATCGTAAAAAAGAATGCTCGAAACGGTTCCATCGTGGTATTTCACGATTCGTTGAAATCTATTCGTAATCTTGAAACAGCCCTTCCACTTTCGATTGAGTGGCTGTTAGCCGAAGGATACTCGTTCAACCTCATTCCTTCAGAAAAAGCCTAACCCAATTTGACATGAAATCGCTCAAAGACGACAGCCTCGAAGCAGCAGAAAAAATAATTGCACAATCGAAGATTTGCTTTGTCGGTTTTGCCGATACGGATGGCACTCCGTATGTGTTACCAATGAATTTTGGCTATAACGATGGCGTAATCTACCTACATTCAGCACCTGAAGGTTCACATCTGAATCTATTAGAACGTAACAATCGAGTGTGCATCACCTTTTGCGTTGGCGATAAGTTAGTGCACCAACATCCCGACGTAGCATGTAGCTACCGAATGCGAGCAGATAGCACACTTTGCCGTGGAAAAGTGGAGTTCATCGAAGCGGTTGAAGAGAAAACAGCCGTTATGAATGTAATGATGAAACAATATGTGAATCGTGAGTTCCCCTACTCAATGCCTGCCATCAAAAATGTAAAAGTGTGGAAAGTCGTTGTTGAATCATTTAGTAGCCGTCATTTCGGATTGACACATCCCGAATTTAAAGAATTAAAAGAGAATCAAAAATGAAGAAAATTGCACTAATTATCATTCTATTTGTTGTTGGCATTAATGCACTTACGGCACAAAATATAGACATCAATATTGTCAAGGAGATTAACGGAAACCGGACCACATTTCAAGACGATGCATTCAAAACAATTACCAACAGCGTAACACCCGTGATGATGGCTACACCAATCGTAATGGCTATTGTAGGTAAACTTTCGGACGATCCGAATCTAGCTAAAAATCTGACATTCTACGCTGGGTCGATGATTACAATGGGAGGATCGACACTTATTTTAAAGCGTGTATTCAATCGTCAACGCCCTTTCGAGGCTTATCCTGATGATGTCACAAAACTCACTGATGGTGGTGGTGGTTCTTTTCCGTCCGGTCATACCTCTTCTGCATTTGCTACTGCTACTTCATTGAGCATCACCTATCCGAAATGGTATGTGATTGCACCTGCTTACACTTGGGCAAGTCTAGTCGGTTATTCACGAATCTATCTTGGGGTTCATTATCCATCCGATGTAGTTGCAGGCGCACTTTTAGGCAGTGGCAGTGCATATCTTTCACACAAAATCAACGAAAAACTTTGGCAAAAAGCAAAAGCAAAGAAATCGTTGGCGTATTATTACGATCTGGGAGAATAAGACTCGTATTCTTCAAACTTGCTTTCTAATATATTTCTCTATCTTTGTGTAAGTAGAATGCACAAACGATGAATAAACGACCAATTACCTTTTGGCAAACAACAAGCTTTGCAATCCTTCTGTATTGTCAGCTAATTGGACTGTCTGCTTCTGCACAGAGTCATGTGGTGATTATCAACACCAAAAGAGTCGGTGCACTAGTTCCTAAAACTTTGTTCGGGCTCAATCTGTCTGACATCAATGGAGCATTCGATGGTGGATTGTATGCCGAAATGATTCAAAACCGCTCATTCGACTTCGATTTTCCTTGGTTAGCTTGGACTCCCTTTGGAAATGTTCGGTTAGAAAACACAAAACCCTACTTCGATCAAAATCCCCGTTTTGCACGTTTCACTTATGGTGGTGAACCGATTGATTGTGGTATTGAAAACAGCGGATTTGGTGGAATTGCACTCAAATCGGGAGAAAGCTATCGATTCAGTTGCTATGCACGTACCTCGGGCAATTGCACTCACAAACTGAAAGTCGAACTTGTTTCTTCAGAAAACGAACTTATTGCATCGAAAACTTTGGATTTAACTGGTAAAAACTGGGTAAAATACGTCACAACGATCACTTCCCCAACATCAACCACTAATGCCAAATTACGATTAACTTCTTTGATGAGAGGTGTTGTTGATGTGGATCAAGTCTCACTGTTTCCAACCAAAGCATTTCTTGAAGAGAATAACGGTTTACGTAACGATATTGCTCAAACAATTGCAAACGCCAAACCACAACTGTTACGATTTCCAGGTGGAAATGTACTCGACAGGAAGAATAGGGTGCCGCATTTTGACTGGAAAAAGAGCATCGGAAAGATCGGCAACCGACCCTCATCGATTAGTCGTTGGAGCTACGCCGTTCCCGAAAAACGATTTGTTGATTACTATCAGACCAACGGCTTTGGAATATTCGAATTCCTCACTCTTTGCGAAAATATAGAAGCCTCTCCTGTTTTGGTCATCGACTGCGGCCTCTCTGCTCTTCGTGAGCAAAAAAGCGAAAAAAAACAAAACCAATCGGAGTGGCTCGATGCTAATACGCAAGATGCTCTCGATTTGATTGAGTTTGCAAATGGCGATGAAAACAGCACTTGGGGTGAAAAGCGCGCAGCAATGGGACATTCAGAATCGTTCGCTGTCAAATACATTTCCATCGCCGACAATCCAAAAACCGAAGCTGAATTTCATTACCTTAGTTCATTTGTCGAAAGCATTAGAAAACGTTATCCCAAAATAGAACTTTGCGGCAGCGCTGGCGTGAATCCTGATGCAAAGGAGTTGGAATACCGAACTGAATTTCTTCAAAATTGCAACGTAAAAATCATCGATGAACAGTTGTTCCGCTCGCCAGAATGGCTGTTGGCACAAGCAAAACGATACGACGACTACGAACGAAACGATACACGCATCGTGATTGGAGAATTTGCAGCGGTGGCCGACAATCAGCAAAATAGCTTTGCCGCAGCAGTTGCAGAAGCCGCATTCATGACTGGCGTAGAACGCAATTGCGATGTCGTACAAATGTGCAGCTATGCCACCACTTTAGCCAATATCCATGCATGGCAATGTAGCCCGAACTTAATTTGGTTTGACAAAACCAATGCAGTGAAAACCGCGAGCTACTTTGTACAAAAGCTCTTTGCTGGAAACAGAGGCACACATCTGCTTTCGACAACACATCACAATCGACCACTAACTGGTCAAGATGGACTTTACTCCTCATCGGTTTTCAACAAAACAGAGAATCAAATCATCCTCAAAATGGTGAATAGTTCGAACGAGTCGCAATCTGTAACCGTCGTACTCGATGGCATCAAAGAATTTCCCTCAAAAATCATGCATCAAACATTAACCACCGAACATCCCGAAACAGACAATACATTGGAGAATCCAGATGTCATAAAGCCACAATTCGAAACCATCGTTCCCAAAAGTGATCGATTCGAAATGGTATTGCCTCCTTACTCAATTCACGCATTTAAAATCACATTATGAGCCAAAATATACTCTTCATAACACCTCCGTTCACCCAACTCAATACGCCCTATCCCGCAACGATGTATCTCAAAGGATTCCTCAACACTCAGGGAATCGCATCGCACCAAATGGACTTGGGAATAGAAGTGATTTTAGCTATATTTTCGAAAGAAGGATTAACTAATCTTTTTCAGGAAATTGATTCGAAACCACAAAATTTATCAGTGAATGCAAAAAGAATTATAACACTGAAACGAGAGTACATCGATACGATAGAGCCTACCATCTCTTTTTTGCAAAACAGAAACCCAACGTTGGCTCACTCCATTTGTAACCGAAATTTCTTGCCCGAAGCAGCTCGCTTCACCGACGAAGCCAATGACCTCGATTGGGCATTTGGTACAATGGGACTACACGATCAAGCCCGACATTTGGCGACGCTTTACCTCGAAGACCTTTCTGATTTAATTATTGAGACCATCGACCCACATTTTGGATTTAGCCGCTACGCCGAAAGTCTTGGTCGATGCGCCACTTCATTCGAGCCAATCGAAAACCGACTAAAAGCTGAAAACCAGTGGATTGATGAGATTTTGATTGATTTACTTTCAAAGAAAATAGTTGAAACAAAACCAACTGTTGTCGGGTTAACCGTCCCTTTTCCAGGGAATCTATATGGTGCGCTGAAATGCGGACAACACCTTAAAGCCCAGCATCCTGAAATAAAAGTCATCTTAGGTGGTGGATATCCAAACACGGAATTGCGCTCGTTCAGCGAAGAGAAATTGTTCGAATACGTCGATTACGTCACACTCGACGATGGAGAACTTCCCATCATTCAACTTCTTCGATTATTCGAAGGCGAAATTTCTGAATCGGAGCTCAAACGCACTTTTCTATTGCGTAATTGCAAAGTAGAATTTATCGACAATCCGCTGCTGAAAGATTTCTCTCAAAAGGAGGTTGGAACACCCGATTACAGCGATTTACCCCTCAGCCAGTACCTGTCTGTCATCGAACTAGTTAATCCTATGCACCGACTTTGGAGCGATGGTCGCTGGAATAAACTCACACTGGCACACGGCTGTTACTGGGGCAGATGCACATTTTGCGACACCACGCTCGACTACATCAAACGTTTCGAACCGAGTGCTGCTGTCACACTTTGCGATCGGATGGAAAGCATCATTGCTCAGACTGGACAGAACGGATTCCATTTTGTAGATGAAGCTGCTCCTCCAGCCTTGCTCAGAGAGTTGTCATTAGAGATTCTACGTCGCGGTTTACGTGTTGTTTGGTGGACAAATGTTCGTTTCGAGAAGAGCTACACATTCGATCTTTGTCGATTAATGAAATCGGCTGGTTGCATTGCAGTTTCGGGAGGTCTGGAAGTAGCTTCCGATCGACTATTGGCTTTGATTAACAAAGGTGTGTCGGTAGCTCAAGTGGCTAATGTTGCAAACCATTTTACTCAAAATGGAATTATGGTTCACGCCTATTTGATGTACGGATTCCCAACAGAGACCGAACGGGAAACAATTGACGCCCTCGAAATGGTGCGGCAACTATTTAGCGAAGGTGTTTTGCAGTCGGGCTTCTGGCATCTCTTTACGCTGACTGCTCACAGCCCAATCGGACAGGATCCAGCTGAATTTGGCATCTTACACACCGCAAACAGTGGCAAATTTGCCAACAACGATGTATCTCATCAAGATCCGACAGGTGCTGACCACATAAAACATGGAGATGGATTGCGCAAAGCACTCTACAACTACATGCACGAAGCCGGATTCGATTTACCTCTTTCATCGTGGTTCGATTTCAAAACACCGCCAACAACCATTCCGCGCGGATTTATACACAAGGCGCTTGAGCAAAAAGAGACACAAGAATTACCCTTAACGCGACAAGTAGTTTGGTTGGGCGGAAAAGCCGAAACTAAAACAATCTCAAAAATCAGGAAAGGCAAACAACGCAATGTCGTCCAATTTACTTTTCATTTGAAAACTTTCGATTTGGCTTTCGAAACATCGGTAGAAATTGGCAACTGGTTAGCAGATTTCTTATCTGAAATTACACAATTTAATAGAACCAAAACAACAGTTGAGCAGATGAAACAGAGTTTCGAAGCACAAAGCCTGGGTGATTTCAACCAATTCTGGCAAAGCAAAACGATGACCGAACTCCGAGATAGCGAACTATTAATACTCTAAAAAAAAAGAAGATATGACAACCATTCACCAAATAGATTTTGAGAACAAGCATCACCAACAAATCGTAACGGAACTCATTAATGGCTACATTTCCGACGAAATGGGTGGTGGCGAATTACTGAATTCAAAACAGCAAAAAGACCTAATAGAAGGGCTACGCAATCATCCTAAAGCTATTGCTATATATGCCGAACAAGATCAAAAACCTGCGGGAATTATAGTAGCATTTGAAAATTTTTCCACCTTTAGTGTTCAGCCAATGTTGAATATTCATGATGTATTTGTAAAACCAGAATTTCGCGGATTTGGCATTGGTCGCACGTTGATGAATGGAATCGTAGAATTAGCAAAAAAACGCAACTGTAGCAGAATAACACTAGAGGTTCGACACGACAATACCCCGGCAATGGAGCTTTACAAAAGCCTTGACTTTCACGATACCGAACCACCGATGTATTTCTGGCGGAAATACTTAGACTTATAAATAGCATAAAAATATAACCTTATAAAACCATGATTAATAACTTAATTATGGTTTTATAAATTCTTTCTCTATATTTGCAAATCTAATTGACAATCGGATGATTTTGTGGAGTTGAATTTAGGTCAATTAGTTTCTGATCTAATAAACAGGTGAATAGACCATGGAACTAAAAATTGACGAATCAACAATTCGGGCAACAACTCGGTGTAGAAACGAAATGAAATGTTTAATAAGCGACGAGTTTAAATGCGGGATTGTAGAAACCCATATTTCCGAAAAGCTTATTTTTGTCAAATGCACATCATCAAACCATTGCCACTATAGAATGCATTTCGGACATTCTATAATATGCCGCTGTCCTGTCAGAAAAGAGACTTTCTTCAAATACGGAATATAAGCTATTTGGTATGGGCAAATTAATTTACAAAATAGATGAAACATCTATTGCAGGCTCTGAAGGGTGTAAGTTTGACCGACGTTGTATATTCGAAAAAGCATTCATGTGTGGTGTTATTACTAGGGTAATAAATGGAAAAACTTTAGTTATTGAGTGTAGCACTTCCACACCTTGTAAATTCCGACTAAAGTCACAATCTTTTTCTATTTGTACCTGCCCAGTGCGTAAGAGATTGTGGACAAAATACATGAAATAACTCCCCGTATCTGTCATATTCTTAGCCTTATATTTCTATAAATCATAAATTTACACGAAGATTATGTATCTTTGTGATTGTAAACACGAATACACTATTTTTTCACATTGTACTTTTACGCGATTAATCACGTAATTTTCACCAATTCAAAAGAAAATGAAAATTGCAATAAGTGGTAGTCATGGATTTATTGCTTCACGACTAGTCGAATCGTTCACAAATGAGAATCACCATATAATTGCAATTGAAAGGGAGCTTCTTTCTAGCAACAAATGGCAATTGCTTGCAAAGCATATTGAAAAGTGCGATGTGGTGATAAATCTTGCTGGCGCAACGATTAATCAGCGATGGAGCCAACAAGGAAAAGCCGCTATATTGGATAGCCGTATTGAATCTACCTCTGCCTTAGTAAAAGCGATCAACAGCCTCGATACAAAACCCAAATTATTCATCTCAGCATCAGCGGTTGGCATATACAATTTCGACGTAATCTCCAACGAACAATCAACTGATTTCGGAGGACATTTCTTATCCACTGTTTGCCAGAAATGGGAAGCCGAAGCGCGCAAAGTATCACCTGAAGTGCGACTTATTATACCCAGGTTCGGCGTAGTCTTATCCAATGATGGTGGTGCCTTACACCAAATACTTTTACCATTCAAATACTACATCGGCGGAAGAATCGGAGATGGAAAACAAGGATTTTCGTGGATACATATCGACGATTTGACTGAAGCCTTCAAACTCTTTCTGACAGACGAAAGAGCTTCAGGACCAATAAATCTTACAGCTCCACAAAATACAGATAATCAGATGCTTACGAATACCATCAGCGGGTTAATGATTAGACCAACCTGGATGCCTGTGCCTGCTTTTGTGCTAAATCTCATTCTTGGAGAACGTGCTGAAATCATTACAAAAGGGGCAAAAATTTATCCAAATGTGCTCTATTATCTCGGATTCAACTTCAAATATCCAACGATTGATAAAGCCTTGCTTGATTTGCTAAAAAAGCATTAATCACCTGCTATCCTTCAATCTACACTATCAGATTGAACTGTTTTTAGCTCAAATAACTTCTTTTTATCACACATAGTATTCAAAATCAGCCAATTTACTAAATATTGACTCCGCATAGAATTGGAGCATTAATAGAAATTCGAACAAAAATAATCAATTCGGTATTTTTTTTGCTTAAATTCAATCACTTTGAAATAAATTCGAAATAAAGTCTTACATTTGCAAAAAAATAAACAGGTTTCTTTATGTTCGACATTGGATTGACTACGTTCATGATCCTTGCCACCAGTTTGGTAATGCTCATGACGCCAGGATTGGCATTCTTTTACGGAGGTTTGGGATGTAAGAAAAACATTCTTAACATCATGATGCAAAGCTTTGTTTCGATGGGAATCAGCTCAATTATCTGGTTCGCTTTCGGTTATTCGCTTTGCTTTAGTGGCACACACGCAGCAGGCACAGATTTCTTGGGAATCTTTGGGAATCTTGACAAAGCATTCTTTCGTGGCATCACGCCATCAACGCTTTACTCTGCTGAAAAACGATTCCCTGAATACATCTTTATCGCTTATCAGATGATGTTTGCCATCATCACACCAGCACTGATTACAGGCGCTTTCATCAACCGGGTTTCGTTCAAATCATACATTATTTTCTTGGTCTTTTGGCAAATTCTCGTCTATTACCCATTCGTACACATGGTATGGGGTGGCGGTTTGCTTGCTGAGTGGGGCGTATTCGATTTTGCTGGTGGTATCACCGTGCATGCAACCGCTGGCTTTGCGGCATTAGCATCGGTCTATTTTGTAGGCCGCCGAAACGAACGCCATTTTCCTAATAACATTCCGCTAGTCGCTATTGGTACTGCCTTGCTTTGGTTTGGGTGGTATGGCTTCAATGCCGGCAGCGAGTTGGATGTCAATTCCATTACCGTTTCAGCCTTCCTCAATACCGATACAGCGGCTTCTTTTGCAGCCATCACGTGGTTGATTATCGAGTGGAACACGGGTAACAAAAAACCGACCTTTATTGGGTTGATGACTGGTGCAGTGGCTGGCTTGGCGACCATCACACCCGCTGCCGGATATGTCGATATCTATGCATCGGCCATCATCGGTATATTGGCTGCCGTAGGTTGTTTCTTTGCCGTGAAGTACAAAGAGAGCAAACATTGGGACGATGCGCTCGATGTGTGGGGCGTGCATGGTATGGGTGGCGTTATCGGCACCGTTTTGTTGGGTTTCTTTGCCAATAAAGAGATTAACCCATCAATTCCGAATGGCATCTTGTATGGTGGCGACGGCATGTTGCTGCTCAAAGAGAGTGTGGCTATTTTGGTTGCGATTACTTACGCCTTTGGGTTTACCATCGGAATTCTAAAATTTATCAACCTCTTCACTCCTGTGAAAGTGTCGTTGGCTCAAGAGAGAGAGGGCCTCGATATGGCTTTGCACGGTGAAGTGGCTCGCCAAATATAGGGATCAACACAAAACTCATTTATACATCAAAAGCCAGACAATTGTTTGGCTTTTTTTTATTTTCTAATGAAGATCTTCTATGAGATTTGAGCAGAAAAATTAATTCGATAGAATCAATACCACTGCATCGCGTCGTAGGAGCTACCCCGTTTGTCGTATTTCACGTCTTTAAGGAGCGACGATTTGACGCTGATGTTGATGTTAAATGAGCGATAGATACCAAACGGCATCACGTTGCCAGTCATCTGCCAGCAGTGGAGGTTGCGGGTGATGTTGATGTTGGAGTAGGATATCTTCTTGGCATCGAAATCGTAGTTGAACGAGGTGCTAAACGACCAATCTTTGGTGAGTGGCAAAGTGCCTGAGAAACCCAGAGAATGTGTAATCTTGCGGTTGTATTCGAGAATCGCCTTGTTGAAATCGGCATAGTCGTAGCCATAGGTCATCGAGTAGTTGACATTCAGACTCCAAGGCACGCTCCACACCATATAACCGTCGCTATCGAAATCGGCGCTCTTTTCGTTCTCCTTCTTCGATTTTGCATCGTCGGCTTCTACATTTGCCGTTGGACTCTTCACATCATCGGTAGCCGCCCCTGTTTTTGGCTTGTCTTTTTCCTTTGTTGATTTTGAGAAGAGTTTTTTGAAGGTCTCGTTATTCAACGTATAAGAGAATTGGGTACCCGTATTCATCAATCGACCAACACTAAAGCCTCTCTCCCACCGCAGTACATTTACTTTCACAGGATTGCCATTGGCATCGAGTCGGTAGGTGTAAGGATCGAATGTACCAGCAAGATTGAGCGTAAAAGTCTTAGTCAGCTTCAACCGAAGATTTGCACTGATCGCCTGACTCCAACGCATCGAATCGGCCGCAATATTATAGCCAATACCGGTAGAAAACTCATCAATTAAACTTATTTTCTTCACACCAGTCGAATCTGCATCCGATTTGATTTTCATCTCCAGATTGTGCTTCATAGAGAAGTCGATCGAGCCCGATAGCGTTGATGGCGCACTATAAAACAAACCCGATTGGTAAGGCGAATAGTGCCCAACCATCTGATTTCCTTTATCGTTCACATAATTGTATGTACGCCAAAACCCAAATTTTTCGCTTTGAAAATTAGGTGTGTAGTTGAACCCGATTGTCGGCGTAAAGACGTGGCGAATCATCTCGATTTTGTGTCCAAACAGCGCAGGTAATGGTTTGTAAAACCCGTATAACTTGGTCGATGCGCTGATGCCTGTCTGATAGCGATACATTCTGTTGAATCCCCAAATTGTATCAAGCGCAACTTCTCTGTTAAGTGTATTACTCCATCCACGGGTAATCTGATTCGAGAACCAAACTTCGGAGTAGTTCACATTAGGCGTAATGGCGATGTATTTGAATAAATTGAATGTAGCGCTAATGGGAATGTTGTGTTGCATCCCGTTTCGCCAATCGCGAATGAGGTTCGACGAAAAGAGTTTATCCTCCTTCGTATCGATGCTGTTGCGCAGCATTCCGGTATAGCTCAGTCCAATTTTTTCGTACCAACGTTCGCTTCCAACAGCATTTTTTCGCTTAAACGGAAATATCCGACTCATCGAGATATTCAAATCGGGCAACGTTACGCTCACCGATGAATCGCTCGACCGCTGAGAGATATTCATCGACGATGACAACGAAATCGGGGAATTGGGAAATCGTCGGGTGATGTTCACCGATGAACTTTTGGTGTTACGTGTAAATCGGCTCGGGTCGTAAACCGCACCTAAATCGCGACGATCGAACGAAGAGGTTGAATAGTTGACATTTGCTGAAAATGTGGTGTATTGACTCGCCTTTGCATCTTGCATGTGCGACCATGTAAGGCTGAAGTCTTTCGATTTCGAGTAGTCGGCTGCACCCTTATCTCCGGTGATGGTGGTACGCGTGGCGATATTAAATGAGCCGCTGTATTTGTAGCGTTTCGAATAGGTAGATAGCGCACTCAAACCCCACGAACCTTTCGAGAAAATCTCGCCACGAGCCGCAAAATCGATGTAATCGTTCAAGGCAAAATAGTATCCCCCATCGCGTAGGTAAAACCCACGAGTAAGCTCCTCACCAAAGGTGGGCATCAAGATTCCGGAAGAGTATTTCGACGAAAAAGGAAAGAATCCAAACGGAATAGCCAAAGGCAGTGGCACATCTTCGAGCACCAAATAAGCAGGTCCTGTTACGATATTTTTCTTGGGACGAACTTTCGCTTTTGTCAAATTAAAGTAGAAGTGAGGATGATCGTGGTTGTCGCAAGTGGTGTATTTGCAATCGGTCATGTAGAGGTCGTCGTTCGGCGTTTTCTTTGTTTTACCACCCACAACAAAACCTTCTCCTTGTTCGGTCAGTACATTGGTGATGTAACCGCGCTTGCTTTTGAAATTGTAGCGCATCGTTTCGGAGTTGTACTCACCACCTTTGTCTTTGAAAATTGGCTTGCCGATGATTTTCTCAGTCGTATCTTTCTCCCCGTGTGCAAAAACGATGCTGCTGTCCATCGCCATTTGAATGTATTCGGCTTTCAACTCAATGTCTTTGTAGTTGACTTTGCCTTGGCCATACATCCGTGCAGCATTGTTACCAAGAAACACAATCGAATCTTTCGACTCGTATTCCACTTTGGCTTCGAGTGCACTTTTAGATGATTTTTTCAGAACAGAACTGTCGCGAACAGAGTCTTTCGATGCTAAATTAGTTTCGGCTTTAACTTTCGACAAAGCTCTACCAACAGGCTTTTGCGCCCGAAGGGAGAACAACAAAATGAGGGTAACGATTAGGAGAAAATATTTTGTCGGTTTTGCCATTTAGCGTTGTAGAAGGATATTTGGGTGCAAAACTACAATTTTTCGCACGATTTTTAGTCAGAATTACTCTTAAAATAGGTTTCCATCGGGCGAAAAACGGTTTCAGTCGCTGATTGTAACGCCAGCCCGTTCTGTTTCGCCACATCCGGGTGGATTGTATTTGTAAACACTAACTTCAAGACGCAGAATTGCTGGAAAGGCTGCACGAAGTGCTCGATAAATGCGACCACAAACGTGCTCCAGCAGTTGCGAAGGAAATTGCATCTCATGAGCAACGACCGCACAGACATCGGCATACGAGATTGTGGCTGACAATTCGTCAGTTTGGGTTGCTTCGATCACATCGGCCTCGAGTCTGACCGACACGCTGAATTGATTGCCGACCTCTCGTTCTTGTTCCAACACACCATGATAGGCATAGAATCGTATATTGTCGATTTCGATAGCTGTTTTTATCTGGTTATTAATTCTCATTTTCGTCTCGTTTAAGGAAAGGCTTTAATAATTCAATTACTCCGTTAATCAATTACTCAATTACTCAAAAATCCGTATATTTACGCACAAAAATAATCAAAAAGAAACAAACGCTATGGCAAAAGAGTTTTTCTCGACCGGAGGCTCTCACAACACCATCTCCTTCGGCACCGTAATCAAGGGTGATATTTCGGCAGATGCCGACCTCCGCATCGATGGAGAGATTACAGGAAACGTAACGTGCAACGGCAAAGTAGTTGTTGGTCCGAAAGCAAACATCACCGGTGATATCACTGCCGAAAGTGCTGAGCTTATGGGCATAATCAATGGCAATATTTGCGTGAAAGACTCTCTTTCAATTAAAGCAACTGCACAAATTCGTGGTGATATTGAGATGCATACCCTTTCGGTTGAACCTCACGCTGTGCTAACAGGACACTGCATGATGATAGAAAAACAGGATTAAACTCACAACATTTACATCAAACCAAAAGCGGTGCGACACTCGTCACACCGCTTTTCTGTTTTTATAATCGTTCAGAAATCAATCCTGACCTTTTCCGTGGCAGTTTTTGAATTTCTGTCCGCTACCACATGGGCAAAGGTCATTTCGTCCAATTTTCTTCTCTACACGAACAGGTTCAATTCTCTTTTCAGGCTGACGTTGTTGCGCAGTATTCGAAGAGTTATCGCCAAATTCATCTTTTTGTGTGCGGTATTTGCTAAAATCTTGCTTACGCTCTGGCGCAGCCTGACGTACAGGAACTTCTTCTCTGACAGGCAACTGACCACGCATCAAGACGCTAACTGTTTTGCGATTAACCACATCGACCATCGTCTTGAACAAGCCAAAGGATTCGAGTTTGTAGATCAACAGCGGATCTTTTTGCTCGTAGCTCGCATTGCGCACCGACTGACGAAGTTCATCCATCTCGCGAAGGTGCTCTTTCCAAGCCTCATCGATGGTGTAGAGCAGAATCGATTTTTGGAATGCTTTCTGAATCTCTTTTCCTTCGCTTTCGTAGGCTGCTTTCAGATTGCAAGTGATGTTGTAAACACGTTTTCCGTCAGAAACAGGAATCAAGATATTCTCATACATCGCCCCTTGGTGCTCATACACATCTTTAATGACAGGATAAGCCACTTGCGCCAACTTCTCATTTTTGCGTTTGAACGCATCCAACACCGCATGGAAAAGTTTATCTGTCAATCTCTCCTCTTTTTCAGATTTAAAATCGTCATGTTCGAATGGTAATTCGATGGCAAATACACGATACACTTCGAGTTTCAATCCTTCGAAATCGCCTGCATCGCGGTGGTCTTCGACGATTGCTTTCGCAGCATCGTACATCATATTCAGAATATCGAGACCGATGCGCTCGCCCATCAAAGCGTGGCGACGTTTGGTATAAATTACCTCACGTTGCGTGTTCATCACGTCGTCGTATTCGAGCAAGTTCTTACGAATACCAAAGTTATTCTCTTCCACTTTTTTCTGAGCACGTTCGATGGATTTCGAAATCATGCTGTGTTCAATCATTTCACCCTCTTCGAATTTCAAACGATCCATCACGGCTGAAATACGCTCAGCACCGAACAGACGCATCAAATCGTCTTCGAGCGATACGTAGAAAATAGACGAACCTGGATCGCCTTGACGACCAGCACGACCACGCAACTGTCTATCGACACGACGCGATTCGTGACGCTCTGTACCAATGATTGCCAAACCGCCCGCTTCTTTCACAGCAGCAGACAACTTAATGTCGGTACCACGACCTGCCATGTTGGTAGCGATGGTCACGGTGCCTGATTGTCCTGCTTGTGCCACGATGTCAGCTTCACGTTGGTGCAACTTAGCATTCAATACGTTGTGTTTGATTTTGCGAAGCGTAAGCATACGACTCAGCAATTCCGAAATCTCAACCGAAGTTGTTCCGACAAGTACAGGACGACCCGCCTCAACCAATGCCACAATATCTTCGATAACAGCCGTATATTTCTCGCGTTTGGTGCGATACACACGGTCGTTCATATCTTTACGCGAAATCGGACGATTCGTTGGAATGGTCACCACATCGAGTTTATAGATGTCCCACAACTCACCAGCTTCCGTTTCGGCAGTACCGGTCATACCCGACAGCTTTTTGTACATGCGGAAGTAATTCTGCAAGGTAATCGTAGCAAATGTTTGCGTAGCAGCTTCAATCGTTACACGCTCTTTTGCTTCAATCGCTTGGTGCAAACCATCGGAATAACGACGACCTTCCATAATACGACCGGTCTGCTCGTCAACGATTTTCACCTTGTTTTCAATCACCACATACTCGTCGTCTTTTTCGAACAACGTGTAGGCTTTCAACAACTGATTGATGGTGTGTACACGTTCCGATTTCACCGAGTAATTCTGAATCAATTCATCTTTCTGCGCTTGTTTTTCTACATCAGTCAGATTCGACTGCTCCATATCAGCAATGACAGCACCAATGTCGGGCAACACGAAGAATTGTGGATCTTCAGAGTTCCCCGTCAATGCGTCAATCCCTTTATCGGTAAGGTCGATGCTGTTGTTTTTCTCGTCAATCACAAAGAAAAGTGGATCGGTGGCGATGTGCAGGTTGCGGTTGTTATCCTGCATGTAGAACTCCTCTGTTTTGAGAAGTTGCACCTTGATGCCCGGCTCACTCAAATATTTGATTAACGGTTTGTTTTTAGGCAAACCTTTATAAGAGCGGAAAAGCAACAGTGCGCCTTCCTCTTTCTCTTTATCGTCTGTCGAAGTCATTTTCTGACGTGCCTCTGCCAACAACTTCGTACAAAGTGTGCGTTGTTCATTTACCAATCGCTCCACGCGTGGGCAAAGTTGTTCGAACAACTGATCGTCGCCTTTTGGCACAGGACCAGAGATAATCAACGGTGTACGTGCATCGTCAATCAACACCGAGTCAACCTCATCAACAATGGCATAGTTGTGCTTGCGTTGCACAAGGTCTTCGGGGCTGTTTGCCATGTTGTCGCGCAAGTAGTCGAAACCAAATTCGTTGTTTGTTCCGAAGGTAATATCGGCTTCGTATGCCTTACGGCGGGCATCTGAGTTCGGTTGGTGACGGTCGATACAATCTACACTCAAGCCGTGAAACATGTAGAGCGGACCCATCCACTCCGAGTCACGTTTTGCAAGATAGTCATTCACCGTTACCAAGTGAACACCGTTGCGAGTCATCGCATTGAGGAAAACCGGAAGCGTAGCCACCAAAGTTTTACCTTCACCAGTCGCCATTTCGGCAATTTTACCTTTGTGCAACACCACACCACCAAACAACTGACAGTCGTAGTGGGTCATATCCCAGCTGATTTCGCTACCGCCGGCAAGCCATCTTTTCTTGTAAATCGCTTTATCGCCTTCGATGGTCACAAAATCGTGCGTTGCAGCCAAATCGCGGTCGAACTGATTAGCAGTCACTACGATGGTTTCATTCTCAGTCCAGCGACGGGCAGTCTCTTTCACAATTGAAAACACAGCCGGAAGCACATTTTCGAGTTCAACTTCTTGACGCTCTAATGCCTGTTTCTCCAATTTATCGACCTCTAACCACGCCTTTTCGCGCTCCTCTAGTTCGGTATTTTCGATGGTTGTTTTCAATTCCGCAATACGTGCTTTCTCATCGGCGATGCAATCTTGCAACTGTTGCATAATTGCAGCCGACATCTCACGCAACTGGTCGTGACTCAACTTTTCAATTTCAGGATAAATGGCTTTTATTTTCGCAATGTAAGGGTCTATCTCTTTCAAATCGCGCTGCGACTTGTTTCCAAATAAGTTTTTCAAAAAATCGTTTAATCCCATAATGGTTATGTATGTTTAGTATAATTCAAATTTATGATTTCCTCCTTGTAAATAAAAGAGGTGAATTTTGCCGGACAAAAATACGCTAAAAATATGATTTTCACTACATCACAGCGCAGAATATCGGGTAGAAATTGAGGTTAGATTACTTCAATTCGGGCAATGGTGTTGCCGAACATGCGCTCGGAGCGCGAATGCGGAGATAATACGAAACGGTAGGCGCCACCTCTACGGCTTTCACCTGACGATGGATTTGCATCGGTTTTATCCCGTTTCCTAAGAAAAAAAGTGGTGCTAAAATAGCTGTTTTGGTAATGTTTGGTTGCTCCTCTTTCGACGAATCAAAACTCTCCTGCCAACCAGGTTGGAGTTCCAAAAGCAATTCACCCGAGAGTTTGCGGTGGAAGCCGTTTCGCAGGAATTCTGTAGAGCGATTGTGCATCACATCGTATGCCGTTGCCACATCCTGCACACCGCTCATCTGCATTAAGAAGTCAGCCGATTTTGCTTCAATTTGAACTATGTCTATCTGCTTGTCTTCTATCAACTTTTTATTCAGAAAAATCTCTTGATTGAAGTAGCCATTCACCCAGTTTTCGTGACCATAAACCGACATCAGGTACATATTGAGCAATGCCGTAGCGCGATTCACATAAAACACACCCGAAGGAATATTCAGTTTTTCTGGCACATTCTCGCTTTGAGCAAAATAGCCAGTAGAAGCCACAAAAATCAGTGCATTTCGCAATCCAACAGTCGATTCAATGCGGTTGAAAACTTGCTCCAACTGCTTATCTAATCTCAGATAGAGATCCTGCATTTCAATCGAATGACTGCTTCGCTCGTGATTTTTAAAACCACCTGCGTAGTAGGTCAATGCCAGAAAATCGGGGAAAGCTCGTTTACCAAAGGTTTCGTGATCGAAAAACTGAAGCACCATTCGGTTTACTTCTTCATTCACCAACGCACTGGTTTTGAACGATTGTAGGTTGTTTTTGCTCTTTCTGAACGAATAGTTGAACCCAAAATCTTTTTGCTGATAAGGCATAAAATGGTATGCCGATGGAGCGAGCGTCGGAGTCCAGTTGATGGATTCCAATCGTTCAGAGAGTGGATTTTTTGAGTTATCGAGCTCGAAATAGTAAGGTACTGAGCCAAAATAAGTCGTTGTAGCCCATTTGCGGTTGCGGTTGTCTATCCAAAATGCACCATCTGCAGTATGTCCACCCGAAACAAGCGCCGTTTCGTAGTCCGGTGCAAACGAAAACACCGAGCCAAAACCGTCGGCAGCGGCTTTCAATTCATCGGTAATGGTGGAGACCAGCAACGGTTTTGGTGAAACTGTTTCGTCGCTGAAGTTGCCCATATACGCCACATCGAGCAGTGTAGAAACTGCTTTCTTCTTCTCCCGATCGAAGCGTTGTCGCCCCACAATGCCGTGATACCAAGGATTTGCGCCCGAATAGATGGTTGCCTCCGCAGAAGCAGCATCAATTTTTGGGTAGTCGTATTTCATATCGCGGTAGTATGCCCCATCGCGCATCAATCGTTTGAAACCACCTTCGCCAAACAACTCGTAAAACTGATTCAGATAGTCACCCCGCAATTGATCAATCACAATGCCCACCACTAACTTCGGAGAGTCGGCAGCACGTTGCGCCTGTACCGCCACGGCGGTAGAGAGCAGAGCAAGGATGGAGGTGACTAATTTTTTCATTAAATTTTTATCTATTTATATGCCCCTAAATCCCCTAAAGGGGACTTTCGAGCCTACATATGCGTAAGCAAAATTTATTAATAAGTTCGACATTCTTAACCAGTAGAACCCAAGTCCCCTTTAGGGGATTTAGGGGCAATTTTGAAAACAATATTCAAACTTGCTAATCTTTCTACTTTTATCTCTTCTTCAAAAAATGAATTGTTTGGAAAAACGAACGGAAAAAGAGTGCAAATGTCATCGACAGCAAAGCCGACGGAAATTGTTGTGGCAAAAACCGTACCAAAAGCAAAAACACCGCCAAAACCACGGAATTCGCGATGTGGTAATATGCCAATTTCGTTCGAAATAGTGGAATAAACAACACCGCGGCAAACAGCAAATGCACTGGATGTAAGACAAATAGGTTAAAATTTGGATTCGTGGCAGGGTGCACCGAAAAGAATGTCATAAAAAAGACCAACAAACCTGCCAAGCCCGCGACTAAAAACAGACCAAAATCGATGCCTCGATAAAACCGACCTTTGCGGAAACCCAGAAAACTGACTACAAACACGGCAATCATCACCAACGCAAACACCGCATTGGGCGAAGTGTAGGGATTTTCAGACGTATCGGTATCGGCTTGTGGTGGAATAATCTGCACCGAAGGCTCTACTAACGGTCGCTCCACGCCTACCGAATCCACAATCACCGCGCGGCTGTAGGCATCTTCCATATACTTTGGTAGAAACATCTGTTGGAGGTAGCTGGTCTTGCAATCGAGCGGACTGCCCAGCACCAAGTCGATGCCAAAGCGCAACCATGGACTGCCAACAGTGCAATCGTGTATCAAAGCCCGAAAGGTTTTGGTAGCAATGGAATCTTTATAGACGACCTTGCCCTCTACGTTGTTTTCAATCACGATGCGTGGACGTGTAGCACAGTTGTCGAACAAAAAATTGTAGCGATAGGTGCGGTTTTGCGGCTCGGCATTGGTCATCAAGAAATCGAAGATACGTTGTTTCTCTGCCGCATTTAGCTTGTAAATCTGTTCATCTACACTCATGTTGCGCATGTAGCACTCAATGGTAAGGTATTCGAAATTACTGATTCCCAGAATATAATCGGTCTCGCCTTTCACAAAGCGATAGACAAAATCGTCGCTGCTGAAGTCGAACATCCCGTAGTTGAAAATCATATCCATCCGGTTCGCAGGGTCTTTCACCCGCAGAGCTGTGTGGCCATACATCGCATGCACTTCGTTGGTACGCGAGTAGGTGAGCAGACTGATTTGCGCCTGTTCGCTCAGCTTCGGAGCAGCGGATAGCGCCACAGAACCCAAAACGAGGAACAAACCGACAACTATTTTTCTCATACTATTTAATCGTTTTAATGCCTAAGCGCACAAAGATACACCAAATGCGTTTCCGAAAATGATAAAAAAAGAAAAGAGCAGCACGGATTGTGTGAAAATTAATTCATAAAATGAATATATTTGTTGGCGGATTGAAAATACTAATGGTAAGGTGGAGGACGAAAGATGACTATGGTGAAGAAAGTAGCTTTGTACATATTGATTGCAATTGGAGTAGGAATTGTATGGAATATTATCGGTTATCACATTGAAAAATCGTTCAGAGAAAATGTGATGTCTAAAAAGAAAATGTATTGTTACGAGCAATATTATAATAATGTAGTCAATCCTGTATTGTACGTGGAAAAGGAAATGTATATTGACTCTCTTATCACTTTTTATCGAGAGATTGAGCATGGAGTCAAGAGTCCTGTATTTAATTTCCCAATCAACGAAATGCCTTATGATACGTGCGTATATGTGATGGGATACGAACGAGATTCACTCATCGTTGATGTTATTTGTTATTATAATTGGGGCAACACTGGAAGTTATCGAAGAGGCTATGTCTATAGAAATACTCTACATTCAAATCCAGCTCCTAAAAACAGATATTAAACAATAAATGTATGATTAGTTTTAAATATATTTCTGAAACAACGATTTATGTAGTAATATTATCGTTATGGTACTTGTCTATTTATTACCGAATTAAAGCGATTCGTTTGCGATTTAAGATGAAGGAAGTGAAAGAAATTGGCACAAGAAGCCTATCTATGGCAGCTTTTTTTAGTTTCTGTGTTTGGTTTGTTCCATTATATAAATACAGAGAAATTGGCAATTTGTTGCACAATCAGTATGTCAGAAAATGCAATCTGTTCTTATTGTTGTGGATTATTTCAGTGATTCTATTTTATTGCTTATAAAACCTCGTTTGGCGTAGCGTCCTCGCTACGCCATTGCTAAAAGCCCGCCCCTCGTTTGGCGTAGCGTCCTCGCTACGTCATTGCTAAAAGCCCGCCTCCCGGCAGGCAAAGTGTCGCGCAGCGAAAAGAATAAAGCGGTTTCAGTCCACAAGATTGAAGCCGTTTTTGCATAAAAGATAAGAATCGTTATCTTTGTGATTATTGGTATATAAATCCTAAGATATGAGTAGCGGATGTCAAATAAAAGAGCAAAACGAACTTCATTACTTGACTTTTCAGGTGGTGGAATGGGTAGATATCTTTACGCGACAGATTTATCGAGATATTGTGATGAGCAGTCTGCGCTATTGCCAGAAGAATAAAGGATTAGAGGTTTACGCTTTTGTGGTGATGAGTAATCATATTCATCTGTTAGCGAGAAGCGAAACGCGCGATTTGAGTGATATTGTACGTGAGTTTAAGAGTTTCACGGCAAATGAAATATTGAAGGCGATAAAGGACGAACCTGAAAGTAGAAGAGATTGGATGTTGAATATCTTTGAATTCGCAGCTAAACGACACAAACGATGCGAGAAATATCAGTTCTGGACGCACGAAAATCATCCGGAGATTATTTATAGCAATCAGTTTATCGATCAAAAGATCAACTATATTCACGAAAACCCTGTCCGAGCGGGCATTGTGGAATATGCCGAAGATTATCTCTATTCTAGCGCAAGAGCTTATGCTGGAAAGGAGTGTTTGTTGGAAATTATACCTGTCTTGCGATCTGTTGAGAAAATTGGATTGATGCGAACTATTCGTTAGCTTTGTGTGGTGTGGAAAGCAGGAGCTTTCCTTCTAGCACTGACGTAGCGAGGACGCTACGCCAAACGACTGCGCTACTGTTTATTGTAGCCTACGACGAACGAGGGTGTTTGTTGGAAATTATACCTGTCTTGCGATCTGTTGAGAAAATTGGATTGATGCGAACTATTCGTTAGCTTTGTGTGGTGTGGAAAGCAGGAGCTTTCCTTCTAGCACTGACGTAGCGAGGACGCTACGCCAAACGACTGCGCTACTGTTTATTGTAGCCTACGACGAACGAGGGAAAAAATTGCTAAAACTTTTTCAGAATCAATTTATGGTCCGTTCGTAGGACCAAATAAAGATGACTATCCATCATATAACCATTAATATAGCTAAGATATGAAATCTATTTTATTAATTTTTGTTAGTACATTTTTGTTAACTTCTTGTATCCTTTCTACTTGGGATGTTAGATTATCTTTAAAAAATAACACATCCAATAAAATAAGATATTATGAAAAAATAATGAATAAAGACGTATTTCTTCCTGATACTTCAGATTGTAGCATAGGAGAATTAAATTGGGTGGATTCCAATAGTGAACATGTAATAAGGCGTCCTGAGAAATGGGAGTTTGCATTAAGAGATAAACCAGAAAAAATTTTGAGGATTTATATTATTAATGAAGACACAATGTCGTACTATGGAACGTGTCAAGTTTTTAAAAAACAGATATTTATCAAACGTTTAGATCTTACATTTGATGATTTAAAAAGATTAAATTGGGTAATATCTTTTGAGGGAAAATGAAGTGGCAATACCAACTGGTAATGTATCAGATTTGGCGTTGCATAGATAATGCGTTGTAAATCAATACTGATTTGTGAAAATAGAAAAGAAGATGGTGGATGTAAGTCTGCCATTTTCTATTTTCAAAGCTTTAAAACAAAGAAACCAGACCCGATATGAAAGAAAACAGCCCTTCGTGTTACAGATTTGGTGATAAAATCTTAGCATTGAGGCAAAAATATTCTCTTCTCGTCGAATTATCGTTTGCTTGCCCGAAGAAAAATCTCTACTTTTACGTCGCTTTCAAAAAAGCAACCAATTGCAGCTTACAATTTAAAGAAAGTTCACACTGCCTGCTCGTCTAAATCTATGAACGAATTCAACTACGATGCCATATTCGACCTATTGCTCAAAAACTCGAGCACAGGTGAGCTTTTGATTGATATGGCAGGGCGAGTAATTCGAATCAACGATGCCTATTCCAACCTGATTGGCTACTCCGAAGAAGAGACGCGCAATCGCCCCAACAGACTTTTCACCACCCAAGCCGACTACGACAATGAGATTGCTCACATCGATGAGCTAATAGGAGGCGACAAATCGGACACCAAATACATTGCATCGCGCCTCACCAAAAGCGGCGAAATTATCCCCGTAGAGGTTACGGCCATTCTGTTTAGAGATTCTGAAGGCAATCCGAATTTTATACTTAAGCGGGTGAAAGACATCCGCGAACTACTGAAATCGGAAGAGCACAACAAAAATCAAATTGCATTTTTGCAAACTTTGCTTGACGAAATTCCGATAAGCATCTATTTTAAGGATAAAGAGAGCCGCTTTCTATTAGCCAGTAAGTTTCAGGTTGAATTTGTTGGTTGCAACTCTCTCGACGAGATTATTGGTAAAACCGATTTCGATTTTTTCACCGATGAGCATGCCACTGTGGCGTTCAATAATGAACAACGAATCATTCAAACCGGAGAGTCTATCTCGAATGAAGAGAAACTGACACTTCACAACGGCAAAATTGGGTACGTTTCATCCATAAAATCCCCATTCAGAGACGAGGCTGGAAACGTTATCGGAACATACGGTATCTCGAAAGATATCACAGAACTCAAAAACGCGCAAGAAAAAGCAAGACGAGCAAACGCAGAACTTTTCCTTAAAAATGCCAGATTAGAGGAGACCTTAGAAGAGCTGAGCAAAACACAACACAAACTTGTATTTGCCGAAAAAATGGCGGCTCTCGGGTCGTTAATCGGCGGTGTGGCTCACGAAATAAATACACCTCTTGGTGCCATAAAAGCCAGTGCATCGAACATCAACGATGTAGTTGACAAAATAAACAGCGAACTGCCGTGGCTCTTCAACAATGCCACACCCGACGAAATAAATTGGCTCTTCAAGTTGCTCAACCAAGCAGACTCGCGCGACATTTCGGTATTTTCGAAAGAAGAACGGCAGAAAAAACGTGACTTGACCGACCTGTTCGAAGCTAACGGAATTGCGAATGGAATGACCATCGCCGACACCATTGTGTCGCTTCGTATCAATGAACCGAATGAGGTTTTTCTCGAGTTTCTGAAACAGCCGAATGCGCAACGATTGTTGCAGGCTCTAAAGGTCATTTTTTCGCTGAAACGCAATGCCAACAACATCAATGTATCGGTGGATAAAGCATCGGTGGTGGTGCGAGCACTAAAGAACTACATCTACAAAAATCGGGCCGGCGAACTCGAAACTACAGATATTTCGGAAACCATCAATACCGTATTGATATTGACAGCCAATGCAATAAAGCATCAAAAAATAGAGATTATCACCGAATTCGAACCCGTTCCGCTTGTTTTTTGCCGACAAGATGAGCTTTGCCAAGTGTGGACAAACATCATCACCAACGCCATTCAGGCAATCGGAGAAAACGGAACAATTGAGATTGGAATTAAGCACAAAGACGAAGAAACTGTCGTTGTATCGTTTCGCGACAGTGGAGGTGGAATTCCTGAAAGCGTAAAATCACGGATATTCGAACCTTACTTCACAACCAAAGCAAAAGGCCTTGGAACCGGTATGGGGCTCGACATCTCGAAACAGATCATTGACGGACATCGCGGTAAACTCTATTTCGAAACAGAAGAGGGAGTAGGAACGACCTTTTTTATCGAAATCCCCATCAATCGTGATAAAGATAAGAATTGACACACTTAAACTTACCAATATTTTTAAATTATTATGAAGAAAGCAATCCTTTGCGTTGACGACGAAGATATCATTTTAGAGGCGCTGAAAGACCAATTGGGAACATTTTTCGAAGAAAACTACATCATCGAAACGGCTACCACTGCCACAGAAGGTCTCGAAATCTACCACGAACTTATCGATCGCGGCATCGAAGTACCTGTGGTCATTTCAGACTACCTGATGCCCGAAGTGCGAGGCGATGAATTCCTCATTAAAATACATGACATCAACCCTGGAACGCTTAAAATATTGCTGACCGGGCACGCCAATCTTGAAGGAGTGACAAACGCCATTAACAATGCAAACTTGTATCGTTTTATTCCGAAACCGTGGGACAGAGACGATTTGATTCTCACCGTTCGCGAAGCCGTTCGGACGTTTATCCAGGAACTTGAAATCAGACAAAAAAACACTGAACTTCAAGCCATTAACGAAAATCTTGAAAAGTTGGTAGAAGAGCGCACTCGAGAACTCGAAGATGTGAATGCCACCAAGGATAAATTTTTCTCCATCATTGCACACGATTTACGCAATTCGTTTTGTAGCTTACTTGGATTTTCTGAGGTTCTGATTAATAATTTCGAAAGCTTTCCTGATTCTGAAAAACTCTCGATGATCTGCACCATTCGTCAGGTTTCGGAGCAAACTTACAAATTGCTGCAAAATCTACTCGATTGGGCACGTGTTCAAACTGGAAAAATCCAGTTTACGCCACTGAACTTTGATATTCAGGCTTGCATCGATGAAGAGTGCGCATTGCAAAAACACATCGCAAAGCAAAAAGACATTGAACTGACGGTAAGCGAAAACACAGTATCGGAGGCTTATGGCGATCAGAATATGATAGCTACTATCATTCGAAATTTAGTCTCGAATGCCATCAAATTCACCAATCCAAACGGAACCATCGATGTAGTATTGGAACAAAAAGAAGGAAATATTCTGATTTCGGTGAAAGACAGTGGCGTGGGCATAAGTGCTGAAAACATTGAAAAAATCTTCAATTTCAACGAATATTACAACACGCGTGGAACGAAAAACGAACATGGAACAGGGTTGGGATTGATATTGTGTAAAGAGTTTGCAGTACAAAATGGTGGAGATATTACCATCAACTCAACAGTAGACGTGGGTACAACCATTACGCTAAACATTCCAACAGCAAACTAACCTTTTCTTTTTGGAAGGATGAAACAACCTATTTGCCGAGTTCTTCAGTTTTAGACCGCAAGAATGTAGCCAAATCTTCTACGCGCTTGTATTTGCTCTGCTCTTCTATCGAAATAGGATTTCCAACAGTAAGTCTAACTACTCTTCCACGTTTATTAAGCACTTCGTGCGCTAAGCGTGTGGTGCGCAGTTGCCAATGAATCAGTCCAAGAAAATTAAAAAACCACGAGTTTTGACCGTGAATATAGATAGGAATTACAGGCACATTTGCCTTCTGAATAAGTCGGATAATGGTCGGTTGCCACTCTTTTTCTGTAATGTGAGATCTATTCGCATAAAACCCAGAGACTGCTCCAGCAGGGAAGAACCCCATTGAACCACCACTCTTAATGTGACTCAATGTTTGCTTCAATCCTCCCGTATTCTCAACCGAACTTCCACTTTTAGGTGTGGTTGGTTTTACACCCACAAATTGATTAGACAGTGAACGTACGTGGAGTAAAATCGAGTTCACCATATATTTGTAATCACTTCTCTTTCTAGCCATCAAATCGACAAGAATTACCCCATCGACACCGCCAAACGGATGATTGGAGACAGTGATAAAAGCGCCTGTTGGAAGATTATCCAGCACCTCTTCATTCTCAACGACATAACTAACGCCTGTGTATTTCAGCCACGCTTTGGTAAACTCTATGCCCTCTAAATCGCACAGCTTACCATACACTTTATTTACGCGCGTAACCCCAAAAAGAACCAGTGTAAAACGAGCCAAGACCTTACCAAATCGACCACAAAAAATGGTCGATTTTTCGGCTAAATCTTCCTCATCCAATATTACTCTCTTCATTCCCATTTCCTAAATTCTATCACCAAGTGCATTAGTTTGAGCCCTTAAGTATGCCGCTAACTCTGCTGCATTTTGAAATCTCTGTTGTTCTTCTACCAAAATCGGCTCCCCCACAACGATTCGAATCTTTTGTCGATGTTTATTGAGAATCTCATAAGGAAATCGAATGCTCCTTAACTGCCAATTTATACGACCTAAAAAATGAAAGAAGAGTGAATTTCTCCCGCTAATAAATAGTGGTATTACTGGCACTTTTGCCATCTGTATCATCCGCACAACGGTATCTTGCCACTCGCGATCAGTCACTTTCAAGCGATACTCGTTGTAATTCGAAACAGCTCCGGCTGGGAAGAAACCCATCGAGCCACCGCTCTGCAAATGCCTGAGTGTCATTTTTAGTCCTTTACCATTCTCAATCGAGCTACCACTTTTGGTCGTAGTAGGCTTCACTCCTATCAGATTGTCCCCTAAAGGATACAAGCTCATCAGCAAAGAGTTGACCATAAACTTATAATCTGGACGCTTCGGAATAATGATATCCATGAGAATAATACCGTCGATAAAGCCAAAAGGATGATTCGAAACGGTCACAAAACTGCCTTTAGGCAATCGATCAAGAATGGACTCGTTTTCGATAGTGTATTTCACATTCAGCTCGTTGAGCCATGCTGAGGTAAACTCTGCTCCACGAAGATGACAAACTTTAGAAAAAACTCGATTGATAAGATTCAATGCCAAAAATGACATTACAACTTCAGCAAGAAAACGCCCTTTATTTCCACGAAATATTGGAGAAAGTTTGGCTAAATCGTCTGTGTCGAACAAGGTCGATTTCATCGCTTCGAACTGAGTTTCATAAGTATCATTCCGAAGCCAATCCATATCAGTTCTCGTACACGAGTAATCAGACTAACATAAACTCCAAGAGCGGTCACAGTGATGCCAACTGGTGCAATCTTCAACAAATCAATTGCCACCGCATAACCACCTTCGCGCGGACCAACCTGCATTGGGATAAAAAACAACAGATTTGCAAGAAGTGTAGTCATTGCAACCATCACAAAAGCGTGAACATAAGTTATATCGATACCAATGGCATGCACCACAAAATAGACTTCGAGGCAATTGACCAAGCGTCCCAAATACTCCAAAGCAAGCACTTTGTAGAAAACTTGACGACGATTAAGGTACAAATCTGAAATTTGGGTATCAATTTCGATGAGTTCGCTCTCCTTTTTGTCGTAGAAAGCTGTCAGTTTTTTCTTGAAAATGGGTTGATTTTTGAGAATACTAAAGAACTTTAGCAATACGCCCCGTTTATAGCCCCTGAAGAAAAGAATAATCAACCCGACAAATACGATAAAAACAGCTGTAAAAACAATTGCAAGATCTTTTTTGACAGTGATAAAAAGGCCAAGAAGTAGAATTGAACTCAACCAAAAGATAAAATGCGCCATAATGTGCAGCATCGTATATAAAACAACCGAAGAAGTTGCCTTGTTGATTCCAACCAATGTTTTCAACTCCATGATACGATAAGGCATTCCGCCCATCATTCCCGCGGGAGTGGAATAGTTCAGGGCAAACGCTGTAATGGTCACCTGAAGCGATTTCGCAAAGCCAATGACACCTACGTTACTTTCATCACATATTATCAGCTGAAAAGCACGTGCATTGATAACATAAACCACCAACCAAATGCCGATGATAGGTACAAACCACCAACCGGTGTGTTTAATATTTTCGATGATGATATTGAATCCAGTGCTCCAGATAATGCCAATCAAGGCAAAAAGGGCAATAAAGAAGAAAATATTTTTCAACAATTTACCTTTCTTCATACACTCCAGCCTCAATAGATTGAATAATCGATCGAGAAATACGACCGTAATGACGAATACTTAGAATCAACGCCAAATTAAGCAACACGATTTCGAAACCAAAATAGAGGGCTGGAACATCTAAAAGCACTACCACAAAAAGAATAGGTGTTCGTCCATTAAATGCTAAAATGTGCATCCACTGTATAACATTGATTGCTTTTGATTTAAAGTCGTTGGCTAATTTCGAAGGAATTACTGTTGGAAACTTTTCAGCCATCAAATGTCTCAACTTGAATACAGAGGGAGCCATATTCTCCTGACTACGCGTATAGTGTCGGTAAAAGAATAGAAAAAACTTCTCAATCACATTGCCTTTCCACGGCATTTGCTCATATTTCGAAAGAATAATCGCTGATTCATCAAACTCACTTCCTGCAGCTCCTTTTAAGAAATAGAGGTGTAGATTTTTGAAATAATCGGCAATGGAGGCTTGGCGCGAATGGGACATTCCTGAAATGATAGCAATTGCAAGAATAAAAGGCGACCAACCTTCATTCATCAGTCTAAAACTAATGGAAAGATAGATCGAAATGAACCACAAATCGCCAGCAAAACCATCGAGAATACGACCTATCTTTGATTTAATTCCAGTCAAACGAGCGAGCTGTCCATCAACACAATCGAGCGTATTGGCAAAAATGAGCAAAAAAACACCGATAAGATTAGACTGCCAATCGTTAAAATAGAAATGAATACCAGCAGTAACTCCAACAATGATTGACAATAATGTCACCATATTAGGTGTCACAGAAGTGTGACGTAAAAGCAAAGCAATTCGAAAAGCAATAGGACGGTAGAAATAACGATCGAGAAAATTTTCAATTTCAATCGCTTTTAGAGATGATTCAAGTGTTATTTTTGGAGATGATTCGTGTGCCATAATCACCGTTCATATTATAGTTAGATTAACATAAAACGGTCACAAAGATAAGAAATTTATACAATTTTTCCGGATTAAACCTATTTATATAGGTATCCGCCATCTACCACGACCACCTCACCATTGATGTATTGATTATTTATCAACATCAAATAGACATCTGTCAATTCGTCGGGCTCACAAAAACGACCAGCAGCCACTTTGGTATAAATACTGTTCCTCACCTCCTCTGGCTTTCCTTTTTGCCATTCAGTATCCACAAATCCAGGTGCAACAGCATTCACCCTAACTTTGCGAGAAACAAGAAATTTGACGAGGTTTTTGACTAGCGAATGAACAGACGATTTCGTTATGCCATATGCCAGCGACATAGCATGAGGCTGAATTCCCATCAACGATCCAGTAAATATCACGGAAGATCCGATATTCATCGATGGAAACAATTTCTGTATTAAGAATACGGGAAAATGGACATTGGCATCAAACGTTCGCTTCCACGATTCGATGTCCATCTCAAGGAAAGGAGTTCTTTCTGTAATTGCAGCATTTAATAACAAGGCATCAAGCCGAATATGGTGGCTTTGCAAATAAAGATCAATCAAATCAATTGAGTTCAAATCAGAAATATCAGCTTGAAGAAGAGACACTTTTGTAGAATACTTTCCAGCAAGAAATTGAGCAACTTCTTCGGCTCGAACAATATCGGAATGAAAGGTTAGAATAACATCGAATCCTTCTTGCATCAAGCGCTTTGCTACCGAAAGACCAATACCTTTGGTACCGCCTGTAATGAGTGCCTGACGATTCATAACTAATCTTTTACAATTTCAGGTTTCGCATTTCGCTCCTGATTGAGGTTATTCTTATACGTTTCGTAAATCGATTTCTTCAGATTCGATGTTGAGACACCATTTCCGTAAGGAAAATAGAAAACATCAACCCCTAAATCCTGTAAATAGTCATATTTTCCGAACCAATCGTCGCCAACAACAAAAGCATCGATGTGTAGTTTTTTTACAATCTCACTGTGGTCAAGCGTGTGCTGAGGAATAATGATATCTGGAGCTTTGAGCGCCTCAACAATCTGCATACGCTCAGTAAATGGAATAGCAGGCTTGTTTTTGTACGACTGTACCAATTCGTCTGTACTCACACCCACGATTAGAATGTCACCCAAATTTCGGGCATAATTGATCATTCTCAAATGGTTGATGTGAAACATATCGAATGTTCCGGAAGTATAAACAACGCTCTTTTCTTTAAACATATCTTTTTAATAAAATTCGGAAATTAGATTGAGCTAACCACACGAATTACTAAATTCGGACGTGCTGGATCATTACTAATTATATTCACTTGTTCATTCAAACCACCTCTCAATTTGGCAGGCATCAGCGTGACGGTTAATGTTGCAGTTTTGCCAGGAGCAATACTCATTCTATCGACCTTAGCTTTCAACAAAAGCTGATTAACACTCACTTTTCTGATTTGTAGTGTAGTTTTACCCAAATTACGCAATGTTACGGTCTTTTCGCGTTTCTCACCACTCTTGACCACTCCTAAATCGAGCTGCATAGTAGATGAATCAAGATGACCAGCAGCTTCACGCTGAGCAGGAGTTATTGTCGAAAAATCCTCAACTAAATTTGCGCTTACCACAAGTTTACGATCGCTCGCAATTCGTGTTTCGTTGTTCAGCAGAACAAAAACATCATCAGTACGCGAGCCCCAATCTTTCAATACAGTGGCTTTATAAGTGACCGAAATTTCTCCTTTTGCTCCCGGCTGAAGCGTCGATGGATTGGCAACCACAGTCAAATGCGATGGAAGATTGCCGAAACGCACCAACAACGGAGATTTTCCGTTGTTGTACATTTCAATGCGATCACTTTTCAACCCTTTGGTCGAAACATCGTACATCGACAGCAAGAAAGATTTTAACCTCAACTCTCCGATAGAGAACGGATATTGCTCTTCGATGCTGGCGTTGGCTGGTTGAACTGTTCCTTTGATGTTCAACATCACTGTTCCTTCTTTGGCATTGCTAACGACAGTTATCGTTTTGCTAAATGCACCTGGACGACCTTTCGCAGCATAGGTTGCTTTGATAAAACCAGTTTTTCCAGGAGCAATAGGCTCCTGTGTCCAACTTGGAGTTGTACAACCACAAGATGCCGTTACCCGACTGATAACCAACGGTGCGTCGCCATTGTTTGTGAAAACAAATTCACACGAAACACTGCCATCAGCGTCAGAGATTGTTCCGAAATCGTGCGACATATTCGCAAAAACAATAGATGGAGCTCCTTGCGCAAAAAGCGACAGTGTGGAAACAACAAAGGCAAAAGCCAAAAACATTTTCTTCATAATTAATCAGATTTATTTATCAATCAATTTTTTGGGAGAGACAAATTTAATCAATTCTACTAAACGACACTCATCACCCCTCTATTTTTTCAACAACTTAACATTATGACAAGCGTTTTACTTAGAATAATTTAAAACAGTTATTTGCATAATTTCAGAATTGTACTACTTTTGCCAATTCTTAATCCAAAAAAACTAAAATTATGACCGAAACTAAAACGACAATTAAAGTAGAAGTAGCTGATCCAACACCACTAGGACTAACAGGATTGGCAATGGTTACATTAGTGGCTGCATCCCAAAAATTAGGATGGACTGACGGTTTATCGTTGCTCGTACCATGGGCAATATTTCTTGGAGGGTTTGCACAATTAATAGCCTGTGTATATGATTTTAAGCACAACAATCTTTTTGGCGCAACAGCATTTGGCGGATACGGTCTTTTCTGGCTTGCAGTAGCTGCATCGTGGTTAATCAAAATGGGAGCTTTGGGCGAAACTATGGCAGCAGCAGTTGATGTTCGTCAACTCGGGTTTATCTTTCTCGGATATTTACTCTTCTCCGCTTTTATGACCGTCGCTGCTCTTAAAACGAATCTCGTCCTTATCTTGATTATGGTACTGATTGATTTTCTGTTTCTGGGATTGATGTTAGATTCCTTCAAAATGGGCGAAGTATGGCACACTATCGCCGCATGGTCTGAACTCTTAATTTCATTGTTAGGATTTTATGCTGCAGCTGGCAATATGCTAAATAAATTTTATGGAAGAGTGATGCTTCCTTTGGGTGCACCGATGTTGAAATAACAATTCGCAATTATAACTTGAATGGCGATGATTCTGCAAAAGTATCATCGCCATTTTTATTTTTATAAGAAAAATGGCGAAAGATGGTCTGTTTGGCCATCTAAAGTAGAAAAATAATTGAGCTATTTGAATAATTATTTCATAAAATTGGTTATGTTTGACAAATCAAAGACTTAAACATCAATACTTTTTTTCAAGAGTAATTAATTGATATAGAAAATTTAAAATCTTACCAATGAAATCGAGTAAAAGCCTTCAAAAAAATAATATATTAAAATACCTTTTTATCGTATTTGTTATTTCAATATCAGGCATAAATATCTATTTTTCTTGGATTAATCAAGAGAAAATAGAACGAAACAATGTGCTTAAGCTTGCAAGGTCAATTGAATCCGTATTATCGTATGATGATATTATCCAATTAAATGCTCAACCTAGTGATACGGCTAAGCACGTATACAAGAGTTTAAAAAGTGTACTCAAAAATTTTATTTCTGTAAACAAAGATGCTCGCTTTGCTTACCTCTATTTGCTGCGTGACAACAAAATATTTTTCATGGTTGACTCTGAGCCGACTAATTCCTCCGACTATTCTCCTCCTGGAGAAGAGTTCACAGAAGCAAATTCAATTGACAAATTACCATTCAGAAACGGGAAAGAACTTATTCAAAGAGATGTAGTTGACAGATGGGGTAAATGGGTGAGTCTTTCAATACCTATAAAAAACAAAACCACCAAAAAAGTAATTGCTGTATTCGGATTAGATTATAATGCAAATTCATGGAACGCATCGGTAGCCAAGGAAGTTTCAAAATCAAGTATATTGGTTATATTATTAATTCTTGTTTTATTCTTTCTAATTCGTATTAGAGCAACGAATAGAAGACTCCGCTCAGAAATTGGAGAACGAAACTATGCTCTTCTTATGCAAAGAGAAAGCGAAATGAAATTTCATTCCATGTTTCTCTCTCACTCAGCAGTGATGCTACTTATCGACCCGGCTACTGGTGCCATCATTGAAGCGAATAAGTCGGCAGAAAAATTTTATGGCTACACGAAGAATTTACTGCTCAAAATGAACATCTCTGAGATTAAGTTAATGCCAACAAATCAAGTAAAAGAAGAACTACACAAAGCCTCAGACAAACATATCAACCAATTTGTCTTTCGTCATAAACTATCCAACGGTGAATCTCGCTACGTAGAAGTTCATTCCACACCAATCAATCAGCAAGGGAAGGCTCTTCTTTTTTCGATAATTCACGATATTTCAGATAGAAAACATGCAGAAGAAGAACTTTCTAACGAACGCTCTCTTTTACGCACGATTATCGATCTTTTACCAGACGCAGTGTATGTAAAAGACAAAGAGGGAAAGAAAATTCTTGCCAATGCTAAAGAAGTAGAGTTATCAGGTCGAGAATCGGAAGAAGAACTGTTAGGTAAAACAGATATTGAATTATATCCTGAAGAAGATTCCTCTAAAGCAAAAGAAGAAGATGACTATGTGTTGAGCAAAGGATTACCGATACTTAATATTGATGGGGAAATACAAGATCGTGAAGGAAAAACACTCTCAATAATGGGAGCGAAAGTACCTCTTAAAGATATTCATGGAGAGATTATTGGGCTTGTAGGTGTTAGTCGGGATATTACTCAACGGAAGAAAGCCGAAGATGCACTGATGCAACAAACTGAGATGCAGTACATTCTAATGAATATGGCCTCAAATTACATAAATATCCCCCTTTCTGATATCGATAAAACAATTAATGCTTCGTTGAAGGAAATGGGTGAATTTGTAGATGCAGATCGAAGTTACATTTTTAATTATAATTTTAAGAACCAGACAACTACAAATGAATACGAATGGTGTAGAGAGAATATAAATCCTCAAATAAACAATCTACAGAACTATCCACTCGACACGCTACAAGAGTGGGTAGAAACCCATAGAAATGGGGATATTCTCTATATTGAAGACACGTCAATTCTACCTAATAGTCCTGAAAAAGAGAATCTAATTGATCAAGAAATCAAAAGCTTAATCACAATTCCAATGATTTCTGATGGTAACTGCATTGGATTTGTGGGATTCGACTCGGTGCGAACACTCAAAAAATATTCAGACAAAGAGATTATATTACTTCGACTTTTTTCTCATCTTTTGGTTAACGTTAAAACAAGAGTCCTGACAGAAACACAATTAATAGAAACGAATAATTACCTTGAAACAGCCACTATCAAAGCAAACGAGATGGCTGAAAAAGCTGAAAAAGCAAATAAATCGAAAAGCCTTTTCTTAGCAAATATGTCTCACGAAATCAGAACACCGTTAAACGCAATCATCGGATTCTCTCAACTACTGAACCGAGAAAAACAACTAACAGAAACCCAACGCGAATACACTGGATCGATTATCAGTGCAGGAGAACACTTGCTGACCCTAATCAATGATATCCTCGAACTCTCAAAGGTGGAAGCTGGAAAAATGGAAGTCTCGAACTCCAACATTGATTTTTATGAGTTGATTGAGACTATTCGTTCTCTTTTC
Organism: Bacteroidales bacterium; assembly: GCA_049315325.1. Lineage (GTDB taxonomy): Bacteria > Bacteroidota > Bacteroidia > Bacteroidales > UBA7332 > CAXXIC01. Next base: position 45,945 of record JBMOKJ010000015.1, read on the forward strand.
ACTGAACGAGCTCAATCCAAAAACCTAGATTTCGACTTTATTATTGACGAGAGTGTTCCTCAAAACATCATTGTAGATGAAAGTAAATTGAAGCAAATTTTCGTCAATTTAATAAGTAATGCGATAAAATTCACGGAATCGGGAGCAGTAATTGTCTCTATTTCTTGCAAACCAGATAATAACAACACACTTAATCTTTACTTTGAAGTTAAAGATACTGGCCCTGGCATACCACTTGTGGAGCAATCAAGATTGTTTAAACAATTTGAGCAAACAAACACAGGTATGAAGAAAGGCTCAGGAACAGGGCTTGGATTAGCATTAAGTCGTCAATTAGCACTTCTGATGGGTGGAGACATAACGGTTATAAGTGATGTTAATTGTGGTTCATCTTTCTCCGTCAACATTCTAGTGAAAATTGGAAGTATGAACAGCTCAAAACCAATTTCTGCAAAGCGGGTGTTAAAAATAGCTGATGGTCAGCAAAACTTTAAAATTCTGATTGTAGATGACAAAGAAGAGAATCTAAAAGTAGCTCAAACACTGCTTAAATTGGTGGGTTATGACACAAATACTGCACAAAATGGGAAAGAAGCAATTGACCGATTTAAGGATTGGAAACCAAACCTAATTCTAATGGATTTGCGCATGCCGTTGATGGATGGCATAGAAGCATCGCGTCAAATCAAACTTTTACCTGAAGGAGAAAACACACCAATCATTGCATTAACTGCAAGCACATTCGATGAGGATTTTATTTCGAAAGATTCAAAAGATATCAATGGTTTCATTCATAAACCATTTCGCGAAAATGAACTTTTCGGTAAAATTGCTGACACTCTGAAAATCAATTATTTATACGAAGAGGAAAATTCTGATACAAACGACAAAAAAACATCAGAAGAAAATAGTGATTTTACAAACGAAATAACTAAATTGCCAAAAAATTTAATTATACAACTACGGGAAGCTCTCGAATCAGCTGACTTTGATGTGATGATAGAATTGATTACAACAATTGAACAGCCTCATCCCACTATTGCAAAAATACTGATGCAACACACTAAAAATTACAACTACGTACTTCTGCAAAAGCTTCTTACACAAGAGGAAATTTAAATTATGGAAAACAAACTCGAGATTAACCACGACATCCCAAATGTTCTGATTGTTGACGATATCCCTGCCAATCTGAAGTTATTAGGTGCTATATTGAAGAATGAGGGTTATAAAGTGCGACCTGTGCCTAGTGGCGAATTAGCACTGCAAGCGGCTGAAAAAGAGAAACCTTCTCTTATTCTACTCGACATCATGATGCCCGACATGAATGGATATGAAGTCTGTGATAAGTTAAAAGAGAATCCAGAACTTTCCGATATACCTGTCATTTTTATTAGTGCCCTTAACGACACAAACGACATTGTAAAAGCTCTCACTTCGGGGGGGGTAGATTTTATTACCAAACCATTTCAAGCAGAGGAGGTGAAGGCTCGAGTGAGCACTCACCTCAAATTAAGACAACAGAGCAAAATGCTTGAGGAGTTAAATTCTACGAAAGACAAGTTTTTCTCAATTATTGCTCATGACCTTCGTAATCCATTTAGCGTACTACTCGGAATGAGTGATTTATTGTTAAGCAACTATGAATCGTACGATGACGAAACTCGTCTCGAATTAATCTCCATTCAGAATGAAACAACAAAACAAACCTTCAAACTGCTTGAAAATCTTCTTGAATGGGCTAAAATTCAACGGAGTGCGTTTGACTTTGTGCGTCAAGAAATAAATTTGAACGAAACGATTGACCAATGCGTCAGTCATCATAAAGAGATTTCGAAACAAAAAGAGATTACCATTAACCATGAGTTGAGTGGTCCAGTCAGATTATTTGCAGATTCAAACATGGTTCAAACTGTGTTGCGAAATTTATTGATGAATGCTATCAAATTTTCAAACAAAGGGGGAGAAATTACCATTTCTGCTGCTGAGCAAGAGCATTCCTTCGAAATCACCGTAAAAGACAATGGCGTGGGCATCTCCCCTGAGAATATTCAGAAACTCTTTAAAATAGAGAATAGTATAACTACAAAAGGAACTGCCAACGAGAAAGGGACTGGTCTCGGATTGATGCTTTGCAAAGAATTTGTGGAGAAACATGGAGGGAAAATATGGGTCGAAAGCGAACTTGGGAAAGGAAGTGCTTTCAAATTTACCATCCCGAAATAACATCAAAGAGATTTTCTAAAATTCTACAGTCTACTTTTTTGTAAGCCCGTTTCACATCCAATATCTCTTTTCATTTGGTGGCTTAACCTCATTTTAAAACGCTTTTCAATAAGAAAGAGCATTCTTCTCCTGATGGAGTTGAATGCTCTTTTCAATAGATAAATGAATTGCCACAAAGGACACCCTCTGAAGCTTTTCTAGTCCGATTTAGCTCAAAATAATTCAAATATTTAGTGTCGGAGATTTAATATTTCTCTCTAGTTCTTAGTTGATGAATAAAATCTTTCATCCATAAAAAACCGCCTTACATTCACATGTAAAGCGGTTTATCAAACTACTAAAAACACACACTACAAAAATACCTATTAATTATTTTGTTAAACAAAATTATTTAACAAGCACTTTAGATTTCAAGTCATCCATGCTAACCATATAGATGCCTTTTTCCATTGGAATAATAGCTTTTTCAGCGCTATTTTTAATACAACGAACTTTAGACCCTACCAACGAATAAATATTGATGTATTTGCCAGAAGCATTTTCTACAACAATCGATCCATTTGACGCATAGATTCCAGATTTATGTGTTATTGGCTTCATAGCAACTGCAACAGAAGACCTACCTGTTACAAATGGACCAGAGAAGTCTGTAAATGTCGCAGACATTGCATCGCTGTTGTTCGTTACTCCACTTGCATACGAATAATTACTCGATGCAACGTCATATACGTTAGCCATCAAATTATACAATCCGCCACTATATAAAGCATTGAACGCCGAAGGCTTTATTGTTACAAGTGTAGACGATGCAGATGCTGGTGTGATTGACCACTCTCTTGGATTGATGTAAGCTTGCGTTGCATCTTCATCTAAAGTGTGACTCAATGTAGACGATACTCCGATAGTGAAGGTTGTACCAGTGGTCGGTGTTACCGTAGCAGGGTCGTAGCTGCTCGTAGAGATGCCGATTGGGAATAGAGTTGCTGTAGCTGCACCAACTGTTTGTTTCAATTTTCCAGCACCATCAGTCACAATATAGTTTGACTCTGACGTCCCCGAGATTGAGCCAGTTGATCCAATTGTTAGATTATTTGCACCTAATACCAATTTACCATTGGTCATGAAGAGTGTCTTGTTTACTACAACAGCACTATCGACTAACGACAAAGTACCAGCAGCTTTATCGACTATGAAATAATCGAATGTTCCACCACCTGTAATGGTTTGACTAGCAGAAGCATGGTTGAATTTGACTGCACGCAAGTTAGGTGCAAACGTGCAACTTGGACCTTTCGACCAGTTACCCGCTACATTCAAATCGCCACCGATACCATCGCCTAAGCTTACATTTCCGTTTAAGGTTACGTTTCCACCCACGGTTAATGGATTTGTCATTCCTGTACCTCCATAATCCATATACAAAGCCGAACCTGCATCTACAGTTAAATTTCCAGTAAGTGTACGTGCTACGTTTGCTCCGTTTGGATAGTTCAATGTTGTATTGCTACTCAATTGAATGTTCGCAGGTGTAGTTGTATCCAACTCTTTGTAACGTC
>JBMOKJ010000023.1:0-2840 GCA_049315325.1 Bacteroidales bacterium
GCAAGAACCCAATAGACTGCGCAGCTATTGGGTTCTAAAAAACTCAAAAAAGTATTATCATGGAAACAAGATTTCAACCAACCAACGAAACACCTTTGGCTGCATTAACCATTGGCCAGTTCAAGGAACTTATTGTCACAATGGTTCAACCGCAGCAAAACAACCAATCACAAAAAGAGCCATTTCCTGAAACTTTCGGAAAAAAAGAATGTAGCCAACTGACTGGTTATGCCGTCAACACCATCAACAAGATGATTTGCGAGAAAGCAATTCCTTTTTACAAGAAAAATGCAAGGGTCATTTTCAAGAAAAACGAGATTGAATCCTGGCTTCTATCCAACAGAATACAAACTGTGGAAGAATTTATCGAACTGAAGGAAAATCAACTTTTTAACGGGAGGAACAAGAAATGAACTTCAAGGAACATTTCGAAAAATTTGAAGCCGACATTCGCAAGAAAATGCGCGATGATGAAATAATATTGGAAGCTTTGTTGGTAATAAACGAAAAACACGAAGAACTTCTGAAGCGATTGGATAAACTGATAGGTGGTTTAAACGAAACTCGAAAGATGCCCGATAATCCCTTCTTCTCGAATGAAGAATTCATGAACCTGATGAGCATCAGTGTTCGTACTTCACAGCTTTGGAGAGACCAGGAACTAATCAGTTATTCCCAGATTAGCGGTAAAATCTATTACCGCATGTCCGACATTCAAAAGTTGTTGGATGAGAACTATCATAAATCAATAACCAAACTGAGAAAAAAATGATAGACAAAAAAAACGCCCCTTCAAACTTTGGAGAGTTCGAAGAGGCAATGAATCCAGAACAACGCAAAAGTACAAATTTTATTGAGAAACTGAAAGCGGAAATTCATTCTAAAAGCATGAATTTGAATGCCAATGATACAGCTTTTCCAATAAATGGATTACCTCAGGTAATACTTGAATTTGCAGTTGAGATTTCAGAGGTCTATGGCGTACCCATTGAGTTTCCGGTAATGGCTGCTTTGTGTGCTGTCAGTGCATCAGTGAGAAAAAAAATCACGATTGATAGTGGCAAATACAGAAACTTCGGTCAATTGTGGGTAATGCTGGTGGCACCTCCCGGAGTAGGGAAGACTGAACCCGTATCAGCAGCTTTCCGACCATTACAAAAACTCGACAACACCAGCTATGATGAATATCAGCTGGAGTTGAGTCGCTGGAAGGTGGAATGTACCGAGGCAAAACAAATCAAAACCCAGGAACCAGAAAAACCATTCTTCAAGCAATGCCTGATAGATGATTTCACTCCCGAGAGTTTGTACCAGACCATGTTTCGGAACAACGGTTCAATATCGCTCTATCGTGATGAACTGTCTGGCTGGTTTGCCGACTTTGGAAGATACAACAAGAACGGGGAAATTAGCAGGTATTTATCCATCTTCAACAATGCACAATTCTGCATCAACAGGAAAAGTGAGGAACCACTGCAAATACCAGAACCATTCCTTACCATATGCGGAACGATACAACCCGAGGTATTAAACATTGCATTGGGCAGCAATACACTGAAAGAAAATGGTTTTGCAAGCCGTTTTTTGTACGTTTATCCAAAAGAAGTCAAGAAGCAGAAATATTCTGAAAGAACTCCCGACAGAAGCATAATGGAGCGGTACGAAAAACTGATTACGCATTGCTATTATTTGCCAAAGCTTGAAAATCCATTCACACTTTCCCAGGAAGCAAGAATATTGTTTATAAAATATGCCAACCAAACCACTGACTTGGTAAATAATTGTTCAAACAATTTCGTTAGGGCCACCTATGCCAAAATGGAAATACAGGTGTTGCGGTTAGCACTCATCGTTCAAATCATAAGGGGAATTTACGACAATGTGGAATGGCAACAAGGATTGATAACGAAAGAAGCAATTCAATATGCCATCAAGCTTTGTGAGTATTTCAATTCAAAAATAATCCTGGTGGATAATACCAACATTCCATCAAAAATGAATTCCGCTGAAGCTATAAAAACCATTCAAAAAGAATATGGCATCAAGAACAAACAGGCCTTTGCCGATTCCATTGGAATCACTAGGCAATATGTTTCAAAAATCTGCAACGAGTAAAAACAACCCTTGGTTGCGGAGTTGCGGTTGCGGTCTTCTGAAACCCTTATACAGTCTAGCTTTCAGAAGAAATGCCCCGCAACTAAACTAAAAAATTGGAAATCAATAATACTTATTTTGGTTGCGGTCAAATATCGCTGCAATCCTTTACAGCAAAGGCTTTCCGAAGTTTTATGCCGCAACCATACAAAAATCAAGAGAAAGTGTTGATAGTAACAGTTAGTAACACTAGTAACAGTTGTTACCAATGTTACCACATGTTACTGATTTTCTTCTTTTTTACTACATTCTACAAACTACAAACTACAAACTACCATCTACCATCTACATTCTACAAACTATGCACTATCTTCAAAAATACAAAGGAAAATCCACTCGCCACACTTGCCCAGCATGTGAAACCATTCACAGTTTTACCCTGTATTTGAATGGCGACACACATGAACCCATTCATCGCACCGTTGGCATTTGCAACCGTGAAACCAAATGTGGATATCATTACACCCCAAAACAATATTTTATGGATAATCCTGATACTCAAAAATGTTCACAACACTTTTCAAATACAACAAATGTTGAGATACGCTCCACTCCCTCCCCTTCGGGGAGGGCTGGGGTGGGGTCTATTTCGTTTTCCTACGTCCAAAAATCAGCCTCCTACAAAAGCTATTTCATTCGCTTCCTTTGCGAGTTCCTAACAGTCAAACAAATGATACAAGTTGGAG
>JBMOKJ010000008.1:0-121458 GCA_049315325.1 Bacteroidales bacterium
CCTATGACCCTCTGCTTGTAAGGCAGATGCTCTGAACCAGCTGAGCTATGATCCCAAAATGTGATTTATTTTGTGTCAGAATTAACTTCTGATTTGTAATAAGTGGGACCAATAGGATTCGAACCTATGACCCTCTGCTTGTAAGGCAGATGCTCTGAACCAGCTGAGCTATGATCCCTTATTCTTTTGAACTATTTTTATGCTGCAGTATTTTGACTTTTTAAGTCAATCTCAATACCCGTGCTTTCTCAAAAGCGATGCAAAGATAGGTCTTTTATGTAAAACTGCAAATGTTTGTTGCTTTTTTTTGAGAAAAAGTTTAACGAAACTCGTTTATCCCGCAAATTAGCATTAAATTTGCACTCTCTTACAATATTATATAATGAGGTTGAATTCACTTACTGCCATTTCACCCGTTGATGGGCGATACCGAGACAAAGCAGAAGCTTTAGATGTCTATTTTTCAGAGTACGCATTGATTCGTTACCGAGTATTAGTTGAGGTTGAATATTTTATCGCTTTGTGCGAGATTCCATTGCCTGAACTTTCGACTGTGAAAGCCGAACAACTTGAAAAACTGCGATTAATCTGCACCGGTTTTACGGAAGAAGATGCTCTTCACATCAAATCGATTGAAGCTGTTACCAATCACGATGTAAAGGCAGTCGAATACTTCATCAAAGAAAAATTCGATTTGATAGGTCTCGAAGCTTACAAAGAGTTTATTCATTTTGGACTTACTTCGCAGGACATCAACAATACGTCTATTCCTGTCTCCATCAAAGAGGCACTGGATAATTCATACTATCCTTATGTTGAAAAAATCATAGATGTACTCAAAGGCTACGCTGCCGATTGGAGTGACATCCCGATGTTGGCTAAAACTCACGGACAACCAGCCTCTCCAACTCGTTTAGGAAAGGAAATTACGGTGTTTGTTTATCGCCTCGAGAAGCAGTTGGCAGAGGTGAAGCGGGTTCCCCTAAGTGGGAAATTCGGAGGAGCAACCGGTAATTTTAATGCGCACAAGATTGCTTATCCTGCTATTGATTGGAAAGCTTTTGGCGAGAAATTTCTTGGCGAAAAATTGGGTTTAGAGCGTGAAGAATACACTACTCAAATATCAAACTACGATAATTTGGCTTCTTTGTTCGACGCTATGAAGCGTGTAAATACCATTCTGATTGACTTGGATCGCGATTTCTGGCAATATGTGTCGATGGAATATTTCAAGCAGAAAATTAAGGCTGGTGAAGTCGGTTCGTCGGCAATGCCACACAAAGTAAACCCTATTGACTTCGAAAATTCGGAAGGAAACTTAGGCATTGCGAATGCAATATTGGAACACCTATCGGCGAAACTCCCAATTTCGAGATTGCAACGTGACTTGACTGACTCTACTGTTTTGAGAAACGTAGGAGTGCCCTTTGCTCATTCTATTATAGCATTCCAAAGCACGTTAAAAGGGTTGGGTAAACTGCTTATTAACGAGAAGGCATTGAGTGCAGATTTAGAGAACACCTGGAGCGTAGTAGCCGAAGGTATTCAAACGATACTACGTCGTGAAGGTTATCCACAACCGTATGAAGCGTTGAAAGGGTTGACCCGTACGAACGAAGCAATCAATGGAGAGTCTATCCATCGGTTTATCGACACATTGGCGGTTAACGATAACGTGAAAAAGGAGTTGAAAGCAATTACTCCACATAATTATACAGGAATTTAAATTTCACAAAATAAAAACGAAGGTCGCGTAGTTTTTCGACCTATTTTAAGCCGAGAGGCCTCAACTTAATTAATTAAAAATTCAAATGGCAACAGAAAGAGAAAACAAACGTCCAAGATTTACAATGTCCGCCAACACGAAAGGTGGCAGCCGCGATGGTAACAGTTTCGAGAAAAAAGATTCTAATTTCTCAAGTGGACGACCTTACGAAAAACGCGAAGGCGGATTCAACCGCGATAATAATGCCGGTGGTGATAGAAACGGAAATCGTTTTGGCCGTCCCGAAAGTGGTGGATTTAATCGCGATAACAACCGTCCTGAAAACGATGGAAACAGAAGTTTCGATCGTGGAAATGGTGGCGGATTCAACAGAAATTCAGACAGACCAAATAGTTTTGAAAGAAGACCTTCAACTGGTGGCTTTAACCGTGAGGGTGGTTTTAATCGTGAAGGACAAGGCAATCGCGAAGGCGGATTTAGTCGTCCATCGCGCGAAGGCGGAAGCTTCAACAGGGAAGGTGGCAGAAGTTTCGATCGTCCGAACAGCGGTGGTTTCAACCGCGAAAGTGGAAACCGTGACGGAGGTCGTGGATTTGATAAGCCACGCAGATCGTTTGGTGGTGAAGGTCAAAGTAGTCGCGAAGGTGGCTTTAACCGTGAAGGACAAGGTAATCGTGAAGGCGGTTTCGGTCGCCCAACGCGTGAAGGCGGAAGCTTTAATCGCGAGGGTGGAAGAAGTTTTGATCGCCCTAACAACGGTGGTGGATTCAATCGCGAAGGTGGTCGTAATTTCGACAGACCAAATAGTGGTGGCGGTTTCAACCGAGAACGTTCTGGTGGTCAAGGTGGTTTCAACCGTGGTGGCGGTCGTCCGACAGGCGATAGACCATTCCGTAAAGATTTTTCAAGCCGTCCATCGAGGCCAGTTGAATATCAGGATACCATTACCGATCCGAACGAACCGATTCGTTTGAATAAATATTTGGCTAATGCTGGAACATGCTCACGACGTGAGGCGGATGAATACATACAAGCAGGTGTAGTAAAAGTAAATGGCGAAGTTGTATCTGAATTGGGTACAAAAGTGAGCCGATTCGATACTGTTTTGTTCCACGATCAGTTGGTGAAATTAGAGAGCAAAGTCTATGTATTACTCAATAAACCAAAAGATTGTGTAACAACAGCCGACGATCCGCAGGCACGATTGACTGTGATGGATTTGGTGAAAGGTGCTTGCAACGAGCGTATTTACCCAGTTGGTCGTTTGGATAAAAATACCACTGGCGTGCTTCTTTTGACTAATGACGGTGATTTGGCTTCGAAATTGATGCATCCGAAATTTTCAAAAAAGAAGATTTATCACGTTTGGTTGGATAGAGATATTCCAAAAGAGGATTTAGAAAAAATTGCTGAAGGAATAGAACTCGAAGATGGCGAAATTCATGCAGATGCGATTAGCTATGCTAATGAAGAAGATATGAATCAGGTTGGAATCGAAATTCACTCGGGTCGTAACCGCATAGTGCGTCGTATTTTCGAGCACTTAGGTTACAAAGTGTTCAAACTTGACCGTGTCTATTTTGCTGGATTAACTAAGAAGAATGTACAACGCGGACATTGGAGGTATTTGACTCAAGTAGAGGTAAATATGCTTCGTATGGGCGCTTTTGAATAAAAATAAGTTTTGACTTACGACATACACATCGTTTATGGAATTAAAAAGAACAAAAATTGCGGAGGTATTGAAGCGCGAAGATTTCGGAGCGTTAGTAAATGTAAAAGGGTGGGTGAGAACCCGCAGAGGTAGCAAGCAAGTTAACTTTATCGCTTTGAATGATGGTTCTACAATCAACAATGTGCAAATCGTTGTCGATGTGGATCTTTTTGGAGAAGAAGCGCTGAAAACTATTTCTACTGGTGCTTGCATCAGTGTGAATGGTGAGTTGGTAGAGTCGCAAGGCAAAGGTCAACGAGCTGAAATACAAGCCAAAGAGATTGAAATTCTTGGTGAAGCTGATGCTACCACTTTTCCATTGCAAAAGAAAGGTCACACGTTAGAGTTTTTGCGTGAGATTGCTCACCTTCGTCCACGTACAAATACGTTTGGTGCTGTGTTGCGTGTTCGTCACCATTTGGCCTACGCCATTCACAAATATTTCAACGATAGAGGTTATTTCTACCTTCATACACCGATTATCACGGCATCTGATGCTGAAGGTGCTGGTGCTATGTTTCAGGTGACTACTCTTGATATGGATAAATTGCCACGCAATGCTGAAGGAAAAATTGATTATGATCAAGATTTCTTTGGTAAAAGTGCTAATTTGACGGTTTCGGGACAGCTCGAAGGCGAACTTGGAGCTATGGCATTAGGCTCTGTTTACACATTTGGGCCGACTTTTCGTGCAGAAAATTCGAATACTCCGCGACACTTGGCTGAGTTTTGGATGATTGAGCCAGAAGTTGCTTTCAACGAGATTGGCGACAACATGGATTTGGCGGAAGATTTTCTCAAATACCTGATAACTTATGCATTAGAAAATTGTACTGATGATTTGGCGTTTCTCAATGAAATGTACGACAAAGAGCTAGTTGATCGTTTGAAATTTGTAACAGAAAATGACTTTGTTCGTTTGCCATATACCGAAGGAGTAAAAATTCTCGAAGCAAGTGGTCACAAATTTGAATTCCCAGTATTTTGGGGAGCTGATTTGCAATCGGAACACGAACGTTATTTGGTAGAGAAACATTTCAAAAAACCGGTTATTCTGACAGATTATCCGAAAGACATCAAGGCTTTCTATATGAAACTCAATGATGATGGAAAAACGGTACGTGCTATGGACGTTCTTTTCCCGAAAATCGGAGAGATTATCGGAGGTTCGCAACGTGAGGAAAATTACGAAAAACTATTTGAGCGCATGGAGCAAATGCACGTGCCAACAAAAGAGATGAGCTGGTATCTCGACACTCGCCGCTTTGGGTCGGCACCACATGCTGGCTTTGGTCTTGGTTTTGAGCGTTTGGTGCTGTTTGTTACGGGTATGACCAATATCCGCGACGTAATTCCTTTCCCTCGCACACCAAAGAATTGTGAATTCTAATTGATTGCTATTTAAGCTATTGATATAAAAGAGGAAGAGCCAAAACAAATATTTGTTTTGGCTCTTCTTTTTCTTCTTTTCGAATCGTATCAGATTTCCAAATGTAATCTCACTGAAAATACATTGACAGGTCCTTGTCTGTCTTTGTTGTATCCCGGATTGAAAAGCAACTGATAACTGCCTGTCAAATAGAGTTGGTTTTTGACTAATTCTGCGCTGTAGTAAGTCTCTGTGAGACATTCGTTTGCATAGCTTAGTTGACCATCTCCCAACATAAATCCTTTACCGCCAGCAGCTAAATAGTCGCGGTGAGGTTTTGATAAGCCCGAAATAACTTGAGCGATGCCAATGCGATCGTTTTTGCGTTTCCATTTATCTCCACTAATTGAAAGGCCAGCGCTTAAGCTTCTGTCGATTTCAGTAAATGCCCACGTTTCGTTGTTGCCGTCGTTCCAACTTGCTCTAAAGAAGCAACCTGTATAGCTATTGAGCTGCTGTTCGGCATTCAGTGCAAATCCGTATTTGGTGCGACCCTTGGCGCGTGTCGATTCAATATCAGGATTTGTTGGATTTTTAATTACACTTTCATTGTAGTTACCCATATTTGTGGTGGTGAAAAACGATAAAATTCGTATCGCTCCAGTATTTCCTTTGACGATATGTTTGTGAGTATATTCCAAAACATGGGAAGTCGAATTTGCAATATCCCAATTCATTTCGTTGGCATTGGCAGTCAAGGGAACCAAAGAGACCCCGTATCTCAATTCGTGTTTGGGTGACACATATTCTACAACTACACTTGGCGTATATCCTCTGGTGTTCGCGGGGTAATCGTAGGCACCAGTACTCATCAACCCCCAGCTCAAAAATTGAGTTCTTGGGTCGTGGCTGTACTCGTTGCAGTCGAAGAAATCGGCGACGCTGATACGACCAACTGTAAGCCCAAGGTATTTGTCTGGAACATTTCCTCCTAGTTGATTGATATCTGTCTCAACGGTTGATTTTGAATCTGTTAAAGCAAATAGTTGGCGATAATACAATCGAGCGAGATATATTTTGGGTTGAGGATCGCCCACTCTAAATGTCTCTCCATTCGTAGACGCGGCAACGCCACATGCTTTGCTAAGCCCTGATCCACCAGCAATCTCGGGATTCAAATAGACACTTGCACCTTTCCACAATCGAGCACCTAAATAGAGTGTTGACGTGAGTGACGTTTGATTCTCCTCATCAGTCGTAAGACTATTCTCATCGGAGTACTTTGCACTAAAACCTAACTTGTTTTGGTTGACAATAGTAGTTTGGGCATGTATCGTAAACTGTTCATCTTTAGCTATATCATTGTTTTGAGCAGAAAGAGATAAGCCTAAGAAAAGTAACGCTGGGAAAAATAACTTTTTAATCATAACCATATTTTTGAATGTTAATTATCAAAATTACACTGAATATTTGATTTCGGGATATATGATTGACTGTTTTTTTGTTTTCTGCCTATTTTTCCGTGAAATCCTTTCCGCGTTTATATGTATATTTGCATCAATCGAAAAATTAACTTATCGTGAAAATATCAACTAATACCTGGAAGTGGGTTCCCTCTCTTTATTTTGCCGAAGGTTTGCCGTATGTCTCCGTGATGGTGATGGCAAGTGTAATGTACAAATTGATGGGATTGTCGAATGAAGACATTACCTTTTATACTGCCTGGCTGGGCGTTCCGTGGATTATTAAGCCATTTTGGAGTCCGTTTGTTGATATTATCAAGACCAAACGTTGGTGGATTGTTACTATGCAACTCATCATTGGTGCTTGCTTTGCGGGCATCGCTTTGGCTATTCCAACTACCGTTTTCTTGAAAGCGACCTTAGCCTTACTTTTTCTTCTAGCATTTAGTTCTGCCACACACGATATTGCTTGCGATGGTTTCTACATGTTGGCTTTAACCGAAAACAGACAGGCTTTTTTTGTCGGAATCCGAAATACAGCTTACCGACTAGCTATGATTACGGGCTCGGGTTTGTTGGTCATGTTGGCTGGTTATTTGGCGAGATTCAATGGTGATGTGCATCAGGCATGGAGCTGGATATTCTTTATTATGGCAGGTCTGTTTTTGGCGTTGTTTCTATATCATACGCTTTTTTTACCAAAACCTGATCAGGACTTTTTGCACACGAATACTTCTTTTAAATTTATAGCAAAAGAATTACAAACATCAATATTTGGCTACTTTCAGAAGAAACAGATTTTGGCTACATTGTTGTTTATTTTGCTCTATCGCTTTTCCGAAAATCAGCTGAGTGTGTTGAGTAAACTGTTTATGCTCGATCCAATCAGCCAAGGCGGATTGGGTTTGAGTGCTGAGCAAGTTGGTCTTTTGCACGGAACTGTCGGCATTATTTCTTTGTTGTTGGGTGGTATTATTGGTGGAATGGCAATTTCTCAGAAAGGTCTCAAGTTTTGGCTTTGGCCGATGGCTGTTGCGTTGAGTGTCCCTCATTTGGCGTATGTCTATTTGGCTTATGCTTTGCCTACTAATTTTCTTGTCATTAACATCTGTGTAGCGATTGAGCAGTTTGGATTTGGCTTTGGTTTCACAGCGTTCATGGTTTATTTGATGTATTTTTCCGAAGGGAAATACAAGACGTCACATTATGCGATCAGCACAGGTATCATGGCATTAGGTGTGTCATTGGCCAATTGGATAGGAGGTAAGTTAGAGAAGATACTTGGCTACGAACACTTCTTTTTGTGGGTGTTAGCATGCTCGATTTTTACTTTTCTTGTTGTAGCATTCGTGAAAGTCGATGCTGAGTTTGGGAAGAAAACTAGTTAGCAGTAAGCTATAATATACAAAATGACCTCTCCAATAGAAAATTGAAGAGGTTGTTTTGCGTTATAAAGATTTTTTACTGTAGAATAAAGCTATCGCAACTGCACACCAGATTTCGGTCGCCAAAGGCATTGTCAACGCGGGCAACATTTACCCAGAATTTGTTTTCGCGAATCCATTCTAGCGGATAGGCTGCCTTTTGTCGGCTGTAGGCATGGTTCCATTCGTCGGCAGTCACGATGTATTCGGGGTGTGGTGCGTTCACTAGCACATTGTCTTCTTTGGAGTATGTATCATTACCAACCTCTTGTATTTCGGCATAAATCGTAAGCATTGTTTCGGCAAAACGGTTTAGTTCGTCGATGCTTTCGCTTTCGGTCGGTTCTATCATCAATGTGCCCGGAACAGGAAAGGAGAGTGTTGGAGCGTGGAATCCGTAGTCAATCAAGCGTTTGGCAATGTCGGTTTCGGTAATGCCAGTTTCAGCTTTTATTTTGCGACATTCGAGGATTAACTCGTGACCTACGCGACCTTTATCGCCACGGAAAAGCACGCCATAAGTGCTGTCAAGCAGATTCGCTAAATAGTTGGCATTGAGAATGGCAACAGCGGTCGATTTCTTCAAGCCTTCAGCACCCAACATACGGATATAACCGTAGCTAATAGGCAAGACGCCTGCGCTTCCGTAAGGTGCTGCAGAGATGGTGATGCCTGATTTGTAACTGTCGGCAGCTTCTTGATTGGTGATTGGCAGGAATGAAACCAAATGCTCTGCCACACACACTGGCCCAACGCCTGGCCCACCGCCACCGTGAGGAATAGCGAATGTTTTATGTAAATTCAAGTGGCAAACGTCTGCTCCAATTGTTCCCGGATTGGTGAATCCAACTTGTGCATTCATGTTTGCTCCATCCATATAAACCTGTCCGCCGTGTGAGTGAATCAATTCGCTCATCTTCACGATTTCCGTTTCGAAAATCCCGTGAGTGGATGGGTAGGTAATCATAAACGCGGCGAGGTTATCTTTGTATTGCTTCGCTTTGTCGAACAGATCGTTCAAGTCCACATCACCATTTTCAGAACATTTCACCACCACCACGTCGTAACCCGCTTGCGCAGCACTTGCAGGGTTCGTGCCGTGCGCCGAAGCAGGTATCAGCACAATGTTGCGGTGTCCTTGTCCTATACTTTGTTGGTATTCGTGGATAATGCGCAATCCTGCATATTCGCCCGATGCACCCGAGTTGGGCTGCAAGCTAACGCCTTTCAAACCGGTGATTTCGCTCAAATAATTGGTTAGGTTTTTAATTAATTCGTTGTAACCTTCGGTCTGATTTGCAGGAGCCAATGGGTGAATGTTTTGGAATTCGGGACGACTCAATGGTAGCATCTCCGAAGCCGCATTCAACTTCATGGTGCACGATCCGAGTGAAATCATCGAGTGAGCCAAAGAAATATCGCGGCGTTCGAGTTTCTTGATGTAGCGCATCAGTTCGGTTTCGGTGTGGTATTTGTTGAAAACCTCTTGTGTTAGTATATTGCTTTTACGAATAAGATTTTCATTCAGATAAATCTTATCGTTGATTTCCGTTAATGGTATAAAATCTTTTCCAGAAGCAGTTGCGAAAATCGAAATCAGCACGTTCGCCTCTTTCAAATCAGTAGTTTCGTCGATGCTGATAGTGAGTTGATTTTCGTTGATGTAGAATAAATTAACTCTGTTGCTTAAAGCGATTGTGCGCAGATTTTCTATATCAATAGAATCAGGCAAAGTGATGGTCAACGTGTCGAAGAACGTTTTATTTTCGACTACAAAACCAAGTTTTGTCAATTCTTGAGCAACCGCTCCAGTCACGGAATGGATGTTTGACGCAATGTTTTTGATGCCTTCCGAGCCATGATATACAGCATAGAAGCTTGCCATAGTTGCTAGCAAAGCTTGTGCTGTGCAAATGTTGGAAGTCGCTTTTTCGCGTTTGATATGTTGCTCGCGAGTTTGCAGCGCCATTCGGAGGGCTGTTTTGCCATTTGCATCTTTCGAAATACCGATGATTCGCCCAGGTACACTGCGTTTGTACTCTTCTTTAGTGGCAAAAAAGGCTGCTGACGGTCCCCCGAAATACATCGGGATTCCCATGCGTTGAGTACTTCCAAAAACAATGTCGGCACCCCATTCTCCCGGAGGAGTCAGTAATGCTAAACTGAGCAAATCGGCTGACACAGACACTTTCGCATTCACTACCTGTGCTTTGGTTACAAATATTGAATAGTCTTCGACACTTCCTCCTTTGGTTGGATATTGCACAATTGCTCCGAATACTTTATCCGAGAAATCGAATGTTTTGTAATCGCCAATTATCAATTCGATTCCTTGCAATTTAACACGAGTACCGACGACTGCGATAATATGCGCAAACACATTTTCATCTACAAAAAGTATATTAGCATTAGCTTTTTGCTGTTCACGACTGCGTAAACCATACATCATTGCTGCTGCTTCTGCTCCGGCTGTGGCATCATCGAGTAGCGAACAGTTAGACAATGACATAGCCGTCAAATCCATTACCATGGTTTGAAAATTCAGTAACGCCTCTAATCGTCCTTGAGAAATTTCAGCTTGATAAGGTGTATAAGAGGTGTACCAGGCTGGATTTTCGAAAACGTTGCGCACAATAGGAGCGGGTGCAACTGTTCCGTACCAACCTTGACCTATGTATGAAGTGAAGATTTTGTTTTTAGCACCTAATTCAGCGATGTGCAGAGCATACTCTTTTTCGCTCATCGCCAGAGGAAGATTTAAGTTATTTTGCAGCCGAATATCCGATGGAATGGTTTGTTCGATGAGTTCATCGAGGCTTCTTATGCCAACTGTTTCAAACATTGTTTTTAAGTCATCAGCCTCAATGCCGATGTGACGGTCTGCAAATAGTGATTTTTTCATTTGTTCAATCATTAATCAACTCTAGAAGGAGTTATTCTGCTTTTATGTAATAATTATTTCTTTTTTCGAATCCGATGGATGTTTCTGGTCCGTGTCCCGAAAAAACACGAGTTTCATCAGGTAAAGTGTATAATTTGGTCTGAATGCCGCTTTTCAACAATTCAAAGTTGCCTCCCGGCAAATCGGTGCGACCCACGCTCCGTTGAAAAAGTACGTCGCCAACAAATGCACAACCCTGCTCCTCACTGTAGAATACAATGCTTCCAGGTGAATGTCCAGGAACGTGAATGGCTCTCAACGATTGATTGCCAAAGGTGATAATGTCATTTTCTTGAATGTATCGACTAATCTTCGGACTTTCTTCTGTAATACGAAAGCCAAACTTAGCTGCTTGTTCAGGTAGGCGTTTCAGAAACTCTTCATCCCCGGAATGTGCTTCTAATATGACATTGTAGGTATAAATAACGAAATTTGCGCCAAAACAATGATCAAAATGTAGGTGTGTATTGATTAGGCGCTTTACGGTGAGTTGTTTCTCTTCAATAAACTCTTTCAACTCAGCTTTCTCTTCGGGAAAAAAGCAGCCAGCGTCGATGATGATACATTCTCCTGTTTCGTCGTATAATAAGTAGGTATTCTCTTCTACTGGATTAAATACAAAGGTTTTCAGTTTCATCATTATTCTATTTGTGTCTGTTAAAATGGTAGATAGATTATTTTTTTTGTCAGGAAAAACTCCTCTTTAAACCAATCTTTGAGGTTGACCTCCATCGCCTTGTTTTTGAAAGGCATTATTTCGTGTCGGAGTTCACCGCCCTTAAGGCAAATCAAACCATTCGGAAGGCTGTTTATTTGTTGTTTTTTGATGTTTTTCTTAATAATTCTCACCAAATCATCGAGTGGCATCACTGCACGGCTCACCACGAAATCGAACTGCTGTTTCACCTCTTCAGCTCCGGCATGTCTGAAAGTTACATTCTCCAAACCGATAGCTTTAGCAACTTCCGAAGCCACCATCACTTTTTTGCCAATTTTATCCACCAAGTGAAATTGTACCTCAGGAAACAGAATTGCCAATGGAATGCCTGGAAATCCACCACCAGTGCCCAAATCCATTATCTCTGTTCCTTCTCTAAAAGTTATCAATTTGGCAATGCCAAGAGAGTGAAGGACATGATGAGTATAGAGATTCTCAATATCTTTTCGCGAGATCAAATTGATTTTGCTGTTCCATTCAGTATAAAGGTCGTATAGCTCAGCAAATTGCTTTTTTTGCTTCTCAGTAAGATTTGGGAAATATTTGAGTATAATATCCATGCTTATTTAATAAATCCTGATAATGGATTTTGTGGTTTTAGGTATGGTTTCAGTTCGGCATAAGGAATTGTCACTTCTACGCTGCCAATTGCATAGGCTGCAATGTCATAGGGGTTATATATCCATGTGATACCTTCGTCTGTAGCGTAAATATTGCCATTCGGAAAAATCTCTTTTACGCTGAAAAACCCCTGATCTTCTAATTTAATTGGATCATCCAAATTATTATCCTTGGCAATGCTTTTAATAATCAGTTCAGCTATTTTATCAAGAGAAGCCTCTTCGAATAAATCTTCTTGTTTCAGAAATCGACCTTTATCCAGTAAAATTGTAAAGCACGAATCTGTTGTCATTCCATGAGCACCGCCAGTGTAGTCGAAACGCTCAACGGTATAACTCAATAAGTTAGCCTTGTTGAACTGAATAATCAAATCAGTGCTATGCTCGTAACTATAAGCCGATTCCATTGGGTTGTACAAATCGGCATCATCTTCGTTTGTAGATTTCTTCTTGGCAAATTCGAGTTGATCTTTCGTGTAGATGGCCTCGAGTTGATTGTACTCTTTTAAATAGTTCCCAACATATCTCTGAGACAATTTGTTAATATCGGTCTTAGCATCGTCGTGTCCGAAAAGTGAAATCTTGAAGCATCGTTCTATTAAATTCTTAATGTTTGCAGGTGTCGAAGCATTTGGAGTAAGCAGTTTCAACTCAATGGATGCTTTCGCTTTTGTAGTATCGTTAAAGAGATGTTTCTCTTTTCTTAATAGTACCGAGTCAAATCCAATATTGTTGTAACTAAGTTCGGTTCTTTTATTTCCTGAACAGGAAGCAATTGATATTAAGATAGATAGCGAAAATAACAAATGAAACGCTTTGCGGAGAGTCATACGAATTGAAATTATAAACATCTTTTACTCTTAAAAACAAAAGACAAAGATAGTTATTTTGAAATTATTCGACCTGAATTTATGAAAATCCTACTTTATTTTTTGAGATAATTTCACATTAAGGAATTGAGGTTTAAATTGGCGAAAAACATATTTTTGTAATATAGTCCAATTGAGACAAAAAAAAGTCCGATAGAATTTATCTACCGGACTTTTTCAATTGATATAATATTAATTACAAGCTCTTTGCGACACTTTTTACATAATCAACTGATGTTTCTGTCACTTCAGCAATTAAGTTTGCATCCAAACCTTTCTTCAACATATTCACAACGACTTTGTTTTGTTCGCTTGCTTTTTCAAATAACATAGTTGAAATAAGTTTCAAAGACTCATGCATACGTTTTTTTCCTTCTTTGGTTTTGAAGTCAATTCCGCAGAATGTAGAGATTTCTTTGTGCAGAACAGTGTAGTAAACACCAGAAATCAATAATGCAGTTATCGCTGAAATATCAACATTGCTTTTAGCGAAATGTTTTTCAAGTAATTCAATCTCGTTATGAGTCTCTTTCTCACGACGATTGGCTACTTTGCGAATAAAAGAAGAGTCTTCATAAATTTCCCACAAAATGATATTGCGGAAATCACGGCTCTCATCTACCGACTTATAAAGTTCTGCCATTAAACTAGGGTAGAGGCTTGGCACATCAACATTGCCATTTTCATCTACCTTACCGTCCATTGCTCTTTCGATGATAAATTTCATCCAATAGTCATTCTTCAAAATGTACTGTTCAAGCACTTTGTCAAATGTTCCAAAATTGCGATAGATAAAAGGTTTTTCTACTTTTGCTTCAATAGCCACAGAGTTAATTCCGAGGTTTGCGAATCCTTGCTCACCAATCACTGATGATACAGCTTTCATAATTTCATTGTTGATGAAATTTTTACTTCTTCTGATTCTTTTTTTCTTTACCACGTCTCCTTGATTCGTCTCATTCATAGTTGTAAGCTTAATGATTGTTATTATTGTTATATTGAGTGTAATTATTTCAAAATATTTTCAGAAAGACTAAATTCAACTTGTAATTTATTTATTATTCTAAATAGATTGTGTATTTAGGAATTTGTAAAATTTACAGATTTAAACATTTTTACAGAATATTTATCAAAATCAGATATTTTATAAGTAAAAATTAATGTTTTTATTTGATAATGATGTGGCTATTTTGTATGGTTAATACAATATACGAATTCTTTTCAGTTTTAATAATGAGTTCTAAAATGTTATTATTTTACATGAATCAATAAATAAATATTATATACTTTATTATTTCTATTGAATGATTACTTGCTGTAAACTGTCTATTGCATTTAATTATTTGATAAACAAATAGTTATATTAAATTTTTAGTTATTTCTGTGGCTGAATGTCACAAAATTATGAGCAACTTTTTTTCTAAATTGCCAATAGAATTTGACAATTATCAGATAAAAAATTACTTGTAAAATCTGATTTTAATCTTTTTATAAGGTGAAATTTAATTATGAAGAGTCTTCAGATGTTGACAAAACAAATGGTATAGACATTGGCAATACAAAATAAATCATTATCTTTGCACCCGCTAATATCAAAGCATTCATTAATTCATTTAAACAAAAGACTAATGGCAACAAAAATCAGATTACAAAGATTCGGACGCAAAGGTTATGCGTTCTATCAAGTTGTAGTTGCTGACAGCAGGGCTCCACGAGATGGAAAGTTTATTGAAAGGATTGGTTCTTATAACCCAAACACAAATCCTGCTACAATAGATTTGAATTTCGAAAGAGCGTTGTATTGGCTACAAACAGGTGCGCAACCAACAGACACTGCGCGTAACATTCTTTCAAAAGAAGGAATCTTGTTGAAAAAACACCTTGCTGGTGGAGTGAAAAAAGGAGCATTTACAGCTGAAGAAGCTGATGCTCGTTTCGAAAAATGGTCTGCTGCAAAACAGGCTGCTACACTGGGAGAAAAATCAAAATTGAGCGATGCAGCCAAAACAGCTGCTGCAAAACGTCTCGAAGCTGAAAAAGAAGTAAACAAAGCTAAAGCAGAAGCATTAGCCTCTAAAAAAGCCGCTGCAGTAGCTCCAGCTGTTGAAGAAGTTGCTGAAGTAGAAGCTCCTGTAGTAGAAGAAGCACCAGTTGCCGAAGCTGCTGCTGAAGTAGAGACTCCTGTAGTAGAAGAAGCACCAGTTGCCGAAGCTGCTACTGACGAAACTACAGCTGCTGAATAACTTTAGTTATTAAGCATATTTTGAATTGAAATCCTTTCCGAATTATTCGGAAAGGATTTTTTATTTTATGAGATAGACTTTTTAATCTTTATTTTATTTTTAAAAATCAGTTAATTGATTTCTTTTTCTACATTTGCATCTATTAATTAAGAGATAGATGTTTGATCTTGACAGATGGCAAGAGATTTGGGTTACGCTCACACGTAATAAAATGCGTAGTGTGTTGACTGCATTTGGTGTATTTTGGGGAATTTTCATGTTGGTTGTTATGACTGGCTCAGGAAAAGGACTCGAAAACGGCATTATGGAAGGAATTCGCGGATTCTCCACAAACTCCTGTTTCTTCTGGGCAAACAGCACTGCCGAACCATACAAAGGCTTTCGCAAAGGTCGTAACTGGAATATGCGCAATGGTGATATTGAAATTATTCGCCAGCAAATACCTCAAATTAAATACATTACCCCGATGGTCTTCGGTGGTAACTCCCCAAACAATACTGTTCATAAAGATAAAGCCGGTTCATATTATGTAAAAGGTTTTTATCCTGTTTACGATAAAATAGATCATCAGCAATTGATGTATGGTCGATTTATTAACGATATCGATATTCGAGAGAAACGCAAGGTAGCTGTTATCGGACGCAAAGTGTATGAACAACTTTTCGTGAAAGGTCAAAATCCAATCGGGGAGATGCTGAAGGTAAACGGAATGTATTATAATGTGGTAGGGGTGATTAATCCAATCACCGTTATCAACATCAACGGACCAATGGAAGAGAGCATCATCCTTCCTGAAACAACTATGCAACAGGCTTATAATTATGGTGATGTAGTCCATCTTCTAGCTATCACGGCTCATGATGAGTTTCGAATTAGTGAAATCGAAGAAAAAATCAAAGATGTTATCAAACACGAACACAGTATCGCTCCAAATGATGCACAGGCAGTAAATGGTGTAAATTTGGAAAAACAATTTACTATGTTTCATTATCTTTTTCTTGGAATTGCTATCTTAATTTGGATCGTTGGACTCGGAACTCTGTTTGCCGGCGTAGTGGGCGTGAGTAATATTATGATGGTGACTGTTAGAGAACGTACCAAGGAGATTGGCATAAGGCGGGCGCTTGGCGCAAGCCCGAAAGTGATAATACAACAAATCATCAGCGAAAGTTTGGTTTTGACCCTGATTTCAGGAGTATTAGGTTTGTGTCTTGGAGTGGGTGTTTTAGCATTGACAGATACAATGTTGTCAATTGCTCAAGAAAATTCGCACGAAGGTACTTTCTTTTCTCATCCACAGGTGAGTTTTGGAATTGCTGTAGCAGCACTTATAATACTAGTTGTGGCAGGTTTGGTTGCTGGTCTGATACCTGCTTGGCGAGCTTTGCAAATCAAAGCTATTGATGCCATTCGTGAAGAGTAAAATTTAAAAGTTTAACATATTAATTTAATAAGTATGAAGAAGATAATGCGCATTGTGCTCTTGGCACTTGTCGGAGTGGTGGTAATCGGTGTATTCTATTTTTTATGGAAAAAATCACAACCTGAAGTTCAGGTTTTTGAGTTGATTTCGCCCAAAATTGATACCATCGAAAAGAAAACTGTTGCTACGGGCAAAGTTGAACCACGCGATGAAGTATTAATTAAACCCAAAATTTCGGGTATAATTGAGGTGTTGTATAAAGAAGCTGGACAGATGATTAAGGCTGGTGATGTGATTGCCAAAGTGAAGGTGATTCCCGAAATGGGGCAACTTACTGCTGCTGAATCGCGTGTGAATGTGGCGAAAATATCACTCGACCAGGCAAAATCGGAGTACGACAGACAAGTGTCTCTGTTTAAGAAAGGAGTTGTTTCGAAAGATGATTTTGAGAAGATTGATGCCAATTACAAAAAAGCAATGGAGGAACTCGAAAATTCGAAAGAATCGTTGCTGATTGTACGTGATGGAATCGCAAGTCGTTCATCGCAATACAGCACCACGCAAATCAAAGCCACCATTTCGGGCATGATTCTCGATATTCCAGTGAAAGTTGGAAGCTCTGTTATTCAATCGAATAACTTCAATGAAGGAACCACTATTGCTTCTATTGCCAACATGGGCGATATGATTTTTAGAGGAAAAATTGACGAAACAGAAGTCGGACGTGTGAATAAAGGAATGCCTATTACATTGACTGTTGGCGCTCTTCAAGATAAGAAATTCAAGGCCGTTTTGGAGTATGTTTCGCCTAAAGGTGTTGAAGAAAATGGAGCTATTTTGTTCGAAATAAAAGCAGCTGCAAAAATTCCTGATTCGGTCTTTGTGAGAGCGGGTTACAGTGCCAATGCAGAGATAACACTCGGCAAAAAAGAGAAAGTAATTGTTGTCCCAGAAAATACGGTCGAATTCAACAACGATTCAGCATTTGTGAACGTATTGAAAGAAGAAAAACCGATTCAGATATTTACCCGTAAGTTTGTGAAAGTGGGTATGTCAAACGGAATTTCTATAGAAGTAATCAAGGGTGTCACATTGAAAGACCGATTGAGAGGCAATAAAGTTGAGAAGATTGCTGAACGTAAACGAAATTAAGAATCGCGTTGAAAATTAAGAAATTATGAGACTATTGATTATATCTTGCTGTCTTTTTGCGACGCTACTTGTGTCTGCGCAGCAGAAGTGGACTCTCAAACAGTGCATTGAGCATGCGATGGTGAATAACATACAGGTGAGGCAGAAAATGCTTGAAAAACAGTCCGCTGAAATTCAGTTGAATACAACCAAAATGAGTCGATTGCCTGATTTGAATGCAGAAGGAAAACAGGATTTTGGGAGATCGACGTCTCGTGATGGAACGAAATCTTTTCAAAATTCTGCAAATACATCTTTTGGAATTGGATCTTCAGTCCCATTATTTACTGGCTTTAAAATTACAAATGAGATTGAGTCCAAAAAATGGAGTCTTAAGGCGGCTATTGCCGATTTAGATAAAGCTCGTGAAGATATTGCATTGTATGTGGCTTCGGCTTATCTGCAAGTTGTGTATAATCGAGAACTGAACAAAATTGCTTTAGATCAAGCAAATTTGAGTAGAGAGCAGATCAAAAAAGCCGAAATATTGGTTGGTGCAGGCAAACTGGCTCAATCGGAACTCTACGAAACCCGTTCTACAAATGCACGTGATGAAAGTGATGTGACGCGAACCAACTCGGAATTGAAACTTTCTTTGGTTGATTTAGCACAACTACTAGAAGTAGAAGCTGTTGATAAATTCGAAATTGATACCTCAATTTCTGACAGTCTTTTGGTTGAAGGTATGGTGAATCTTGCTGATATAGATCAGACTTACGAATATGCTGCAAAAAATCGCCCAGCTATGAAATCTGCTGAATATAAACTTGAAGAAAGTTTGAGAAATGAAAAGATAGCTAAATCTGGTTATTTCCCATCTTTAGAGTTGATCGCTAGTTATGGAAATGCGTATATTCATACTTACGGTATTGTTAATTCCTCATTTTCTAACCAAATTTCTGAAAATGGACAAGGGGTAATTGGCTTACATTTGCAAATACCAATATTTAATCGCTTTGCTACTCGTAATCAAGTAAGATTGGCGCAATTGGATATTGAATCACGGAAATTGAATTTGGAAACAACGCGTAAGTCGGTGCTGAAAGATGTTCAACAAGCCTATTATAAAGCAGTTGCAGCAAAAGATAAGTTAACCTCTGCGCAAAAGGCTGTTGAAGCTGCAGATTTAGCACTTGGATTTACCAAAGAGAAATACCAAGCTGGCAAAGCCACTTCGTTTGAGTTTAATGAAAGTAACAATCGTCGATTAAAAGCATTGTCGGATCAGGTTCAAGCGAAATACGATTTTATTTTCCGTTGCAAAATTCTTGATTTCTACAACGGTAGAGCGATTTTTTAATCAAATTGAGATAAAATCAAGTCGAATAGCTTGAATTAACCTAAATATCGGTAGTAATGTTTGGTTTTCTTTGAAAATAACGCTAATTTTGCACCGCTTTTCGTAATCTCTGACAGGAATAGAGTAGCCTGTGAATATTGCGTTTTATTCAACATTTTAAAAACAAACGAAATGGACTTTATTAAAATTGCCGAGCAAGCATTTGAGTCGGGAGCAACACTTCCAAAATTCAAAAGCGGCGACACGATTACAGTATCTTACCGAATTAAAGAAGGTAACAAAGAGCGTATCCAGGATTACCGTGGAGATGTTATCCGTATCTCAGGACACGGAGTTAACAAACGCATCACTGTTCGTAAGATTTCAAATAACGTAGGTGTTGAGCGTATTTTTCCAATCAACTCTCCGTTTATCGAAAGTATCACAGTAAATAAAGTGGGTAAAGTACGTCGTGCTAAACTTTACTATTTACGTGCCCTTACCGGTAAAAAAGCAAGAATCAAAGAAAAAAGAGTGTAAGCTCCGATTTTTCAAGAAACACAAAGGCTTCTCGTTTTCGAGAAGCCTTTTGTTTTTTGCCACATTACCATATATTTCACAACAAAACAAAAACTCCGCTTGATTCTCGAGGATTCAAGCGGAGTTTGTATATTTCAGAAAAGCAACTAGTCGTTCATCGACAAAAGTAACTCTTCGTTGTTTGACGTTTTTTCCATACGGTCTTTAATGAATTCCATAGCCTCGTTCGAGTTCATATCCGAAAGGTAGCGACGCATGATCCACATTCTGTTCAACGTGTCTCTGTCGAGCAATAGATCGTCACGACGAGTGCTTGATGCTGTAATATCAACAGCAGGGAAGATGCGTCGGTTAGATAGCTTACGATCAAGTTGAAGCTCCATATTACCAGTTCCTTTGAACTCTTCGAAGATTACTTCGTCCATTTTAGACCCAGTTTCAGTCAACGCAGTTGCGATGATGGTTAGACTTCCACCATTTTCGATGTTGCGTGCTGCTCCAAAGAATCGTTTTGGTTTGTGTAGCGCATTGGCATCCACACCACCTGAGAGAACTTTACCAGATGCAGGTGAAACTGTGTTGTAGGCACGTGCTAAACGTGTAATAGAGTCGAGCAGTATCACAACATCGTGACCACATTCAACCATTCGCTTCGCCTTTTCAAGCACAATGCTGGCAATTTTTACGTGACGTTCTGCTGGTTCGTCAAACGTTGACGAAATTACTTCGGCACGAACATTTCGAGCCATATCAGTAACCTCTTCTGGGCGTTCGTCGATGAGCAATATGATCATATAAACCTCTGGATGATTCTCGGCAATTGCGTTGGCAATGTCTTTTAGGAGAATGGTTTTACCCGTTTTAGGTTGAGCCACTATCAATCCACGCTGTCCTTTACCAATAGGCGAAAACATATCGACAACACGCATCGAGATACTATCGCGGTGACCACGGCATAGTTTGAATTTCTCGTCTGGAAAAAGAGGCGTTAAGTAATCGAATGGAATTCTGTCGCGAACATACTCGGGCGTGCGACCATTTATTTTTTCTACTTTTACTAATGGAAAATATTTTTCACCCTCTTTTGGTGGACGAATAGAACCTTCAACTAAATCTCCTGTTTTAAGGCCAAAAAGTCGTATTTGAGATTGTGAAACATACACATCATCTGGTGATGTTAGAAAATTGTAATCCGCAGATCGTAAAAATCCATATCCGTCAGGCATAATTTCTAGGACACCATTACCAATAAGAATTCCTTCAAATTCGTAAGGTTTTTCGTAAGGTTGTTTCCCGTTGCCAAATTTGGGTCGGTTATTCCTATTTTCCTGACCAATTTGTGGTTGTGGTGCCTGTGGTACTTCTGCCTGCACTTCAGCCGCAACAGGCGATTCATTTTGCTCTGGTTGAGAGTTTGTTGCAATCTCTTCCTCCTCAGCAAAAGAAGTTATTTCAGGAAGAATTGGTCTCTCTATTTCCGTTCTAGGTTGTGGCTTGTGTACCACAATATCTCTTTTGTTACCAAAATATTCTGTTAATTTAGGCGCAGCAAAAGGTTTGTCTTCTTTTTGAAAGACTTTTTCCGTTGCTTTATCTTCAGCCTTCAAAGGAGTTGTTTTTGTTTGATTTGCAACAGGTTTCGAAGTTGGCGTTTTTTCGTTGCTCGACATAACATGCGCATCAACCTTAGGCATAGTAATTCTGCTTCGCTTTTTCTTCTCTTCGAAGTTAGAAGTTTCGGCAACCAGAGGTTCTGATTTTGAATAACTTGAATTTTCAGAAATGATTTTTGCTATTAACTCATCTTTTTTTTGTGAGTCGACACGTTTAATGCCCATCTCTTTGGCAAGAGATTTTAGCTCAGCTAAAACCTTGTTGTTTAGTTCTTCAGATGTAAACATGAATGATTTTTATAAGTTTTCTTTGAATAAGAAAAACGGAAATAGTAGCTCTCTTAATGTGGCTTTGAAGTTTGACTCGTAAATCTTTGGATTTGTTATATTCGGAACACTTGAACAAGCGCGTAAGGCGGTAAATCAACACAAAGGTATATTATTTTTTGAATTGACAAAAATTTTGAAAAAAAAATGTGTTTTTTTTGTTTTGAATAGTGAAAAGATGTTGAAAATTCTATCTTTGCAAAGATATACGCCAAGTCAACTTATATTATTGTAAATAAACTAATCCAAAACAATATGAAAGGAATTATTTTAGCTGGTGGAAGCGCAACAAGGCTCTATCCTCTTTCGAAGGCAATCTCAAAACAGATTATGCCAGTGTATGACAAGCCAATGATTTACTATCCGTTATCGACCTTAATGCTGGCAGGAATTCGTGAAGTACTCATTATTTCTACTCCGCGTGATTTACCGATGTTTCGAGATTTACTTGGAACAGGAGAAGATTTGGGTATGAATTTTTCCTATAAAATTCAGGACGCACCTAATGGCTTGGCAGAAGCATTTATTTTGGGTGAAGAGTTTCTCTCGGGAGATTCTGGTTGTTTGATTCTTGGTGATAATATGTTTTATGGACAAGGATTTACCCCTGTGTTGAAGAGAGTAGCTGCAATTGAAAATGGAGCTTACATTTTTGGATATAGTGTAAAAGATCCGCGTGCATATGGCGTTGTAGAATTTGATGAAAATAATAACGTGGTAAGTCTCGAAGAGAAGCCTGAGCATCCTAAATCAAATTACGCTGTACCTGGGCTCTATTTTTATGGAAAAGATGTTGTGGCAAAAGCTAAAAGTTTGAAACCATCTATTCGTGGGGAACTTGAAATTACCGATTTAAATAAAATATATCTTGAAGAGGGTAGCCTCAAAGTTGAATTGTTTGGACGTGGCTTTGCTTGGCTGGATACAGGAAACTGCGACAGTTTGCTCGAAGCGTCTAATTTTGTTGAGACGATTCAAAACCGTCAAGGATATTATGTTTCATGTATAGAGGAAATTGCGTGGAGAAACGGTTGGATTGATGATTCCCAATTAACAAAATTAGGAAAATCCTTAGACAAAACAGCTTACGGTCAATATTTGTTGGGATTGATACAATAGGTCTTTTTTTTTTGTACAAAGAGGCAATGGTTTTAATTAAACATTGCCTCTTTTCTATTTGTTACTTTTTATGCTGTTTTAAAGGCTACATAACGGTTTTTCATAACCAAACATTTACAATCTATTCTTGAAATGAATTTGTCTTAAGATTGTTATAATAATTTAGATTTTTATGGTTAATTTTGTATTCTTTTGAATTCTCGATTTAATAAATAAACTGTAATTAAACATTTATGAAAAGATTCTTGTCAATTTGTTCTGTGCTGATTCTTGCCCAGATTGTTTTTGCAAAATCTCCTGTCAAAGGTTTTGTGGTTGATATGACTACCAATGAACCTCTTGTTGGAGTAAGTGTCTATAATCCGGAATCGAGTGTGGGTGCTACAACTTCGCTTGATGGAAGTTTTAAACTTAATTTGCCAGATGGTAAAACTAACATTGTCGTCTCATATGTTGGTTATACGACAAAGAAAATTGATATAAATAGTAGTGCAACAAATCTTGGGTCAATAAAACTTGAATCTGAAACGGTCGGTTTGAAAGATGTTGTTGTCACTTCTTCATTGGCAGTAAGACGTAAAACTCCTGTTGCATTGTCTGTTTTAGGTCCGATTCAAATTGAGACTAAAATGGGAACACAGGAATTTCCTGAAATTCTGAAATCTACACCAGGTGTATATGCAACAAAACAAGGTGGAGGTTTTGGAGATTCACGTGTAAATATTCGCGGCTTTGAGGCTGCTAATGTTGCAGTTATGATTAATGGAGTACCTGTCAACGATATGGAATGGGGTGGTGTTTATTGGTCAAATTGGGCTGGACTCGGCGATGTGACTCGCTCTATGCAAGTTCAACGTGGACTTGGAGCATCAAAGGTTGCAGCTCCGTCTTTAGGTGGCTCAATTAATGTGGTTACCCGATCTACAGATGCAAGAAAAGGTGGTTCTGCTTCTTATGGTATTGGAAACGATGGTTATACAAAGGTTGGATTTACTGTTTCAACGGGTTTGACTGAAAATAAATGGGCGGTAACACTTTTGGGAACCAAAACTGCTGGTAATGGCTATATTCAAGGAACAGAATTTGAATCGTACTCCTATTTTGTGAATATCTCAAAAATAATAAATAAATCACATCAGATTTCATTTACTGCTTTTGGTGCTCCTCAATGGCATAATCAACGCAATAATAGCGATAAATTGACTATTGAAGAGTGGAAAAAACAACCATTGAAATACAAATACAATGCCTCTTTTGGTTTTGACATGAATGGTCAGCGTAAAGTTTCCTCTTACAACGTTTATAATAAACCTCAATTGTCATTGAATCATTACTGGACTATTAATGACAAATCGAGTCTTTCCACAGCAATTTATGCCTCAATTGGTAATGGTGGCGGATATAGTGGTCAAGCATTTGAGAGTGCAGACCGTCAGAATTGGTATGGTGCATCAAATGGAATTCCAACAACTTCTTATCGATCCCCTGATGGAACTTTTGATTATGATTCTATTTATACAATTAATCGTAAAAGTGATACAGGGTCGAAATATGCAATGTCTAATAGTATAAACAAACACATTTGGGTTGGTGCATTATCTACTTATACAACTCGAATAGGAGATAATATTGATCTCTATGGCGGACTTGATTTACGTTATTACAAAGGAATTCATACCACTGAACTGGTGGATTTGTATGGTGGTAAATTTTTTATTGATAAAACACCACGACCAAACCTTAGCAATAGTGAATACTTAACAAAAAAATTGCAAGTTGGAGATGTTGTTTATAGAGATTACGATGGCTATGTGGTAAACGAAGGCGTTTTTGGACAAGCCGAGTATAACAAAGGTGCACTCAGTACTTTTATTTCACTCTCTGGTTCAAATACCTCTTACTGGAGATATGATCGCTTTTACTATGACAAAGCAAATGCAAGATCAAAAACAGTTAGCTTTTTAGGATTTTGTGCAAAAGGTGGTGCTAACTACAATATAAATGCAAACCACAATGTGTTTGCAAATGTTGGTATTATTTCAAGAGCACCTTTCTTTTCAGGTGGTGGTTTCGTTCAGTCAACGACAAGCAACATGATTAATGCAAGTGCTGTAAATGAAAAAGCAATATCAGCTGAGTTAGGTTATGGGTTTAAATCAAAATACTTGACAGCAAACGTCAATTTATACCGTACAAATTGGAAAGATAAAACGTTGGTTAGATCAATTAACGCTCAAACCGAATCAAGTTTGGTAGTTAACATGGAAGGTGTTGATGCGTTACACCAAGGACTCGAAATCGATTTCGTTTCCAAACCATTAAATAAACTTGAATTTAGCGGGATGATTTCGTTAGGTGACTGGTTTTGGCAAAACAATGCGTCTGGCTATCTTTATGATAAACAAGGACAACCTACAACTGCCCTTGGGTTTGTTACAGAATTGCTCGGCCCTGATCATGCAAAAGTGGATGTTAACTTGAAAGATATACGAGTAGGGAATGCAGCTCAATGGACTGCTGCTATAGGTTTAGATTATGAGTTGTTGAAAGATTTTAAATTGGGTTTGGATGGTAATTATTTCGGTAAAAACTTCTCGTATTTCAATATTTCATCTGTTGGATCAGATCTTAGTACCTCTACTTACTCGCAACCTTGGCAAATACCCGATGCATTTACATTTGATTTAAACTGTCTTTATCATTTCAAGATGAACGGCTTCAATGCATCCCTTGTTGGAAATATTCACAATTTACTGGATGCTAGTTATATAGCCGATGCTACAGATGGAGCTAATCACGACTATCTTACCTCATCTGTTTTTTATGGATTTGGCCGCACATGGTCTGTAAGTTTGAAAGTGAAATTTTGATAAATTAATTGATTATGAAAATGAAAAATAAGCTAATATATGTAAGCATAGCCACAGTGGCTATTTTATCTGCCTGTCAGGATTTTAACGAGAAAAATTTTCCTGGCTACGATCAAATGGGTCTTCCTACCAATGTAGTTTCATACACTTATGAAATTACGTCTGCCGATTATACAACTATTGCAAATGCGGTAAAGAAACCCATCAATGATTCGATTACTGCTAAGAAGTTAGAACTGAAAAATGCTAAAACAAGTGCTGACTCGGCCGTTATTCAAGCTTCTCTGAATGCTATGAATACTCGATTATCATCCTATCCTGTCTATACCAGTGTTACTAAACTGGAGCAGAACAAGTTTTTCAATAACGTTTTAAAGGCGAAGGATTATCTACCTATTTTATTCGCATTAAAATACCCTTATGCTGATGCAAATTCTAATATTAAAGTTACCTACGATTTAGCTGATGCAGGCGATACTCTTTTGATATTCGCAGAGAATAAAGTGACTATTAGTGATGCTGAATATGGAGTAATGGGTAAAGGGTCTAATCAACCTGGGAAATCAAACTATTTTTTGCCGACAATGCCAATTAACAATTACTTAAATACTTATTTGAAAAGTAAGTTTCCTTACGCATTAGCAAACGAAACACGTTTGATTAAGTATAAGCTTTACACCCCAACTGCTTTATTGAATCAATATCGCGTTTTAACATTTAATGGTACCGATTGGAAAAATACTACTGACCTATATTCATTCAAAAAAGGAAAATGGTTGGATGTCTTGATTTTAAAAGGATTGACTGAGTCAATGGGCGATTTTACTGGAGTAAATGTTTTGGGTGCTCAAGTGTGGGCATGGAACAGTTATAAGTATATGCTTATGACAGGGTATGTAGCCGGATCTTATTACGACAATGAAGATTGGTTGATTTCGCCAGCAATGAATCTGACTGAACGTGTAAATCCGTGGTTGAACTTTACTCATGTTGGTCGCTATTTTGGTGATATTGGAACGAGCAAAGATAAGATGAAGAAAGCCATTACGTTATGGGTTTCTACAACAAGTGATGGTGTCACTTTTAATCCAAATGATTGGACACAATTAACTTTCCCCGAAGCAGGATATCCAAGCGGTGCTAACTGGACTTTTATTCCATCAACTCCTATTAGTTTAGCTGCTTATGCTGGTAAAAATAATGTTCGTATTGCATTTAAGTATTTGAGCACTGGCGCTGATAATGCGGCTGGTAGTTGGGAAGTGAAAAACGTTTACGTAACGGAAGAATAGATTAAATTATACCATAAAAAATGCTGACTCAAATCTGGGTCAGCATTTTTTTTGTCAGCAACAATTGTGTCGCTTATAGTTTATCAATCGCTTGTTGAATATCGGCTTTGATGTCTTCGATGTTTTCGATACCTACTGACACACGGAGTTGTCCTGGAACGACTCCTGATTTTAGTTGCTCTTCTAAGCTCAACTGTTGGTGGGTAGTCGATGATGGGTGGATAATCAACGTTTTAGCATCACCTACGTTTGCCAAGTGGCTAATCAATTCGAGGCCGTCGATTAGTTTGTCGCCCAATTCCGGTGCGCCTTTCAAGCGAAAAGAGAGCACGCCACCGAATCCTTTTTTGAGGTATTTCTTCGCTAAAGCGTTGTATGGAGACGATTCCAATCCAGGATACTGTACGTTTTCGATTGCAGGGTGAGCTTCGAGCCATTTAGCCAAAGCTAATGCATTTTCTACGTGACGTTCTACGCGGAGCGAAAGTGTTTCGAGACCTTGCAACAACAAAAATGCATTGAATGGGCTCAGGGCATTTCCGTAGTCGCGAAGACCTTCTACACGAGCACGAATGATGAAGGCGATGTTGCCAAACGGACCATCTGTACCAAACACATCCCAAAATTTCAATCCGTGGTAGCCTTCCGATGGCTCGGTGAATTGAGGGAATTTACCATTACCCCAGTTGAAGTTTCCTCCATCTACAATTACACCGCCAACGCTGGTTCCGTGTCCACCGATCCATTTGGTAGCCGATTCTACTACGATGCTTGCGCCGTGCTCCAACGGACGGAAAAGGTATCCACCAGCTCCGAATGTATTGTCTACGATCAATGGAATATCGTGTTTTTTAGCAACCGCTGCGATGGCTTCGAAATCGGGAATGTTGAATTTAGGATTTCCAATCGTTTCGAGGTAGATCGCTTTTGTTTTGTCGTCCACTAATTTGTCGAAATCTTCCGCTTTGTCGCCATCTACGAATTTCACTTGAATGCCGAGGCGTTTAAATTGTACTTTAAATTGGTTGTAGGTTCCACCATACAAGTAAGAAGTCGAAACAATGTTTTCGCCTGATTCTACAATGTTTGTAATGGCAAGGAACTGAGCCGACTGACCTGATGCTGTGGCCAATGCAGCTACGCCGCCTTCGAGCGCTGCAACGCGTTTTTCGAACACGTCTGTTGTTGGGTTCATCAATCGGGTGTAGATGTTGCCAAACTCTTTCAGCGCGAAGAGATTTGCACCGTGCTCGGCATTTTTGAACACATACGAAGATGTTTGATAGATAGGCACAGCGCGTGAACCTGTAGTTGGGTCAGCCACCTGACCAGCATGCAATTGTAGTGTTTCGAATTTCAAATTTTGTGCAGACATTGTTTATATGGTTTAAATGTGAATAATCATAGTGCAAAGATATGCGCTTTGAACGTGATGACCAATACCACCGATTAGGTAAAGTGCTACTTAAAATTAGGTATATTGATAGGAATGTATCTCGAAATTGTTCGAAATGAATCATTTATCTGCGTAATCTGTAGGAGACAACTATCATATTGCCAGCTTCACCATTACCTCTTCGTAGTCGTATTGCAGATCGGGGTGGAGCGATTCGAGCAACTTCCTAATTTTGAAAAACTGACGGGCATAAATCTTTTCAATTACGCTGTTTTTACTTCGTGGGATAGGCATTGCGCGCAATTTCTGGCAGAAATGGATGTAGAGGTCAATCTCAGTACGTTTTTGACCCGAATATTTGGCATATTTGGAAATAATCCGAAGAATCTTCTGGAGCGATTTTTTTGTTTGCGAAATATTTCGTCTGTTTATCTCTTTGAAAAGTGAGTCGATTTCCAAACAAACACCTTCCAGATAAGCCTTTTCGTCGTCAGCATCGAACAGCAAATAGGAGAGAAGCTCTTTGTTTTCTTTCTTGTATTTTATCAGCCGGATACACAAATCCATCACTACTTCGGGAGGAAGGTGATTCAATTCGGTACGAAGTTCACTGAGCGATGCGGCTTTCATTTGCTATACGATAGAATGTTTTGATTTGCAAATGTATTGTTTTTATCCCAAACTTTCTTTTTGAAATAAATTCATACCTATTTTAAACAAAACAAACCGAATATTTACGATTTATTTGTAATTACCCTATTTTGATGATAAATTTGCAAACCCGAATCGTAAACCGTCGATTTCTATGTGTTTATGTTTTGAGGAACTTAATAAATCAACCAGAATATGCCTCAAATTTCAGAACGCGGCGTCATCATGCCGGCTTCACCTATTCGTAAATTAGTGCCGTTGGCCAACAAAGCCAAAGCTAAAGGAGTGACGGTTTACCACCTTAATATTGGTCAGCCCGACCTGCCAACCCCCGAAGTAGGACTCGAAGCCATTCGCAACATCGATCGTAAAATATTGGAATACAGCCCTAGTGAAGGTATCGCCTCGTTGCGTGAAAAGTTGGTGCATTACTATGCCAAATTCAACATCAATGTAACTGCCGATGAGATTATCATTACAACCGGCGGCTCAGAAGCGGTATTGTTTGCGTTTATGGCGTGTCTTGATCCGGGCGACGAAATAATTGTTCCAGAACCTGCCTATGCCAATTACATGGCGTTTGCTATCTCTGCAGGTGCGGTAATCAAGACCTGTCCTTCGTCTATCGAAGAGGGATTTGCATTGCCATCAGTCGATAAATTTGAAGCGTTAATTACACCCCGAACAAAAGGCATCCTAATTTGTAATCCTAACAATCCAACTGGTTATCTCTACACACAAAAAGAGATGAATCAGATTCGTGATTTGGTGAAGAAATATGATTTGTTTCTGTTTTCGGATGAGGTTTACCGCGAGTTTTGCTACACTGGAGCACCTTATATCTCAGCTTTTCACCTCGATGATATCGAAGACAATGTTGTACTAATCGATTCTGTGTCGAAACGCTATAGCGAATGTGGAATCCGTGTTGGAGCATTAATCAGCAAAAACAAAACAATACGCGACAGCGTGATGAAATTTTGCCAAGCACGTCTCAGTCCGCCATTGATTGGTCAGATATGTGCCGAAGCATCACTCGATGCACCGGAAGAATACTTGCTACAGACGTACAACGAATACGTTGAGCGTCGCAAGTTTCTGATTGACGGTTTGAACCGTATTCCGGGTTGTTATTCGCCAATTCCGATGGGCGCATTCTACACTGTGGCACGACTTCCTGTTGACGATGCAGATAAATTCTGCTCGTGGTGCCTCGAAGAGTTTCAATACGAAGGTCAAACCATCTTTATGGCACCAGGTTCAGGTTTCTACACCACCGAAGGATTGGGTCGCGACGAAGTGCGAATTGCCTATGTTTTGAAAAAAGATGATTTAGCAAAGGCGTTGATTGTGTTGCAAAAAGCGTTGGAGGCTTATCCTGGAAGAACGATCTAATTTCATATTGCGGAATGTAAATCAATGAATTTAGAATTATTTATAGCCAGAAAAATCCATTTTGGTACAACGGGGGAGAAACGAGTTTCTCCCCCTGCTGTACGTATTGCCATGATTGGTATTGCTTTGGGGCTCGCTGTGATGATTCTCTCTGTTTCGATTGTTATTGGTTTTAAGAAGGAGATTCGAAATAAAGTCATTGGGTTTGGCTCGCACATTCAGGTCACACATTTCGATAGCAATAACTCGTATGAGTTGCAACCGATTCGTGTCAGCGATACGCTGATGAGTGAAATACGGAATAGCGAAGGTGTCGTCCACGCGCAACGTTTTGCTACCAAGCCTGGAATCATAAAACTCGATAATGAGTTTCAGGGAATTGTGCTGAAAGGTATTTCGAAAGAGTACGATTGGCAATTTTTTCGTCAGAATCTCATTGAAGGAGAGCTGATTAACACAAAAAGAGCCCAAACTTCGAATGATGTGATGATTTCGAAAACCATTGCCAACAAACTTAATTTAAAAGTTGGCGACTCTTTTCTGACCTATTTTGTGGAACACAACTTGCGTGTACGAAAATTTACGATTAGAGGGATTTATCAAACGAATTTTACGGAATACGACAAGGCCTTTGTATTGGCTGATATGCGGCACATTCAAAAATTGAATGGATGGAGCATCGACGATGCGGGTGGAGTAGAGGTGACTGTTGGCGATTTCGACAACTTAGATCAAGCAACACTTGGCTTGTCCGAGAAGCTCACAAACCGAATTCTGAAGCTTGAAAATTACTATTATGTTCGCTCTATTAAAGACCTTAACCCTCAGATTTTCAGTTGGCTGGAGTTGCTTGATATGAATGTATGGATTATCCTGTTTTTGATGATATCGGTTGCGGGATTCACCATGATTTCGGGTCTGTTGATTATCATTCTGGAACGAACCAACATGATTGGAGTTCTAAAAGCGATGGGCGCAAACAATGTCAGCATTCGTAAAGTATTCCTTTATGTGTCATTCTTTCTGATTGGTCGTGGTATGATTTGGGGAAATGTGATTGGGTTGTCGTTAGCAATCATTCAACAACATTTTCACATAATTTCTCTAAACCCCGAAGTCTATTACTTAACTGCCGTGCCAATCGATTTGAACTGGATTTACCTTATTATCCTCAATATTGGGGCTCTGATTTTATCAATGGCGATGCTTATTGGCCCATCTTATTTGATTTCAAAGATCAGACCTTCAAATTCAATTCGGTTCGAATAAATCACTTGTTAATAAGCGGTAAAAGGAACAATATTCTCATTATTTTGTTTATTTTCGTAACAGAAAGAAATATCCCCATAAATTAACATCAATACACCAGATTGTGAGTATCATTAAACCCGGAAAGCCAATTGGAATCGCTTGCGACCATGCTGGTTATGAATTAAAACAATATTTGCTTGAAGTATTCAAACAGAAAAAAATAGAGGTCAAAGATTTTGGCACTTACTCAACTGATAGCGTGGATTATGCTGATTATGCGCACCCTTTGGCTACTGCAGTTGAGAATGATGAAGTCTATCCCGGAATTGCCATTTGCGGAAGCGGAAACGGAATAAATATAACTTTGAATAAGCACCAAGGCATTCGAGCAGCACTTTGCTGGAGTGTTGAAATTGCTCATCTGGCTCGACAACATAATGATGCGAATATTTGTACACTACCCGGACGCTTTATTACAAAAGAAGAGGGACTTTTCATTACAGATACTTTCTTGAAGACTGAGTTTGAAGGTGGTCGACACCAATGTAGAATTGATAAAATTCCAGTTTGATATATTCTTATTACGAACAAAGTCTATTCAATATGTGATAGGCTTTGTTCGTTTATGTCCAAAACGATTTTATTTCTTCGGGGTTATATGACGATCGAATTCGCCATTGGTTTGGGTATAGATTATTTGCTCTGCTACCAATGTTTTTTACCCAACCAATTGGATGACCGAGATAGGTGAGAAGGATGTAGCCTTTGGGTTGATTGTCAGGTAATTTCAGCACTTCTGTTTTTAGAAAAGAGAGTGCAAGAGTAATGTCAACTTCGCAAACTGAGAATATTTCACTATTCAATATGTTGCTCATCGCTAGGTTGTGGGTTGGAACAAAATCGTGCCCCTTAATTTCGGCAATGTTTATTCCCTTGTGCAAAATGCTACATTTATTAGACAGTATATCAATCTGATTTTCAAATAGTTTATTGGTGGCAACTAAACTGTTATTTTCAATTGCAAAGTTGAAATCACTGTTATTTATTATCCATGATTTAAGGTCAGATGGAAAGGTTGAAGGTTTTTTCGCTTGTTTGTTTTTCTTCGGTTTTATTACCCGACGATTCTCAGAATCTGATTTCTGAATAACGGCTAAGAAGAAACCCTCTCCATTCGTTTTATGTGGAAAGAAACGATATGATGGCAACTTTCCATCCAACTCGCGAGTAATATTCCATTGCGATTCAATATCTATCGGAAGTATCTCAGCATCATAGTTTTGTGTAATATACGCCAAATTGTGCTCATTCTCCTCAAGGTTGTAAGTACAGGTGCTGTAAATCATTATTCCACCAGGCTTGAGCGCATCCCAAATGTCATCAATTATTTGTTGCTGCCTTAGAGCGCATTGCTGCACATTATATTCCGACCATTCATTCATTGAGTCGGAATCTTTGCGAAACATTCCTTCGCCAGAGCAAGGTGCATCGACTACTATTGCATCAAAAAAATGAGTTAGTTTTCCTAAATCACTCGGACTGTTTTGTGTAACAACTATGTTTGGATGACCCCATTTTATAAGGTTTTCAGCCAAAATATAAGAGCGATTTCGAATAATTTCGTTCGAGACTAAAAGACAATTGTTTGGCAAAAGAGTTCGAAAATGTGTCGATTTGCCACCTGGTGCAGCACAAAGGTCTAGAACACACTCTGCTCCTTTAATATGCTGTTTGACTGCCTTCTCAAGAAACATCGAAGAAGCCTCTTGTACATAATAACAACCAGCATGAAAAAGTGGATCGAAA
Organism: Bacteroidales bacterium; assembly: GCA_049315325.1. GTDB lineage: Bacteria > Bacteroidota > Bacteroidia > Bacteroidales > UBA7332 > CAXXIC01. The sequence continues at coordinate 33,241 of JBMOKJ010000008.1, forward strand.
GTGAAATTTGGACGTTCATTTAGGTAATAGGCGTCTTTACACCAAGGAATCTGTTGGAAGGATAGTTGTTCGTTGGTTTTGAAGCGATTAATTCGAATAGAAATTGGAGAATCAGTAGAAAGAGCTTTTTCGAATGCATCGAATTCTTCGGAAAGTAACGTTAATGTGCGTTCAATAAACGGTTTTGGCAAGTTCATAAGCTCATTTTTGGACAAAAATATGTATTTTTGTCCAAAATACAACAATATGCAGTCAGCACTCTATCTTATTCCAGTTACTTTGGGAGAAACAGATCTTTCTAAAGTCTTGCCGGCCTTCAACTTAACCATAATCAAATCGCTAAGTCATTTTGTCGTTGAAGATATCCGTTCTGCACGCCGATTCCTCAAAAAATGTGATTCGTCTATTGAAATCGATAACTTGACTTTTTTTGAGTTAAATAAATATACCTCGCCAACAATCATTTCCGATTACCTAAAACCTTTGGTTTCAGGATTTTCAGTGGGAGTATTGTCAGAAGCAGGATGTCCTGCAATAGCTGATCCTGGAGCCGCAGTTGTGGAAATTGCCCAGTCGAAAGGATATAAAGTGGTGCCCTTAGTAGGGCCTACATCAATTCTTTTATCGTTAATGGCTTCGGGTTTCAATGGACAAAGTTTTGCTTTTCATGGCTATTTGCCAATCGAAAATAGTCAGCGTATTGCTAAATTGAAGAGTTTAGAACAGAGTGTTTATAATGAAGATCAGACACAAATATTTATTGAAACACCTTATCGAAATCAGAAATTAATTGAAGATTTACTCAAAAACTGTAAATCATTTACTAAGCTCTGTATTGCTGCCAATTTAACATGTGACAATGAATTAGTCTTAACAAAAAGTATTGGGGATTGGAATAATAAAACTCCTGATTTATCAAAAATTCCTTCCATATTCCTTTTATACAAATGACTAGTATATGTGAATAAATAAATTGTATTTATGTTAAAAACAATTTAATTCTACATTATTTTCGCTTTTTTTATTATATTCGCCTTTCCTACTTTATTGTAAATTATATGAATAGAAAACCAGGAAAATCAAAATTAATATCAATTCTCATTGTAATTGGGGATTTTATTATATTAAATTCTCTATTTTTAGGTTTTATCTTTTACAAAGAACATTGCAATTGTACAAGTCTCATTCCTGTTTTCAGACAGGTTATTTTAGCTCTTAACTTTGCATATATTCCTGTTTCAATTATTCTAATTGAACAGCATAAAAAGAGAATTTTTGAGATTGATAAAATGATGCGTTTGGCATTCTATTCAGTCTCTTTTCATTTTGTGATATTCTATGTGTTACTTAATTTCTTAGGGATTCAACATTTTTCAAGCAAATTCATTATTGTATTCTTTTCCGTTTTATATTTTTTGATTTTCAGTTGGTGGGTGTTCGGTCGATATCTATTAAAATGGTATAGAAGGCAAGGTTTTAATTATAGAAATATTGTATTTATTGGTACAGGAAAGAGTGGAATTTTTATTGCGAACAAATTGATGCAAGATTCAAGTTATGGATTTAAAGTGCTAGGGTATTTTGATGATAATCCATCCGTTGATACAGGCTCAATTCCTTACCTTGGAGAGATAAACAATTTTAAAAGTTTCGTGCTTGAAAATAATGTTGATGAAGTATATTGTGCCCTTCACTCTGAAGACGGGCAACGTATTGTAGATATGCTCAATTTTTCGGAAAAAAACTTAGTTAAGTTTTTTATAATTCCAAGTTATTATACTTTCTTGCGTAGGAAAGTTCAGATGCATGAAATAAACAGTGTTCCTGTATTAATGCTTTTTTCGGATCCTTTGGAATATGGTCTAAATAGAATTATCAAGCGAACATTTGACATTGGTTTTTCGCTGTTTGTTCTAGTATTCTTGTTCCCTTTTTTATTCGTATTAACGTCCATTGCAATTAGTTTATCATCACCCGGACCAATCTTTTTTAGACAAAAAAGAACAGGTTTGAAGGGTGAAGATTTTGAGTGTTTAAAATTTAGAACAATGCGAGTCAATAAGGATTCTGACAAACTACAAGCAGTGAAAGATGATCCAAGAAAAACTAAAGTTGGAGATTTCTTGCGTAAAACAAATATTGATGAAATTCCTCAGTTCGTAAATGTGCTTAAAGGTGATATGTCAATTGTTGGGCCTAGACCTCATATGCTTAAACATACCGAAGATTATTCTCGGTTAATTGACACTTATATGATTCGTCATTTTGTGAAACCAGGTGTAACTGGTTGGGCTCAGGTTAATGGCTATCGTGGAGAGACAAAAGAACTTCACCAAATGGAGAAGAGGGTTGAGAAAGATGTTTGGTATATAGAAAACTGGTCGTTTTGGTTAGATATTAAAATAATAGTTATGACAGTTGTCAATATCTTTAAAGGCGAAAAGAATGCCTATTAAACGAAATAAAAGTCAAAAAAATATGTCACATTTTTTTGACTTTTTATTGCCTAATTGTTTAAGATAATATCTTTTGATAATCAATAATTGATTTGATTTCTTATAAAAAATGACCAAATCTAATTTGATAAAGCTATTAAATAACTATTCTGCTTTTGATGAAAAAGAGAAGGTGCATACACAAAATACAATTCATTTTGTTAATACAAACAATGAATTGTATTCGAGAAATAATATGGTAGGTCATGTAACTGCATCTGCAATTGTGGTTGATCGTGAATATAAACATGTGGTGATGATTTGGCACGAGAAATTGCAGAGATGGCTTCAGCCAGGTGGACATGTAGAAATTGCACATGACAACAGCCTTATAGAAGCTGCTTCACGAGAATTGGCTGAAGAGACTGGATTGAATCTTAATGAGATTTCTCTTGTTTCAGTAGAACCATTTGATTTAGATGTACACCGTATTCCAGCCCGGAAAAATGAAGTAGAACACGACCATTTCGATTTTCGATTTTTGTATCGTTTTACTTTAGAAAGCAAATTTTCCGACATCTATAAATGGGTCTTGATAGAGGAGCTGCTTACATTCGAAGAATCTTCGCTTAACCGAATTGCAGCAAAGATTATACGGATAAAACAGGATTTGAATTAATCTTATTTGATTGATTTTGTTTAAATCAAACAAAACTAGATTTTCGCTGCTTTACTTAAAATTTAACGAATGAAAAATATCTTATCGATTGCAGCACTTTCTGGTTTAATGTGTGTGACGCTAGGAGCTTTTGGAGCGCATGGACTAAAGTCGTTACTCGCACCCGAAATGTTGACCGTTTACGAAACAGGAGTTCGGTATCAGTTTTATCACACTTTTGCACTTCTTTTTATAACACTTCTATTTCAGAAAAACGAATCGAAATGGTTTATGCGATCAGCTTATCTTTTTCTTGCAGGAATTGTACTATTTAGTGGATCTCTTTATGCAATGGCATTGTCAGGCATTGGCGGAGTACCGCTTCGTTGGTTAGGTGCAATTACCCCATTTGGCGGTATTTGCTTTATTATCGGTTGGGGATTTTTATTCGTTGGAGTTAAAAAAGGCAATAATAAGTCTTAAACTATAATAAAACCCATATTTAGGTTTCATCTAATTACCTTGTTATTTCATTGGAAAATAATATTTCGATGAATAATTTGGCAGCAGTTCTGGATGAAAAATTCTTACTAAATCTGCAAGAATAACATCGGGTTGCATTGGTCCTTCGTCGTAGTAACGTACTTTGGCTGAATTGATTGCGAAAATATTTTTCTGTTGATAGGCCTTGAAGTTGGAATAAGGTTGATAGTCATTTCGCAAATTTTCGTAAGTTAGATCTAACTTTGCATTGTTGTATTTAATCAGCCAAAAGTCCGCGTGTTCCGCTTTCTCATAAACTGACTCGAATGACAATGGCACAGAACCCGATTGAGGAAGATTACTCCACAGATAATTTGCTCCAGCATCTTTTAAGAATTCCGCCATATAGCTGTTTCCGCCAGGCACATACCACACTTGACCATACTTCATTTCAGTGAATACTGACGGTTTTATTCTTGCTTTAGAAGCTATTTTTATCAGACTATTATAGCGATTTTCTATATTGGTGAAAATCTGTTCTGCTAATGAGTCTTTTCCACTAAAGGCAGCTTCAAACTTAATCCATTCAGCACGACCGAGTGGTGAATTTTCCATATAAGAGGCATCTTGCACTACTGGAGTTCCTGTTTTTTCAAGTCGTCCATAGGTTGTATTTTCAAAAGGCGAAACGATTAATGCATCTGGGGAAACTGAGATTAGTTTTTCCAAATCGATTGAGGTCGATAGTCCTAAATCTATAATCTTACCTTTAGCAACTCCATTTTTTATTTCGGGTAACTCCATATAGTTTGGTTCACATACTGCTTTTATTTTAGAAAATTCACCAAGCTGTCTCCAAATGCCTACATGTACTGCTGTGCAAATAGCGACTTTCTCAACTGGAATTTTTATAATTTTACCTTGAGGCAGATGCTCTGGTTTAGGCTTATTTCGGTTAATTAAAATGTATGTGTCCAATTGTTTTGTAGAGTCCCAAGGATTGCGGAGAACTATTTTAATGAACTTGTCGAATCTTTGAATTGTAAAACCACGAGCGTAGCGCACCGAAACAGTCGAAAATCCTTTTTCTTCTGTTCCCTTTTTTACTGAAGTGTTGCACCCGTAGGTCAACAAAAGAAGTACAAAACTAATAATTGAAAGGTGATATTTCATGTAAATCAATTTAAGAATGGAATAACAGAGATAGGTCAGATGGCAGCTTTCCCGAAATCCGTTATTCCAATGGTGTCGATGGCAAAAGTTAAAAAAATGACTATTGCGGTTCAACATTTTATTTATTTGTTATAAAAACTGTCTTCGAAGGGTTTACACCTGTACTGAAAGAGTATTTTAAGGCACCATCTGAGCCATAGCAATACATTTTACCTGTGTTTACATAGTCTGATTCGCTAATGAAAACATTCTTTGTCAATGGATCTACATCAATCGAATAAGGTGTTTTGGCAATGGCAGATTCTGATATAAAGTTGGTTTTCAGCACTTTCTCATTTTTAACATCGTACACCGAATAGCTTTTATTGATAACGGCATAAGTAACAGCGTCATATTCATAGTTATAAATATACGCATTGTCGTCGTCGATGGTGAAATTGACTGCTTTTACAGCTGAAATAGCTGTCACTTTATCGGTTGAACCTTCGATGCGTTGCAAAGCGGTTGGAATATCCCCGTAATTTCCCATCGAAAGCACATAGAGATCGCCGTATTTGTCAGCTTTAATCATGGTTGGGTTTATCACCACTTTTAGTTTCTTGGTTTCGGCAAAAGTAGACGGGTCAATCACCGAAATTGTGCTGTCGGCTTTTGCGCCAACTTGATAATTGAAACCACCAGAGTTTGCGACGTATAGTTTGTTGTTTGCCACAGCGATGCCTTCTGGGTTTGCACCTACAGAGATGGTTTTGTCGATGGTCAACGTGGTAGTGTCTAAGCGAGCCAAATGTCCGTCGAGCAAGGTAATATAGACTTTGCCATTCAACGCTGCAAGACTACGCGGTTTGCTTGGCTGGTTAGATGTATTCACCATCGAAATGGTTTTTTTAGAAATACCTGTAGTTGCATTCACCACTTCTACGATGCTCGAGTTCGTAAGTGTGATATAGATGTTTGAGCCATAACGAATCACATCTTGAGCCACATCGCCTAACCCGCGGTTGTTTTTTGCTTTGAAAATGTCGTCAGTCGTCAGATTAGTTGCTAAATTGTAATAGGTCAGCGACGCGTTGTTTTGACCATCTTGTCCTTGATTGAGCACGAACAGTCCGGTACTGATTTCGGGTACAGAAGGTGTAGTGTTGTCGTCTTCGCAAGAAGTGAAAAACGATAAACAGAGTGCCGAAAGCAAAAGAAAGCGCGAAATTTTGGTTGTTTTCATTTGATTGTATAATTGATTTGTAAATAATGTATTAGAAATTGATGGTAGCTGTTAATCTGAAGTTCCTACGTGGCATCGGGAAGAATTGCACCACCTCGTATTGCGTATTAAGTAGATTGATGATTTCACCTGTCACTTTTAGTTTTTTGAAATAGGCAGTTGCAAACACCGAATGCTCGACGTAGCTGTTTAATCTATTGGCTCGAATGTTTTGTCCGCTCCATCGTTGTCCCGAAAAAAGGAGGTTGTAGCCAAATTCAGTTGAGCGATGCAGATAAGTCAACGACCCCGAACCAGAATTAAGTGGCGAATAGGGAATCTGTTCGCCAAAGTTCGCACTGCTTGTTGTCGCATCTACTGCTTTTTGGTACGAGTAGTTGGAGCGCACCATCAGTTTATCCGATTGCAGTAATGGAATTATAGCTTTCAACGTTACATCCACACCTTTCACGGTCACGCTGCCTTTGTTTGCCATGCTCCAATGAAACAAATCTTTAGGCAATGCAATGATTTTGTCCGTCACGTCATTGTAATAGGCATCGGCACTTAACTCCAGTTCCGAAAGGAGAGGTATTACAGTTTCGCGATACACTAGTCCAACGTTGTATTGATTAGTTGCTTCCGGTTTCAGGTTTTTGTTCCCCATATCCTGAAAATAGAGGTCGTTGAATGTTGGCACTCTAAAAATGTTTTTGTAGAATGCACGAATTCTCAACTCTTTGTTCGGCAGTAGTTTATACGAAACACTAGCAGTAGGAGAGAGCTTGCTCCGATTGGGCGCTGCAATTCCTTTTTGAACTTCGTTGTGGGTTTGTGTGTAGAGCAAATTAGCTCCAATTGTCCATCTGTCGGAAGTGTATTTTGCTGCCAAATTCACCAACCCCGTTTGTTGCGTAGGTAAGTCGATTGAATCCGAACCATTTGGGCGGTTGATGTTTAGTTCGTTGTACCAACCGTCAGCCGCTGCCGAAAGCGTAAGTTTGTCGATAGGGCGATACAACACGGCTGCCGATGCATAATATTCGCCTTGAATGTAATTCTCCGTAATCAATCCCTCCGGATTTGTTGGACGTGCGAAACTCGAATTGAAGTTACGAAAGCGGTTATCCGCACGATTGTATTTCACCGAATATTGAGTTTGAAATTTCTCCGACGATTTGTTTTCGTAGTGCAGTTGTGCGAAAAACACCTTGTCCCACAATCTGGCGCGGCTGTATGAATTGTAAAACGTCACTGCGCCTGGTAATCCACGCTCTGAATTGAAATAGTTGGTTTTCAGAGACAAAGACTCTTTTGGATGAATGCGGTAAACCACATTTGCTTCTGCACGTATGGATTGAATATCGCTATTTTCTCTCGTAAGAGTTTGTTTAACGCCGTTTGCATTGCCAGAGTTGTAGTTTTGCAGAAATGAGAACCGACCATTTGCCACTGTGCCATCTGCCGATAAGTTGAAGAGCCACTTTTTATTCACCATTTTGGTAATAAACAGCGAGGTATTGGCTAATCCAAACGAACCCGTTTTGGCAGAAACCATTCCTGTGAGGGTTTTCGTTGCATCGAATTCTGGTAGTTTGGTTGTCAGGCAGATGACTCCAGCAGAAGCAAACATACGAGCCGATTGAAAAATGTCGTTAGGTTGAGCGTTCGAGAGTGAAATCTCCGAAATGTTTGTCAGTGAGAAGCGTCCGAGATCAATTTGCCCTGTCTGAATGTCGCTGAGCATGATGCCATCGTAACTCACACCGGTGTGTTGTGCACTGAATCCACGGAGGCAGACCGTCTTCATGCCGCCAATGCCGCCGTAGTCTTTCACCGTTATGCCTGAGAAATGCTTTGCCACATCGGTGATGTTGTTGGCATTGAGTTGTGTAATTTCCTTTTCAGAAAATTGCTGAATAGGCATTGTCGCACGAGTGTTAAGTGTGCGTTGTGCTTTCACCTTCACCTCTTTCAATTGGTTTGTATTGAGCGAATCGGTAGTGAGACCTCCCGCTTTTGCAGAAGATAGGCTAACAATAACAAAGATGTAAATCAGACAAATTTTTGACACAACTAAAACTATTTGACGATTTTTGACCGATCAAATAGCTCCCGAAAATGATTTAACAAAGGCAAAAGGATAATCTTTTTGCTGATGTTTCGTCGCTTTTTCCTCGAAAGCTTCTGAATTTGTTTTCGCGTTGGCAGGTCTTCTGACTTACTCCGATTTTGAACGCCTTCCCGGCCTCCCCTAACCCCTCCAAAAGAAGGGAACAAGACCAGTGGCAAAAAGTGATTGTTCAAAAAATGCCTTTCTCTTAAGTCTCCCTTTTGGGGAGGTTTGGAGGGGCTTCGAGCTTACAGCAGCGGGACTGTACAGGATTCTCACCTGATTCCCTTTTCATCCTTGTCTGCGAATACAGACTTGGAACCAAAGCGATGCAAAGGTAATATTATTTTATTTTACGAATCAAATTTTGGATGGTAAATTTGAATAAAAATTGTAAGTAGTTGAAATTTAAAATTTTAACTTAAGTTCAAACTAATTACAATGGATTGAATATAACACTTCAAATACATAATTTAATGAGGTTTTGTTATTGTGCATAATTTATGAATTCAGTATATTTGCAACTATAAAACCTCATTATTTTATGCAAGAGCCTATTCTTTCAGTTGGCATTGTTTCGGCCCCTTCAATCTCATTTGAACTTATTGGTAAATTTAGCATAAAAAACTGCGACCAGATTTACGCAGGCAATCTGTTGGTTAGCATTGTTTCCGGTGAGTTAATATTTGAAGATAAAACTTATACAGAATTAGTTTTTGAACCGCTTCTGGCAGATTCTTATTTTACGCTTAATGAGGTAGTTATTGGTGTAGATTTCCACTGGGAAAGAAAAGAATCACAATCGTTTAAAGGTTCATTAAAGTTAATCCTGGAGGGAGAAAAAGTTACGGCAATCAATTTAATCCCAGTGGAGGAGTATCTGAAAAGCGTTATTTCTTCTGAAATGAGCGCAACAGCTTCGCCTGAATTGCTAAAAGCGCACGCAGTAATTTCGCGTAGTTGGCTGCTTTCGCAATTGGAAAAACGAACCGATTTGTCTGAGAAAACAATTAATTATGTGTCCGAAACGAGAGATGATATAGAATGGATTAAATGGTGGGATCGTGAGGATCATACGCTCTATGATGTGTGTGCCGACGACCATTGCCAGCGTTATCAAGGCATTACGAAGGCATCTACCGAAAAGGTTATCGAATCAGTGGAAGCTACACGAGGAGAATTACTCATATTTGATGATAAAATCTCTGACGCTCGATTCTCGAAGTGTTGCGGTGGTGTATTGGAACTATTCGAAAATTGCTGGGAACCCGTTCCACATCCTTATCTGAAAAAAGTATTCGATAGAGCAGAATACTCAATATCTCCATTTCCAGATTTAACCCATGAGGAAGAAGCAGACGATTGGATAAGAACTTCGCCTGAAGCGTTTTGCAATACCAAAGACAAAGAAATTTTGAGTCAAGTTTTAAATAATTATGACCAGGAAACCACCGATTTTTATCGTTGGAAAATTACATATACACAAGAAGAGATGTCGGTTATGTTGATGAAACGAACGGAAATAGATTTCGGATATATTATCGATTTGATTCCAGTGAAGCGAGGTGTATCGGGGAGAATAGTCCGCTTTAATATTATTGGCACGAAGCAGACGCTCGTAATTGGAAAAGAACTGTTGATTCGGAAGTCGATGTCAGAGTCGCATCTATATAGTTCAGCTTTTGTGGTTGATAAAGTGACTGATAAAAATGGGTTGCCTCACTCATTTATACTCACTGGCGCTGGCTGGGGGCATGGAGTTGGGTTGTGTCAAATTGGAGCTGCTGTAATGGGCTCAAAGGGCTATTCATACACGAAAATATTGGAACATTACTATAGAAATGCCTCAATTGAGTGCAGATACTAACTTTTTGTACAATATTTACTTCGATTTAAAGAAAATTTGCTTATTATTGCTGTGTTAATTCGTTTCAAAACTCGTATATAATCATATTTTGCCTACGGATTACATTTTCTTGAATATGAACTGATCATTTATCATCTATATGAGACGAGCTATTTCTATCCAACACAACTTACACGGTTTTGTATTGAGTCTAATACTACTCTTCTCAACGGCTAATTTGTCGGCTGTAGAAACTGGATTTTACATCAATGAAACTTTTCGAGGCACATCCACTAATGTGGTAACTTTTGGAGGAAATCCGAAAAAAGCGTATTTGACTTCGACTGTGATTGACCCTGAAGGTGATGGGTGGTTGCGATTGACAAGCGACGAACAAGAGCAAAAAGGATATGCTATTATGAACCAACCATTTGCTTCGTCAAATGGGGTTTTGATTGATATGGAATTTATGATTTGGCGTTCGCATTCCGATGGTTTTGGGGGAGCTGATGGCTTTTCTATTTTTCTCTACGATGCTACCGTTTCACCATTTGCAATGGGTGGATTTGGCGGCTCATTAGGGTATGCACAACGCACAGTAAATGGTGTTGCTGAGCCTGGTCTATCAGGCGGTTATGTTGGAATTGGTTTTGACGAATATGGCAATTTTAGCAATTTCAGCGAGGAACGCGATGGGGGTATAGGTTTTGGCCGTACTCCAAACACAATAGGAATTAGAGGCCCTGGAATCAAAGCTGACAATTGGTTTCACGGTTACAATTGGATGGCTGGAAATACAAATCTAGGTTTTAGTCTACAGGCTGGGGAAAAGCCGTCGCGTCCGCTAGAATCTGCTCATTATAGAAGGGTTCAGGTTGAAATAACTCCAATTGCAAGTGGTTTCTTTACCATTACAGTCAGAATGATGACTCAAAAGAATGGGACATTTGCTACCGTATTAGGTCCTTATACTCTTCCGGAAGTTCCACCATCACTCCTAAAACTAGGACTTGCAGCTTCTACAGGTCAATCAATTAATTCGCATGAAATCAGAAACCTAGTTATCACCTCTTCTGGCGGTATCAGAACTTTGAAATCAGTGGATAAGACCTACGCAAAAGTTGGAGATCAACTGACTTATTCTATAGATGTTTACAATCAAACTGACCAAAAAGCAACGGGTCTAATTCTTAGAGATACATTAAGCAAAATTACACCTAATTTCAAAGTGACTAGTGTTACTTTTGACAACCATGGCGATGCTTCAACCACGGCGTCTAATTATTCAACTACTGATTTGTCTAATGTTACAATGGATGTTGCACCAATCAGTCGTGGAACGTTAATTATTCAGGGGAATGTGACTGGATATCCCGAAGGTGGAGTTTTGACTAATTATGCAACAGTCGATTTAGCTTCATCTGGAATTGTAGATAAGGATATGGTAAACAATACCTCTTTTGCATCTACAATTATTGAATTGGCTAATGCTCCAGATTTTATTATCGCCCAATCAGCAAATAGTGTTTGCATTGCTCCTGCAAATACAAATACCTTAGCTTTGACTGTTTCGAATAAAGGGAAATCAGCGAGTACTCTTGGTAGTGTGGTGACTGTTAAAGACACTATTCCAAGTGGATTGCGAGTTGTTGGTACACCTGGTGGAACAGGTTGGACTACAACACATGTTGGTAATGCATATGCTTTTACAAGAAGTGATATTTTAGCGAAAAGCAGCAACTTCCCTGACATTTCCTTTGTAGTGGAGCAGATTGGCTCTACACCAAATTTATCATGGGTGAATACTGCAAGTGTTACCAACGAAAATGATTTGGCCAACAGTAACAACAAATCAACACCATTGACTTTATATTCTCCTGCCAATGTTGATGCTGGATTGGATCAAACTGTTTACAGTTCAGGTGTTGTAACGTTAGCAGGGTCATCACCAGGTGCATGGAACGGTGTGTGGTCTGTTGCAAGTGGATCTGCAAATATATCAAATCTGAATTTGCCAAATTCTACTGTTACATTACAACCGAATACAACCGCAACATTGCGTTGGACATTGTCAAATGGCGATTGCTCTTATTTTGACGAAGTGAATATAGCATATTATTTGCCAAAAGTGACTCTGTTGAAGGAAGTGTCAAATCCTCAAACTTTCAAGCTTGGGTCTAAAATAGATTACTCTTTTACCATTACGAATGCAGGTTTAGCAACTTTGTCTAATGTAGTATTAACAGATGCTTTGTTACCGTCTGCACCTGTTTATTTAAGTGGTGATCTAAATCTGAATTCAAAATTAGATATTGGAGAAAGTTGGATTTATACTGGTAGTTACACTGTTAAACAATCAGATGTTGATACAGGTAGTTTTAAAAACACTGCATCAATAACTTGTAATGACCCGCTTGGCAATCCAGTTAGCGATGTATCTGGTACTGCCACCAATAACGATACGGAAACCACGACGCCAATTGAACACCTAAATAAAGTGACACTATTAAAAAACCTCTCAAACATAGGACCATTTAAGCTTGGGGATGAGATTCAATATTCGTTTGAAGTATCAAATAGTGGAACAACAACTCTTTCAGCTGTAAATCTAGTGGACAATAAGTTGCCAGTATCACCTGTTTACAAGGATGGAGATAACAATAGTAATTCAAAATTAGATGTAGGCGAAGTTTGGACTTATACCGGCACTTACCGTGTTAAACAGACAGATGTGAATTTTGGTAAAGTTTCAAACATTGCAACAGTCTACACAAAAGACAATAATGGGGTAGAAGTAAGTGATGTTTCTGGAAATAATGTGCCAACTGTCGCCTATTTGGGAGAAGGAAAGATAACATTGGTCAAAGAGGTAGATACATTGATTACTAAAGCACCTTTTGTTCTCAACGATAGTATTATCTATAAATTTACGCTGAACAACATTGGTGAAGTCCCACTTTCGACAGTAGTTTTGACCGATTTGAAATTTGCACTCTCTTCACCTCCAGTTTACAAGAGCGGTGATGTGAATAAAAATAACATTTTGGATAAAACAGAGACCTGGATCTATCGTGGAAAATATTATATTTCTCAAGCAGATGTTGATGTGGGTAAAGTGATCAACTCCGCTTTAGTGACATCAAAATACGACAATGGATTTGAGATAAAAGCAGCAAGTGATAGTTCAGGAACCAAGCCTATAACTGACGACCCAACGATTACTCCGATTGTTAATTTGGCTAAAGTTGCACTTGTTAAGAACATCACAAATGGCCCAAAATTCAAAATAGGACAAGACATAAATTACCTATTCACAGTAAAAAATCTTGGAACTGTAACTCTGCGTAATGTGATTATAACCGATCCGAAGATTGATGATACACCACTTTATCTATCGGGAGACAACAATAGCAATAGCATTCTTGACCCAAAAGAGAGTTGGTCGTTCTCAGCTCACCATACTGTAACTCAAGCAGATGTTATTGCTGGTGTTTACAATAATAGCGCAATTGTCAATACCAAAGACGGTCGCGGTAATACTGTTTCTGATATTTCTGGAACATTTGATACAAACGATCTTCCTACCCCAGCTACAATCGACCAAGGGCCGATAGCGAATGACGATGCAGCACAAACAACGCAAGTTTCTCCTGTAACAATCGATGTTCACTTCAACGATACTCAGGGAGGTAGTCCTATTGACGTGACAACGATCGAAATAACTGCTCAACCATTGAATGGAATTGTAACGATTGTTCAAGGTGGACAAATAGTCTACACTCCAGTGAAAGGATTTACCGGGGATGATACATTTAACTATCGTGTAAAAGACGACAAAGGTAATTGGTCTAATATTGCAGTAGTTACAGTTACTGTTGCACCTAATAGATTAGTCATTCCGAATGCATTCTCTCCGAATGGTGATGGAATAAATGATCAATTTGTAATAGGAGGACTTGCCAATTTCGATGATGCAAAATTAATAGTTTACAATCGTTGGGGAAATGAAGTTTATAAGAGTGAAACCTATCGTAACGATTGGAATGGTTATGGATTGAATAATGGAACTTATTATTACCTTTTGAATTTGACAACGGGTGGAAAAAGTTATCAACACAAAGGATGGATTTTAATTGAACGATAGATTTGAAAAGCGATTTAAATATTTTGCAAATGAGTATCAAAAAAACAAAAGAACTGATTATTATGCTATTGCTATCATGTGTGTCAGCTTTAGCTCAACAAAATATACAGTTTACTCAATATATGTTCAATACATTGAGCATAAACCCAGCTTATGCGGGTTACAAAGAACAGTTATTTTTGCAGATGACTTATCGATCGCAGTGGGTTTCAATGGTTGATCCTCCTCAAACAATGCAAGTTTCGGTTGATGGAATAACCAATAATCCAAATAAACAGGTTGGACTTGGATTGCAATTAACTACTGATAAATTGGGACCTCAATCGTCAACTTCGCTATATGCAAATTATGCGTACCGAATTCAACTCGATGAAGAGGATAGCAAGCGTCTCTGTTTTGGATTAGGTGCTGGAATAACACAGTATGGTTTGGATGAGACTAAAATTCTCACGAATACGCCAAATGATCCAGTATTTAATAACACTACTTTAACTAATTATGTTCCGGATATACGATTTGGTATATATTATTATACTTCAAAATGGTATTTAGGCATGTCTGTTCTAGATATGTTAGCGAATACCGTTGGCAAAAGTATTCTATCTTTAGATAAGATGAATATTATTCGTAATCCCCATTTTTATTTGGTGTCTGGAATCTTATTTGAAGTGAATGATTTTATAAAATTCAGGCCTAGTGTACTCGTAAAAGAAGATTTTAAAGGTCCAACTTGTTTCGATTTAAGTGGTTTAATTGTGTATAAAAATCGCTTTGGTTTTGGTGGTACATATAGAACTGGCATAAATACTTGGCCAAAAGAGTATGGGTTTCAATCTATTGCACTTAAACGGTACAATACAATAGCTGGTATTATACAGTTTGAATTATCCGACGCTCTAAAACTTGTGTACTCTTATGATTATGCAATTAATGGATTGCAAGTTGCTCAGTTTGGTTCGCACGAAATTACTTTAGGATGGACTATTCCAACTAAATCTCAACGACTGCTAAGTCCACGATTTTTCTAGTATAAAATCAATTAATAACTTTTTTTGTTATGAAATTTCTGAAAATAAACCGTGTAAATTTACTTTTGCTTTTTTTTACATATTCAACCGTTTTCTTTGCTCAAGAACAAATGGGGCTTAGGGATAAAGCCGATAAGCTTTTCAACGAATTCCAGTACGCTAAAGCAGCCGTTCTGTATGCAAAATTGAATGATACTACCACACCAAAGCTAAAAGACATGGAACGCTTAGCTTTTTGTTTTTATAAAATGAACAAATATACTGATGCGGAAATTTGGTATGCTCGTGTAATTGCATCAAAAGAAAGTAGCCCTGAAAACTTGATAAAATATGGTGAAATACTGAAAGCTAATGCATTATATCCAAAAGCAAAGAAAATATTGAAGCAATATGGAACACTCAGTGGAAGACCAGAGGACGTTGCAATCGCAATATCCGGTTGCGATTCGGCTCAGTTGTGGATGGCAAATCCTACTAAATATAAAATAAGAAATGAAGTTGCAATAAATACAGAAAATTCAGAATTTGCACTTTTTCCAACTAGTGGTAAAGCATATTATGCAGGAGAACCTGTTGGAGATGAAGGCGATAAAAAATATGGCTGGACAGGGAACTCTTTTCTACGCGTATTTACTGCCACAAAAGCACCAAATAGCAATGCTTTATCTCAACCAGAATTGGCCTCTAAGGATTTAAATCGTGAAGCTTATCACGTAGGTCCTATTTCGGCAAATAGAGCTGGGGATATGTTTTTTGTGACGAGAACTTATCCTGGAAAGAAAGGCGTTTTGAAAAAAGATAGCCGTGGGCAATACCTCACCAATAATATGGAGCTTTTTATACAACCAAACGTATATGGAAAATGGCAAGAACCAACTCCTTTTGCGTATAATAATGTGAAGCAATATTCAGTTGGTCATGCTGCTATTTCGCCAAATGGCAAGGTGCTTTACTTTGTTTCGGATATGCCTGGGGGCGAAGGTGGCACCGATATTTGGTATTGTGAGTTGGAGCCAGATGGTAGCTGGAGTCCATGCCAAAATGCTGGTTCAATTAATACAAAAGAGGATGAACTTTTCCCCACTATGTCGGCAGATGGAACGTTGTATTACTCGACCCGTGGACTTCCTGGGATGGGTGGCTTGGATATTTTTAGAGTGAAAGGGTCTAAAGATGAGTGGTCAAAACCCATAAATATGCGTTACCCTATAAATTCTGCTGGTGATGATTTCCATTTCATCTTAAATGATTCAAAAACAGGTGGTTATCTCTCATCGAACCGTAAGAATGGAAGAGGAGGCGATGATATCTATTCATTTACCATTCCTAAACCAAAAGTATTCCATTTTCTAAAAGCAACAGTTTTAAACAAAGTGACCAAAGTGAAGATTCCTGATGCTGCAGTCACATTGACTTCGGCGGGAACAATCTTGGCTAAACAATCTAGCAAAGTAGATGGAACAGTACTTTTTCAAGTAGATGATCCGACTGACTACAACGTGCAAGCTGCAAAGGAGTCTTTCTACGCCGATTCGTTGAATGTGAAAATTGCTGATTCTGAAGTGAACGATACATTGAAAGTAACCCTCTATCTCGATCAGCTCTTTGAAAAAGGAAAAACTATCCGCATGGAAAATATACATTATAATTTCGATAAAGACGATATTCGCGCTGATGCAGCCATTATACTTGATAAATTGGTGGAAACTATGCACGAAAATCCGACCCTCAAAATCGAATTGGCATCGCATACCGATAGTCGTGGTACAGTCGAATACAACCACAATTTATCGCAACGAAGAGCTCAATCAGCAGTCAATTACCTTGTGTCCAAAGGCATTGAACGTACCAGAATGATTGCACACGGATATGGCGAAAGTAAACTCCTAAATAAATGTAGCGATGGTGTTGAGTGTACCGACGATGAACATCAGGCAAACCGACGAACTGAATTTACCGTTCTAGAGTATTAAGGAATTAAAAGAAGCAATTTCGAGATTACACTGAATCTGAAATTGCCTCTTTTAATTTTAGTAGTCAATTACAATTTCACGATTACTCCAGCGTTAATCCAACTTCCGGGCTGACGTAAACCTCCTAAATCATAATAAGTTGTATTCGTTATGTTCGAACTTTCTACTTTAATCGTATAATATTTTTCACGCCAAGTTAATTTTGCATCAATAGTAAGATAAGGATCATAAGGTAGTAATACACTGCTTGCATCAGTATAACTACCATTTCTTTTCCAATATGCCCCTACAACTCCAAGATTCAATTTGGAGGTAAGCTCAATTTGAGTAGAGAGTGAAAATTTATATTTCAAATAATCAAGTGCATATTTAGAAATATAGTTTCCAGCATCTTTATCCGTTTCAAGTAAGCTGTAGCTCAGCTTTATATTTTTGACCACTTTGTCAAAAGAAACACCTGCAGAGACTTCCAGTCCTTTTGTAGTCATTTGTGTATAATTGACTGAATGCCAAATAGTACTGTCCGGATTTGCATCTTTTATCCAGTCAATCATGTTGTTGATTTTACGTGTAAATGCATTTACAGAAGCAAAATAGTGCCCTTTTTGAAATTCAAGACCTAAATCAAAAGTAGTTGATTTTTCAGCACCAAGATTTGGATTGCTCATTTGTACTTTACTGCTGTAGAAAAGATCGAAAAATGTAGGCATACGAAGATTATGGTTCGCGTTTGCCGTTAATTTCAAATACGATAATACTTTATACTGTGCATTTATTCCCCAAAGCATCTCATAGCCAAATGGCGTAATTGCTTGCGTTATATTTGCTTCTGCTTGCAGTTGTTCGTAATTTATTTTATGTTTCAGAAATAAATTATATGAAGAACGACCCTTTTCTTTGTTATAAAACACATTTGATTCATTCGGAACTGCAATCGGATTAGCAATTACATTCCCCAAATTGTTACTGTAAATGTGGTTGAATTGCATATCGCCACCCATAAATGTTTTTCCAAAACTACTTATATATGATATTAACAGAGATGCACCAACATCATCTGTTCTGTGAAAATTCATATTTGTGCCTCTTATCCACTGATATTTATCGTAAACTCGTTTGTAGTTGATATTTGATGTAAACGAAAAATTGCCAAATTTTTTATTCCAACCAATTGATCCTAAACTCGTTTGGGTATGTTCATATTGATTAGGGTTAGCAATGCCATAGAATCCATTAGAGCCAAAGGCTTTATCCTGAAACCCTGCTTGAATATCGAAAATTCCATATTCGTTTGCTGACTGCCGTAAATGCACAAATGCATTAGTTGTTTCGAAATCGGTATTAGCGATGTAACCATCCGATCGTTTGTGTGAAACAGCACCAAAGAGATTGGTGTTTTTGTAATGATAATTTCCATCAAATCGGTAGAGCTGATAGCCGAATTGTCCGGCGTTAATTTCGCTGTTCAGATAGTTTTTGTTTGATGTACCAGTGATTAGATTGATAGCTCCTGTAATAGCTCCGGGAGTAGTGAGACCTTGTAGGAGGTTGATTTTATCGACAATTTCGATGTCGATGGGAAGTCCGAGATTTTGGTGTCCTGTGCGAGAGTCGGTGAAATTTACACCATTGAGGAAGATTAAGCTTTGGTCGAATGAACCACCACGAATGGAAAGATCGGCTTGAACGCCGCGTGTGCCTCGTTCGCGAATGTCGATACTGGCCGATTGACGAAGCGCACTTTCTGTACTGATTATAGGTAATCGATCAACGTCGCGTTTAGAGATTACTTGTTGTGTTGTGGTCAATCCTTGCAGGCTTTCCACTTTGCTTCCGACGACAGTCACCTCTTTCAGTTCTAGTTCTCGATCGCTGCTAAGTGAATCCTTAACCAATTTGTTTTCACACTTCGCAATAGGCGAACTAATCATTGAAAGGGTAGTGGCTAATACCCCAATTTTCACCACTTTGCCTAGGCTCGCAAAAGCAGCAAAGTTTTTTCGAGACCATCGTCGAAAACAGAGCGATGAACTCAATTTTTCATTTTTCATAAAAATAAAATTTGTGTTATTACTTAAAATTTGTCGGCACAAAGGTAGCTGTTTTTCGTTGAAAGCCCGAATTAATGCCAATTATAGAACTTATTTATTCGTTTTTGGTTCGAATTGACATTAAAATTGATTCCTTTATCAATTGGAAAGAGAGATTTTTTATGTAAGTTTGCATTTCATAATTTTCAAAATAATATGAACGGTTAAAGAGCATTTTCAAACTTGAAGATGTTCTGATAATCTCAAACAATCGAATTTTAACAATTAAAACTATAATGAGATGAAATTTGTAGTATCCAGCACAGATTTATTGGCACATTTACAGACGATTGGTCGAGTAATTAATTCAAAAAATACGATTCCAATTTTGGATAGTTTTTTGTTTGCACTCAAAGATAATCACCTAACCCTTACGGCTTCTGATGGAGATACAACACTCATTACATCAATGCAAGTAGCTGATTCAGAAGGTGATGGTGTATTTGCAATCTCAGCGAAACTGCTGCTCGATCCTTTGCGTGAATTACCCGAGCAACCATTGACTTTTGATATTGACGATAGCAGTCTGGAGATTTTCATCTATTTCCAAAACGGAAAATACAATTTGATTGGTCAACAAGGCGATGACTATCCGCAAAGTCCGAAGATTCGTGAAGAACATGTATCATTCAATGTAGAAGTGTCTGCTTTGCTGAGCGGTATTACGCGTACAATCTTCGCAACTGCCGACGATGAGCTACGTCCAGTGATGAATGGAATCTATTTTGATATCAATGAAGAAGATATTACATTCGTTTCGTCTGATAGCCACAAATTGGTTCGTTTCCAAAACCAAACCGTAAAAGCAGGTACTAAAGCAGCGTTTATACTTCCTAAAAAGCCCGCCACGATGCTGAAAAACATTCTGCCTAAAGAACAAGGTTCGGTAGAAGTAGCATTCGACGATCGTATGGCGAACTTTACTTTTGCAAATTACAAAATTATCTGTCGTTTGATTGAAGGTCGTTTCCCGAACTACAATTCGGTGATTCCTCAAAATAACCCATTCCGAATCACTGTTGATCGTTTGCAGTTGATGTCGGCATTGCGTCGCGTTTCGCATTTCTCGAACCAAGGCAGTAATCTGATTAAATTGCAAGTAGAAAACAATAAAATTGTAATCACGGCTCAAGACATCGACTTCTCTACTTCGGCAGAAGAATCGGTAGCTTGTCAATACAGCGATATGGGTATTAAAATAGGCTTCAAATCATCATTCCTTGTTGATATTCTCAACAACATCAACTCTACAGAAGTTGTATTGGAGTTGGCTGACCCATCTCGTGCAGGCATCATTTTGCCAGTTGATCAAGAAGATAACGAAGAGTTGTTAATGCTTTTAATGCCGATGATGCTTAACGATTAAATCGTTATTAATCATATTGTTATCAGGAATTACCTATAAACTAAATTATGCAATTAAACCTAAAAAACTCGATTGTTTTTTTCGACCTTGAGACTACTGGAACCAATCCAGCAACCGATAGGATTGTCGAAATTTGCTACCTAAAAGTGCAACCGAACGGCAAAGAAGAGGCAAAAACAATCTTAGTAAATCCTGATATGCCGATTCCCGAAAGCGCAACTGCTATCCACGGAATCACGAATGAAAAGGTAGCAAACTGTCCGAAATTCAAGGAGATAGCCAAAGTATTGGCGCGAGATATCGAAGGGTGCGATTTGGCTGGATACAACTCAAACCGCTTTGATATACCACTTCTTGCCGAGGAGTTTCTGCGTGCCGACGTTGATATCGACTTTACTAAACGCAAATTTGTGGACGTGCAGACCATTTTTCATAAGATGGAACAACGCACACTCTCTGCTGCTATGAAGTTTTACTGCAACCAAGAGATTGAAAATGCACATTCTGCTGAGGCCGATACCCGAGCTACTTACGAAGTATTGAAGGCTCAACTCGACAGATACCCAAATTTGAATAATGACATCGCTTTTCTTGCCGATTTCTCAACTCAAAATAAGAATGTGGATTTCGCTGGCCGATTTATTTACAACGAAAAAGGGGTGGAAATTTTCAACTTTGGCAAGTACAAAGGGAGACCTGTTGTTGATGTTTTAAAAGAGGATATCGGCTATTATGGCTGGATGATGAATGGTGACTTTATGTTGCATACAAAAAAAGTGCTGACTAATATAAAGCTCAGGGAATTAAGTAAATAAGGCTTTTATAGCAATTCTTTATTTAACTATTTTATAGCCGTTGCTTGCTTCAAAAAGGTGAACGACGGCAATAATTTTTTATAAGATGACGCTGAAATTAAAAAAAATAATACTCGGAGTATCGGGTGGAATAGCTGCCTACAAATGTGCGCATTTGGTGCGTCTGTTGGTGAAACAAGGTGCTGAAGTTAAGGTAATTATGACTCCTTTGGCGAAGGAATTTGTCACTCCACTAACTCTTGCTACACTATCAAAAAATCCAATTCTTGTCGATTTCTTTGATCCAACAAATGGAGATTGGAACAGTCATGTCAAAATCGGACTTTGGGCAGATGCCTATTTGATTGCACCAGCTACTGCCAATACGATGGCAAAAATGGCGAATGGGGTGGCAGATAATCTATTGCTGACCACCTATTTATCGTCACGGTGCCAAGTCTTTTTTGCTCCGACCATGGACTTGGATATGTTTGCTCATCCAACTACTCAAAAGAATATCAGCACATTAGTTTCATTTGGTAACATTATGATAGAACCCGGAATTGGTGAGTTAGCTAGTGGTCTTGAGGGAAAAGGTCGTATGGCAGAACCCGAAGAGATTGTGGCAGCTTTGGAGGCTCACTTTTCGAATCTAAATGAACTTTTAGGAAAAAAAATCGTAATTACTGCTGGTCCGACTTACGAAAAGATAGATCCTGTACGTTTTATAGGCAATTACTCTTCTGGTAAAATGGGTTTTGCCCTTGCCGAAGAGTGTGCCCGCAGAGGTGCAGAGGTGGTTTTAGTATGCGGACCAGTTGATTTAGAGACGAGTTCTGCTAAGATTAAACGAATTGACGTGGAATCTGCTCAAGAGATGTTTGAAGCAGCTATAGAGGCCTTTAAAACTGCTGATAGCGCAATTTTATGCGCAGCTGTAGCTGATTTTTCGCCTGAAACCACAAACGATTCTAAAATTAAGCGTGGAGAGAGCGATTTAGTCATTAAATTGAAGCCAACCCAAGATATTGCGGCTGCTTTGGGCAACGCAAAACGAGACAACCAAATTTTGGTCGGTTTCGCTTTGGAAACCAACGACGAGAAAGCGAATGCAAAATCGAAACTTGAGCGTAAAAATCTCGACTTCATTGTGTTGAATTCATTGCAACAAGAGGGAGCCGGCTTTAGGCACGATACCAATAAAATCTCGATTATAGAAAGAAACGGTGAAACGACCGATTTTGAATTGAAGTCGAAAAAAGAGGTTGCCCGAGATATTATCAATCGTTTAGCATTGCATTTGACTTTTCAATAATTTGACTCAAAAATAGTATGCGTTATTTAAAGAGAATAGTCTTAATTGTTGTTTTATTTGCTGTTTATCAGTCTATTAGTTCTCAGGAGTTGAACTGTAGAGTGCAGATTAATTCGGATCAAATACAGGGAACGAATAAGCAAATATACACCACTTTGCAAACGGCTCTTACTGAATTTATGAACAACCGTAAATGGACAACTGCGCAATTTACGCCTGTTGAGAAGATTGAGTGTAGTTTTGTGATTACTGTTAAAGAGGAGAGTGGGGCTAATCGTTTCAAAGCTGAATTGCAAGTGCAATCGAAACGACCAGTCTACAATGCCATTTATAGCACATCTTTGCTTAATTTTCGCGATGTTTCGTTCGATTTCAGCTATGTAGAGTTTGATCCGCTGCAACTTTCTGATAATAAATTTGAAGGCAATCTGACTGCTGTAATGGCGTTTTATGCAAATATAATTCTCGGAATGGATTTTGACAGCTTTTCCCCATTAGGAGGAACGGCTTTCTACACGCGTGCTGAGCAGATTATGAACCTTGCACAATCGAATGGGGAGTCTGGTTGGCAAGCTTTCGACAGTCCTAAAAATCGCCCAGCAATTGTTGCAGCATTTTTAGACGAGGGTTTGAAAGATTATCGCCTAATGATTTATAAATACCACCGTCAGGGACTCGATCAAATGAGTTTGAATCCAGACAAAGGGCGTTCGGTGATAGCTGATGCGCTCAATAGTCTCAAAACCGTATATGACGCACGTCCCACAACCGTTTTATTAACTATCTTTTCTGACGCAAAAATTGATGAGTTGAATGATGTCTTTTCAAAAGGGTTACCTAATGAAAAAGAGTCTGTGTACAAAGTTCTGACCGATGTTTTTCCTGCGCAAACCAATCGTTACGAATCAATCCGTCGTTAAAATTTATTTATGTTAAAATCGCTTTTTATACAGAATTATGCCTTGATAGACCGTCTTGAAGTTGATTTTCAAGACGGCTTTTCTGTTATAACGGGTGAAACTGGGGCTGGTAAATCGATTATTCTTGGGGCGTTGTCGTTAATTTTAGGTCAACGTTTCGATAGTAAGTCTATTATAGATGGCGAGTCGAAGTGCATTATCGAAGGTTGCTTCGATATTTCTGCTTACAACCTTTCTGCTTTCTTTGAGGAGAATGAAGTTGAATACGATTCGGATAACTGCCTTATGCGCAGAGAGTTACTTGTTTCTGGTAAATCTCGTGCATTTATCAACGATACTCCTGTTTCGCTCAATCTACTCAAGGATTTGGGTGTGATGCTGATTGATATTCATTCGCAGCACCAAAACTTACTGCTCTCCGATGCCGTTTTTCAGTTGCGAGTAGTCGACTTGATTGCAAACAATAAGGCACTTTTGTCAGATTATCAGACTGAATTTAAGTTGTTTAAGCAACTCAAAAGCCAACTGAAACAAATCATTGCACAGGCTGTTATTGACAAAACGGAAGAGGATTATCTACGTTTTCAATTCAATCAAATCAATGAATTAAAATTGATTGCTGGCGAACAAGAGGAGCTTGAAGAGGAGCAAAACGTACTTTCTCACGCTGAAGAAATTAAAGCCAATCTATTCAAAATTAGCGCATTACTAAGTGATGATGAAAGTGGCGCTATACGCAGAATGCGTGAAGCGGTTTCGTTGTTGGGCAACGTGTCGAAACACTTTTCGAAAGGAGAGGAATTTCTTCAACGATTAGAGTCTAACTACATAGATATTAAAGACTTAAATAGCGACATTGAACTTGATTCTGAGCGAATTGAATTCAATCCTGAGCGACTTTTGCAAGTGGAAGAGCGTTTAGGTGCAATATATGCTTTGCAGCAAAAACATCGGGTGAGTACAGTTGCTGAATTGCTTGATTTACAAGCACAATTTGATGCTAAGATACAATCAATTGACAATTCTGACGAAGAGATTGAAAAACTTACGAAACAAGTTGAAGCCCAAAGTCGTGTAGTCAATGACTATGCTAACAAATTGAGTATAAGTCGCAGAAAATCAGCTGATTTACTTACAAAAGAATTAATTGAGCGTGTGGCTCCGCTGGGAATGCCAAACGTGCGGATTGAGGTATCTTTCGAACAAAAGAGAGATCCAGATGAATTCGGGGCTGAAGGTGTAAATATCTTATTTTCAGCGAATAAGAGCAGTTCGCCTAAACCTGTTTCAGAAATTGCATCGGGTGGGGAAGTCTCGCGATTGATGCTGTGTATTAAGGCAATGATTGCAGGTGCAAGTGCCCTTCCAACCATTATTTTTGACGAAATTGACACGGGTGTTTCGGGTGAGATCGCTGATAAAATGGGAGCTATTATGTGGCAAATGGCTCAAAATATGCAAGTGATTAGCATTACGCACTTGCCGCAGATAGCCTCGAAAGGCAATCAACATTACCGAGTTTATAAAGAAGATAGCGAGCATGCAACTGCCACACGATTGACAAAAATAGATGAAAAAGACCGTACAGTAGAGATAGCGCGAATGCTGAGCGGTGCAGAGCTGACGCAAGCGGCACTGAATAATGCGCAAGAACTGATAAATGAATGGAAAAAAGTGAAATGATTTTCGGCATGCGTGCCGTAATCGAGGCGATAGAAGCCGGAAAAGAGATTGACAAGATATTGGTAAAGCGCGATTTACAAAGCGATTTATCCAAAGAATTATTTGATGTATTGCGTGGTAAAGGCATTGTGGTTCAACGTGTTCCCGTGGAGAAGATCAACCGCATTACGATGAAAAACCACCAGGGAGTGTTGGCTTTTCTGTCGGCAATCACCTACGAACGTCTCGAAAACATTATACCAATGCTCTACGAAGAGGGCAAAACACCTTTTATCGTGGTGCTCGATGGCATTACTGATGTACGCAACTTTGGAGCCATAGCCCGCACCTGTGAATGTGCTGGTGTAGATGCCATTGTGATACCCGAACGAGGAAGCGTTTCGGTAGGTGGCGATGCTGTGAAAACCTCTGCCGGAGCCTTGCTTCACATACCGGTATGTCGTGAGCGATCCATTACAGAGGCTTTGCAATTTCTTCAAAACAGTGGATGTAAATTGGTGGCGGCTACTGAAAAGGCCCAAAATAATTACACAAAACCTGATTATAAAACAACACCGATTGCCTTGGTGATGGGAGCGGAGGACACAGGTGTGGCGCGCGAACACCTCAGTTTCTGCGAAGAGCAGGTCTCTATTCCACAGTTGGGAACGATTGCTTCGTTGAATGTATCTGTGGCAGCCGGGATTTTAATTTATGAAGTAGTCAGACAACGCGAAAATTTTTAGACCTCCCCAACCCCTCCCAAGGAGGGGTTTATTATATCGACAAAAATTGTATATATGAAAAGAATAATTTCAACAACAAATGCTCCTGCAGCCATAGGGCCTTACAGTCAAGCTGTGGAAGCAAACGGAACGCTCTATATTTCAGGTCAGTTGCCAGTAGATCCTGCAACGGGCGAATTTGCTTCTGACGAAGTGAAAGGACAAACGGAGCAAGTGTTCAAAAATATCAAAGCGATTTTGATAGAAGCTGGTTACACGGTTGACGATGTGGTGAAAACGACCGTTTTTCTTGCCGATATGAGCTTGTTTGCTGATATGAATGCTGTGTATGCCAATCAGTTTGGCGAAACTTTTCCTGCGCGCTCTACGATAGCCGTGAAAGGCTTACCCAAAGGAGCTTTGGTGGAAATTGAGACAGTGGCGGTGAAATAAATTCCAAAAGCGGAATATGGTATTAAAGTGTGGAAATTTTTTCTGCGCTTTTTTTTGCCAAAAACTTAACATCCCGTTGAACAAATAGGCTCGAAATTGAATTATAGTAGGTAAGTAAATCGAACCTTAATAGAAAATAGACGATAAGATGAGCGAAAATAAATCAAATAGACGCGAATTTCTGACCAAACTTGGTCTTGTACTTGGTGCTGCAACTGTTTCAGCATCTGGATTTTCGGAAGTGGTGAAAGGAAAAAATGAAGTGCACAAGCTGACTCCTGAGCAAGCAGAATTTGCGCCGGTGTATGAGAAATGGTTGAAAGAGTTTCATGCAGTGACAAAGATACAGAAACAGGATCCAGCAAACCTCGAAAACAACCGCAAGTTGATGGTACTTGCCGACGAGGCACAGCAGTGGCAAAAGAAACTACACGGTTATATGAAAGACGAGAATTTCGTGAAATTTCATAAAGTAATGACCGAAAGCATTACAGATATTATCTAAACAAAAACGGCTGAATTTTAAAGGAAGTTCAGCCGTTTTTCTGTCTATATCACTACGCGCGAAAATGGAGCAGCATCCATTCCACAAAACTCTTTGTCGAGGTATTTGAAGTGACCCGACATCGCGACCATTGCTGCATTATCAGTGGTGAAAGCAAACTTGGGAATGTGAATTTTCCATCCGTATTTCACGGCATGTTCTTCGAATGCACTTCGCAACGCAGAGTTCGCTGAAACACCACCCGCAACCGCCACTTCATTGATATTCAGTGATTTTGCAGCTTTGCGCAACTTGTCCATCAAAATATCCACCACCGTCGATTGCAACGAAGCACACAGGTCATTTTTGTTGTTTTCAATGAAATCGGGATCATTCTTTATTGCATCGCGAATGAGGTAAAGAAACGAAGTCTTCAAACCGCTAAAGCTGTAATTAAAGCCTTCAATATTCGGTTTATTCAATTTGAAAGCCGTAGGGTTTCCCTCTTTGGCAAGCCTATCTACCACAGGACCACCAGGATAACCAAGCCCCATCACTTTGGCGCATTTGTCGAAAGCCTCACCAGCCGCATCGTCTATGGTCTGACCAACAACCTCCATATCGTTGTAGGCTTTCACTAAAATAATTTGTGAATTGCCACCCGAAACTAACAGGCAAAGAAACGGAAACGAAGGCTGATTGGTATCATTATCGTCTTCCTTAATAAAGTGGGCTAATACGTGCGCTTGCAAGTGGTTAACCTCTATCATTGGGATGCCAAGTCCAGCAGAAAATCCTTTCGCAAACGAGGTGCCAACGAGCAACGATCCCATCAAACCAGGTCCTCGGGTGAACGCTACTGCACTCAATTGATCCTTCGAAATGCTAGCTCTATCGAGTGCTGCGTGTACCACTGGTATAATGTTTTTCTGATGTGCCCTAGAAGCCAATTCAGGTACCACACCGCCATAGCTTTTGTGTACATCCTGATTGGTGATGACGTTCGACAACATCACACCATCGCGAAGTACCGAAGCTGATGTGTCGTCGCATGAAGATTCTATTCCTAATATAATTGTGCTCATTATTTCAAATTTTGGGCAAATTTACGCAATTAATTGGATAGAAAATGGCTCTTTTGTGGCTGAAAATATATAAATTTGGCAATTAAACGATTTTCAGCTTGTGATTAAAATCTTCAAACATATACTTATCGGACTGCTGGCTGTGGTAATTGCAATCAATGCCATTGCCTATATTCTGCTTAGTATACCTGCTGTTCAACGAAATATCACACATTTTGCCACCAAAGAACTTTCTGAGCGGCTTCACACCCAGGTCAATATCCACGAAGTAGATTTTGAATTTCTGAATAAGTTGGTTTTAAAAGATGTCTATCTTGAAGATCAGAAAGGAAATGAAATGTTGAAGGCGAAAAAAATGTCGGTAGGCATTGATTTAATTGAGCTTTTCCGAAACAAGTTAATTATCAATACCGTTCAGCTTTATAGTTTTCAGCTCAGACTTTCAAAAGAAACTCCAAAGTCGAAACCTAACTATCAGTTTGTGTTAGATGCCCTGAAATCGAATAATAAGCAGCAGAAAGGGTTAACCGAAATACAGATAAAGTCGATTATTATTCGCCGCGGAAATGTGAATTACGATGTTTGGTCTGTCCCTTACAAGTTTGGCCAGTTCAATGCCTCGCACATGCGCATCAAGAATCTGCTAGCCTCGGTGTCGTTGCACACATTTTCGAAAGACTCTGTGAATGCCGATGTGCGCAAACTCTCTTTCGAAGAAAATTCAGGTTTGAAACTGCGCAAACTATCGATGCAGTTTACGGCCAATCGAAAACAGGCTGTGTTGACCGACTTTGTGATGAACCTGCCGTCGTCTGTTATCTCTCTAAAGAACATCTATTTGGATTACAGTAAAGTAGATTCCACACATCGATTCAGAGATTTCGCGAAGTTCAATATCGAACTACCCAATGCAAAAATCTGCTTGCAAGATATATCACCATTCGTGCCCATTTTTAGGTATTACACCGATGTGTTGACTGTCGATGCCAAACTTGGAGGGACGGTCAATAGCCTTGATCTGAAGAATCTGAAAATTACGTCGGGAGATCGAATTAAAGCAGTCGCGCAAGTTCATGTTGAAGAGATTACCGATTTAAAAAACGCATATGTTTTTGGAAAAATTGCAGATATGCGCATAGTACCTGAGGGTTTTGCTGAGATTTTGAGGAATCTATCGATACAGAGCGAAAACTTGGACAATATGGCTCTCCGTGCAGGAAATGTGGAATTCAAAGGCGAAGTTTCGGGTTATTTCTCTGATTTAGTTGCCTTTGGTACCCTCAAAACTGGACTCGGAACAGTAAGAACTGATATCAAAATAGGCAAGGATACCACGATGAATAGGGCTAAATTCAGAGGTAAACTCAGAACAGACGATTTCGATCTCGGAAAATTGTTGGATAATTCGCATTTGGGCATTATTTCGTTTAACCTATTACTCGATGGGTATCAAAACGAGAACTCGCTGCCACAAGGTAAAGTGGATGGTGAAATTGCGAAAATGGATTACAACAGCTACCGATACAACAATATTCAGTTGAATGGCCTTTTCGAAGGAACTCGCTACGAAGGTGAAGTGGAGATTGACGATCCCAATGGCTATTTTTACCTGAATGGGAAAATTGATAAATCGCCTAAACGTGGGGTTTTGCAGATTGAAACTCGTATGCGCGATGTAAATCTTTCGGCACTTAATTTATCGGATAAATACCCCAACTCGAAACTCTCTTTCGTGCTAAAATCTGACCTTTCAGGCTCTTTACCTGATGCCGCAGTTGGTGTTTTGTCTGTAGACAGCTTAAGTTTTAAGCAAAATAACGATGAATTTGTAATCAATAAAATACGATTAACCTCTTCGAATCAGGGCGGTCAGCAGAGCTTACGAATTGCTTCTCCCTTTGTGAATGGTGAATTGAAGGGGATTTATGCCATCTCTACGCTTCAAAATAGTGCTTTAACCATGTTGGCACGCTATCTTCCTTCCATCACACACAAGGTAAATTTGACTAATTCTAAAAATAATTTTGACTTCTCCTTCCGTATCTCAAATAGCGAAAAGCTGAGCGAAATATTGGGACTACCATTTACATTTTACAAAGAATCTGTTGTAAAAGGGGCATACAACGATTTCAATAATCACTTTTATGTTGAATCAAATATTCCGGCTGTAAGATGGGGTAAAAGTCTTTACGAATCTATCTCTATCGTATCAAACAACGACGACGACAAAGCAAATTTGTTGGCTAAAGTAATGAACACCAATAAGAAAAATGATCACTTCAAATATGTATTGGATCTGTCGGCACACCACGATCTTGTAAATTGTAAAGTGAATTGGAGTAACTCAGGACTGCAAACCTACAGTGGAACACTTGACCTGAAATCAAAATTGTCTGAACGAAATATTGGATTGCCCAAGATGGATATTTCGGTACTGCCATCCAGCATCATCATGAATGATACGACTTGGAATGTGTCTCAATCCAAAATTGTGCTAGACTCGAGCAGAGTCGCCGTTCACGATTTTGAAGTCTCAAAATCAGGTCAATACCTTAGACTTGACGGGTCAGTGTCAAAGAGCACGCGCGACACGCTTTTCTTGTCGTTGCGGAAAATTAACCTCGACTATATTTTCAATATCCTTAATATCAAACACGTGCAATTTGGTGGCAATGCCACTGGCGATTTTGTGTTGACAAATCTTCTGAAAACACCAATTCTATTGACCAATAACCTGAATGTAAAGGATTTTGCTTATAATAAGACCCGATTTGGCGATTTTCAACTTTTTAGTGAATGGGATGCTGAGAAAAAAGGAATTCTAATAAAAGGCGTTGTTGATGGTTACCTGAAGAATAAGACGTTTATCCATTGCTATATTTTCCCAACGAAAGATTCTATCGCTCTGAACATCAACGCCAATCGCTTGAATCTGGAATTCCTTCGCGCTTACTTAGGCGGATTTATGAAAGACATTACCGGTTTAGCCTCAGGTAATATTAAATTAGGAGGAAAATTCAGTGCTCTCAATTTGAGTGGGGATGCTAAAATGGAGCAATTTCGTTTTGGTGTAGATTATCTCAACACCTATTATACGGTCAGCGATAGCGTGCATTTTAGACCTAATCTCATCTATTTCAACAATATAAATATGTTGGATAAAGATAAGAATGTGGCGATTGGTAGTGGGAAAATTCGCCACACGAATCTCTCAAATTGGCGCTACGATGTTCAGATAAATACGCGAAACTTCCTTTCATATAATGCCACCTCGCTAAGAAATCCAATATTTTATGGCCCTGTTTATGGGGCTGGTTCGGTTTCTATCACAGGGAATGAAGCAAAGACGAATATCGATGTCAACATGCAGGCAACGAGTGGATCGAAGTTTGTGGTCTCACTCAATAATCAAATGACGGCTGCCGATTATGGATTTATCACGTTCAGAGATAGGCAACAGGAGTTGTTGGAATTGCAGAAAGCAGACGAAGAAGAGTTTCGTAAAAAGTTGGCAATCCTTTCAGATAAACCTTCATCCTCATCGAATGAACTGAATATAAATCTTTTGGTCGACATTACGCCGACTGCAAATCTAAATTTAGTGATGGACCCGACCACAGGTGATGTAATCGAAACTAATGGAAACGGGAATTTACGTGTGTCGTACAACAACAAAAAAGATGCTCAAATATATGGAACTTATACTATCGAAAGAGGGGTCTATAATTTTAGCCTTCAGAACTTTATAAAAAAACGTTTTGCAATAAAAGAGGGGAGTACTGTCACATTTAGAGGCGACCCTTACACGGCAGAATTAGGACTAAAAGCGATATACACAACTACCGCTGATTTAACAGATCTTGATGAGTCATTTTCTACCGATCAGAACCTCAGTCGTACCAATACTCAAGTACAATGTTTGCTCGACATAACAGGTGATATGAAAAAACCTGACCTCAAGTTTGATTTGAACTTTCCGAATAACAACGAAGAGGTAAATCGACGTGTGCGAAGCATCGTGAATACCGACGATATGATGGCTCGACAAGTGGTTTATCTGATGACCATAAATCGCTTTTATACACCCGATTACCTGAATAATGGATTGCAACGCGCCAACCAGTTATCGTCATTGGCATCTGCAACCTTATCGTCTCAGTTCAATAATTTGGTGTCGCAGCTGACCGACAAAGTCAATATCGGAACAAATGTAAAACTTGATAATACGGCATACACCAATATGGAGGTTGAAGTGGCACTTTCAAGTCAGTTGCTCAACAACAGGTTGCTCGTTAATGGCAATTTTGGATACCGAGACAATGTGTCGAACAAAGCAACATTCATCGGTGATTTTGATTTCGAATGGAAACTTACCAAAAGCGGTGATTATCGTTTGAAAGGATTTAATCGGACGAACGATAGATTCTACTACATCAAATCGTCACTCACTACACAGGGGTTGGGATTCATGTATAAAAAAGACTTCAACAATCTGCTTGATTTGTTCAAAAAACGAATCAACGAAACGCCTGCAAAGAAAGAGTAGTAGTGCAAAGGTCATTTTCCCACTTTTCTGCGTACATTCTCTTTTCTAAATTCCGAAAAAAATGATTAATTTCGCAATCTCTTTCAGAAAAGGGAAAAATTGCATAAAAAAGTCAACTTTATCTAGATGAGTAATTCAAAGAAATTTGCTGAATACACCCGTTTTGATTTGTCAGAAATCAATAAAGAAGTGTTGAAGAAATGGGATGATAACGATGTGTTTCATACGAGTTTAAAAGCTCGAGAAGGACATCCCTCTTTTGTATTCTATGAAGGGCCACCATCGGCAAACGGAATGCCAGGTATTCACCACGTAATGGCGCGATCGATTAAAGATATTTTTTGTCGTTACAAAACGATGAAAGGCTTCCACGTTAAGCGTAAAGCGGGTTGGGATACACACGGACTCCCAGTTGAATTAGGAGTTGAAAAGGCGCTTGGAATCACCAAAGAGGACATTGGCAAAAAGATAACAGTGGCAGAATACAATGCTGCGTGTCGCAAAGATGTAATGAAATACACCAAAGAATGGGAGGATCTGACCCATCAGATGGGCTATTGGGTAGATATGAATGATCCATACATCACCTACGACAATCGCTACATCGAGACGCTTTGGTATTTGCTTAAACAACTATATAACAAAGATTTACTTTATAAAGGGTACACCATTCAGCCATATTCTCCGGCAGCAGGAACAGGCTTGAGCTCACACGAGCTGAATCAACCAGGCTGCTACAAAGATGTGAAAGACACCACTTGTGTCGCTCAGTTTAAAGTGAAGTCGTCCGATGTTTCGAAACTTAAACTGGACCAAGAGTGGGGTGAAGTTTATTTCCTTGCTTGGACCACAACGCCGTGGACACTGCCTTCTAATACCGCTCTTTGTGTTGGACCAAACATAGATTATGTCGCTATTCAGACTTACAATCCGTATACTGGTATACCTGAAACAATTGTAATGGCGAAAAATCTTGTCTCCTCGCTGTTCAATCCGAAGGCTACTGAATTAGCACTTTCTGATTATAAATCTGGAGATAAACTTATTCCATACCAAGTCGTTCTTGAGTATAAAGGATTTGATTTAGAAGGTATTGCTTATGAACAGTTAATTCCTTGGATGAACCCAGGTGCAGATGCATTTCGTGTAATCAGCGGTGATTTTGTAACTACTGAAGACGGAACGGGTATTGTTCATATCGCTCCAACCTTTGGTGCCGACGATGATCGAGTAGCCAAAGCGCACGGTATACCTCCATTGATGTTGATTGATAAAGATGGGAACAACCGTCCAATGGTCGATTTGTCGGGAAAATTCTACTTGGTTGACGAATTGGATGCCGATTTTGTAAGACATAACGTAAACGTAGAACTCTATAAAGAGTATTCAGGTTGTTTTGTAAAAAATGCTTATGATGCTAATTTGACTGAGGATGATACCACTTTAGATGTTGATATCTGTGTGATGTTGAAACAGCAAAACAAAGCGTTTAAAATTGAGAAGCACGTCCACAACTATCCGCATTGCTGGCGTACAGATAAGCCCGTATTGTACTATCCTTTAGATAGTTGGTTTATCCGAACTACAGCTTGTCGTGAACGACTTATGGAGCTCAACGAGACCATCAATTGGAAACCGCAATCGACAGGAACAGGTCGTTTCGGCAAATGGCTCGAGAATCTGCAAGATTGGAATTTGTCGCGCAGTCGTTATTGGGGAACACCACTACCAATCTGGCGTAGCGAAGATGGAACAGAAGAGATTTGTATCGGTTCGGTGGAAGAACTCTACACCGAAATTGAAAAATCTGTAGCAGCTGGTTTTATCAGCGAAAATCCATTTGCAACGTTTGTTGTTGGAGACAATTCAGCTGAAAATTACAATAAAATTGACTTGCATCGTCCTTTTGTAGACGACATCACGCTTGTTTCTCCCACCGGAAAACCCATGAAGCGTGAACTCGATTTAATTGATGTTTGGTTCGATTCAGGTGCAATGCCTTATGCACAAGCGCATTATCCGTTCGAGAATAAAGAATTAATTGAGTCTGGAAATCTTTTTCCTGCCGATTTTATTGCTGAAGGAGTGGATCAAACACGTGGATGGTTCTTTACTTTGCACGCCATTTCTACCATGATTTTCGATAGCGTTTCTTTCAAAACAGTGGTTTCCAATGGATTAGTATTGGATAAAAATGGCAATAAAATGTCGAAACGACTCGGAAATGCCGTCGATCCGTTCATCACGATTGATAAATACGGTTCCGATCCATTGCGTTGGTATATGATTACAAACGCTTCACCGTGGGACAATTTGAAATTTGACGTTGAAGGAATCGAAGAGGTTCGCCGTAAGTTCTTCGGCACGCTCTACAATACCTATTCTTTCTTTTCGCTTTATGCCAATGTGGATGGATTCTCATTCAACGAGGCGGAAATTCCTGTAGATGAACGCCCAGAGATTGATCGTTGGGTGATATCATTGCTCAATACATTAGTGAGGGATGTAGATGAATATTATGCCACTTACGAGCCAACGAAGGCTGGAAGAGCAATTTCTGACTTCGTGAACGATAATCTGAGTAATTGGTACGTGCGACTAAATAGGAAGCGTTTTTGGGGTGGAGAATATGGCAAAGACAAAATTGCGGCATACCAAACTCTTTACACTTGCCTTGAGACAGTTGCTAAACTAATGGCTCCAATTGCGCCATTCTATGCCGATAAGTTGTATTGTGATTTGATTTCTGTTTCAGGAAAAGATTCAGTTGTTTCGGTTCATTTGGCTGATTTTGCAACTTGCAACAGTTCATTGATTGATAGTACTTTAGAGGTTAGAATGCAATTGGCACAAGATATTTCGTCTATGGTTTTGGCTTTACGTAAGAAAGTCAATATCAAGGTGCGTCAACCACTCTCTGCTATTATGTTGCCTGTCATGGAAGAATCGGTTCGCTCCAATATTGAAGCTATTAAATCTCTGATTTTGAGTGAAGTGAATGTCAAAGAGCTCAATTTTGTGGAGAATACTGCTGGAATTTTGGTGAAACGTATCAAACCCGATTTCAAAAAACTGGGACCAAAACACGGTAAAATTATGAAACAACTTGCCGTGGCAATAGCCGAAATGGATCAATCAGCCATTCAAGAATTTGAACAAGCTGGAAAATACAATTTAAATGTTGATGGTCAACTTGCTGAAATTGAGACATCTGATGTCGATATTATTTCGGAAGATATACCAGGTTGGCTCGTTGCTAATGAGGGCAAATTGACCGTTGCATTGGATGTGACAGTAACAGAGGAACTCAAGAAAGAAGGAATCGCCCGCGAACTTGTGAATCGAATTCAGAATATCCGAAAATCGAGTGGTTTTGAGATAACCGACAAGATTTTGGTGAAGCTTACACGCCATATTGAGATTAATGATGCAATAGCTGATTATGCCGATTATATTGCTAATCAGGTGTTAGCTAACAAGATAGAGATGGTTGATACTGTGACAGATGGTATTGAAATGATTTTCGAAGATTTTACACTCTTAGTGAGTGTAACAAAATCATAAAAACAGCTTTTTGACTATTGTTTTTATCAAATAAATATATATCTTCGCATTTAATAGATGCAGTTTTTGTAACCAATTTAATACACACGCATTATGTCAGAAAAAACGAGATATTCAGACGAAGAATTGCAAGAATTTAAAGAGATTATTCTTGACAAACTTGAAAAAGCAAATCGTGACTATGATTTGCTGAAATCTTCTATTATGAATTCTGATGGAAACGATATAAGCGATACTTCGCCTACGTTTAAAGTTTTGGAAGAGGGCGCAGCTACACTTTCTAAAGAAGAGGCAGGTCGCTTGGCTCAACGTCAAATGAAATTTATTCAGCATCTACAGGCTGCGTTGGTTCGCATAGAAAATAAGACTTATGGAATTTGTCGAGAAACAGGCACATTGATTCCAAAAGAAAGACTTCGCGCTGTTCCTCATGCTACATTGAGTATTGATGCGAAAAATCTACAAAAATAGAAAATCTATTCAACGATAATGCGATTCGACAATGAGACCAATATTTCTTCATTGTCGAATCGTTTTTTGATGCAATTATTCAGATGAAGGTTGCTTCGCTTCCGCGAGATGAATTGCATTTGATTTTTAAGAATTCAATTATCAACACATGAAAGTATCAGTAGGGCAGAAATCGCTGTTCATTATTTTAGGTATTATCTTGATTGACCAGATAGTTAAAATCTGGGTAAAAACACATTTTCAGCTCCACGAATCGGTTGAAGTAACCTCGTGGTTCTATATATTGTTTACCGAAAACAACGGTATGGCAATGGGAATGGAGCTTTTCAGTAAGCTCTTTCTTTCACTTTTTAGAATAGTTGCTGTCTTTTTTATTGCCAGATATATTCTGAAAGTGATTCAACAAAATTTTCGCTTTGGTTACATCATTTGCTTATCGATGATTTTGGCAGGTGCTGCTGGGAATATCTTTGACGGTCTGTTTTATGGAATAATCTTTGATCACAGTAACGGTCAAATTGCTACTCTTTTTCCTGTCGGTGGTGGTTATGCGCAGTTTCTTTACGGAAAAGTTGTGGATATGTTCTATTTCCCATTTTTCGAAACGAATTTGCCACAATGGATTCCATTTGTTGGTGGTCAAGATTTTGTGTTTTTTCGATACATTTTTAATGTGGCAGATGCCTCAATTTCTGTTGGTGTCATATTGGTTATTTTATTCTACAGAAACGAATTGTCGCATATTTCAGAGAAACCTACAGTTGAATAATTTATGTATAATACACTGAAATACATAGTATTAATTTTTGTGTCACTCTTGTTCTCAAACTGTACAAAAGTGCCGGATGGTGTTGTGTCTGAAAAGACAATGGAAAATATATTGTTTGATTCATACCTTGGTGAAGGGCTTTCTGATACTGAATTGACCACTATTTATGAGATGAATGCTAAAGAAATATATTTAAAATCTGTTTTGAAGAAATACGACGTAAGTAAGCAAGAATACGATGCGTCATTAAGCTGGTACACGGAGCATCTGGATAAATATGCGAAGATTTACGAAAAGGTTTTAGTGCGCCTTCAAAAGGAAGAGTCAAAGTTGAAACTTGAAAATTCGGATGGTAATACTGTCACCGATATTGCTAAAGGCGATTCACTTGAAATGTGGAAAAAATCGTCACACCTTTATTTTTCTGGATTGCCATTGATTGGAAATATTTTCACCGAAATACGTGCTAATGATGGATTCATTGTTGGCGATTCCCTTGTGTTTAAAGCAAAGATAAAGCTGTTCAAAAAAAGTATAGGACAATTGCCACGTATGGTTTTAACCATTGGATATCAGGATGAAACGAGTAAAACTGTCGTCGAAAAGCTAAATGAATCTAAGCGATTTTCAATTAAAATAGCATCCGATTCTACAAAACGAATAAATTTCATAATCGCTGGATTTTACCACGAAAATGAAACCTATTTAAGTCTTGATAGTGTTAGCTTAAAACGGTTTCATCGAAAGTAAAACCTGATAAATATTGGCTGCAAAGCTTTAAACAAATGAGATTAAAATTTTTAAGCCTTGCAAGTGGGAGTAGTGGAAACTGCTACTATCTTGGAAACTCTGAATATGGGATATTGATTGATGCTGGTATTGGTGTTCGTACCATAAAAAAGGCATTGAAAGAGAAGGATATTCCATTTGAAAATGTAATTGCACTATTCGTAACTCACGATCACGCCGACCACATCAAATCTGCAGGTGTTATTGGTGAAAAGTACTATATTCCAGTCTTCACGACCGAAGATATTCACAGTGGGATGAACAGGAATTACTCCATGACTGAGAAAATCTATTCGTCCAAGCGGATAGTTTCAAAAAATGAAATAGTTGAGTTACGTGACTTTAAAATCACACCATTCGAAGTGCCTCACGATGGTACCGATAATGTCGGTTATTTATTTGAATACAAGGATATTAGATTTGTTTTTGCTACTGATTTGGGACATATTCCAGAGTCAGTTGCGCACTATTTGATTCAAGCGGATTACCTAGTTTTAGAGGCAAACTACGACCACGAGATGCTTTGGAATGGACGCTATTCACCGGTGTTAAAGGAGCGTGTTTCGAGCGGATATGGTCACATGGCAAATCACGATACGGCCGAATTCATTGCCAATAATTACCAAGAAAAGCTTCAACACCTCTTTTTGTGTCACCTTAGTCAAGATAACAACCACCCAGAATTGGCATTTAAAACAGTCGAAGGAAAGTTGTCTGAGAAAAATATTAAGGTTGGCAGAGATTTGCACCTTACAGTTTTAAAGAGAACTACCCCTTCAGAGATATACTTATTCTAGAACGAATCACCTCTTCTAAACTCTCCACCTTCGTTTTCGCTATCTCGACGATGAAATTCACCCCTACGTGAATTTCGCTGACCAGCACCTACCGAATTGAATCTATAATTGAAGAACAGCATAAAATAGGAAGATAACGTATTGAATTGGCTGTCTTGCACATATTGGGCATTCGAAACCCAACTATAATTTAACTGTTGACGCAGAATATCAAAAATCTTTAGCCGTAATGTACCTTGGTTTTTCGCAAATATTGTTTTGCTTAATTCAGCATTCCAGATAGTTTCGTTTTTGTCGAATCCAGCACTAAAACCTCTATTCTCCGAATATTTAATGTCTGAAGATAGCGATAGACCGTACGGTAAGGTAAATTGGGCATTATAAGATATACTATTTGTCATTGTCTCATTGTCTTGCAAAGAAGCCAAACTATTTCTTGATTTTGCATATTTGACACTGCCTCTCAATTGTGAATACAGCCAAGCATTGCGATAGATTATTCCGAAGTTATCGTTTAAGCTTAACGTGTTCGATTTATTTTTGAGCGGTAATGATGCTGATCCATTTGTCCTATATGCTGAGTACCCAATTTGATTGTTGTAAGATCCTGTATAATAGTTATTTATCTGAAATTTTGATCCTCCAATTGGCGTATTATACATCAAAGCTAGAGAGCTATTCCATTCTCCATTTTCATTCACATATTCGGTCAATCTATTTCCATCAGCATCATAAGAAGTCTTGTTAATAATCGAATTAACAATATACTGACATTGAATCGTTGCCATCAGTGAACGTTGAGTTTCTTTGTTATTTCCTGTGTACCTGATTGTCAAGTTATTATTGAATGTAGGCAGCAAATCAGGATTTCCTTTTGTGATGCTTGTCGAGCTTGATTGGCTTTTTGAAGGGTCAAGTTGCGAAATCGAAGGTTGTTTTGATTGTCCGCGATAGTTAATTCTTAGATTGTGTGATCTGTCGAATCGATAATTGTATTCAAGATTTGGGGCATAATTGATGACTGAATGACTAGGTCTGTAGCTAAAGATTGAATCGAGAAGAAAAGTTTTACTGTGAGTTACAGATGGTGTTAATTCTATTCCGACCGTATAGCTGTATTTTTCGCGAACAGCTCGCAAACTTGTCCCAATTTGCTGGTTAATGTATGAGTTTTCTAGGCTTTTACTGTATACACTGTCTAAAATTGTATATTCTTTGAGATTGTGATCTTGATTGTGATTGTAAGAAAATTTATCTGAATAACTGTAATTTGTTTTTAAGGAATAAGAGAATTGTAGAAAATTGTTCGTGCCAATTGGTTCAACGTAGGTTGTGTAAAACCGAAAACTGTTGTTGGATGACTTATTAACTATTTGTTGATCTTGCAATCTACTGTATCCTCTTTGTTGGTAGATTGTATTTGCATAAATTGTCCCGAAACCATCGCCTTCATTATGACCTCCTTCGATACTAAAACTAAGTCTTCGACCTTTTGTTTTAAACTGATACGAAATATCAAATCGACTATTCAAACTGAGTCCAATGTTTTTATTGAATGAATGTTTATTTGTGCTATTTATTGAGTCTTGCTTAATTCCGGCTAGCAATGCAGTTGTATCATTATTATAACTATTTGATTTATTGACAGATATCGTAGGTGTGAAAATAAATGTCCAAGCAGAATCAGGTTTATATTCTATTTTGAAGGCAGTGCTAAAGTTGTCGCTATTGTATTGATTTTCAGAACGCGTTTTGTTGAAAGAAACACTATCCTTTAGTAAGTTTTTTCGATTCGTAGTTTGAGAAACAAAGTTATCAGAGCTATTAAACATGATGTTTCCACCTATTTTCAATTTATCATTTATTGCGAAAGCTCCATTGACTCCAACAACATTGGAAGTTGTGATTCCACTATTGTTTCCTCCTAAAGAACGACCTCCTTTCAACCCCATTTGAGAGTTGAATCCTGAGCCCCAATCTCGCGAGCCTTGATTATTCGTATTATTCCCATTTGCAATTACAGAAAACTGACTTTCACCAAAAAATCGGTTAATTAAAGCATTCGATTCATAACGGGTTCCATTTACACTGTTTGCAATCACCTCTTTACCTAAACCGCCTTGCAAATTAGCCATCCACCCTTTTTTCATTCCTTTTTTAATGGTCAGGTTAATAACGGTTTCCTCTTCTCCATCGTCAATGCCAGTAAGTAAGGTTAAATCTGATTTCTTGTCTATTACCTGAATACGTTCAATCATATCTGTAGTAAAATTCTTGGTCGCGACCGTAGGATCATTCCCGAAAAACTCTTTACCATCCACAAAAACTTTTTTCACTTCTTTGCCTGCCACCTTTATTTTGCCTTCAGTATCGATTTCAACGCCAGACATCCGTTTTAGCATATCCTCCACAACGCTTCCTGGTTGCAGTTTATAAGCTTCAGGATTGTATTCGAGCGTATCTTGCTTTACCACAACTTCCGGCAATCGACCTACAACTACGGCTTCTGATAGATTTATATTGCTTTGAATCAAAGTTATAGTACCAACGTCAATACCTTTCGATTCAGACTTAAATTCGAAGTTTTTGAATTGTTTTTTATAACCCATATATTCGATACGGATGAAAAACTTGCCAATCTGAGTGTTTTTGAAAGAGAAAAATCCATTCTTATCGGAGGTAGTTCCACCTACAAAAAGTGAATCCTTTTGGTTTTTGTAGATTCGAATAGTAACCTGCTGCAGAGGCTGTTTATTGGCAGATTCAACAATACGACCAATTACTGAATAGCTTTGACTTCTAATCGTCGAAATAGAAAAAAAGATAAGTAAGAGGATGAAGAGGTTATGCTTGTGGAGAATCATCTAAAAATTTTGTTATTTATTATTTGACGCAATTTGGCACAATAAGTTTAATATATATAAACTTATTTTTTCTATCCAAATTTGGCCTTCAGAAAGTCTTGTAGTTTAATAAGTTCATCGCGGTATTGAGCGGCCTCCATAAATTCAAGTTTCTTTGCTGCTTCTTGCATCATCTTGCGAGTTTTTTCAATGGATTTCTCAAGTTGAGGTAGACTCATATATTTAATAATAGGGTCTGCAGCAACTGTTGACGAAGATTCTCTTTCCACATAAACATTAGGATGCGATTTAGAGAATTCTTCTCCCAAAATTGAGTTCTTAGATTTAACAATCGCTTGGGGCGTTATTCCATTAATCTCATTGTATTTCAGCTGTTTATCTCTTCTTCGATTTGTTTCATCGATGGTTTTTCGCATACTTTCGGTGATTTTGTCTGCATACATAATCACTTTCCCATTCAAATTACGTGCAGCTCGACCAGCTGTTTGAGTTAAGGAGCGATGGGAGCGAAGGAACCCTTCCTTATCAGCATCAAGAATAGCTACTAACGAAACTTCCGGTAAATCGAGCCCTTCTCTCAATAGATTAACGCCAATCAATACATCGTGAATTCCATTTCGCAACTCCTCTAAAATACGAACACGATCGAGCGTATCGACGTCAGAATGGATATAATTGCAGCGGAAATTCAATCGAAGGAGGTAGCTATTTAGCTCTTCTGCCATTCGTTTGGTCAGAGTCGTTATCAGCACTCGCTCATCTAGTTCAACCCGTTGCTGTATTTCCTCCATCAAATCGTCAATTTGATTCAAACTTGGGCGTACCTCAATAATCGGATCCAACAACCCTGTTGGACGTATAACT
Organism: Bacteroidales bacterium; assembly: GCA_049315325.1. GTDB lineage: Bacteria > Bacteroidota > Bacteroidia > Bacteroidales > UBA7332 > CAXXIC01. Next base: position 75,853 of record JBMOKJ010000008.1, read on the forward strand.
TGTTCTACAACAATGCCTTCCGACTTATTTAGCTCATAATCAGCAGGTGTAGCACTCACATATATAGTTTGATTTACAACTTCTTCAAACTCTTCGAACCGTAGTGGTCGGTTATCAATTGCTGCAGGAAGACGAAAACCGTACTCTACCAGATTGCGTTTACGTGAATTATCGCCGCCATACATTCCTCGAATTTGTGGAATGGTGACGTGACTTTCATCAATTACAACAAGGAAATTTTTAGGGAAATAGTCTAATAAGCAAAAGGGGCGAGTTCCAGGCAATCGTCCATCAAAATAGCGTGAATAATTCTCGATACCCGAACAATGCCCGACTTCGCGAATCATTTCTAGGTCAAATGTTACTCGTTCATAAATTCGTTTGGCTTCGTACTCTTTTCCAATCGAATTGAAAAATTCAACCTGTTTGCCTAAATCCAACTCTATTTCGCCAATTGCTCTATTGAGTCGTTCTTTGGTGGTTACAAACAGATTCGCTGGATAAATATTGTAATTGTCTATAAATGAGGTGGTCATGCCACTAATTGGATCAACCGTTTCAATAGCCTCAATTTCATCACCCCAAAATATGACACGAACAATCACATCCGAATAGGCAAGAAATATATCAATTGTATCGCCTTTTACTCTGAAATTACCGTTCTGTAAATCAACTTCATTTCGAGCGTAAAGGCTATCTACTAATGAACGTAGAAAAACGTTTCGAGTTATTTTCTGTCCTGAATGAATCGAAATCACATTGCTGTGAAAATCTTCGGGATTACCAATACCAAATAAACAAGAGACAGATGATACCACTAAAACATCATTCCGACCAGAGAGTAGGGCAGAGGTAGTCGATAATCTTAGTTTCTCTAACTCTTGATTAATTGCCAAGTCCTTCTCAATGTAAGTGTCAGATGTTGGCAAGTAGGCTTCTGGTTGATAGTAATCATAATATGAAACGAAATATTCTACAGCATTATCTGGAAAGAAACTTTTAAATTCGCCATACAACTGAGCTGCTAAAGTCTTGTTATGACTTAAAATAAGCGTTGGTTTCTGAACTCGCTCAATAATATTTGCGATAGTAAAAGTCTTACCCGAACCGGTAACTCCAAGCAGAGTTTGATTCAGGTAGCCATCGTGAACTCCTTTTGTGAGTTGCTCAATTGCCTCAGGTTGGTCACCTGTGGGCTTATAAGGAGAAACAATTTTAAAATCCATTAATTAACTTTTGGCATAGCAAACCAAAGCACAATGTAGATTAACAATCCTGGAAAGCCAGCTGAGAAAATTGAAAGTAAAGCATATCCAATTCTTACCCATGTTGAATCGATATCAAAATATTCGGCTAATCCGCCGCAAACTCCAGCAATCAGTTTATCGTTTGATCTTCTAAGTTTCTTTTCCATACTGTAAGCAATTAATGGTTTGACTACTATACAAAAATAACACTAATTTTCTATATAGTATGTCCAATCTGGCAATTTTCATGGCATAATAGTTGGTTTAACTACGAAGATTAACCTACCTTTGTACTTACATAAATATTTTATTCAAAATGATTCTAAAAATTGGTGATAAAGTACGTTTTCTAAATTCAGTTGGCGGTGGAACAATCAAGCGTTTCATCAGCAAAGAACTGGTTGCTGTAGAAGAGGAAGACGGTTTTGAAACACCTGTTTTGATAAAAGAATGTGTTGTTATTGAGCCTGTTAGAAATTCGACCCCATCGCAAACCGAGTCTCGTAAGACGGAAAAATCCAATTCCGTTATGCCTGCTCAACAGATTGTTGAAACAAAAAATGGCGATGAAATGAACGTGGCTTTGGCTTTTCTCCCAATGGATGAAAAGAATATTCAAACTACTGATTATGAACTTTTCTTAGTAAATGATAGCAATTATTTCTTGCAATTTAATTATTTAAGTTTGCAAGGAAAGGGTTGGATTCTTCGCCATTCAGCTATAGTTGAACCAAATCAACAATTGTTTATAGAGGAGATATCGAAACTCAATTTAAATGACATCGAACATATTTGTGTGCAATTATTAGCATACAAACGAAATAAATTATTTGATTTAAAAGAATCTATTTCAGTAGAATTCCGAATTGACGCGGTTAAATTCTATAAGCTACATAGTTTCCAAGAAAACGACTATTTCGAAGATAAGGCAATGTTGCTTTACATTGTTAAGAAAGACAAAGCGATTCAGCAAATTTCGATCAATTCAAACGAACTATTACATGCCTTAAGCTCTAAGGGTGACTTTAAACTCCCTGTAAAACAACAAAATAGAGAAGTTATAACAACAAATGTTTTAGAAATCGATTTACACGCTTCTCAATTGCTTGACTCAACTTCAGGTATGAATAATTCTGAAATTCTTCAAGTTCAGCTGGACAAATTTCGTTCTGTCATGAATGAAAATCTCAAAAATAAAGGCAAAAAGGTAGTTTTTATACACGGAAAAGGGGAGGGCGTCTTACGAAAGGCAATTCTCGATGAATTAAAGCAAAAATACAAATCATGTCAGTTCCAAGATGCTTCTTTCAGAGAATATGGTTTTGGAGCCACGATGATAATTATTAAATAAATTTCGAATCAAGCAAGATGAAAACTGATAAATCAGAACTTAAAAAAGGATTCACCACTAGAATTATACATACAGAGTATGCTCGTCAAGATGCTTACAATTCATTGCAAATACCTATATACGAGAATGTTGCATTTGAATTTAAGACTGCAGAAGATATGGCAATTGCATTTACAAGCGTAGATGCAGCACCTGCTTACTCCAGAATTGCAAACCCGACAGTTGAAGGATTTGAGAGACGAGTTGCAGAAATCACTGGTGCAATCGGGGTGATGGCCGTAAATTCAGGTATGGCTGCAATTTCAAGCACTTTTATCGAGTTGGCTTCAGCCGGCAGTAACATTGTGACATCGGCTCACCTTTTTGGCAACACCTTCGGCTTTTTCAAAAATACACTAGCACCCTTTAATGTAGAGGTTCGATTTGTTGATTTGCTTGACCTTAAAGCCGTTGATGAGGCTATTGATGAACACACTTGCGCGCTCTTTCTCGAGGTTTTAACTAATCCTCATTTAGAAGTGGCAAATATTTCAGAACTTGCTCAAATAGCTCATAATAAAGGAGTTCCATTGGTGGCAGATACGACTGTCGTACCTTTTGTATGTTTTAATGCGGGCCAGTTTGGCGTTGATATTGAGATCGTATCTAGCACCAAATATATTTCGGGTGGAGGAACGAGTCTAGGCGGTTTAATCATCGATCATGGACAATTTGATTGGAGCAAATCGAAAAAGATTGCTCCGATGGCTCAGCAATTTGGAGAAAAAGCTTTCACCATGAAACTTCGGAAAGAGATACATCGAACTATGGGATCATATATGTCTGCACACTCCGCAAATATGCAATCATTGGGTTTAGAAACGATGGAAATCCGATACAAGCGCTCATCTGAATCTTGCAATTTTGTAGCTCATAGTCTTTTATCAATCAGAGAAATCCAATCTGTCAATTATACCGGATTTGATTCAAATCAATTTTATGCAATAAGTCTCGCACAATTTGGTAAGAATCCAAGTTCAATGTTGACATTTCGACTTGAATCTAAAGAAGCATGTTTCACCTTCTTAAATCGACTTAAGTTTATAAAACGTGCAACAAATTTATTTGACAATCGAACATTAATTATTCACCCCGCATCTACTATATATGGTAATTATACTGCCGAAGTACGTGCGCAAATGGGAATAGATGATAGAGATATTCGCTTGTCAATTGGTTTGGAAGATCCAAACGATTTACTGAATGATATAAAACAAGCTCTTGCATAAAAAAATCCTGTTCAATAATTATTGAACAGGATTTTTTTTATTATATATATTTAGAAAAAGCTAATTTCATCCTTTTCATTGCTTCTTCGAGAATTAGTCTTGAGCACCCAATATTGATACGTTGATAGCCTTCTCCACCAGGTCCAAAGCTGGGTCCATCATTTAGTGCTAACTTGCACTCTTCGATCAGAATTCGTCGTATTTCTCTATCTGATATACCTAATTTGCTGAAATCCAGCCATATTAAGAAAGATGCTTCAGGAAGAATAACCTTTATCTGTGGCAGATTGTCGTTAAAATAGTGATAAATATAATCAATATTTCCTTGAATATATGCCAACATTTGATTAAGCCAATCCTCTCCATTTTCATAAGCTGATCTTAATGCTGTATATGCAAAAATATTACCACTCGCAATCTCAGATGCTTCTATCTGTTTTTGAAATCTAAATCTTATATCTTTATTAGGTATTAAATAAGTGGCGGAAACTAAGCCTGCAATATTGAATGTTTTGCTTGGTGCAATCAAAGTAATACTATTGTTAATAGCAAAATCAGAGACAGTAGGGAAGAGGAGGTGCTTGTGTCCAGAGTGTGCCAAATCAGCATGAATTTCGTCAGAAACAATCAAGACACTTTTCCTGTGGCATATTTCAGCTAATTTGTAAAGTTCCTCTTTACTCCAGATACGTCCACCAGGATTGTGTGGACTACACAACAATAGCATCTTTGTTTTCTCATCAATTGAATTTTCGAGAGAATCGAAGTCCATTTTATATTGACCATCATCCATAACAAGTTGATTATAAACAATTTCTCTATCATTGTTTGTAATCATACTCATAAATGGGGGATAAATTGGAGGTTGAATTACAATCTTATCACCTGGATTAGTAAATGCCCGAATCGCCACAACAATGGCCGGTAGTATTCCTGGACTAAAACCCAACCAACTCGAATCGACTTCGCACTGATGACGATTTTTTAACCACTTTACAATCGGCTGAAAAAAATCAGCATTTCTTACCGTATAACCAAGCACCTCGTGCTGAGCACGTTGACGAATTGCATCGATTATAAAATCAGGACTTTTAAAATCCATATCGGCTACCCACAATGGAATTAATTCATCAGCGCCAAATCTTGCTTTTAGTAGATCAACTTTATAGGTGGATGTTCCTTTACGATCTACGATTTCATCAAAATTATATTTTTTCATTTTTCTGAATTGAAAGGTATTATAGTAGGAGTTATCTCATTATTCAATCATATTGATAAATTCAATTCAATAACGCTGAAATAGAAGATGTTATATTTTATATTTAACATAATAGTAATTATATAACAAATAACATCATATTTTTTTCAAACACTGATCCCCAAATAAAAAAGTCCGAAATCAATCGGACTTTAATTATTCTAACACTTGATATTCAAATCTTGAAGCACAGCCCGAATTTTTTCGTATGTGGTCATTCGAGTTGGAACCAAAGGCAATCTCAAATAGTTTTCTATGTAACCCATTGTGTGTAACATTGTTTTAACTCCAGCTGGATTTCCATCCACAAAAAGTAAATCAATCAGTTCTGTAAATTTATGATGAATTTGTAATGCACTTGCATAATCTCCATTTAAGGCAAGTCGCACCATTTTACTAAACTCTTTTGGAAAAGCATTACCAATAACAGAAATTACACCAACCGCCCCTAACGTTATAAGAGGGAAAGTAATTCCATCATCACCAGATATCACCATAAAATCTTTTGGTTTCGATTTGATGATTTCATCCATTTGTGTAATATTACCTGATGCTTCTTTTATTGCAACTACGTTTTGGAAGTTTCTTGCAATGCGAAGTGTCGTCTCGGCCGTCATATTTACGCCAGTTCGTCCCGGAACATTATATAATATAATTGGAATTTTTGTCGCTTCTGAAACTTTGCTATAGTGCTGATATATACCCTCTTGCGTGGGTTTATTATAGTAAGGAACAACCGATAAAACCGCATCTATTCCATCAAAATCAGTCGTTTTTAATTGTTCCACTACAGACTTAGTGCAATTGCCACCTACACCCAATACAACAGGTATTTTACCATTTACTCTATTAACTACAAATTTTGTGATCTCTTTTTTTTCTCCTTCAGTCAAAGTCGGAGTCTCAGCAGTCGTGCCAAGTACCACTAAATAATCGGTTTCGTTTCGAAGCTGAAAATCAACCAATTTACCCAAAGCCGTAAAGTCTATGGATTCATCCTCTTTAAATGGAGTAATTAGGGCCACTCCCATCCCTTTTAATTTTTGTTGTATCATAATTGTGGAACGATTCTTGGTCGTTTACTTTTCAATTTGCGAAGATAAAACAATATCTGCTGACAAAGAAATTTGCTGTCAACATTTTTTGGAACTTCTAGTATAAAATCGTAAAGTTTGAAATCAGAAACCTCTAAACCAACTTTTAATACATCACCCTTCTGAGACATTAAGTAATTAATTGGAAGAAATTTGCCTCTCGTAATATCAATTAATAAATCGCTCCCCGTTATAATCCGATTAAATTCAGCAACAATGGCTTCTTTAGGCTTTCCAAGAAATGTCAGTTCATTGGAGGAAAATAGATATCCCTCCTCACCTTGAATTAATCGCTTTTTATCTCCATTATAACCAACTAATGATACGCTACAATTAGCTAAACATAATATTGATTTAAGCTCTATAGATTGCTTATAATCAGATAGTTCATAAATTATTGTAACGTTTGATAGCTCACTGAAATCGGTGAAATTTCTATGGTTTTTCGAAGCTCTAAGATTGGCTAAAATCTCTTTTTTGATAAAGTAAGTAAGCATAAAATTGGCTAATTAATCAGATTTAGAAACTCATTCTCAGTAATAATTTTTACACCTAATTTTTGTGCCTTTTCCAATTTAGATGGCCCCATGTTATCTCCTGCAAGAATGTAATCTGTTTTTGCGGAAACGGATCCAACATTTTTTCCACCATTTTGCTCTATTATATCTTTATATTGGTCTCTTGAATGGAGATTAAAAACGCCGCTTATCACAAACGATTTTCCTTCTAATCTGTTAGAAATTAACAGGTTATTTGTATTATTCACCTCTAATTGCAGGCCAATAATTCTAAGCTCATCAATCATTTGAAGATGTTTTTCGATTGAAAAATAGCTTTTCACACTTTGGGCAATTCGTTCTCCAATCTCGTCAACAGTCACCAACTCATTTTCTTGAGCATCAACTAATGCATCGATGTTTTTGAATGCCTTTGCAAGCTTTTTTGCAACAGTTTCCCCGACATACCTTATGCCCAATGCAAACAAAACTCTTTCGAACGGAACTTCTTTTGATTTTTCGAGTCCAATCATCAGATTATCAGCTGATTTAGTGCCAAATCGTTCCAATCTTGAAATCAAATTTCTATCCAATTTGTATAAATCAGCCACAGTATGAATGTAACCTAACCTATAAAAGAGATCAATTGTTTCACTACCTAAGCCATCGATATTCATTGCTTTCCGGCTGATGAAGTGCTCTATTTTTCCCTTAATTTGTGGTGGGCAACCAAGATCATTTGGGCAGTAGTGTGCAGCTTCACCTTCAATTCTGACTAATTTAGTCTGGCATTCAGGGCAAAACTCTATAAATTTTATCTTATTTTCGGCTTGTTCTCTAAAGTTAAGGTCAACCCTGGTAATTTTGGGGATAATTTCACCTCCTTTTTCTACAAAGACAAAATCACCCAGATGCAAATCAAGTGCTTCAATAATATCGGAATTGTGCAAAGAAGCTCTTTTGACCACTGTGCCTGAAAGTAAAATAGGCTCAAGATTTGCAACCGGTGTAACCGTGCCAGTTCTTCCTACTTGATAATCTATTGAATTTAAGCGAGTTGATGCTTCTTCGGCCTTGAACTTATAAGCAACAGCCCACCGAGGGGACTTAGCAGTAAACCCAAGCATTTCCTGCTGCTTAAGCGAATTTACTTTCAAAACGATACCATCAGTTGCTACAGGCAAATTCTTCCTTTCTAAATCCCAATACTCTATGAAATTGAAAACTTCGTCAATTGTTTTACATAACCGAGTGGCCCCCGAAATCTTAAATCCCCATGATTGAGCAAATTGCAGATTTTTAAGATGTTGATCTGATGGTAGATTTTCACCTAACATATAGTATAGGTAGGCATCCAATTTTCGTTCTGCTACAGTTGCTGAATTTTGAAGTTTAAGAGTACCAGATGCAGCATTTCTTGGATTTGCAAACAGTTGTTCTTCAGCAAGTTCACGCTCTTTATTTAATCCGTTAAATACATCCCACGACATCAGTATTTCGCCTCGTATTTCAAACTCAGAAGGGAAGTTTGTGCCTTGTAGCTTCAATGGAATAGTTCGAATTGTTTTAACATTTTCTGTGACATCGTCACCTTTTTCACCATCACCACGTGTTAAAGCCTGATGCAACTCTCCATTGATGTAGGTTAATGATATGGAGGTACCATCGTACTTCAATTCACATACAATCTCAAATTCGCTCTCTATCAATTTGTGTACTCTATCAAAAAATTCAGATACCTCTTCTTTTGAGTAAGTATTTGATAAAGAGAGCATTGGATACTTATGATTAAACTGCTTAAACGATTTTGAAACATCACTACCTACACGAAGTGTGGGTGAGTTTTTGTCAAAATATTGAGGGTTTTGAGTCTCCAATTCAACAAGTTCCTTTAATTTCAGATCGAATTCATAATCCGAAATCAATGGAGCATTCAAAACATAGTAGTTGTGATTGTGTTTGTGGAGCTCTTGTCGAAGAGATTCTATTTTTTCTTTAATACTTTCCATAGGTCGCGATTGATGCAAATATATGAAAATAGCGCGAAAATAGCAATTCGAATCTCTTGATTAGCTTGAAATCATTGTAGATTAACCCTCATTTTGTTACTTTTGCACTAAATCTAAAGAATAATGAGAATCGATATAATTACTGTATTACCTGAATTGATTGAGAGTCCGCTAAATCACTCTATTCTAAAGCGAGCCCAAGATAAAGGACTAGCAGAAATCCATCTCCATAATTTAAGAGATTATTCGTTGGATAAACATAGACGAGTTGATGATTACCCTTTTGGTGGATCTGCAGGAATGGTTCTTCAGATTGAGCCTATTGATCTAATTATCAATCTGTTGAAGGAAGAACGAGAGTATGATGAAGTAATATTCACTTCACCTGATGGTGAAAGGTTTGATCAAAAAATGGCAAATTCTCTATCGATGTACAAGAATCTGATAATCCTTTGTGGACATTATAAAGGTATTGATTTCAGAATACGTGAGCACTTGATTACGAAGGAGATATCGGTCGGAGATTATGTTTTGACTGGTGGTGAATTGGCGGCTGCAATAATATGCGATGCAGTAGTTAGAGTTATTCCTGGTGTTATTTCTGATGAACAGTCAGCGCTTTCAGACTCTTTTCAGGATAATCTTCTTGCTGCTCCGGTTTATACACGACCTTCTGACTATAAGGGATGGAAAGTGCCTGAGATTCTACTCTCTGGTCATCAACAAAAAATCGAGGAGTGGCAGTTGCAGCAATCATTTGATCGCACACAAAAACTACGCCCCGATTTGTTGAAATAAACTTAATTGGATTTAATGCGGCATTATTTTTTTTGTACAAATTCCTTTATTGCTGTTTATAACCGCAATAAACACTTTTTTTGTCTGAAAGTGAATTCTATTAGCACCTGCGAAAATAGGTGTTTTCGTAATTATACGACCTTGCAAATCGAAAACTGAAAGTTCTCCATCTACGGAAATATCATCAATAACTAATTCTGAATTACTATAATACATTGATGGGGTATACAGCACCTCTTTAATTGAGGTTGTGAAGTTTTCGTTTTGTTTATCACCCCAAATATATTCAGCTAATTCTGGATAGTCAATATATGGATTTCTATTCTTTTGAATTGCATATATAGCGTTATTTCTATCCAATTCTTTTTGACTTACTGGGTCTTGACGGTGCCATTTTAGAAAAAGACTCTGACTCCATGCAGATAAAGCTGGATATACTGTTTGATTGAAAGACTCCCCTCCAATAGATGTCATTATATTTTCATAACGTGTAGAAAAATAAAAGTAGGTTCTAGCAAAGTCGCCTTTGTATTCATCATCTGGTTCAAATACAGTACCTGAATAACCTGAAAATGTACTGCTTCCTAATTTTCCTTTGCCATTACTCAGTGTTGTGCCACCGCTACATTCTCCGTAGGGATAATTATTTCTTTGTCCGTTCACTTTTCCATCTGTCGGATAAACATGAAATGCATCACTTTTCATTGGTGTTGCTTCATTAAACCAGCTTTGTGGAATTGAATGTTCACGATTATAACAATCGCACACAACTGAATAATTGCCACATTTTTTTAGACCATGAGTCCAGTCACAAACAGAATACATATCCCATACTTTACCTGCAATATTATCTGAAGTTAAGTAAGTAGTGTAAAGCCCATCATATCCTTTATCCGTATGTCCTTTTATTTTATCATACAATGCTGTTTTTAGAGCAGCTTTGTTTTTCCCTTCAGCAGTTGTATAGTAGCCTGAGGGAGCTTGAGCATAAACATACAATCCTATTACAAGGCTAATGAAAAATAGTGTGATTTTTCTCATATTTAATTTGTTTAAAAATGTGAATTTATAGTTAATTTTGATTTTATTTACAAAGATAAAAAAATTGAGCAGAATACTTTCTACTCAATCTTATATTATATGTATTTTTAACTTCATTTAAAGTTAAAATTTATATATTTAATCCACCAATTATCTGATTAACAGACAAATAATCGTGTCTATCTAAATAATCAGTCAATCCGTCTAACACTTTTAGACAGACATCAGGCTCAATAAAATTAGCTGTTCCGACCTGAATTGCTGTAGCTCCAGCAAGAAGAAATTCAACTGCATCTTGCCAATTCATGATGCCTCCCATACCAATTACTGGAATTTTGACAGCTCTTGATGTTTTCCAAACCATCGCTAGAGCGACAGGTTTTACGCATGGGCCAGATAACCCGCCAGTAACAGTTGATAACAAAGGTCGTTGCTTTTCAACATCAATTGCCATGCCAAGTAGAGTATTGATTAACGAAACTGAATCAGCACCCTCAGCCTCTGCTGCACGTGCTATCTCAGTTATATCAGTTACATTAGGTGATAGTTTTACAATCAATGTTTTAGGATATACCTTACGAACTGCTTTTACAACCTCTGCTGCACTTGAAGCACAAACACCAAAAGACATTCCTCCTTGCTTTACATTGGGGCAAGATATATTTAACTCAATAGCCGTAACTCTGTCTAATTCAGCGACCTTTTCAGTGCATTTTATATAATCTTCTATCGTTGAACCATTTACATTTACCACTAAATGAGAGTCGATATCTTTAATTCTCGGATAGATTATATCAGCAAAATAGTGAACCCCTTTATTCTGTAAACCAACAGCGTTCAACATTCCAGCGGGTGTTTCTGCCATTCTAGGATAAGCATTTCCTTGACGTGGCTCAAATGTTGTACCCTTAACCACATAGCCACCCAAGAGTGAGAGGTCTAAGAAATCAGCAAATTCTTCCCCAAAACCGAACGTACCAGAAGCAGTCATAACTGGATTTTTCAACTCCAACTGACCAATTTTTACGCTTAAATCTGCCATGTTAACTCATTTATATTAAAAACTGGTCCTTCGGTGCAGACACAGACATTTCCATTTACCGTATTTTCAACACAACACAAACAAACGCCAAATCCACAAGCCATTGTATTCTCAAGCGAAACCTCACATTCGATGGCATTTCGTTTAGCATAAGAGGCCACTGCTACCATCATTGGTTTTGGACCACAAGTATAAATAAAATCAAATTTTTGATTTTGTAGGATTGAGTGTTGAGTCACATATCCTTTTTCACCTGCCGAACCATCTTCCGTCGTGGTGTATAGGTTTCCGAATTTTGAAAATTCATCTAATTGGAGAAGATCCTTTTCAGAGCGAGCACCTAGTAAGAAGTTGGGTGTAATTCCATTTTCTTTCAGTTGTTTACCAAAAAATAACATAGGCGCTGTCCCAACTCCGCCACCAACGAGTAGGACTGATTTTGAGCCTCCAGAAGGCATAGTGAACGAGTTTCCCAGGGGAAACATCATATTTAAAGTTTCTCCAGTCTGAAGAAGAGATAATTTACGCGTGCCTTCTCCAACTATTTGAATTAACAACCACATTTGATTGCTATTTTCATCAATAAAATTAATGGAAATTGGACGACGAAGAAAAGTACTTGGTGAGTTTTCAACCTTAAGTTCCACGAATTGACCGGGAAACATATCTGGTAACTTTTGATCGGAAGTTAACTTTAGTAAAAAGTAGTTTGCATTGAGTGCAACATTCTCCACAATAGTCAGATCCGAGACTATTTTTCTCATGATTTTCCAAATTTCAAATTCGAGTGCAAATATACTCGAAAAACAGTCAAAAGAGGAGCATATAGACTCTAAATATTGAAAAAAGGGCTACTTTTTATCCTCATTTTCGGGAATGAACGTCTCGAAAGACTTATCAGAATAGAAAATCATTATTCGGTCAATGCGCTTTGAATTCTTTTGCACATTATTGTCTAATTGCAATCCAAGTATAGGTAGGGGTGTCGAAGGAAGTGCTTCATTCATATCACCGTTTTGAGCAACAACTTGAATAGCTTCTTTTTCAGTTACAGGCATATCTTCGAACAAAGCCTGTTGAATGGGTGCATTGGATTTATATTTTACGCCGCGTCCAAATATTAACCAATCGGATGAAATGTCATTATAACGCTCCAATATTTTGGACACAATATCGAGGCTCGGGTTATTACGCCCCGACATTGTATGTGTCATTGTCGTTCGTTTTACCCCGATTTCATCGGCAAAGGTGCTTAGATTCAAACCTTTGTCTACCATTAATTGCTGAATGCGTGCTAACATTTGTAAATGGATTATTTTAATTTTGATACAAATATAACAAATAAGAATCGAACAGTAATACAATAATAATGATATATTTATAACAAATTACTTGTATATAAGTTGTTATATTTATAACATAGGTTATATTGCTTAATGGATCGTTTTTTACGAAGAATCTAGTCTTCAATATTTGCTAGATAAATATGGAACAAACTAATTGTTCTTGATAATAACATAATTATTTGATATTTAATAGTTTAACTTTAAATATATTAGCCTAATCATATACTTATATGGTAAAAGATACAGATTATACACGTTTAGTCTAATCTTCATTTCCTTAATATTGACATATAATACTGATATTCAATTATTTATAAATAAATAATCCGCTTATAACAGATCATTATAACAACAAAACCATACAGACTTTAATAGAAATGGAATACACTGTTACTAATGTTTATGGATGGAATTTTAATGAATATAACTAGGTAGAAATGTGGATGTAATTTAAACATATGCTATTAATATAATTTTCAACCTTAATTAATTACATTTGTATCAGCACATTAGTAGATGTTTGATATATTTATAACTTAATATTTTGGATTGTGTAACAAATAATCGAACTGAAATGGCAAATATGATATTAATGTATATTCATTGCTAAAACTGCGTACAAATGTAAAAAGCTCACAGAATATTTGATTCTGAAAGCCTTTATATTTTAATATACTGTTGATTGTTAGTATATTAAGTATGATTTCGTATATTGAGATTCTGGAGTAGAAAAATTAATTGTGTAATATTTTGAAAAGTAGTTCCCGTAGCAACTCTCCATCAGGAATGTTGTTACTCCCCACTCCTTTTGCTTTTGCATCGTATTGACGAATCATCGACACAATATTCATAGTTGCCTGTGGAGAATAATTTTTTAAACCGATTAGATAACTTTTTGCTTGAAAAGGAGACAATCTCAATCCTTGCGCAATGGATGCTTCATCTTTACGTGGGAGATAATAGCACAGCATTAAATGACTGAAATAATTGTAGAGCACAATTAGTGAAAGGATAATTGGATTGTTTTTTGAGTTTTTATCAAAATAGTGAGCTATGCGATTAGACTTCAATACATCTTTCGAAATTACTGCATTTAAGAATTCATAATTGTTATACTCTTTACTGATACCTATATTTCGTTCTACTAAATCTGCAGTAATGATATTGGACCCTGCGGGCATTGTGATCCACAACTTGTCAATTTCACCACAAATGCGGTTTAAATCTTGACCAATAAAGTCGGCCAGCATAATACTAGCTTTAGGTTCTATTCTCCCACCCTTTTTTGAAGTATATTCAGTAATCCAAGCAGGCACTTGATTATCGTATATTTTCTTCGATTCAAAAACTACTCCTATTTTGTCAATCTCAGCAATTATTTTTTTCCGTCCATCGATCGTTCCATTCTTGTAGTTGATAACCAAAATAGTTGATGGCACTAAGCGAGTTACATAGGAAACTAAATCTTCAATTTTCTTTACTTCCTGAGCTTCTTTAATTACAACCACTCTGTATTGCGAAAAAGTGGGATAAAACCTGGCTTCATTAATTATTGTTTCGACTGATACATCAGACCCATAACGTATAATTTCGTTGAAATCGCGCTCTGAATCATCTAATGCATTCTTTAATAGAGCATCCGTTATCTGGTCGATAAAGTAGGGCTCCTCTCCCATTAATAAATAGACTGGAGCAAATTCTTTTCTCGAAATTTGTGTAAGAATATTTTCGAAACTTAATTTCTTGGCCATTGTTTTATTAGTCGAATCTCAAGTGTTTTACGGTTTTTCTATTTTCGAGAAGCATGCCTAACGATTCAATCCCAATCAACACATGATCGGTGACAAATTTCTCATTGATTAATTTGTCGCTTTGTTCAGTTTTTACGCCCTCGGACACCATAGGTTGGTCGGTAATTAGCAGTAATGCTCCTGTTGGAATTTCATTGTAAAATCCAACTGTAAACAAAGTTGCTGTCTCCATATCAATTCCCATACATCGGGTTTTGCGGAGGTATTCTTTGAAATTATCATCGTGTTCCCAAACTCTGCGGTTAGTTGTAAACACCGTGCCTGTCCAGTAGTCTCTTTCGTGATTTCTAATGGTTGTAGAAACCGCACGTTGAAGACTAAAAGCTGGAAGTGCTGGGACTTCTGCTGGTAAATAAATATCTGATGTGCCTTCTCCTCGAATCGCAGCGATTGGTAAAATAAAATCTCCAAGCTGGTTTATTTTTTTTAATCCGCCACATTTGCCCAAAAACAGAACAGCTTTTGGGTTTACCGCGGTCAAAAGATCCATTATACTCGCTGCATTTGCAGTTCCCATACCAAAGTTAATAATCATAACGCCATCAGCAATAGCGTTCGGCATATTTACATCTTTCAAAAAAGGAACGTTAAAATGTTCAGCAAAAATCTCTACATATTTGTTGAAATTGGTCAACAAAATGTACTCAGTAAACTCTTCAAGTTTTCGGCCAGTGTATCGCGGCAACCAATTTTCTACAATCTCTTGTTTTGTCTTCATATTTCCCTACTTTTGTAAATCAATTTCAATTTTCAAAATAAACATTTTTATTAAAATTAATTAATCAATCCGCAAAAATACAAAATGTTAAGATTAAATCTACCATCAAAAGAGTTTAAAATTAAAGAATCTGATGGAAAATTAGCAATTTTTGACGATATAAGAAAGAAATATGTTGCTTTGACTCCCGAAGAATGGGTTAGACAAAACTTTATTCACTACTTAATAAGTGACAAAAATTACCCTAAATCTCTGATTGCTAATGAAATATCTATAAAGCTAAACAACACCATTAAGCGTTGTGACTCTGTGATTTATGATCGGCTTTTAAACCCTTTGGTTATTGTGGAATTCAAAGCTCCTGAGGTTGAAATCACACAAGCTGTGTTTGATCAAATTAGTCGCTACAACATTGTGTTCAAAGTACCTTATCTAATTGTCAGCAATGGGCTTTCGCACTACTGTTGTCAGATAGATTACAACTTAAACAAAAGTATATTTTTATCTGAAATACCTGATTATAAAACTATTATATAAAAGCGGGAACACTTCTAAAAAGAAATATTCCCGCTTTTAATATCATAATTTTTATCAATTTATTCTGTAATTCCCGCTAATTCTGGGTCAATCATTACACGACCACAATATTCGCAAACGATAATTTTCTTGCGAAGTTTAACATCCATCTGTTTTTGTGGTGGAATCTTGTTGAAGCAACCGCCGCAAGCATCACGTTGGATATACACAACAGCCAAACCGTTACGTGCATTTTTACGAATGCGTTTGAAAGCTGAATGAAGACGTGGATCAATATTACCTTCTAATTTTTTTACTTTATTGCGCAAGCGCTCTTCGTCTTGTTTTGTTTCTGCAACGATATCTTCAAGCTCGTTTTTCTTTGACTCTAAATCGCCTTTTTTATCTTCCAACACTTCTCGGCTCGAAGCTAACTCTTCCGATTTAGTTTTAGACGCAGCTGTAAATTCGCGGATACGTTTTTCACACAATTCGATTTCCAATGTTTGGAATTCCATCTCCTTAGAAAGAAAGTCGAACTCACGATTGTTGCGAACGTTGTCCTGTTGAGCTTTGTACTTGTCAATTAAATCTTGAGAATTTTTGATCTCGATTTTCTTAGCAGCCAATTTAGCGCCTAAATCTTCAATCTCGTTTTTGTAGTTTTGAATACGAGTTTCCAAACCGGCCACTTCGTCTTCCAAATCTTGTACCTCAAGAGGCAATTCACCTCTCAATGTTTTAATTCTGTCGATTTCAGAAAGTATGGTTTGTAATTCAAACAGTGCTTGAAGTTTTTCTTCCACTGTCATTTCTTTCGTCGGTGTCTCCACTTTTGCTTTTGTAGTAGCCATACAATTATAAGTAATTTATCTGATTGGTTTTACATTTCGTGAAATGAACGGCAAATGTAGCAAATTTTTTCTGAATAATCTCACAAATTAGCTCAATTGTGTACTGTTCCGACTCATAATGTCCTGCATCGACTAGTAAAATTGAGTCGTTATTGTTGAAAAAATCGTGATACTTAATATCACCTGTAATATATACGTCAGCCTTGGCTCTCAAAGCATTGCCAATCAGAAATGCTCCGCTCCCACCACATAACGCAACTTTACGAACTGATTTATTGAGAAACGGCGAATATTTCAGACCTTCCACTTGAAAATCAGCTTTAATTTTTTGTAGAAATTCTATTTCATCCATTTCTTCCGGAAGTTCTCCTATCACACCTGCGCCAGCACGGGCGAAATCGTTTTTGAGCTGAATTAAATCGAAAGCTGGCTCTTCATAAGGATGAGATTCGTAGAGCGATTTCACCACTTTGCTTTTCATATAGACTGGTAGAATAACCTCGAGTCTTGTTTCGCTTTCGGTATGCAATTCGCCCTTCTCTCCACAAAAGGGGCTGCTCTCCTCTCCTGCTCTAAATGTGCCATAACCATCTGATTGATAGCTGCATTGGTCGTAATTTCCAATTTGCCCCGCTCCTGCTTCGAAAAGTGAATTTCGCACTTTCTCGAGGTTTTCGTTTGGTACAAAGGTGACTAATTTGAGTAAACTGTCTGGCAATTCAGCCAAAATGCGCACGTTTTGCAAACCCAATTTCTCAGCCATTTTGAAACTTACTCCGCCCCATGCATTGTCGAGATTCGTGTGTGCCGCATAAATGGTGATGTCATTTTTTAGCGCTTTTACGACACTACGTTCGATGTAATCTTTTCCTGTGATTGATTTTAACCCTTTGAAAATCAATGGATGATGCGAAATAATCAACTTTGCATTCAGTGAAATGGCTTCATCAATCACCTCCTCATTTACATCAATGCAGACAAGAGCAGAATCGGTTTCCAAACTAATATTACCTAATTGGATTCCAGAATTATCGTAGCTCTCCTGTAAAGAAAGTGGAGCAAAAGATTCAATTGCAGATGTGATTTCGCTGATTTTCATTCTCATTGAAGAATTAGAGTACTTTGCAAATGTACTAATTTTGAGTCTCTTTACGATAAGCAAAGCTAATCAAAACGTCCATTGCGACATATTCTAAAAGCGTTTCGTTTGTTGCTTCAAGAATAATTTTTGGTGCGAAACCGTTGCGATAGGCTTCAATCCATCGTTTAGCACATAAACACCAGCGGTCGCCGGGTTTCACGCCCTCGAATCCATATTGCGGAATAGGCGTGCTTAAATCGTTGCCTACCATTTTCGAAAATTTCAGAAATTCTTCGCTGGCAATGATGCAAACTGTGTGTTCGCCTGTGTCTTGCTCGTTTGTTTTACAACATCCATCTCTAAAAAAACCTGTTAATGGTTTTGAGCTGCACTCGATGAGTGGTTCTCCAAATATATTTTTACTCTTCATTTTTTTTGATTTTATTATTTCTAATCCTCAAACAACGAAAGTGTCAATTCTGTTCTAAGAAAATAATTAAGATAGAATAAATCAAAAAATCCTCCACCCGAAATTTACATCGAATGGAGGATATTTTATGTGGTATAAGGTCTTATTTTTGCTCTTTCAGATTCAAAACCAAGTTGAGTTCGTCTAATTGAGCAGGATCAATGCGCGAAGGAGCATCGTTCATTACATCGCGACCCGAGTTATTTTTTGGGAATGCTATGCAGTCACGAATGGAGTCGAGACCAGCAAAAAGTGACACAAAACGATCGAGCCCAAACGCCAACCCACCGTGAGGAGGTGCACCATACTTGAAAGCATCCATCAGGAAGCCAAACTGGTATTGAGCCTGTTCGTCGGAGAATCCCAACAGTTCGAACATACGTTTTTGCAGCGCGCTATCGTGAATACGAATCGAGCCACCGCCCAATTCTACGCCGTTGATGACCATATCGTACGCATTGGCACGAACTTTTCCAGGTGCTGTGTCGAGCAACGGAATATCTTCTGGTTTTGGTGAGGTGAATGGATGGTGCATTGCAAAGAAGCGGTTCGAATCAGCATCCCACTCAAACAGTGGGAAATCGACAATCCACAACGGTGCAAAGACGTTTTTGTCGCGCAATCCAAGTCGTGAACCCATTTCGAGGCGCAATTCGCACAACTGTTTTTGTGCTTTTTCGGTTTCTCCTGATAGAATGAGCATCAAATCGCCTGGTTTAGCACCAAATCGCTCGCCCCATGCTTTCAAATCTTCTTGCGAATAGAATTTATCTACCGACGATTTGTATGTTCCATCGGCTTCGCAGCGCACATATACCATTCCTTTAGCGCCAATTTGCGGACGTTTTACGAAATCGGTCAATTCGTCAAGTTGCTTGCGGGTAAATGATGCGCAACCTTCGGCACAGATTCCTCCCACGTATTCTGCACTGTCGAACACGATGAAGTTCTTGCCTTCGGTGAGGTCTTTCAGCTCCACAAACTTCATTCCGAATCGAATATCAGGTTTGTCTGAGCCGTAGTATTTCATACCATCAGCCCATGTCATTCGAGGGAAATCTCCCTGAATATCAACGCCTTTGATGGTTGAGAAGAGGTGTTTTGCCAAACCTTCGAAGATGTTGAGCACGTCTTCTTGCTCCACAAACGACATTTCGCAGTCAATCTGTGTAAACTCCGGTTGACGGTCGGCACGCAAATCTTCGTCGCGGAAACATTTTGCAATTTGGAAATAACGGTCGAAACCCGATACCATCAGCAATTGCTTGAAAAGCTGTGGCGACTGTGGCAAAGCATAGAATTCACCTGGATTCATACGCGATGGCACCACAAAGTCACGTGCTCCTTCGGGAGTTGATTTAATTAAAACTGGAGTCTCTACCTCCATAAAGTTCTGTGCATCGAGGAAACGACGTGTTTCGAATGCCATTTTATGGCGCAATTCGAGGTTTTTGCGCACCACAGCACGACGAAGGTCGAGGTAACGGTATTGCATACGTAGTTCGTCGCCGCCATCGGTTTCGTCGTCGATGGTAAATGGTGGCACTTCCGATGCGTTGAGCAATTTGAGGTCCGAAACAATGATTTCTACTTCGCCTGTTTCGATATTTTTATTTTTGCTTGAGCGCTCTTTCACAGTGCCAGTCACCTGAATCACAAATTCACGACCCAATTTATTGGCTTGCTCACAAAGCGCAACATCAACCTCCTGATTGAAAACCAGCTGAGTGACACCGTAACGGTCGCGAATATCAATAAACGACATCCCTCCCATTTTACGGTTTTTCTGAATCCATCCTGCTAAAGTTACCACTTGATCTACATCACTCAGGCGCAATTCGCCACACGTACGCGTTCTATACATATCCGATTTTATTTTAGAATGCTGAATTTATGCAGCAGCTTTTTTATAAATTATCTGTTTATTTTCAAAAAATGTATGCAAAAATACGACTTTTCGGCTTATTAGCAACGGATAGTCGAGGTAAACTTCCTCAAATGAATCAATAAATTGCGCCAGATTTTCATATTTCTTCCTTAAAGTTGATTTTTTTCATCTTAAATTTATAAAAAGTTGATTCGCCTAATTCTTGAATTTTCAATCACTTGTGCCGATTGACAGTTATTTAGACTCAATTTTTTGAAATTATTTTGAAGCACAATTGTTGCTAATTCAAAATATTGATTTATCTTTGGACTCGAAATCAACGGGGTGTAGCACAGTCCGGTTAGTGTGCCTGGTTTGGGACCAGGAGGTCGGGAGTTCGAATCTCTCCACCCCGACTCGTTGAAATTGCCACTCAGTGGTCATGGCTGCGTAGCTCAACTGAATAGAGTATCTGACTACGGATCAGAAGGTTCCAGGTTTGAATCCTGGCGCGGTCACAAAAAAACTAACGCTTATCAATTATTTGGTAAGCGTTTTTTTCGTCTATATACCGTACTTCCCCAATTATTTTGTAAGTTTGTATAATAGTATCTAAACCACCACATTTTAAAAATATTCACCAACATGAAGAAAAAATTGATTGTCATTGGAGCTGTTTTTGCTTCTATTCTGGCCATTCTTGTTATTTTACCGTTTGCTTTCGAAGGCAAAATTGAGAAATTGATAAAGCAAGAAGCTAACAAAACTATGAAAGCGAGGTTAGAATTTAATGATCTCAACCTAAGTTTTATTCGCAATTTCCCGAAAGCTACCATTGGTTTGCGCAATTTAGCTATTATAGGAGTTAAGGAGTTTTCGAACGACACACTGATGGCAGCAGGAGAACTACGAATTTCAGTCGATCTGATGAGCATTTTTAGTTCGAAAGGCTACTCAATCTCACAGATTTTACTGGATAAAGCCAATATTCAGCTCAAGGTATTGAAAGATGGAAAGGTAAACTGGGATATAATGCTTCCGACTCCACCCGCACAAGAAGAGGCACAATCACCTTCTTCATTCAAGATGACACTTGATAAAATTGAAGCAACCGATTCGAAGTTCAGTTACGTAGATAATCAAGGCAATATGAGCTTTATTATCAACGATTTAGGAGCAGTTTGTTCAGGTGATATGAAAGCAGATATTACAACACTTAAAGTCAATGCTGCAGCTGCGGAAATGAATTTTGTGATGGATAAAGTCCCCTATTTACACAAAATAAAAGTCGATGTGGATGGTGAAATAGAGGCTGACTTGAAAAATAGCAAATATACTTTCCACCAAAATTTATGTCACTTGAATGCCATCGAAGGTGTTGTCGAAGGTTGGTTGTCGATGCCTGCCGAGGGTTTCGATATGGATTTGAAACTCAAAACTCCGCAGTTGGACTTCAAACAGGTGCTTTCGATTGTTCCTGGAATGTTTACCAAAGAGTTCGAAAGCATAAAAACAGATGGAAAAGTGTCGCTCGATGCTTGGGTAAAGGGACATTACTTCGAAACAGAGCTTCCTGCATTTAATCTGGCTTTGAAAGTTCAAAATGCCATGTTTAAATATCCTGATCTTCCAAAATCAGTGGATGGAATTCAAATGGATTTGAAGGTCTCAAATCCTGGTGGAGATGCCGATTTAACGGTAGTTGATCTCAAAAACTTGCAATTTAACATTGGTGGTAATCCATTCTCGATGATTGCTTTGGTGAAAACACCTGTCAGCAATGCCGATTTTGCGATGAAAGCAAATGGAAAAATCGATTTGGCTATGATTAGAGAAGTTTATCCGCTAGAGAAAGGCACCGAACTAAATGGAAAATTAGCAGCGAATCTGAGTTTAAAAGGTACTATGCAACAGATTGATAAACAGCAATATGAACAAATTAATGCGGCAGGTACTCTATCGGTTACAGATATGATTTACAAATCGAAAGGAATGCCCGATGTGAATGTCAACACTATGGGTCTAAACTTTACTCCTAAGTTTGTGGAACTATCAAACATGAAAGTAAAATTTGGAAAAACTGATTTAGCCGCTAATGGAAAACTAGAGAATTTCATTGCTTATGCCTTGAAAAACAAAACATTAAAAGGAACACTAAATCTATCCTCCAACAACATAGATGCAACAGAATTGATGGGTACTACTCCACAATCAACCACTGCAGATACTTCAAAAATGAGTGCGTTTGAGATTCCAAAGAACATCGATTTCACACTCTCGGCAAATGTCAAAAAGATTGTTTACGATAAAATGCACTTTGAAAATGCAACTGGAAAGATGTTGGTGAAAGACGGAAAACTTGACTTTAGTGGGCTGAAAATGAATGCCTTTGGTGGAACTGTTGAAACGAATGGTTACTACAGCACTGCGGTCAATCCAAAGAAACCGGATATCAATTTTGGGTTGAATATCACCAATGCATCGTATGCCAATACGTTCGAACAGTTGGATTTTGTAAAGAAACTGATGCCAATATTTGAGAAAACGATTGGAAACTACTCTGTAAACTTCAAGATGAGTGGAAAACTTGACGATAAACTGTCACCTGATATGAAATCGTTATTGGCTCAAGGGTTACTTCAATCCAAAGATGTATCAGTCAAGGATGTGAAAGCATTCAATGCATTGGCAGCAGCGTTGAAGGACGATAAGTTTAAAACCATGTCAATCAAAGACTTGAAGCTTCCATTTGAAGTAAAAGATGGCAAAGTAACCACCAAACCATTCGACATTAAACTGGGTGATGCAATGATTAATTTATCAGGTGTCACTACGTTAGATCAAACCATTCAATACGATGGAAAGCTCACGTTGCCAGATGGTTACACTTCAAAACTTGGAGCTAATATTTCGAATGTGAACTTCAAAATCGGTGGAACCTTCATTAAGCCAACGGTTTCATTGGATATGAAATCTTTATCAAAAAGTGTTGCGAAACAGGCGGCTACACAAGGGCTTCAAAAAGCGTTGGGTGTAAAAAACGATGCTGAAATGCAAGCTAAAATGGCTGCCATTCGCAAAGATGCGCAAGATAAAGCTAATGCGTTAATAGAACAAGCTGATGTCCAAGCACAAAAATTGGTTGGTGAAGCAAAAAATCCTTTTGCTAAATTCGCGGCACAAAAAGCAGCAGAACAGTTGAAAAAGGAGGCACAAAAGAAAGCTCAGTCTTTGATTGATGATGCAGAAGCTAAGGCTCAAAGTATTGGTAAATGATGAGATAACAATTTCTTTTTCATAAAAAATGGGAACCGATTGGCTCCCATTTTTTATGCTTATTATTGAGTTTTCTTCAAACTGAATAAAAATTCAAGACCACCTTCAGGCCGGTTCTTTGCCGATATTTCTCCCTTGTGAAAAATGATTGCATTTTTTACGATTGCTAAACCAAGCCCAGTCCCTCCTATTTTCCGCGCTCTGCCTTTGTCCACACGATAAAAGCGTTCGAACAAACGGTTCAGATGCTCTTCTGCAACACCAATTCCAGTATCGGCCAACGAAAAATAGTAGTAATTGGCATCTTCTCTATAACAATTCAGAATAATGCGAATATGTTCGCCAGCATAAGTGCCAGCGTTATCAAATAAATTGCGGAAAATGGAGTATGCAAGCGAAGTATTACCCACAATCACAGCTTTTTCAGGTATATTCAACTCAACGCTAATTCCTTTTTTATCAAAGTCTAGTTGCGTTTCGTTCACGATCTCACGAATAATATGCGAAATATCGACATTCTCGAAATCGAAAAGGGTATTTGATTCGTCCATTCTGTTCAACAACGAAATATCAGATAAGAGGTAAGTCAATCGCTTACTTTGTGCAAAACAGCGCTCTATAAAGAGTTGACGCTTCTGTGCGTCCAAGTTTGGCATAGACAAAATAGTCTCCAGATAGCCTTGAATACTACTTACTGGCGTTTTCAACTCGTGAGATATATTCTGAGTCAATTGACGTTTCAATCGATTCTCTTCATCTTGGGCTGTGATGTTGTAGATCGAAATTTCAAACGTTTTATCTTCAAAAACAACACAATCTACTTCAAAAGCATAAGCCCCTTTTCGGATTACAATTCGATGAAAAATTGCTTCATCATTCTTTTCGTTTATTGCACTAACATTTTCGACAAATACTCTAATTGGTTTAAATTCAGCAAGTTCGAATACTTGATCTGAAGTCTGTAATTGAATATCAGATATTAGATTAATCTGTTGGATAAACAGACTATTAGAGAGAATTTCTCGATTATCTTTCGAAAAAATAGCAAGTCCTTGCCTCGAGAAACGAAAGTGCATAAACAGCTTCTCTTGCTCGATGGAAAGCGCAGTGCGTGTTGTTACCAACCTTTTGTATATTGCAACCAGTTTTTTAGAGATTTCACCGATGTCATCGTTCGAGAAGATTAGATCGTTATCTTTTAACGACTGATTTTCGGCACGACTAACAAATTCACGTAATCGTGAAATATTCCGACCCAGAATATACGAAAACCGATATACTGTCGACAGGATAATCAAGAACAGAACAATCAGAAAATAGATAAACTGATTATCAACCTGAAGCTGCTTAATTGTCTCAGTATTATAAGGTAATGCAGTTCTGATGTAAAGGTCACCATACTTCTGAGCGGAGTAAAAATATTCACGATTAACCGACGATGAATAACGAATGGCGTAACCGTGTCCAAATTTTTCCGCATCAATGATTTCGGGGCGATCTAAGTGGTTTTTCATGGCAGCCACGTCGTGCTTCTGATTGTCGTAGAGCACTTTGCCATGAATATTTATAATTGTCAAGCGTAGTTCTGATAAATCAAGCAAATTGCTGATTTGACCAAAAGAGGCTTCATTGATACCATTGTGCTTTATTTCGAACAGAACCAATGAATTGTAGCGATTTAGCTTTTCGCTCAACACCTGCTCACGGAAGTATTTTTCGCGCTGGTATTGAAACACCGACACGATAACCACAAACAAAAGAGCCAATACAAAAATAGAGTAGAATAATCTTTTATGAAATGGAATATTTAATAGCTTTTTCTTAAGCAATCGATTCATAATCAGTTGTTTTCGAAGCAGTATCCAAATCCAAGACGGGTAACGATGTTTTTGCCATATACACCGATTTTCTTTCTCAATCGGGTAATATTTACATCGATGGTGCGATCGAGAACATACACTTCATCCGTCCAAACTTTCGAAAGAATCTCTTCACGCGAAAAAACACGTTCACGGTTGCTCAAGAGCAATTTCAGAATCTCAAACTCTTTCTTAGTAAGCGATACCTCTGCACCATCTACTAAAGTTTTCTTCTGATTGACATTGATTATCAGCGTTTCAAACTCAATAATCTCTTCTTTCACTTTGGCTTTAGACTCAGTCGCTGTGTGTCGTCGGGTGACTGCTTTCACACGGGCTACCACTTCGCGAATAGAAAATGGTTTAGAAATGTAGTCGTCTGCACCTATATTGAAACCAGTAAGCATATCGTTTTCTGTATCGCGGGCCGTAAGAAAGATAATAGGAATTTTAGCTGTCTTATCCTCTTTCTTAAGCATATTGGCCATCTTAAAACCAGATATCTCGCCCATCATCACATCAAGCAATAACAGTTCGTATTTTGTTAAATCAAGCTTCATAGCCTCTTCGGCTGAATTGGCAACGTCAACATCAAAGCCTTCATTTTCAAGATTGAACTGAAGAATTTCACACAAATCTTCTTCGTCGTCCACTACCAAAATCCGTTGATTATCCATAATTTGTAATAAGTTTTAAAATTATATTACAAAACTAATGATTATCATATATAATAATGTTTCTAAGGTAAAAATATTTTGTTACAAAGTTGTTAAAACGTCGCAAACAGCATTTTTTTGCTAAATTGCGGACAAATTTGCGAACTACATGAAACCCTTTCTATATCAAGTTGCCGAGGCCACCTATTTGCAATACGGTCAGCAGATTAATGAACAGACGTTTGTCTTTCCGAATCGCAGAGCAGGTGTTTTTTTTCAAAAGTACCTCTCCGAGATTGTAGGCAAGCCCCTATTTTCGCCTAGAATTACCACCATCAACGAATTGTTTCGCTCATTTACTGGCTTTTCGGTAATGGATCGGACCAATTTACTCTTCACACTTTACAAACATTACCATCGGATAGCGGCAAACGACGAGAGTTTCGATGATTTTGTCTTTTGGGGCGAAATGATTCTAAATGATTTTGACGATGTAGATAAATATGTGGTTGATGCACGGCAGCTCTTTTCAAACATAAAAGATCTTAAGGAGATAGAATCTGACTTTGCAGGACTTACAGAAGAACAAATTGCTTCAGTTCGAGAGTTTTGGTACAATTTTCAGCCACACAAGCAAGGAAAAACCAAAGATGAATTTCTTGCAACTTGGAAAATTCTGTATTCCCTATACAATTCATTTCGCAATGAGCTGATTGATAAAGGTGAAGTGTACGAGGGAATGATTTTCCGTGAAGTCACCGAGCGAATTCTGCGCAAAGAGCAAATTCAACTTCCAACTTCCAAATATGTCTTTGTGGGGCTCAATGCTTTATCGCGTTCCGAAGAGATTTTACTTTATTACCTCAAAAATCAAAAAGCAGCTCAATTCTATTGGGATATTGAATCGCCAAAGGTGACAGATCCTGACAACAAAGCATCACTTTTTGTAAACCGATACAGCAAAACGTATCCATCGGAATTAGAGCTTAATTCTGACCAACCAAACGAAATACCTCACATCGAAATCATCGGAGTTTCATCAGCAACAGGTCAAGCGCGACAACTCTATCCAATTATAAAGCGTTTGTTGGCAAGCAATGCCATAACTAACTCAGAACGAGCGATTAATACTGCTGTTGTTCTACCGGATGAACTGCTCTTAATGCCTTCTCTCTACTCCATTCCCGAAGAGATTCAGACGGTGAATGTGACCATGGGATATCCACTCAGTTCCTCACCCATTGTTGGACTGATGGAACATTTGTTTCAGATGCAGATACACCGTAGAACGGTTAGAGGCGAGCAGGCTTTTTATTACCGTTTCCTGCTGCCAGTGCTCAATCACCGTTACATAGTGAATATAGCACCCGATTTTATCCAAAAAACATACGAGCAAACATTAGTACAAAATAGAGTCTACCTCTCTGAATCTGAATTTAAAGAACACACCGATTTGGCGGTCATTTTCAGCTCATTAAAGGAGAACGACAACGTGTGCGACTACCTGTTGAAAGTGATTGAAATCATTCAAAAACAACTCGATAAGGAGAGTCTGCCGACTGATGAAGACAAGAATAATCTAGTACAACTAGAGCGTGAATACATCTACCAATACTATCTGACAATCAATAGAATAGGCGATTTAATTCGACAGTCGGATCTTGAAATTAGTATGGAGACGCTTTTCCGTTTGATTCGTAAAATGATCATTGGAATCTCCATCCCTTTTCAAGGCGAACCGCTCTCCGGTTTGCAAATTATGGGGGTGCTCGAAACCCGTGCTCTCGACTTCGAAAACCTGATTATTCTATCGATGAACGAAGGAATATTCCCTTTGAAGAATGCCTCTAACTCATTCATTCCATACAACTTACGCAAAGGATTTGGACTTTCGACCTACGAGCATCAAGACAGTGTGTATGCATACCACTTCTACCGAATGATTCATCGGGCGAAAAATATCTATTTGCTTCACGATACACGCAGCGAAGGCATTCAGACTGGTGAAGTGAGCAGATATGTGCATCAATTGAAGTACCACTACCGAATGAAAATGGAAGAAAAACTTCTTACTTTCAATGTTACTTCTCAGATAAACAGACCAATATCTGTTCAAAAAAGCGAAAAGGTACTTCATGCTTTGTCTCAGTTTCACGAAGGTGGCGAGCGGGCTTTATCGGCGAGTTCAATCAATACCTACCTCGATTGTCCCTTGAAGTTTTACTTCAGAGAAATCGAAAAAATGGGCGACGAAGAGTCTGTCTCTGAGGAAGTTGAAGCGAATCAGTTTGGAACTATCTTTCACAGTGTGATGGAGCGACTCTACAAGCCTTATGAGGGTCAGATAGTGAGTGTTGAACTCATCGATTTGTTGAAAAAGAGCAACAACAAAATCTGGGAAGAAGTAGTTGATGTGTTCAACAAAGTGGTCTTTTTCTCCGATAAAAAACAAATTCTATCTGGTCATAACTTGTTAATTGCCAAAGTTATACAACGATACGTTCAACAAACATTCGAGGTTGATAAATCGTACGCGCCTTTTGTTTACAAGGCTTCAGAAGAGAAAATTAGAAGCGTAATTACTACCCCTTCAGGATTAAATATTCAGCTAAAGGGTTCAATAGACCGTGTCGATGAGATTCGAAATCAGCTTCGTATCATCGACTACAAAACCGGAAATGGTGATTTAGAGTTTGCCGATGTAGCGCAATTATTCAATGTTGAAGATAAAAAGCGACCGAAAGCAGTTATGCAGGTATTCCTCTATTCGTGGCTCTATGCAAGGGAGAAAGGGGTTTCGAATATTCTGCCTGGCATCTACTATTTGCGTACTATGTTTGGTAATTTCACAGCTTCGCTCCGCGATAAAACGAACAAAACATCCGTTGATTCGTTTGATACTTACAACGCCGAGTTCGAAGAGGCATTGAAAGGGGTTATCGACGAAATTTGCTCACCAGACAAAGAGTTTGCTCAAACATCTGTTGCCGAGCATTGCAAATATTGCGAATTCAAAGAGATATGCCGCAAAGAGTAGGTTTTTCAACTCTCGTTACCTTCATTTAGGAAATCATCAAAATTTTGGGTATTATCATAAATATTTGATACTTTTAAGCAGAAAAAAATATCCAAATGATATATATGTATTATATTTGCGTTCGATTTAAAAATTAATAGAAATTACAAAGCATTATGTGTGGAATTGTTGGTGTATTTGAATTAAAATCAGATGAGCAATCGCTTCGCCCACAGGTTCTCAAGATGGCAAAAAAGATTCGCCATCGTGGTCCCGATTGGTCAGGAATATTTTGTAGCAGCAAAGCTATCTTAGCTCACGAACGTCTTTCGATTGTTGATCCCGAATCAGGTGGTCAGCCTTTATATAGCAAAGATCAAAAACTTGTTTTAGCAGTAAATGGTGAAATCTACAATCACCAAATTATGCGCGATGAAATGGCAGGTGAGTATGAGTTTTTGACTCACTCCGACTGCGAAATCATTTTGGCTCTTTACCGCAAAAAAGGTATCAACTTCCTCGAAGATTTGAATGGTATTTTTGCGTTTGCGCTCTACGACATCGAAAACGACTCGTATTTGATAGCTCGCGACCACATGGGAATTATTCCATTGTACATTGGTTGGGACGATGCTGGTATGTTTTACGTGGCATCTGAGTTGAAAGCGCTAGAAGGCGTTTGCACCAAAATCGAAGCATTCCCTCCAGGACACTACATCTACAGCAAAAGCGGCAATACGCCTATCAGCTGGTACAAACGCGATTGGTCTGAATACGATGCTGTAAAAGACAATACGTCAGACATTGCAGTTCTTCGCAAAGCATTGGAAGATGCTGTGCACCGTCAATTGATGTCAGACGTTCCTTATGGCGTATTGCTATCGGGTGGTCTCGATTCGTCAATCATTTCGGCAGTAGCTAAGAAATATGCTGCTACACGTATGGAGAACGGAACTGAAAGCCAAGCTTGGTGGCCACAACTTCACTCATTCGCAGTAGGATTAAAAGGTGCACCCGATTTAACTGCAGCTCGCAAAGTAGCTGACCACATCGGAACTGTTCACCACGAAATACATTATACCGTTCAAGAAGGTCTCGATGCCGTGCGCGACGTGATCTACTTCCTCGAAACTTATGATGTGACTACCGTGCGTGCATCTACCCCAATGTATTTGCTCTCTCGTGTCATCAAATCAATGGGTATCAAAATGGTTCTGTCTGGTGAAGGTGCCGACGAAATCTTTGGTGGATACCTCTATTTCCACAAAGCACCAAATGCGAAAGAGTTTCACGAAGAGACTGTGCGCAAGTTAGGCAAACTCTACCTTTACGACTGCCTGCGTGCCAACAAATCATTGGCTGCATGGGGTGTAGAAGGTCGTGTGCCATTCCTCGACAAAGAGTTTATGGATGTAGCAATGCGCCTCAATCCAGAAGATAAAATGGCGAAAAACGGCAAAATGGAGAAATGGATTCTTCGCAAAGCGTTCGAAGATATGTTGCCAGAATCAATTGTTTGGCGTCAGAAAGAGCAATTCTCTGATGGTGTAGGTTACAACTGGATTGATTCGCTTAAAGCACTTGTACTCGAAAAAGTAAGCGACGAAGATATGGCGAACTCTGCGGTTCGTTTCCCAGTGAACCCACCAATGAACAAAGAAGAGTATTACTACCGCAGCATTTTCGAAGAGCATTTCCCATCTGAAACTGCTGCTAGCACTGTGCCTTCTGTTCCTTCAGTGGCTTGTAGTACACCTGCAGCACTCGAGTGGGACGAATCGTTCAAGAAAATGAATGATCCTTCGGGTCGCGCTGTCAAAAGCATTCACAACGAAAGTTACAAATAATACCATAACTTATGAAAGTCCCTTCAGCCTCACGGTTCGAAGGGATTTTTATTTGCCCCCAACCCCCTCAAGGGGGCTTTAAGATTGAGCTTGTTTGCAGGAAAGCATTCAATTTGCATAAAATATTAGACGGTAGAATGTAATAGCCCCCTTTAGGGGGTTGGGGGCAGAATTCATTAAAACAAATAAAAAAGCTTTTCGCTAGTCCCAGTGGGGACAAACACAAATACCAAACGTCGAAATCTTGTAGATCGCAGATTCCGAGCAGCGGAAGTGAGTGAGTCCAGCATCAAATAATCAAATTAGGTTACCAATTCTATGGACGATTGAGCAAGTTATTTCGACAATATCATTAAATGTAAATACTCCCTCTCCATTTGGGAGAGGGCTGGGGTGAGGTCTTTGCGCCAAAAAAACGTAAGACCCGCGGTAGCGAAAACCCCACATTGACAATTAAATACTGAAATACATAATTATAAAAAAATAAACCTTCAAGCATCATTTCAAAGATTTCCTGCATCATATAAAAAGAAAACGAAAAACCCACTAATTATGAAACTCCTTATACGCTTTTGCAGCATCGCAGTGCTTCTCTTAATAATCACTTCCTGCTCCACTCCTGCTCCGATTGTAAAACTGTCGCCATCTCCCATTGATTCCAAAGACTATTGGAATATGGGCCAACATTTTGTGTATGAGAACAACAAAAATGTCTGGTTCGATTGTGCATTCAACTGCATCGACAATGATAAACTGGTGTTCGACGTTAAAATCACGAATGAGTCAGATACCGCAATTCTGGTCGATCCAGAGCTTTTTACACAAAAGGTCTATATGAACGACAGTGTTCTAATGGCTTCAGAATCAGCCGACAATCCAGAGTCAGTGTTAGACAAAAGCAAATGGGATGAGAATGTGGCGGTGGCACGAGCCAACAACGCAACGGCATTGAGCATCTTTTCGTTTGCACTCGCCGCGGGCACATCCATTGCTGTAGCAGCCTCTTCACATAAAAACATTGACGAAAAAATAAATGCGATTAATGGTATTGCCATTGCCAACGATTTTGTACAAGCATCTGTAGCT
Organism: Bacteroidales bacterium; assembly: GCA_049315325.1. Classification (GTDB taxonomy): domain Bacteria; phylum Bacteroidota; class Bacteroidia; order Bacteroidales; family UBA7332; genus CAXXIC01. The sequence goes on from JBMOKJ010000008.1 coordinate 107,860, forward strand.
TCTAACCACGAGTCTGAAAACATTAGAGCAGCCGACAACTGGACAAAACGCAAGATGCTCAATGAGGCTTTTTTGCGCAAGACCACCATCCCAAAAGGCACGCACATCGATGGCGAAGTGCATTTTCCTTACCACAAAAAGGCGAATTGGTACGATCTCTTCTTCTCGGTGGGGTCTGCTAAGGCATATTTCTACTTCAAACAAGAGGTTGTTTTTCCGAAACCTCAAACAAATCAGCAAAACTAAGATACAGCGCTGAGTTTCTTTATCGCATATCCTCAAATGCTGACAACCGTTTCTAAAATGATTGTTATCTTTGCACACTTACGACTCTCTGCAGCAGTCGCGAGACGAAATCATTCTATCTTCCTAAATGTATTCTAAAGAAGAACTCAAAAACCTAAAAACAGAATTTTGGGAAAGTTTTGCCCGATTCTGCGATGTGCAACCTAAATTGGTACGGCGCAAACCGATGTGGATGCTCTACGACACCAAAGTGAAGGGTGTAGAGTTGAAATTTGATATTTCGCGTCGTGGAGTTTCGGTGGTTTTAGAGATTAATCATCGCAACGATGAGGATCGTTTGACTATGTTTGAGCGAATCGGTTGGCACAAAGAGGCTTTGGAGCAAGATTTCATGCCTGATTCGCTGATTTGGGATTTGGTTTATGAGTTAGACAACCGAAAGCAAGTTGCACGTATTTACGCACATCACAACGACCTCGATTTTCATCGCCGTTCTCATTGGGGCGATATCTTTCACTTCCTTGCAGACAATATGTTTCTATTAGAACGTAACTTCCTAGAGATTCGCGATTTTCTCTTGGATTAGTAGCTTAGGGACTTAGGAAATGAGGGATTGAGGGAATGAAGGGGTAAGATTCTACCGATTTGTAGGGTAAGTAATTTTGCCCCCATTAGCTCCGCTGATTTTCAATTCCCCTAAAGTGGGCTTTTAAAAAGAGCTAATTTGGAAGTTAGTATTCATTGTGACAATGGCATTAAGCCGGTAGAATCTAAAATCCGCCTTGGAGAAAAAGCGTGAAGAAATAGCAAAGCGTATTCATGAGTTCCATTAATACATGCAAGACACGAATAAAATGGAAGAAATGGAGCGTAAAAATCACCCTTGTTTGAGACTTGACGTATTTCGTCAAGTTGAGTTTGGGTGGTTTTAGCGTAATGAAGTCTATTTTTAGCTTTTTATCCACAGCGGCGGCATTTTTTGTTACTTTTTTTTGCTGCAGAAAAAAAGTTAGGAATAGAAAAATGCCCTTTCAGCCTGAATTACAGACCAAAAGGGCAAGTGTAGTGTGGTGATAAATTAGTTAAAGTAAACAGCTACTCTACAAAAGCAATAATTTCGCCTTTTTGCACATCGTCGCCTTGTTTAGCATAGGTGCGAAGTACTTTTCCTGTATATGGCGATACTACCTTTTCGTTTCCGTAGTACGTTTGTATAAAGCAGAACGGGCCATTCTCTTTCACTGCCGAACCGATATTAGGAGCTTTCGATTTATCCAACAAATCAATTTCCCAAAGCACTTTGCCTCGCACAGGCGATTGTATTGGCTTCGCATTCGGATATTTAGCAAGCATATCTTCCACATCGATTTTCGGCATATCGAGCACCGGACGAGTCGTGATGATTGGTGCATTCGCTTTCACCTTTTCGGCTTCCAGCTCCTGTTCGAAACGCTTTTTCGCAACGCCACTCTTGTAGTCGCGGTATTGGCGGTCGTGCATTGCGAGTTCCAACAACTCTTCGTCGTCTTCGCCACAATCCCAACCGTTTTCAGCCATTTCGGCGCGGTATTTGTCGAGCTCATTAGGGAAAGCATCTTGCGGATTACCTTCGTAGAACTCTAATCCGTTTTGTTTCACCAAGTCGATGATCTCAGGAGCCAATGGACCAGGCAGACGACCGGTCTTGCCCAAAATCATATCCCACGAGTTTTTGTCGATGGTGGTCCAACGCGCTTCGCCTTTCAGTGAGTGCATCACATTCATCAGCGCGATGTTTTTCACATACTGGCTGAATGGAGTCACGAGCGGTGGATAACCAAGTTTTGGCCATATAAATTCTACCTCTTGGAACAACAGCACCACGAGGTCGCTCAAGCTCACTTCCGGTTTACTTTGGTTGCGCAGCGCCATATTGATAGCGTTATGCATTCCTTTGAGGTCAGCCATCATCGAACCCATCATACCGCCTGGCAATCCACTACCCACAAGCAGCGAAGTCATGATTTTGTTTCCCGGATCGATAAAGTAACCGAGGAAGTCGTCGATAAAGGTCTGCGTCATGTGGCGAGCCTCCATGTAGGCTTTCATGTTGATATCGGGCACCGAGAAGCCTGCATCTTTCAGCATTGCTTGTATCGTAATCACATCGGGGTGAACCATCCCCCACGACAGCGGCTCCATCGCCACATCGAGGTAGTCGGCTCCGGCACGTGCCACTTCGAGCATCGACGCCACCGAGAATCCCGGTCCAGTGTGTCCGTGGTATTGTATCACGATGTGTGGGTATTTCTTTTTAATAGCAGCAGTCAGACCACCCAAGAATGCCGGGCGACCGATACCAGCCATATCTTTCAGACAGATTTCGTCGCAACCAAAGGCTACCACTTCGTCCACCATTTTCATGTAGTATTCGATGGTGTGGAGCGGCGACGAGGTGATGCAAAGCGCCACCTGCGAAATCATGCCTGCCTGTTTAGCATATTTCACCGAAAGCTCCAGGTTTCGGGTGTCGTTCAATCCGCAAAACGAGCGCGAAATGTTTGTGCCTTGTGCTTTCTTCACCTTGAAGAAGAGCTCGCGTACATCAGCCGGCACTGGGTACATCCGCAATCCGTTCAACCCACGCTCAAGCATGTGAGTCTGAATACCCTTTTCGTTAAAAAGGCGAGTCCAGTCGCGCACTGCTCTGTTGGGGTTTTCGCCAAAAAGCAGGTTCACCTGCTCAAAAGCACCACCGTTGGTTTCAACTCGGGCAAAACAGCCCATTTCTACTATTAAAGGAGCAATTTGTACAAGCTGATCCACCCGTGGCACATATTTGCCAGATGCCTGCCACATATCGCGGTAAACCAAGCTAAATTTGATTTCTTTTGACATAATTAGAGAAATATTTCCACAAATGTATGTAATTTATTTCTGCTTACAAATCGAAAGTGAGATTATTTTTTTAGATAATTTTAAACTGCACAGAGGCGAAAAAAGTGTGCAAAAAAGATAATAAAGAAGAATTCTAAATAACTGATAATCTGATAGGTTAACTATTTAAATCGATTATAAAAAAGAGCTGCTTACAGTTTTTAGAGAAAGACCTCACACCAACCCTCTTTTTAAACAATGAAAGCAATTGCAAAGATTGAAAATTAGAAGAATATAATGTCAGATTTGTTTACTTTGTACTTGCCCCTAAATCCCCTAAAGGGGACTTTGAGATTCTACTGTTGATTTATGATTTATCAATGATCAACTTTTTTAAAGTTACACTTCCGCAGAAGTCCCCCTTAGGGGATTTAGGGGCTTCTTTTTGCTAGATATATTGCCGCTCTACCACTCCTTAAACGGATGATTTAGCAGATTAGAGTTGTAGTAACGTGCATCGTCCGACACCTCCTCACCTACCCAATCCGGTTTTTCGAACGGCGTGTTTTCGTCCGGCAGCTCTATCTCAGCAACCACCAGCCCTTCGTTCATCCCGCCAAACTCATCCACCTCCCACACGAGGTCGCCCATCGGCACGCGGTAACGCACCTTCTCAATCTCGGGCAGGGTGCAGAGCTCGTCCATCATAGTGGCAGCATCAGCTACTGGGATCTCGTATTCAAATTCGGCACGGGCGATGCCCACGCTCTTCCCTTTGATGGTGAGGTAACCTTTATCGCCGACTATGCGCACACGCACCACACCCGATTCGTTGTTCGATAGGTAGTTTTGGCGGTAGAGTACTCCCACCGCTCCATGCCTATAGGCATCGGAGGTTACGAGGTATTTGCGTTCGATTTCTGTGGACATACGGTTTGTTTTTTGTTATACCCAAGGCGTTGCCGTTGGGTTGATGTTATGCTGCCCCTTCAGGGCGCTTTTGGTATGGCTTATTATGGCTAACGGCCATATATATTATCAACCTAGGGCATCGCCCTAGGATCTGAAGCCGAATGGCTTATGCGCCCTGAAAGGGCAAAATAATGCATCTCAAAAAATGACTTATATAAATTTGAATCAATACAAAACTCTAGTTTTTCTCCAAATACAATTCAGGCAATATGATTTTTATCTCATGATCCGACCCCTCTTTTTGCCAATATACGATAAAATTGACTTTGGCTTCTTTTAATTGATAGCCATTTTCTGTATGGTGTTTTAGTTTGTCTACTGCATTTTGCGAGAATTTCAGCACCAAATCACCGATAGAATTAGCACAGCCTTCTTCTCTGATTGACAGCGTATCGCCACTGACAATGTTCTTTATTCTGTTTTGCACATATTCAAAATATCCCAAATATACATCTTTGTGTGTTAGGTGCAATGAAATTCCATTCGGAGCTAAATAAGCTTCTTTATTTTCTATTCTTTTTACAGCCACATTAGAAGGTGAATCAAGTAAATTGCTGTTCAAGTGTACGGTCAGATTTCGCTTGGCACGAGTCAAACCTACATACAACACCCGCTTGGCTTCATCACTTTCAGCATTATAGTTGTCGAGCATAATAAATACATTATCAAACTCTTTTCCCTTTGCTTTATGTATGGTCGATACAAATACAGTTTCACCATTTTCGTTGTAGAAATCCTCCAACTTTGATTCTCGAACAAATGTATCAAAGTCCGACTTGTATTTCTTCTTCGGATTGCATTGCTCAAAGTCCCTTATTAGATTATTACACAGGTCTAATCGATTACTGCTTCGAAATTGAGTTGTAATTTCCTTTTTTGCCGACTCCCAAACATCATCAGAAATCACAAACACATCATCCTTTTGATTCAATAAATTGATAAGGTATCTGATTTCTTGTATATGATACAAGCTAAATCCATCATTCGATTGTATGAGCTTCGCCTGAACTTTGTTTTTCAATAGCAAACCTGCCACTTGTAAGGCTTCTTCGTTGGTTTTGGTAAGCACACAAGTAGTACCCGATAAGCCTGTGGCCAAAATATCATTGACCATCGGTATAATTAGATTGTTGGTATAATACCGAACAACTTTCAATTCACCATTATCTCGTTGTCGAGCAAATATATCGGTACTTTTCAACCGATGCTTTATGTGTTTCGAAAATTCATTTGTGTACTCTACCAGATTGCTTTTACTCCGATAGTTTTCCAGAAGTTCGTGTTTTGTAGCATTGTTGTTAATAATAAAATTCTCGAGATACTTGGAGCTCGAACCTCTAAATTCATAAATATTTTGATCGTCATCGCCCACAGCTATCACGCGCATCTCTTCGTTCAATTCCATCAGGGCATTTATCAGATGATATTCATCTTCATTCATGTCCTGCGCTTCATCAATCACCAATACCGATTTGGTAATATGACTGATTTCAACTTCATTATTTCTAATTTTCTCAATGGTTTTCTTCAGAATATCGTCCGATTTTTCGAGACTGCCCACCTTACCCAACAAATCAAAACAAAAGGAATGAAATGTCTTTATTTCAATAAAATAGGCAGCGTTACCAATCAGCTTATAAAGTCGCTTTTTAAACTCAGTGACGGCTGCCCTTGAGAACGTAAGCATCAACAGCTGCTCATGCTTCACGTCTTCCATCAGCAACAACGAAGCCAGTTTATGCACCAATACGCGTGTTTTGCCACTTCCGGGACCTGCTGCCACGGCAATGTATCTGGATTCATTGTCGTTGATAATACTCAGCTGAGTGGGAGATAATTCCCCGAATAGCTGCCGAAACTTGGCAGGTGTCATTTTTAATTTTAGGGTATCGGCTTTGCTTCCAGGAAAATACCTATTAAGAAATGAGCTATAGTTCAGTTGAAAATAATCATCCACAAACTGCAATGCACTGCGGTAGTCTTCAATCATTTTCTTAGCGTATTCCCCCACTATATGTATTTGCTGAACTTTATTATCATAAAACTGATTCAGTTTTTCATAATCGTCTTTGGTATATTTTTTTCGGTTATCCTGCTCCAATCTGTCAATAGTTAGTCGGTTGTAAGTCACCAAAAAACCTCCTTCAATCTTGATAGCTTCAATACGCGAAAGGTAAAACAATGCGTCTTCTACATCGTCGAGGTCAATATTCAGCTTAAACAGGTTTAATCCCGATTCATACGCAAGTTTCAGTTCTAGTACTGAGAATTCAACCAAGATCTGTTCTTTGCTCAAATCAGTATCGTCACTCTGGCTAGTGCTTTTATTAAACAAATATTCAACGATGAAACGTCCCAATTCACGCCTCTTTTCAAGTTTATCAGAGAGTATATCCAGCGGGTGCAGAGCAACAGCAACAATATGATTCTTTGTATATTCTAAATTTTGCCGTTTTATCCAGTTTTTGACAGACCAGAAGTTGAGTATCGTTTTTATTTTTTGAATGCTGATATCATTACAACCTTCCGCTTCGGCTTCTTCATTGAGGGCTTTCAGATGGAATGTTTTTTCCTGTTCTTCTAGCTTAGGTAGCAGAAACTTTTCAATTTTGCTATATGACTCAACAATGCTTAACGATCGATTTATCTGCTCACTGCGCTTGATGTATGCTGTCAGGTCTTTGGCATCTGCTAATATATTTTCCTGACGCAAAAGCGTAATAATATTGATAACTTCTTCGCGTACTATTCCCAAATCGTCACTGATATAATCCACCCGGGCTTCAGCCTCATCATTCGGATTTTGTTTACGGTTCTTGTTTGCTAGCAATTTCTTGATGATTCTGACCCCTTTTTCCTTTTGTCGTTCCTGAAATTTTTCTGAATGGTTAATCTTATCAATGGCTTCCTGAGCATTCTTACACAAAATACTATTGGCAAATACTCGCGGCATATTTTGTCCGCGCTTTATATAGCCAGCATCTTCCAACGCGGCTACAGCTGTCTTCACGCGTGTTTCAATTTCAGCCACATTTTCATCCCAACCGGCTTTACGGGCTATTTCCAATGCAGAATTAGAGACAGACGATCTGAAACGGGTTATATCTTTAATGGCTTTCCATATTTGCTGAACCTCACGGATAGAAAGTTTCGTTTGGTTCAACAACACAAAATGCTTGCTCAAATCTTCTTCGTTGAACAACACAAAGCAATCGGCCACAATCTTTTCATCTCTACCAGCGCGACCGGCTTCCTGAATATAGTTTTCGAGCGAGTCGGATATTTCATAATGAATCACCATCCCCACATCCTTTTTATCTACGCCCATTCCAAAAGCCGACGTAGCAACCATAATTTGCACTTCGCCTTCGATAAAGGCATTTTGGTTGGCTGTCTTATCCTGTGCATCCATTTTGCCGTGGTAAGGCCGTGCGCTGAATCCATCTTTTACCAACCGTTCTGCCAATGTGTAGGCTTTTCGGGTTCGCGATACATAAATGATGGTTGGGCAGTTCTTCTCTTCTATCAAATCCCTGACGGTCTGATATTTTTCCTCTTCGTCGTTTTTCTCAAAAACCTTGTACGTGAGGTTAGTTCTCGTAGCTTTGGAACTATAGACTTCGAGGTCTATCGATAGCTTTTCTCTGAAATAGTGCAAAATATCCTCAATTACTTTTTGCTTTGCTGTAGCAGTAAAGCAAGAAACAGGGATGCCATCTTCCAAGTTTTTCTTTTCTTGTATTTGCTTAATAAAGTCACCAATATACAAATAATCTACCCTGAAATCTTGCCCCCATGACGAAAAACAGTGTGCTTCGTCTATTACAAAACGCACAATCTTTCTGCCCAGAATCAGTCGTTCTATCGACTTCGAGCGCAAGGACTCTGGTGAGATGTACAAAATAGAAGCCGAACCATCTTCCACCCGTTCAAACGATTTGGCGCGTTCTATTGGGTCAAGCAGACCATTGATGGTGACAGCCTCTGTAATTCCGTTCCTTTCCAGATTATCCACCTGATCTTTCATCAGTGATTGCAATGGAGAAATTACAATGGTTAGCCCATTCGCACTATCACCACTCATTAAAGCAGGCACCTGAAAGGTGATCGACTTTCCACCTCCGGTAGGGAATATTGCTAACAGGGATTTATTTTCAACAGCTGCCTTTACTGCCTTTTCCTGCAACGGTTCGCCACCATAGGCGCGGTATGAATCAAAACCAAAAAATCGTTTCAATCCTTTGTGTATATCCAGGGCATTATTACAATATGCACATCCACTAATGCAGGGCTTGTTCCTTAGCCGAAACATCAACCGCTCCACTTCTGGATAGTTTTTCAGCACCCAAGGGGGTGTGATCGAGTGTATTCTTTTGAAATGAATAAACGAGTGAATCAGCGACAGACAATAGGCCAACTCCACTGGTTGTTGTTCTACCATGGTCGCAACATCTGCATGTTCGCAGATTTCATTCGCAAACAATCTGCGAATCAATGTTTCTGCGTGCTGATTCTCGCATTTATAGCCGATAAAATGAAAGAATGAACGAAATTCCCTTTTATCCCAAAGCAAAAGGTAAAGAATTTGTTTCAGTGTTTCCTCCGTTCGCATAAATGCTGAAACCTCATCGTAAAACAAATCGCGGGCTTTGATCGAATCGTTCAAAGGATTATTCATTTCCTCTGTTTGAAGCTTATCGTCTTTTAAAAGAGCATGGTAGGGCTTTGTCGGAAAGATTAGTGGAGATAGATACAACGTATCGATAGCACCCAATAATTGAGGATTAGATTGTCGTAAAGTTTGACCTATATATTTTAAATCGTGGTTCAATATATTATGACCACAGATGTACTCCGTATCATTCAAAAACTGGGCAAATTCAGTCAGAGAAGCCTTATGAAACATATTTCCATCGCTCCTAATACATCCAATATCCAATACCTTACGGCTATTGGGGTCAATTTCTGTATCTATGAAAGCGATAGTATTCATTCGTAAAATATATAATCCAACACTCGGAAATTAATCAACTAAGTTTTTAGAATGCGGAAGTTATGTGAAACGTATTTGCAAGTTAAGCTTAATAAATAATTCACCTTTCTGTTCGTAAACCCAACCATATTTGTATGGTTTAGATTTACCAATCTTTTCAAAACCAGGATTTTGGTTATCTTCACTAGTTGAAGGCTGATCTAACTTAGTATTGTTAATAAGATAAATCTGAAACTCGTTTTTATTGTATATATGATAACATACGATATCACCATCTTCTTTAACAATAATAATACCACCTGTTGCATCATATTTGCCTGTAAATACAGCTTCTGGTGTCATTCCTAAAGCAACTTCACTTAAAAAATTCTTTAATTTATATTCATAAAATGGATGACCACTTGCCAAATTAAATTTTAACGGATTTTGCTCATTCAACATATATAATAAATCAGTAACCTTTGATTTGCCAGTATAGAATTTATAATAAATGAGATAAGATATTATTTCAGGTAACTGAGAATCAATCAATTGCAAGTTTAGTTGAAGATTTTCAGATTGTATTTTTACAAACTCACATTTAAAACCAAATTTTTCAATTTCAATTAAACGCAAAGTAATTTTTGACCGTTTTGTCCCTTCTGTCAAACGGAGTGTTTCTGTGTTGAATTTCTTCAAGTCAAATTCGAATCCTTCAGGCTTGATAAGTTTAAAAATAAAATTTGTACCAGCCGCAGGATTAAATAGTGTGGAATCACTTCCAATCATTGATTTTATACTAAATCCAAATGTTGGATTGGTTCCAGTATTAAAATCATGTACTACAATCTTTATATCAGACTTATCAAGACTTGCTGCTGAAAGTGTATTTACTCGAATACTATTCAAAAATTTCTCTATTTCTGGAAATTGAATACTTAAACCAGATGAAGCCTTTAAGTTCTTAAAAAGCAATTGGGATTTTTCAACAAATACTGAAACAGGAAGCTCTAGTAATATTTCTTTTGTATCGCCATTAACGACTTTTATTGTATCATTGCATATATACTCATGACGTTTATCGGCTTCTTGCCGAAGTATCTTTATCAACGGGTAGTATATTTCCGTAATTGCATTCAAATCTGCATCTGCGGCATTTAGTCTACCATCTGCAAGTAATTTTAGGAATACATATATCTCACTCCAATCTCCCTTATTTCCTTTCATATTTTTAAAGTATTTTTGATACAATTATTTTTGCGGTTGCTTGTATAGCTGGAACAGCTACAGAGTTGCCTAATTGTTTGTAGGCTGATGCATCGGCAACAGGAAAATGATAATTCTCTGGAAATCCTTGAAGTCTTTTCCATTCACTGGGTGTCATTTTTCTAATACCTTCTCTATTTACAGTTCCTTTGATATGTGTTGTAGGAGTAAAGTCTGAGATTCTATTATCAATGACTAAATTTCTCTCTCTTCCCATTCCACCAACAACAATGGCATTTGACACCCCATTATCGGGTATTATTTCAAAACCAAATCCATTGCCTTTACTAGCATGTCTTGCTTTGTGATTATGCAACGTTTGCAAATACTGAGTTGATAAATAATACTTTGTTTGCACAACATTTTTATCTTTCACATCAGCAAATGTTGTATTTTTATTTGTTGGTTGTGGATATTTAAAATCTGAAATATTTAAATCTTTTCGAAAGCCAACAATATAGATTCTTTCTCGATTTTGGGGAACACCAAAATCTCGAGCATTTACTATCTGAGGTTCAGGCACGAAATAATCTAAATCATTTCTTAAAACATTTAATATAGTTTCTAAAGTTTTACCACCATTATGATTTCTCAAACCTTTCACATTTTCTAGAAAAATCGCTTTAGGTCTTTTTCTTTTAATTATCTCTGCCACATCAAAAAAGAGTGTCCCCCTTGTATCTTCAAACCCACCTCTTTTACCAGCTATTGAAAATGCCTGACAAGGGAAACCCCCACATAATAAATCAAAGCTATCTGGAATAAATGCTTTTGTCTCTTCTTTCGTAATATCACCAAATGGCACTTCACCAAAATTGGCTCTATATGTTCGTTGTGCTTCTTTATCCCATTCACTAGTAAAAACACATTTTCCCCCGAGATTTTGCAATGCAATTCTAAATCCACCTATACCTGCAAACAAATCAATGAAAGTAAATTTTGGCTTTGGTGGTGTCGGAAAAGGTACATTTTCGACTTCGAAAAGAAGTTGTTGAATAGCTGTTTCAGCAACAATTGAGCAATTATCTTCTTGCTCTTTGTAATGAAGTATTTGTTTGATGTATTTTATAGCATCCTTTTCGTAATGCTTTGCAATGGGAGTCTTATTGTTATGTAGATAGTGAGTAATTACGGCTTTTTTGTGATTAATAGATACTGGCTCTATTATTTTAATTTGAAATTTCTTGCCATCAAACTCCTCAATACTAATATTCTCTTTTAAGTTCATTTACAATAATATATATATGGTTAAAATCTTGTATTATTCAATTCAAGATTACTTTATCTCTTTTTTTTCTTCGAATAATTTATTCTCAAAAAATTCTTTAACTGTCACATCAAGTGCAGTTGCAATTTTCTCAATGTTCATAATTGAAACATTGCGCTTACCGCTCTCAATACTAGCTAGATAGCTCCTATCCATACCAATACAGAAGCCTAAATCGTTCTGAGAAAAATCTTTGATAGCCCTCAATTCCTTGATTCGAAGACCAATCTTCATTTTAATATCCATAGTGTTTTATTTATTTTACAAATTTGCGGAATTGTTGTGTTTAAGTCGTGCAGTTTAAGCCACATAATAGAGGTGTTGAAAACTTCTTTTATTATGTTTTCTCAATAGAAAACCCCCACTCAATATGCATCACATATCGAGCAGGGGTCTGCTATAGTGGTTTACCTAGGAAGAACCACTAATCACACATTGAAACTTGACTCACCTACGACGCCACGAGCAATACGCTCACGCGGGTAGTTTCTGCCGGCACCACATTGAACTCTACGTTCGTAGTTGAATAACCCAATTTGGAGGCCGTCAGCAGATACGTGCCCTCGGGTAAGCTCTGTACCAGAAATCCACCCTTTTCGGCAGACTGTTTCACCAAATCTGGTGGAGTCACCATCAAATCGGTAGGCACCGCATCGCCCAATCGGCGAATAATCAGCTTCACTCCTTTTATCGGGTACTCCGTTTTTGCCTCAGCCACCATGCCCTTCACACTCAAAGTCCGATTTGTGACAACACTGGTAGCAGCATCTTTCAATCGTTTGAACAGATTGATGTTGGAGAGCTGGAGCTCATTGATTGACAAAAACAAGTCACTCAAAGCTTCATCGGCCACCGCAAAAGCATTATTGAGAAAACGACTATCTGTGGTCGATTTCAATTGCTGATTGCGACGCGCATCTTTCCATTTCAAAATAGACGTCAAAGGTTGCGTAGCTGCCTCTATCAACTCAGGAGTCAACTGAGGCACGTCCCCAGTCAGCAACACTTTGTTGGCCCGTTCCACCAATACTTTTGCTACGAGCAGCAGTTTTGGTTTTCGCAACCGTTCTAGATCTCTGATCGAATAATCCACATCTTCGCGCAAAGCATTGTCTTTTGCCTTGCCCGCATAGCTCACCAACTTAATCGACAACGCAGAAAGTGCACTCACCAACAATTCGCGATCCTTACGGAACCGTTCCATTTCTGCCACATTAGCATACTCTTGTTGCGGAGCATAGTCAGTAATCACTTTTACTGCTGCGTTAAAAGCCGAATCTCGCTCTTCAAAAAAATCGATTTGGCTCAATGTTGTTCTTTCCGACTCGATTTCACCCTGAACAACGGAGTAGGTGTCGAGTTTTGCATAATACGCTTTTTTCATCGCTGAAAGTATTAATTGTTTAACATCATCACTTTTTTAAATTCTGTTTTCAGATTCATACCGTTATGTATAAGTATCTTTACGTTTCTGTTTCTCGGTTTCTGTATCAGGTACACCACCTCTACCAGCATCTGTAGAAACATCTCGACAATCATCTACTTCAAACATACTTTAAAACAATGACGGGGCAAACATACAATAAAAACTATAACTTCCAAGCATAAAGGAAAAAAAGTTATAAACACGTTATAAACAAAAATAACTCACTGTTTTACAACTGTATATATAATTATAACAACAAATATAACGACAATTATAACACAAAAATTTCATGCTAATGAGCTGATTTTATGAATACTATACACACTTAAATTCGAAATTAGAACTGTAATTTTCGCATCAATTTTCGGATGAAAAATGATTAAAAAAGCTATTTATAAAATTTTGGTATATAAAATATTATTTATTATCCAAGTAATCTGTGCAACATTTATGAACACTTTCATTCCCATTAAAAAATTGCAAATCCCATTTGTGAATATATAAATCCCCCCTGTGAAAATACAAATCACACATCGCCGGGTAGTGTCCAAAAATTTGTGTAAACGTATTTTGTTCTTAGGTTTATTATTACTG
>JBMOKJ010000024.1:0-2631 GCA_049315325.1 Bacteroidales bacterium
AACGCATCAGAGATTATTTTACAGTATACGGAGCTGGTTTTAAAATTAGCTCCTCGATTCGCGAGATGGTGGTTTTTGCCAATCAGAATGTCATTAAAGATCCTCCATTTACCAAATTAGATTTCCTATCATGCCGAAATATGCTGATTTATATGGAAGCCGAACTTCAGAAAAAATTAATGACTTTGTTTCATTATAGTCTACATCCCGGTGGTATTTTGCTACTGGGAAGTGCTGAAAATGAGAGTTCCGGAAATGGATTTTTCACTCTTTTGGACTCAAAATTGAAATTTTTTAAACGGTCAGAATTACCCAAAACACCTGAACTTTCCGGTTTTCCAAGTTCCTTTTCAAACACAAAGATACATTTAACAGAAATACAACAGAAACCCATGAAAGAAATTGAAAATATTCAAACACTTGCCGATAGATTATTACTTCAGCGGTTTTCGCCTGCCAGTGTGTTGATTAACGATCTTGGCGACATACTTTATATTACAGGAAAAACCGGTAAATACCTTGAGCCCGCTGCCGGAAAAGCCAATATGAACATTTATGCCATGGCACGCGAAGGATTAAATACCATGCTCACGGGCGCCATCCGAAAAGCCAAACAAAATTATGAACCTGTATTTTTGAAAAGTCTAAAAGTTGGAACCAATGGTGGCACTCAGTTTGTGGATGTTACCATTCAGCAAAATGAGAAACCCGATGTTTTAAAAGGGTCCATCATGATTGTTTTTTCGGATGTGGCTACAACTATTCCTGAAAAAGATAATAAAAAAAAATCGACAAAAATAACTTCAATACAACATAAAGAAATTGAAAATGAGCTGCAACGTGCCAATGAAGAACTGCAAAGTACCCGCGAAGAGATGCAAACTTCGCAAGAGGAGTTAAAATCGACCAACGAAGAATTACAATCAACAAATGAAGAATTGCAATCGACCAACGAGGAATTGACCACCTCTAAAGAAGAAATGCAAAGCCTAAATGAAGAGCTACAAACGGTAAACTTAGAGCTACAAAGCAAAATTGGAGATTTTGAATTGGCTAACAACGATATGATCAATCTGCTTAACAGCACCGATATAGCCACACTTTTTCTGGATAAAGAGTTGAATATTCGACGATTTACCGAACAACTTACAAAAATTATTAAACTTCGACCTACTGATGTTGGCCGTCCGTTTACCGACCTTGTCAACGATTTACAGTATCCCGAAATTGCCAAGCATGCACGTGAAGTACTTCGCACACTGGTATTTAGAGAAACAGCTATTACTACCAATTCAGGTAACTGGTTTAATGTCCGTATTATGCCTTATCGCACTTTTGATGACAAAATTGACGGATTGGTCATTACTTTTATTGATATCACTGTTGCTAAAAAATTGGAGATTGAACTTAATAAAACTGTAGAATTATTGCGGGCGCATAATTTGTTGTAGATAATTGCCCCAAACCCCTGAAGGGGATGTGAAAGAGCCCCAAACCCCTAAAGGGGCTTTAAGACGCAGAAATTTGCCCCAAGCCCCTAAAGGGGATTTTAAGACGCAGTTTGTAATAAAAGAAAGAAAGAAAGAAAGAAAGAAAGAAAGAAAGAAAGGATAAATAAACGAAATTAAAGAAAAATGCAGCAAATCAATACTAGCCTCACATCCCCTTTAGGGGCTTGGGGCAATAATGTAGCAAAACAATACTAGCTTCAAGTCCCCGCAATTTATCCCGTTTTTCACGGGAGGGGATTTAGGGGGCGTTATACCAACACAAACTATGAAAAAGCAAGACAATTTTGTAAATGAAGCAACACTTCTCCGACTGATAGCCGAAGAAGAGTTGAAAAAAGATAGAACTGTTGATTCTGAGATAGCAGAATTTGATAATTTGAGGCTTATACACGAGTTGCAAGTTCACCAGATTGAGCTGGAGATGCAGAATGAAGAACTGAAAAAAGCTCACGATAATGCCTACAATGCTATTGAAAAATATGTTGAATTATACGATTTTGCGCCAATGGGATATCTTTCGCTTTCGAAGGATGGAGACATAATTGAAATGAATTATACAGCAGCCAGCATGCTTGGACACGATCGTATATATTTGAAAGACAAAAGATTCGGACTTTTTGTTTCAAACGATTCATTGAGCACGTTTAATAATTTACTGCACCGAACTTTTATACTCAACCTTAAGGAAAGTTGTGAACTAATTTTGATACACAAAACAGATACAGTTGATAAATCGATGTACGTTCAAGTGGATGCTCACATATCAAAAGATAATAATAAATGCATGATGACCTTGATTGATATTTCTGTACAAAAAAAACTTGAAACAGAACTCAATAAAACGATTGAAATATTACGTTCACATAATCTGATGTAAGTTGCCCCAAACCCCTAAAGGGAGGCCCCAAACCCCTAAAGGGGCTTTAAGACGCAGTTTGTTATAAAAGAAAGAAAGGATAAATAAACGAAATTAAATAGAAATGCATAAATCAATACTAGCTTCAAGTCCCCGTAATTTATCCCGTTTTTCACGGGAGGGGATTTAGGGGTGGTTCAATCAATACTAACTGTCTAGTCCTGAAATAGGTTTACAAAAAAGTAAACAAAAAACAGGATTATG
>JBMOKJ010000009.1:0-119167 GCA_049315325.1 Bacteroidales bacterium
GAACTCCTCTTTCCAGGATGAAAACCTGGCGTCCTAACCGATAGACGAATGGGCCGTCTATAGGGAGTGTTTTAGCTCAAAACAACTCAACAACCTACTTACGCAAGTTTATTCACGTAGATAGCTAACTTAGATTTTAAGTTGCTAGCTTTGTTTTTGTGGATTGTGTTCTTTTTAGCCAATTTATCCAACAATGCACTAACGCTACGGTACAAAGTGATTGCCTCTTCTTTGTTTGTAGTAGAACGCAATTTTTTGATTACGTTTCTTGCAGTTTTTGCATAATAGCGATTACGCAATCTTTTTGCACTCGCTTGTCTAATTCTTTTCTCTGATGATTTATGATTTGCCATCTCGACTAATCTCCTAATTCGTTAATTATTAAACTCTTACTTTGTAGCCCATAGGAGAGTCGAACTCCTCTTTCCAGGATGAAAACCTGGCGTCCTAACCGATAGACGAATGGGCCAAATAGCTACTTTCGCTTTTTGCGAGTGCAAATATACGGCAGTTTTTCAGATTGACAAAATATTCTAGCAAAAAATCAATTAATTTTATCTTTAGTCATCGAACTTAAGTGTATCTCCAAAGAGCGTGCAGATATCAAAATCTCTCTTATTGAGATAATTAAAGAAGCGATAAGACACAATAAAGCAATACCAAATAAATAGATTGAAATTACTTTCAAATCGATATATATGGTAAACATCGAAACCACGCACAGCAAAAGGCTCACCATACCTAGAATTTGCATCGACTGAGTGAGGTAAAGTCGTTCGCGCAAGTTCTTGATTTGCGCTGCACCAATTTCGGTTGGCTTCTGTTCATACTCCTTTTTCAGATTTCTTATCACTTGAGCATACGCCAAAAATCGATTGGTGTAGGCGAGCATAATCAACGAAATAGCTGAAAAGAGCAATGATGGGGTTGTAAGCGTTAGTTCTTCCATAAATGAATCGGTTTAATTCTGAACGGTGTACAAAAGTAAAGTATTCAACCAAAATATACTACATTTGCTGACACAATTCGCCCGATTTATGCACGAAAAGAGCAAGTGCATTGTTTTGCACACTATTCAATACAAAGACAGCACCTCCATCGTCCACCTTTATTCTGAAAAGATGGGTAGAATTGCGTGCTATCTTTCGACCTCTCGGAGCAAAAAATCAGCGGTAAAAGCGAATCTGTTTCAACCACTATCGCTTCTGGACCTCGAGATAGCTACAAAACCTGGTAAAGAGATCCACCAGATTAAAGAGGCTAAAACT
Organism: Bacteroidales bacterium; assembly: GCA_049315325.1. GTDB lineage: Bacteria > Bacteroidota > Bacteroidia > Bacteroidales > UBA7332 > CAXXIC01. The sequence goes on from JBMOKJ010000009.1 coordinate 1,269, forward strand.
GCTTTTCCATTAATCCACATCTACACTCACCCAGTCAAATCAGCTATTGCGATGTTTGTAGCCGAATTCCTCTACCGCATCATTCGCGAACACGAACAGAATGCACCATTGTACGAATTTATCGAGAATTCGATTCACATCTTAGAATGGAGCGAGCGTGGAATCGCCAATTTTCACTTGGTTTTTCTACTTCGATTCACTTCCTATCTAGGATTTTTCCCTGACGAAGAGAGAGCTGAAGGCACCAATTTTTTCGATTTACAAAACGGTATTTTTGTGGGGTTGAGACCTCAACACAGCAACTACCTAAATCCAGATCAAACGGATGCATTAGCCAATCTGCTGCGAATAAACTACGAAAATATGGCTCGTTTCAGCTACAACCGCGAGCAACGGCAAGAGATAATTGCCGAAATTTTAGACTACTACAGCTTACACCTAAATGCTTTTCCAGCAATCAAATCGCTCGATGTACTGAAAATGCTTTTCTGATTTGGTTTATGGGTGAAAAGTATTAATTTTGCCTCCCATTCCCCCTGCCCTTGTAGTTCAATGGATAGAACGAAAGTTTCCTAAACTTTAGATTCGGGTTCGATTCCCGGCGAGGGTACTTCGTGTAAATTTTGCACTTACAAAAATTGAAAAGCCATCCTAGATTTACATCGAGGATGGCTTTTCTTAATTATAAAATTGATTAAAACATATCAATGCGATGCTGCAACCTTGTATTCATCACCTTGATACAACGGACCAGACGGTTTAGAGCCTATATAAGAGTAGTAAACCAAATAGATATAGCTGACAACCGGAACCGCCATCGCATACGCCATACTATGCGTAGAATCGGATATGTAACCCATCAACGGAGTCCAGATTGCACCACCGATAATTGCCATTATGATCATCGATCCTCCGATTTTGGTGTTTGGCCCTAACCCTTTTACACCAAGAGCAAAAATAGTTGGGAACATACAAGACATAAAGAAACTTGAAATCACCAACGACCATACGCCTAAGAAACCAGGATTGACAATTGCAATTGTTGTGAGTGCAATATTGATTACACTGAATGCGCCCATCAATTTATTTGGTTCAAATTTGCGCATCAATGCAGTTGAGACAAAACGGCCAATACCAAATGCAAGTAACGTATAAACGAGATAGACACCCGCCTCTTTTTCAGGCTTTTGAAGATAATCTTTTACGTATTGAATCAAGAAACTCCAAGTACCAACTTGTGCGCCAACGTAGAAAAATTGCGCCAAAACACCTTTCAAAAAGTGTGGATATTTCCACAATTTTGAGATATGACCGTGCCCATCTTCTGATGCATCTTTGCTTTTAGGAACATTGTCGGTTTCGGCAGGAAATTTCACTTTCCAAATCAAGAATGCCCAAACTAGGATAATCACTCCAATCGCCATATACGGTGGAATCACGCGCATAATTTCTTGATGTAGGTATTCGTGATAAGTGCCCGCAGCTTTCATCGCATCGACTTGAACCGTAGAGTGCTCTACTCCCGAGAAGATGATTTGGCTACCAATCAAAGCGCCCGTCATCGCACCAAGTGGATTGAAGGCTTGCGAAAAGTTTAATCGTTGTGCTGAAGTATCTGGATCACCTAAGACCGAGATAAATGAGTTTGCTCCTGTTTCGAGAAAAGCCAAACCGCTGGCAATCACAAAAAGGGCGAACAAGAAGATTTCGAATTTCCCAATTACAGCAGCAGGATAGAATATAAATGCACCCGCAGCAAAGAGTAACAATCCAGTTATCAAACCCGTTTTGTAGTTGTACTTATCCATTACCAAAGCGGCTGGAAGAGCCATCAAGAAATAACCTAAATAGAATGCTGACTGAACCAATCCTGCTTGAAAACGGTTCAACTCAAAAGATTTCATAAACTGCGGAATGAGAATGTCATTCAGGTTGTTAGGCATTGCCCACAAGAAGAATAGAGCAGTAACAAGAACGAACGGCAGCAGATTCTCTCTGCTAACAATTTTGTGTTTAGACATAGGTTGTATTTATTTTGGTGTATAATCTAAGGTAATAATCGGCCTCACTGTGCTGAACTATGCTGCAAAGATAAAGGCAATAAACGAAATCTACATTTCTTGAAATATGTTGTACAGCATAAAATATAACAGAAATGCCACCGATACGAAATGCATCTACGTTATTTCTTCATTTCTTAAATTTTATACTAAAAGCATGGGCGTTGCAATTTGGTAAATCGACTGGTTTTTCAATCACTAGTTCGTCGTTGGTCTGCAACCATTTCAGCTTTTGGTTGCTTCCTAATAATGAAACAGATTTCACCTTTGCTTGGTTTTGCTTGGTTTGTTTACCCAATGCTTTTATATGCGTCTCTGCAGTTGGTGTTCCTAGACAAAACGCATAGACAACTCCATTTTTCTGTGTAAAGCGAATATCTGAGGCCTCATAAGGACGCACATCTTTCAACCCACCAAAATGGCCTTTTTCTTGTTTGCTTACTGTTGAGGGACCTTCTCCATAGATTTTCCAGGGGCGAGTTCCGTAGATGCCTTCGCCATTAGCTTTTGTCCAATCTGCTATTTTTTCTAGAATATTCAACACATCGGGTTCAAGGTCACCCTCAGGAGTTTGCACAACATTGAGTAACAAATTACCATTTTTGCTGACAATATCCACAAGCATTTGTATCACCTGATCAGAAGTCATATACTTTTGACCTGTGCGGTAAAACCAATCGCCGATAGATGTGTCTGTTTGCCAAGGAAATTCACTGATTGAATCGAGTACACCACGTTCTACATCGCGCACAAATCGACCTTTTGACGACTCTTTGCAATTGTAAACAGCATCGAGTTTGCCACTATTTGCTTTCATATTATCGTTGTAATAATGAGCAATTAGGCTTCGACCTACATCATTACCAAAAGGCAAGGCACAATCGGAATACAACAAATCAGGTTTGTACATATCCACAACTTCCTTTATACGATCAAACCACTCCTTCTGCCAAGCAGGGTTTTTAGTCATCCATCCGGTATCGGTAGAATCGGCTTTAGCATGGTATAAATCCTGAAAATTTGGATTATTGCCATCGTACGGAACACCAACCTTGTCTCCTTTTGAATCTGCTTGATGCGCTGTTTGAAACCAAGTATAACTTGCTGCCAAATGTTCTGAAATGCCAAATCGTAGTCCCTCTTTTTTAGCAGCCTGTTGCCATATACCAACAACATCTTTATGAGGTCCCATTTTTACAGAGTTCCATTTGTGCAGATTTGAGTTCCACAAAAAGAAATTATCGTGATGCGTCCCCATACTTACAAAATACTTTGCTCCTACCCTTTTGTAAAGTTTCATCAATTCTTCAGGATTCCACCGCTCGGCTTTCCACAAAGGAATAATGTCTTTGTAGCCAAATTCCGATGGATGACCGTAATTTTTAAGATGATAGTTGTAATCTCCTTCGGCTTTTTCAATTGGTTTTCGCGTTTTACGATCGATATGGCCAGGACCTTCATACATCTTACGAGCATACCAATCGCCTTGACGCGGCACTGCCTGAGGTCCCCAATGTGCCCAAATTCCAAATTTAGCGTCACGAAACCATTCAGGATAACGATATTGCTGCAACGATTCGTCTGTCGGCTCGAATGTAGTAATTTTATTATTCTGAGCCCAAAGCGAGATTGTCAATGAAGACAATAGAATGAATGCTAAAAATTTAATTGTTGTCTTTTTCATCGTATCAGATTTCTATTTTGTTATTTCACCATTTAAATCCCACAAATCTTCCCATCCTTTGGCCGATTCCCACAAGAAAACCTGACCTTTGATAAGGCGGCAGTTTTTGTCGATTTTCGAAACTGCAACCATCTCTTCTTCAGTCAATGGACCTTCTGTGATGCCTTTCAGATTATTGTACATTTTGTCTGTTTTAACCGAGAAAGGAATGGTAATCTGACCTCGCTGAACAGCCCATTTGAGACAAACAACAGCAGGATGTACTCCCAATCGATTGGCAATCGCCACAATCACAGGGTCTTCCATATCTACAGTGTCTTCTGGCGTTTTGTCGCGTTCAGGTCGACCTGGCGAGCCAATCGGACTATATCCAATTACTTCAACACCGTTTTCCTTCATAAAACTGTAAAGTTCTGGTTGTTGAAAGTGCGGGTGAATCTCCATCTCGTTGATTGCAGGTTTAATTTTACTATCACGCAAAATGAGTTTCATTTTAGGTATGGTTACATTCGATGTTCCGATATTTTTCACCAACCCTGCTTCCACAAGGCTTTCCATTTGTGCCCACGTTTTCATATAGTTTTCGTGGATGTAAGGCACCGCATCAGGTTGACGGGTTGTCACATCGCATTTTGGCGGGTGGAAATTCGGGAAGGGCCAATGCACTAGATACAAATCGAGGTAATCGAGTTGCAAATCAACAAGCGATTGTTTGCAAGATGCTACCACTTCTTTGTGCTTATCATTCCACACTTTTGAAGTAATCCAAAGCTCTTCGCGAGTCACAATTCCTTCGGCAAAAACCTCCTGTAATGCTGCGCCAATCTCCTTTTCGTTTTGATAAACAGATGCACAGTCGATGTGTCGGTATCCCATCTTGATGGCTGTCTTTACAGCTTGCGCAATGGTCTGCGCATCGTAATTATCGGATCCGAATGTACCTAATCCGATAACTGGAATTTTGGCTCCATTGGAAAGCGTCCGGTAGGGCACTTTTGATGAATCTATTGTTTGCATATAAATTAGAATATTAGATGGATTTACAAAGAGTTAAGACAATCTTAACCCTTTGTAAATTGTAAATTGATTAATTGTAAATCTATTTGATTTCTTCGTCAAACACCACTGCGACTTTTCCGCATCGGCCTTCAGCCATAAGCGCATACGCCTCAGCGGCCTGATCGAGGGTGAAACGGTGTGTCACCAAATCCTCAGGATGGATACCCCAGCGCACGATGCGCTCCACGAGCTCTTCCATTTTCCAGATGGAAGTTACCCAAGAGCCGTAAATCGTTTTTTGATCATGAATAATATCTGGACTTGGGTTAAATTCAACAGTTCCGCCTTCGCCAATCATTACCATTTTGCCCCACTGACGAGTTGCACGGATGCACAATTGACGAGCAAGTGTGTGACCAGAACAATCGACTGTTTTCTCAAAGCCTTTGCCATTGGTCGCTGCCATCACTTGTGCTAATGTATCGGGACCCGAAACATATACTTCGTCAGCTAAGCCAAGTTGACGGGCAATTTCGCAACGCTCTGGTACTGTGTCCACACCTATCAATTTCTGAGCACCCATAGCTTTAGCCAACATCAATGCGGCCAAACCGACAGGACCTAAACCAGTGATTAACACTGCATCGTTACCGCTGATTCCGATTTTCTCGAGACCTTCGTACACAGTGCCGAAGCCGCAAGCTACCTGCGCACCGTCGGTATAAGTCAATTCGTCCGGCAATAACACAAGGTCTTTTTCGTCGGCAATGATGTATTCGCTCATGCCTCCGTCGCGCTGCCATCCATAAGCTGCACGCGATTCGCTCGAGCACGAAATCATGTATCCACGACGACAATCGTTGCAACAGCCACAACCCGAAATGTGATACACAATCACTCGATCGCCTTTTTTGAAGCGCTTCATGCCCGGTCCGCATTCGATAATCTGACCCGCAGGTTCGTGACCCGCAATTTTGTTCTGATATCCTTCTGGACCTTTACCTAAATGTTCGCGATAGATAGCACGAATATCACTTCCACAAATTGTAGATGATTTGGTTTTGAGTAACACTTGTCCGTGACCTGGTTTAGGAAACTCTACATCTTTGAAAATAACAGTGCTATTGCCTGGCAAAAATGCACTTTTTGAAATCAAACTCATTCTTGGAAAATTTAAACTATTAGAGAATTGGAGTAACTCCTTTTTTTAATAAAATATTGCCATACTTGGCAGTTTCGCCAGTCATTACTACTGCAAATGCGGTTTTAGCGCGGTCGTAGAATGCAAAACGATCGATGCGCTCAATCGCGGGAGCATTCGGATTTGTGATGTGAATGCTCTTCAAATAAGACTCTTCGACTTGAGGATCGAGCTGATCGCCTGATACTGCGGCCATCATTGCCAATGGGTGTGCGACATACGCATCGAGTTCGAACAATGGCAAAATTGCGGCTAACAAATCGGGTATTCGAAGTCCATCTGCGCGCAACACTCGGTCGTTAAACGACTCTGCAGGGAAATGAGCATCTGCCAGAATGATTTCGTCTCCATGCCCCATTCGTGCCAAAACGGCTAACAAATCTGGGCTTAACAATGGTGAAATTCCTTTTAACATAATAGAATGTTTTTTTGATTAACACACGTGTGCAATCTGGGTTAAAAAAATAGGTTTAACAAGATTCTTTGAATATAATTTTTGCTTTTACTTCTTTAATAAATAGATCTGTGGGTGTCAACTCGTTGAGGATTTGTTTTTCAAGCAAATCAAAAGCAAGCTGTGCAATTTCGGTTTCAGGTTGTTCGATATAAGTGATCTGCGGCTGTATTACTTCTGACGAAAGTTGGTTGCCGAACGTTATTAAGCCACAAGCCTCTGGAATATTTACACCCATCGATCGTGCTTGCAGCAGCAGCCCAAGAGCAACATTTACAGACGATGAAATTATGGCATCGGGTTTAGAATCTAAACTCCAAAGCTGTGAGAAAATCTCTTTCCCCTTTTCAATCGAGAAATCGTCTTCGATATTGATACAATTTTGATATTCCAAATGATGATCTAAAACAGCAGCTAAGTATCCTTGCGCACGTTCGTGAAAGACATTGATAGAATTTGTTCCAGTGAGATGCGCTATTCGCTTGTATCCTTTTGTAACAAGATATTCGGCCGCAGCGTAGGTTATGTCATGATTATTGACCAAAACCTTAGGAGTCTTGATGTCTTCACATACGCGATCGAAAAAAACTAGCGGAATACCGAACTTCTTCAACTGGGCAAAATGGTCGCTTTTAACTGTATCCTTAGCGATAGAAACTATCACGCCGGCAAAATTATGCTTGATTATTGTATTTACAATCTCTACTTCTTGTTTGTACTTTTCGTTGGTCTGAAAAACGGATATAATGTAGCCTTTATCGTATGCAAGATTGGTCAAATGACTGATAATATCGGAGAAAAATGAATGGTTAATGTTGGGAACAATAAGTGCAATGGCATTGTTGCGGCTGCCACGTAGCTGAACCGCATTCATGTTAATTTGATAGCCATGCTCCTGAGCATAAGCCAAAACAAGCTCTTTGGTTTTGTCGTTTACCCTCGGATCATTGCGCAACGCACGAGAGATGGTCGAATGATGCACATTCAACTCGCGGGCAATGTCTTTGATGGTAATTCTCTTTTTCATGTACAAAATACAAACGTGTGCAAAAATAGATAAATTCTTTACATTTGCAAAATAATTCGATTATTTATTGTAATCTCCAGGAGTTACGCCAAAATAGGCTTTAAAGCATTTACCAAAATAGGATGAGTCGTTGAATCCCACTTGATAGGCAATCTCGTTGATGTTGTAGTCTGTCTTTTTGAGCAATTCAGATGCAGCATTCATGCGAATTTCGAGAATTAGCGAACTAGGTGTTTTGCCTGTAATGGACTTGATTTTTCGATAAAACTGCACACGACTCATACCGATATCTTCGCTAAATGAATCAATCCGGAGGTCGGGATTGTCGATATTGGCTTTTATGTATTCGAATACTTTAGACATAAACCGATCGTCAGCAGATGGCAAAGCAGTGTTGATATTGCCATACACACTGTTCTTCTTGAAGGCATCGCGAATGCGTTTTCGAATAGCTATCAGGTTGCCAACGCGCAGTTGCAACAATTCGGGGTTGAATGGCTTCACGATGTAGTCGTCTGCCAACGAAACAAGTCCCTCTTTGATCTCCTCCATGCCCGACAACGCAGTAAGTAGTATAATCGGAATGTGGTTCGTCACTTCATCGTTCTTCAATTTCGAACAAAGCTCGATGCCGCTCATATTGGGCGTCATAATGTCGCTAATGATAAGGTCGGGGACAAATTCTATCGCCATATCACAGCCAATGGCACAATCCACAGCCTCCAGTATGCGGTAATTGTCGATAAGGAGCGATTTCACATAGTGCCGTACATCTTCGTTGTCTTCTACAATCAAGACCGTGAACTGATCTTTTCGACCTATCTCTTTTTCGGTGGAGCGAAGCGATTCTTGAGGAACAATATTGGGCAAATCTATCATCAACGAACGGTCGTTTTCAGACATTTTCGACTCAGAGAGTTCTGATTTAGAGAAATGAGCATTCCCCAATGGCAAAATAATTCGGAATACTGAGCCTTTTTCGAGAGCACTCTCTGCCCAAATGATTCCATTGTGCAATTCCACAATCCCCTTGCAAAGGTTCAAACCAATACCCGTGCCATAAATATTGACCCCTTCGTGGTTGTGCGCTTGATAGAATGGTTCGAAAATTTTCTCAATTTCGTGTTGCTCGATGCCATCTCCGTTGTCAGCTATTTCGATAAGCAGTGCCGGTGAGTTTACTGAATATCTTGCTATGGTTTGTTTTGCCTCATTTGCCGACAGTTCTGTTACTATTATTTCCACCTTACCGTTGGCTTGTGTGTGTTTGAAAGCATTCGAAAGCACATTAAAAAACACCTTTTCGATAAGAATGGGATCGAACCAGACATCACTGTTTTGACACCTGTTTTCGAGCGTCAATTCTATATTTTTGGTGACAGCCAACTCCTTGAAAGTGACATTAATCTCTTCCATAAATTGCGAGAAATCGACATGAGTCACGTTCGGTTTCATGAAACCGGATTCCAATTTGCGGAAATCCATCAACTGATTGACCAACCACAGGAGTCGTTGTCCGTTTTTGAAAATCAACTCCAATCGAGGTCGCAATCTCTCGGGAATTTCGGTTTTCGACAGTATTTCGTTGAGCGGACCAATAATAAGTGTGAGTGGCGTACGCAATTCGTGCGAGAAATTGGTGAAAAGCCGCACCCTTAATTGGTGATTTTCCTCCAAGTTTCGCTGTTCTATTTGTTTGATGGTGATATCGGTTTCTAGCTGTTGCTTATTCAAAATATAGTAGACGAAACCACCCAACACCGAAGCGATGATGAGAAAATAGATGAGGTATGCCCACCAAGTTTTCCAAGGCGGTGGTAGAATTCTGATTTCGAAAGAGGTGCCCGCTTCGTTCCAAACACCATCGTTGTTGCACGCCTTAACACGGAAAGTGTATTTGCCAGATGGAATATTGGTATAGGTTGCCGAACGCTCGTTTTTGACGGAGTTCCAGTTTTTGTCGAACCCTTCGAGCATATACGCATACTGATTTTTGTTTGGAAACACATAGTTGAGTGCCGCAAAATAAATGGTAAACGCCGCTTGGTAATATTTCAGTTTCACTTGTTTATCGGGATAGACCGATTCGGAGGTAGATTCTACTTCCGACACGTTGTCTGCCCACACTTTGAATTTACTGATAACCACGTTTGGTTTGAGTGGGTTTTTGACAATACGCGACGGATTGAACGACACAAACGAGTTGACTCCACCAACGATTATGGTATTATCCGGCAATTTTGCAGACGAGTGAAGCACTGTCTCCTGGATGGGGTAGCCATTGTTGTTGTTGTAGTTGTCGAACGACTCTTTGTGTGGGTCGAAGTGCGACATCCCTTCGAGCGTGGACACCCAAAGCGACCCATCGTTGTCTTCCATAATACCGCAAACGGCATCATTCAACAGACCGTTGCGGTGGTCGAAAGTTTTAAAACTACCTGATTTTTTGTCGTATTTACAGACACCTCCACCATAAGTCCCTACCCACAAATTGCCTTTCGAATCTTTGAAAAGCACACTTACGTGGTTATTACTGAGCGCATTTTCGTCAGCTTTAGCAATATGGTGCAAAAGTTCTTTTGTCTTGTAATTGTAGCGATACAAGCCATCTGACCGTGTTCCTACCCACACAGTTTGTCCGCTTTCGAGAATCACATCTTGCACATTGACCGGCGCAAAATTTTGACCGGAGCCTTTTACCTCAAAACTCTTTCGGAATTGGTTGGCTTTGCTGTCCAACATCAGAAAAGGGTCGTTTGTGCCAGCTGCTATCCAATAGTTGCCCGCGCCATCTTTTGCCATCGCTTTCACGTAGCCATAATTGAAATTATCGATGGTACGTTCAATTTTCTTAGAATTCAAATTTAGAATGTGCAAACCACCAGCGTAGAGACTCACCCACAACTTCTCGCCATCGCGGTAAATGAGTTTGACTTCGCTCGAACTCGACACTTGCGACAAAGAAATTGGTTGAAAGACGTTTGTCAGGCGATTGTAGGTTATCAGCCCATTATCGGTTGCTAACCAAATATTTCCGTTGATTTCTGAGATAGAGTTGATGCAGCCGACAGAACTTCGACCCGACAGCGTTGGCGTATAGAGATTGAAATAATTGCTGTATGGACTGTAAAAGTCGATGCCACCATTCCAGCTACCAACCCACACACTGCCGCTTTTGTCTTTGTAGAGCGTGATTATTTTTTCGTCCTTCAAATCACTGTTTCGGCTTGTCAGTCGCTGAGTGACCACACCAGCTTTCGTATCGTACACCAACAACCCTTTGCGAGTGGCCAACATCAAAAAACCGGGTTTGTACTCCACCATATAGCCAATCTGCTCGTGATCGAAAGAGGTGCCATCTCTCATTTTAAGTGGCACTTGTTCGAACAACTTCGTTATCGGATTGAGCCGTTTCAGGCTATTCGACCACATACCCGCCCAGAGCACACGGTGTGAATCTTCGAAAATAGAATAGATGTAGTCATTCGCCGGCAGCGGATAGTTGACGAGCTGCGCATTGCGTGGATTGTACACATAAAAACCATCCTTTACCGACGCAAAACAGATATTGCCATCGGCTCGCTGAATAAGCCAAACAACTGCATCGTTAGTGTAAATGTGCTTAAACGCACCGGTCTCTTTGTCGTAGAGATCGAGTCCTCGAGTGGTGCTAATCCAGGTATTATCAGACTTGTCGTTGAGCAACAATTTGACGGTAGAACTAGATACAGATGATTTGTCTTTGTCGGAATGCGTGTAGCGGGTAAATTTTTCTGTTTGCGGGTCGAAAAGGTTTAAACCGCTGTGGGTACCAATCCAAAATGACCCGTTTCGATTTTCGGAGATACAGGTAACATCGCTGCTGCTGATGCTATTTTCATCACTAAGAGACGAACGATAGACCTTAAAAGAGGTGCCGTCATAACGATTCAATCCATCGCGCGTGCAGAACCACATGTAGTTTTTGCTGTCCTGCAAAATGCGGATAACAGTATTCTGTGACAATCCATCTTTGACAGATATATTACTGAACTGAATCGAGTTTTCTTGTGCTACAAACCACTGTGAATAGAGCAGAATGAGTAATCCCCAAATCCTGAGTCGCATGTATTAGATTTATTGGTGTGTTAGTTGCAAATATAAGTATAAAAATGATATTCTGACAACAGTCCTTTTTAAGATTTATCATCAAACGATACCAAAGTTATAACGACTTCAAATATACATATTTACATAACACCTCCGACTTACGAATGTTTCATTTAACCCGACAATTGTTACATCAACCTCTTACAGACAAGATCTTTTTTCGGTTTGGTACAATATTCTCTTTATTTGCAACAATAATAATATATTTTCAATGAAGAAGCGAATAATTTTGTATCATAAACCTTGTGTCATTTATGCTATGAAAAAACATTTTTTTTTGTGTACAATTCTTTTTTTATTGAGTCAATCGACCATCGCTCAAAATTGGGAAGCCGACCTGACTAAAATCGGACAATCGGCTGCTGGAGGCTTCGATTACCAATGGAAGAAATTTACTTCTTCAGAAATTGGCACCCGCACTTGGACATTCGACTATACCGGAGTGCGAACTCTAAAACACGCTCCTGCTGTGGGCATTCACCCTCGCATCTTTTTCAATCCCGAAGATACAACAGAGATTCGGATTCGGCTCAACACCACGATAACGGGGAAGGAACTGAATCGTAAGCGCCATGCATATACAACTTTGCTCTATTTAGGATATTCTGGCGGAACATTCAATAACAATTCTTCTTATGCCAGAAATAGTTTGGGGCAAGCATATATCGGGAACGTTGGTTATTGGGATTTGAAACCCATCTACGATACTTTTGCAGCGGGCGACACATCTGGCTATACGCTTGTTCGACTGAAAAATGGTGGTGCTACAGGCGCTTTCTCCAATATGCTTTCCATGGAGGCTTTCGAATGTCTGCTTTACAAAAACAACTACGACCCCGATACCAAACTGACCTATTTAGCTCGTGCGAAGAAGCTCGCCAAAGCCATGACAGCTTATGCTTTTGCAGCATCGTGTAATGGATTGAGCGCAGTGAACTACACGAAAGTAGGAGGTATCGCTTTCCCGATTGCGTATGACCTTAACTATTGGGCAATGACCGACGGACAAAGAGATACCATTCGCAAGGCTATTGTGCTGATGACGCCCGATGCGCCTCGCTATGGCAATACGGTGGAGCCTTATGGCACGCTCAGCAACTGGACAGCGTTGAACAGTTTCGAAATTATTCCCAATTTGGCAATCGAAGGAGAAACGGGTTACCGACCTAATTTGACGCACGATTGGGCAAAGGTATTCTACAAGTTTGTCTCTTATGGTTTCTACAATAGCGGTTGCGGTTGGGAAGGTTTAGGCAAAAACTACATGAATACGGGCTATCAAATTGCGTTGGCTCGCCGCGGATACAGCATGTTGGGACATCCACATCTGAGAGCGTTTGGCACGAATTATCTGCCTGCACTTTCGCAGCCATTTGGCTATTCATTTACGGGCGACGATGCTTTGGGTGGAAGCGGCACAAACGCTCAATTAGGGAAATATAAATTTTCGGTGATTGATGCTGTCGGTTTTAAATGGATGTTCCCCAACGACGATGGCGCCGATTTCATGTGGCGAAATTACCTCGGCACTATTGTGAACAATCAGGAAGTGCCAGATTATGCAGGTGGTGGAACGATTGACCCATGCACAACAAGTTATCACGACTATATGGCTGTACTTCAGGCTTTTGTTTCGGATTGGTCGCCAGTTGATTTCAGTACGAAGGCACAGTCTGCGCTGAAGAGTCTCGATTTCTTCGAAACAGACCGCGGACAAGTCATTCTGCGCAGCGATTGGAGCAAAAATGCACTTCAGACCATTTTCAATGTTCGTCAGAATCTGGGTGGACACACCAATGCCGATCGAAACAGCTTTACGCTTAGTTCGCACGGTCGTATTTGGGTACCATTGCGCTCTGCACCGGGTGGTGCATACTACGATGTTTCGGAGGCACACAGTTGCTTGTTTGTGGACGATTCCGCAATGATTATTACCAAACTCGAGGGAAATAAACTCCGTCAGCCCGGTAAATTGGTCAGTTGGTCGGGTAGCGACAACTTTTCGCAGGCTACTGGCGATGCTACCTATGCCTATTCGTGGGAATGGAGTTGGAGTGCTTTGGCGGCTGGAAAAGACAATCCACTGCTTGGGAAAGTTGATCCTGGAAGACAGGCTTGGACAAAAGTATCCGAAAATTTGAATACTTTCCGAGTAAATCAATCTACCGAGAGTTTTTATTCCATCCCATTTTATGACTTTGCAGCGTGGAATTCGTCTGCCGGATATCGCGAAACAATCATAAAACGGCCTTACAACGTAATGGAAAAGGTGTATCGAACCATGTCGATGATTCGAGGTGCGCATCCGGCTCTGCTCGTAGTTGACGATGCTAAGAAAGATGCCAAAACTCATACTTATAAATGGACGATGCAACTTGCAACCGATATTGTGATCGAATCTACCGCGGAAAAAGGAAACGGTATCTATGATGTGGTGCTCAAAGAAAGTTCTGGAAACAGACGTTTGCTCGTCAGAATGTTGAATCAAAGTGACTATACCTCAGGTGCGGTTCCTGCTAAGATTGATACTACGTGGTACACGACCGGCGATGGCAAAAGCTACAAAAACTACCGGTTGGTTTGCTCGGCAAAAGGCATTACACCTGATTTTAAAGTGTTGTTGTTTCCCCATCTGACCGGAGAAGCCTTGCCTGCAACCAAGTGGGATGCAAACAAAACATCAATCGACATTAGCTGGAGCGACTGGACAACAATTATTGGTTTTACGCAATCGAACGGAATGACTAAACTGAATTTGTTATCGACCGCTTTGACGCCATTGAAGCGTGACAATCAGTCGCTGATATTAGCTCCAAACCCTTCCAAAAAATCGGTCGTGCTTCGAAACGTGGAAAACTCACTCATCGTCGTATCTGATTTAGCTGGAAAAGAATACTTTCGGACGAAAAGCACAAATAAGGAGTTGGAAATCAGCACGTCTAATCTTAAAGATGCTTGTTATATCGTGACCGCATTTAACGGCACATCAAGCCGAAATGCTAAACTTATCATTCAGCACTGAGATGAAAAATTTACGCATCGTTGTGTACAATTTGCTTTTGGGGTTGGCTCTACAACTTTTTGTCATTGGAGGTGATTTAAAAGCAGAAACGATTTCAGATAAAGGTGGAATTGTCCCTAAATCTATTTCTTTCGATTCGCTTCTGATTGGACCTGAAATGAAATGTGCCATCATCAAACGAATCAACAACGAAGAGGTCAAATTATACTACATTCAACCCAAAAAGTTAAAAGCAAAACGGACAGCGATTGTCTGGATTCATGGCGGAGGTTGGACTGGTGGAATTACAGAAACCTTTTTCCCTCATGCTCGCTACTTTGCATCGCGTGGATCTGTCGGATTTTGCATTCATTACCGCTTGGTGAAGGCAGATGGAAGTGTAACGGTTGGCGATTGCCTTGCCGATTGCAAATCTGCCATTCGTTACATTCGCGAGCATGCCGCAGAATTAGGTATCGACCCCGATAAAGTAATCGTGATGGGCGACTCAGCAGGAGGTCACCTTGCCTCGTGTCTTGGCACGGTTGCAGGATTTGACAACTCGACAGACAATCTGATCATCAGTGCGGTGCCCAATGCAATGGTGTTGTACAATCCGCTTTCTGACTTTACAACTAGTATTTTCATCAACAGAATTATCGGTGGTGCGGCGTTGGACAAGAAACCAACCCCCGAAAGTCAAATCCCAAACACTGCCCAATTGGAACTTGCCCGAAAACTCTCACCGCTTTACAATGTGCGTAAAAACCAACCTGTCACGCTTATACTACACGGACTCGACGACACGGTAATATCGCCATCGCAGTCGATTGCATTCGCCGATGCGATGAACAATGCAGGCAATCGATGCGACCTGATTTTGTTGCCTCAAACCAAACACGCATTTGTGTGTGCCAATTACAAAGCACCAGAGAAAATGGTGGTAGATGCAATCGTCAAAGCCGATTCCTTTCTGGTCAAAAACAAATTCCTGACGGGAAAACCGACTTTGGCGCTTTCTCCTAAACCAGCTTGGACACCGCTAATTCAAAAATAACAGCTAATATCATATAATACCTTAAAAATGGAACAACTAAAAACCTTCAAACGCAGCATTAATCGACAATGGATTGCATTTTTGCTCATCTCATTTTTCGCTATTGGGTTTATAAAAGCAGCCTCTCCCGAATTGGGTTGGGGACCAGTGATAAAAACAGGCGGCAATGTGTACGTCGCTCCGAATGGAAATGACGACAACGACGGCTCCATCGAGAAACCCTGGAAAACGCTCGCAAAAGCACAGAGCTACATCAAATCTCTCAAATCAGGCAATGGATTGCCAGATAAAGGCATCACCGTTTGGTTGCGTAGTGGTCGCTACGAGCTGTCTCCCACCCTTTCACTGAAAGCAGAAGACAGCGGCTCACCCGACAAACCAATCATCTACCGTGCTTTTAACAACGAAGTGGTGACGCTATTTAACGGCAAAATCATCGAACCAGCGATGTGGAAACCACTAAATGCAGAAGCACGCAAAAGAGTTCACCCGAAAGCAAACCCCGACAATCTACGCGAATTAGATGTTGCAGCTTTGAAGGTGCAAAATGCAGCTACTTTTCCTGAAAAGTTTATCAACTGGACGCTGTTCGACTTTGTGGTGGATGATGCACGACAGCCCATTTCTCAATGGCCGAACCTCAACGAGAATATCCGTGGCGTTAACGAACCTGGCTGGACTACCTGCAACGGTTCGAAAGATGTGGTGTCGTTTTTCTATGGCGCTGGTGGAAAACCAACCGATGGGGATGCTACAGACGAATTAAATCTGGACGGAACGCATCGCATCGACCGTTGGCAGAAATCCATTGAAGAGGGTCACAACCTATGGATTAAAGGATTTTGGCGCATTCCGTGGGAAGCTCACACCGTAAAAGTGGCGGAAATAAACAACACGGAGAACTGGATAAAAATTGCGGTCAATGCCAATCAGGGAATGGGAAGCAAATACAGTCCGGCGGCAGACGATGCCAAAACCTACCGCGTAGGCGATGGAAAAGAGAAATGGTGTGCTATCAATTACCTCGACGAAATAGACCAACCGGGTGAATGGGCTTACGATTTCAAGGACAAAAAAATATACTACCTGCCTTCGAAAAATTTAAGCAAAGTGACTGCATACATTGCCGACAAAAGCCAGGCAATTGTAACGCTGAACGGCGCTTCGAACATCCGATTTATCGCAATCACCGTCGAAGGAAGTCAAGGGAACGGTTTTGATTTGACCAACTCGAGCAACATTGAGGTGAATGGTTGTACTGTGCGTAACATTGGTGCAAACGGAATCAACGAAGCCAAAGGGATGAACAATGTGTTCCAATCGAACAACATTTATGCCACCGGAGCCATTGGTATCAACATCAAAAACACTGGCAATCGCGTTCAGTTACAAGCATCGAACGATAAAGTCGTGAACAACCACATTCACCACACTGGCAAACTCTCCTACTCGTACGCTATTTTTGTGGAAAATAGCATTGGAATTTCGTTTACCAACAACCTCATTCACGACATTCCAGCTGGCGGATTCAGCACCAAACTGATTAACAATTGCACGTTCGAATACAACGAATTACACAACATTGCACTCAAAGTATCCGATATGGGAGGCTACTACGGCTACGGCGGTTGGACGTGCTATGGAAACGAAATTCGCTACAATTTCCTCCACCACATGAACCGTTCGAACGGTCTATACTCTGACGACGGAACAAGTGGCAAAAACTTCCACCACAACATCGTGCAAGGTGCCATCAAACCGTTCCTTTTCGGTGGTGGACATCACAACATCGGGCGTAACAATCTAGTGGTTGAATGCAACTCTAGCGGATCGGCCGACGACCGCGGTATTGCCCGTAAATACTGGATTTCGAATAATTACGGAAAGGCTGTACGCGATATGAAACCCGACGAAGAACCGTGGAAAAGCTACGGAAAACAGCTGATGAAGACCTACAACTATCCCGAAACAGACGCTTTGTGGAGTGCGACGCTCGACACACTGTGGCATCCTGAATTCCCGAACGGATGTAAGTTGATTGACAATGTAGAAGTGCAGGGGAAAGGATTCTCAAAATCAAAAAATGGCACTGTGACAATTGCAGACAATGTCTCGATTCCGAAAATCTCAGATGCAGCTTTTAAAGATTATGCCAATATGGATTTACGCACGGACAATCCTCAGGTTTTGAGTAAATTCCCAGATTTGAATTCGATTTTCCCGAAAATAGGATTAAAACTAGATGCGTATAGAACGCACCTTGTTACAAAAGCAGAAAGTGGAGGTTTGGAGAATCGTGGTGCAGCCGGCGACAAAGCCTATGAAGATGCTGTGAATCGCTGAGAAATCACAGCTAAATAAGTCATCAAAATAGTCTGTTAGCTTACTAACAGACTATTTTATTTTTATAACAAAACGACGGCTTAGCTTTAATGCTTCGTATTTAACTGTATTTACAAAGAATTGCCTATCCAAAAATGCATTGTTCTGAAGTTCCCATGCAGCCAAAACGTTATATTTGATGGAATGGTTATCTCCTGGTTTTAGTTTTGCGCACCAAGTATAAATGATGCCACTGCCTTTGTCAGGTGTATCGAAGGCATTTACGAAATTCTGATTTGGTACTAGAAGAGCTAAACCAATGGTAAACTCTTTATTGTACGACTGTTTATCGTGTGTAATCATCGCCTTTTGCCCATAAAAACACTCACTCTGAAAAGGCTGATTATTGTTGTTGTGAACAAGACCTGTCACAAAAGCACAATTTTCGGGGAGTTTTGAGTAAACAATCTGATTTTCGCAGCCATAACTTCCACCCCAAATGGTTACAATCTGCGAAAAATTTATTTTTTGAGTCCCAATATTCCAACCTTCAAAATCGAGACGAAAAAGAGCGCGTACAACACCTTTATTGATTAAAGTGTATCGGGTTGAATCAACAATATCAACCGTTTGATTAGCTAAAACGCCTAATCTCACAAGACTATCTCCTTGCATCAACGCCAATCCTCCCAATCCAAACGACTGTCCGACACTCAAAATATCGCGTCCCCAATCAGCCATCACGTGATAGGTATCACCTGGAAATCCATCCGGCTTTATGCCAACATTATCCAACACCATTTTATCCGTTTTCTTACCGAAAAGATCGCGGCAATTTCGCCCATCAAAGTAATGTCTATATCCCATTTTATCGTTTTCCCAAGCAATCCCATCCATTTGGTATGGATAACCAAATGTACCTCGTAAATTATTCTTTCCGTGTACATCTTTAGTGAGTTCAACTACTTTACCTGGAGTTGTCATTTTACCATACCGTACATTGGCTCGTTGTTTGAATTGTGGATATTGATTTGCAGATACCCATTTGATAGTCAACCTCTTTTTTTCAGATTTAGTCAGTGTAAGCAAAAAAGCCAATTCGTCCCAAGCGCCATCGCCATTGATATCATCTACTTGAGATGGAATCCATCTGCCATATTGATCTAACAAGGCAGGCAATAAATTGGTGCTTTCAAAACAGATATTTTGGCGCTGGATAACAATCGGTTGATCGATTAATAGGGTATCGGCTGTATTGCAAATCAATACACATTTTGGTTTTGATTTAGCAGAAAGTCCACAATCGACTAACACAAATATGGCTATTACTATTATTCTAAAATAAGTTCTCATTCTTTAAATTCTAAAGTTTTCTATATTTATCCACTGAATAACCTATTCCTTTTTTATAGAAATAATTTGGTCCGACAAAGATAAACGCATTTGGTTTATAAAGTGAAGCACAAGTCGATTCTTGTTTTTTAAGTTTCTGGAAATCGCTCCAAGCTTCATCGTAGGTCTTGATGGCTTTCTGAATGGCGGTTTTATCGTATTTCCCTGTTTTATCTCCCTCGAATCCTAATGACATAACTTCCCATCCAGCAGCAATGATGCGATGAAGATAGAGTCCGTACAACGACGAAACGCGGATGTAAGCGTCGTCTTTCGGCTGTTTCGATTTCACCAAGCGACTTAGCGCGACGATAGAGTCCCAAAGCTGTGCAGATTGTTGCTTTTCGGCTACGGCATCCTTCAAAACACCTTTCGAATAGAGCTCAGAAAATTGTTCGTAGAGTATTCCTTCGGACGGATATTTCTTGGCTTCCAACGAATCGAATGGCTCGCAACCTGACAAAAATTCGTCGCGCATCCAAAACGCCCAATCGGCTTTCATTGGAAATTTGGCAGACATGTGACCGCGCAATATTGCTTTAGCCGAAAGCAGACAGAGTTGTCGAAATGCCTTTCGCGAAGCTGTAGTGGTCATTCCCTGAACATCCATAAAACGATTGAACGCCGCCTCTTCTGTCAAGTTGGGATTGTTGGCCCATGCACTTAGCACAAAAGCATTCAGTCGTGGCCAGAATTCATTGCTTACATACGGACCGACCCATCCGCCGCCTCGACTCCACGAATAAATTCCTGCAAAGTTGAGACTCTTTTTGATGTCGTTCAGGCAATTGGGGTGCTTCGACAAATCGTACTCTTCGAACCCATTGATTACACCATTCATCACATAATTGGGATAGGCTCCCTTGCCTTCGTATTCACGCTGACACTGCACCTCAATCACCTGACGATGCTTCCCGATTCCCAAACAAGGATTGAAAGGATAGGTGCGCTGATAATCGCCTTGAATATGCTTAATCGAGAAAACGAGGTTTTTGTGTGGTTCGATGCGATTCGACACATTCAAATAATAGACTGGGTCGTTGTGGAAACCACCTATCGACCAAGTACGATAGATGATCGTCTTATTTTGTTTTACACAAACTTCATCACGCAAAAGACTCAGCAGTTTGATGTGACTCTCTGCTCCGTTCGAAATCGGGTTGTTACCGGTATGAAAAGGCACATTATTAAGGTACGTTTCACCTGTACGAATCACTAAGCCATCAAGATCTGGGAATTTGCGAAACAGTTCGGCGAACATCTGTTTGTGTAGCTCGACAGTCAGTGGTTTCTCAAACGAAATTTTGCCGTTGGCATCGCACACTTGCGATTTGTATTTCTCGACCAGCTTCTTTGGCAAAACAACGATATCGGTAAAGTAATAAGCTTTGATGCCGGCAGCGTGAGCCGCTTTTATGTTGGCACGAATAACAGCAGAAATGGAGTCTGACCAGTTTCGCTCCTTGCTTCCTAGAGGGAAAAGTGACGCGTCGAATGCATCGAACGTGACAGCAGCCGTTGGGAAAATAAAATCGTTGAGCACCTGCGCATTGAATCCACTTTTCCGCACGTATTCAGGGTTTGTAAATGCTGATTTAGTGAGTGCTTCCCCAGGGTTGTGATGCACCATATCCATTATGAATTCGGGCTTTTGAGCGAGGAGGTTCAACACCATTAAAGAAGTAAAGACAATGAGCAAAATTTTTCTACTGCAATTCATAAATTCACTATTTAAATCAAATTATCTTTTTTTCAATATTCTATAATCAAGTGGTTTCACAGAGGTTGTATCGGTGAGTAGTTCATTGGTCAGCGCATCTCTAAAGGGTTCGCGGAGGGTAATCAACTGCTTCGTTTTGGAGTAATTTATGGCATACACAAACTGTCCCTTTTGACCTTCAACCTCGGTAATCTCCATCAACTCGTTGTTTGAAATCACCCTCGGTTTGATGTTTGCCGATTTCAACGCCAAATCGACCATTCTTGAAGCCACTTTTTCGTCAACTACCGACCCTATATAAGACACAGAACCGTTACCGTATTTATTTTGAGTTAACACAGGTTTTCCCTCAAAAAAGCGACTGCTGTAGAACCCAATCGGAGTAGCCGATTTCAGCGAAAACAGATCGTGCCAAAGTCCACAAGTAAATGCTGAAGTATCGTTTGCAAAGTGCAATTTCGTCGACTCTTGAGCCATCAAAGCATGTTGCTCTTCCATTTCAATGCCAGCCAACTCTTCAATCGAAGCATTCAGAATCCGACCAAACGATTTCACATCGTCGTTTCTCAAACCCGTCATGCAGGTGATTATGAGTGTTGCGCCGTGCTGCGCCGCTTGTTTCAATCGTTGGCAAACGTCGTCGTTGGCAAGCACCATCGAAGGCACAACTATCAATTTATACTTGTCGAAACTGCTGTTTGAAGAGACCAAATCAACCGTAGCAGAGGCATTTCGTAGGGTGCGATAATACTTAAACACCTCACGCATATACCTGAAATCCATTGCGAATCGTCCATCTTCGAATGCCCAATCGTTTTTGTAATCTCGGATAACGGCCACTTCTGAAGTAGGAAGCGTCTGTCCCGTAACAGCTCTTATTTTTCCTAAATCCGTCGCTACTTGTTCCGCTTCTTTGAAGCGACGTCGTGGCACATTATCATCGTCGAGCACACCCACCATCACATGTTCGTGACCTGCAGGAAATGTTCGGAAAGAGAAAAAGCTAATTCCCGCTGCACCTTGCGCCACCTCTTGCAACGACCACAGCCGAACCGTGCCTGGCTCCACGATTTTGCGCTGATTGCCTGCCGTTCTTCCAATTTGCGCCTCGGTCACCCAAAACGGAAAAGGTTTTGCGCCACGCATTTGCGAAAGCGCCATCGATGCCATGTGTGGGGTGTAGTCAAACGGTCCTTTATTGCCATATTCGTTCTCTAGCGTCCAGCCATACGGATAGTTGTCAATCGACATAAAATCGCATGTGTGTCCAAATTTATAGAGGTCTAGTTGATACAGAAAACCACTCGAACAGATGTTATGCGTCACGTTTACGCTTGGCAACTCTGCCTTGATGGCGTTTCGCTGCAAGTTGTAAAAATCAATGGCACAATCAGAATAAAACTCTTGGTAATTTTGAAAACAGGAGGGATTATCGCCCTTGCGAGGAAGGTATATTTCGTCGAAACTTTTCACTTGTTGGCTCCAGAATGATAAGTTCCATGCACTATTTAGATTTTCAATCGTTTTATATTTGATTTTCAACCAATCTGCAAACTTTTTCCGGCAAACAGAGCAGTAGCAATAAGGCTCTTCGGCCATCAGCTCGTTATCTACCTGAAATGCAATGATGTCGCTGTTTCCCTTAAATTCGTGTGCAAGTGCTTTCGCTATTTTGAAGCAGTAATCCCGATAAATCGGATTGTTGAGACAGGCATGTCGACGCTTTCCGAAAGGTTTTCGTTCACCTGTGGCAGTTACCTGCATGATATTGGGATGTTTATCGTACATCCATTTCGGAATCGCAGCAGTAGGTGTTGCCAGAAAACTCTTTACTCCCGATTTGGATAAGATTTGTACAGCATTTGTCAGCCACGAAAAGTCGTATTCGCCCTCTTGCGGCTCCATCGAATCCCACACCAAATCGCCCATTCGTGCTACATTGAATCCGGCTTGCTTCATCAATTTCGCATCGATTTCAACTTGTTGTGTTGTCAGATTGTTGGGATAATAAGCAGCCCCGACGTACTCTGGAGTCTGAGCAAAGGCAGTCAGACAAGCAAAGACAAACAAAACAACAAATCTATTCCGCATAGTTAATTCTGATTTACTGTCACTACAATCGATTGGAGCGGTTCTACCGTGTATTTTCGTTTACCATAAAGTCGGTTTTCGCCCCACGGCTTCGCTTTTTGAAGGCTCATTTCAGCTAAAATAGTCGTTTGAGCGCTCATATTAGTTGGGTTGGTAATCTTTAATTTTACCGATTTTCCGTTACACGAAATAATTTCGGCATGCAATTGATCGAAAGTGGCGACTGTTTTTTTGTCTAAATCAACATAAACACCTGGTAATTCGATGATGGTAAGGAGCAAATCCGTCTCTGCCCAAGTAGAGCCAGGGAAGATTTCACCAATGCCTTCGTACCAATCGGTGGTACTCACCCGCTCGTTGATCCATCCGTCCTGCATTCCTTTGATGGGTCTGTCTGGGCGCGACATATATTGCGGTATAGCTTGAGCAATTTCTTGCAACAATGTCAGGTATTTCAGATTACCGGTGGCACGATACAAGCGAAGCAACGCCAAACCCGAATGTGTGCAAATACCCGGTGAGCCGTGCTTGTTTTGCGTATTTGCAAATACTGCTCCAGTGGTTTTCATATCCATTTGTCCAAACAAAGAAGCTTTCGGAAACTGATAATCATAAGACATCACCCAAGTCGAAAACTGAGCCGCGGTTTCGGCAGTATAAGTCAGCCATTTTTGATCTCCCGTGACTTCGTACAATTCCGCAAACGATTCGAGTATTCCATAAAGCGATTCACTATCGGGATTTTGCAGCGCGTCGCCGGGACCGCCAGTGCTGATGCCTTTGGCGATGTAGTCGTCGTACATCTGCTGTGCCGACTCGCACGCCACTTGCAGATACGTTTTATCGTTATAATATTTCGAGGCAAAGACCAACGCCGCCGGAGCTAAACCGCCACCAGTGGAGCCACCAACGGCAATTTCACCTGTCTGACTATCGACAAATTGTCCGAATTGACGATTGTTTTTCCAAAGTCGAACAAAAGCATCAGCGACGCCTCTCGTTCCTTGTTCCCATGAGGGTTTCACGGTGATTTTCTGCAACTTCATCAACTCAAATTGTTTGATGATATAATACAACGCATCGGCACTTTTGCGTACAAGGTGCCAGTTTTTCGATTGCGGTTTGCGAATATCGCCTCCGTACCATTTATTGCCTTTTTCGCCACTGTCCCAGAAAAATCCGGAAGGTGAAATCCCGTTTGGAAACAACCAATCGAAATTGGCTATGACATTACGACGCGTACTTTCATCTCCCGAAAAGAGCAACGGATAGGTGCTAATCATTCCACCCGTCCAGCCAATTTGCCAATCCTGGAGAAACATATTTCGCCCACCCACAGAGTAATAGCCCCATTCTGGAACAAAATTATAGCTATTGAATTTCTTTTCCAGGATGGTATAACAAGTAGAAAGAGGTACCTGCGGAACAAACTCTGGTGAAGGCGACAGATCCTTGCGGATAGTGAGGTATTTATCGAAAAGCGACTGAACGGTTGGCGCATCAAAGGTGTGAACGCGAAAAACAAGTTTCACTTCATCCCCTACTTTGAAATCAGCAGGAAGATCGACCGATGGTGCCTGATTGTCACAAATTTGGTATTTGAAGCGTTCGCGCACCAAAGGAGAACAGAGCGACACAATGGCTGTTTGTCGGTCGCTTGTCTCTTCTATATTTATTCCATAATCGCCGTAAACATTGGCTTGTGAGGTGGTCAAGAAAAATCCCATTTTGGTTTTGACAGACTGAAAACCGATAGATGGCAACGCCATACTGCCACTCCGCTCTTGGATAAGAGACGGGCCGTCTGAAATATTGAGGCGAGGAACGTCGGTGATAATCGTTGGTTTGTCTTTGCCGATGTCTCGAGCATCATTGAGTTTAGGTGAATAAGGAATTCGGCGCGACTCGAAGCGATTACCATTGTAAACAGCTGCCGGCATCAACACGTAGTTGGCTTTATCCCAGTCTGCAAATTGAAATTCCACCGCCACAGCAGCCGATTTTTCGGCTCCTTTCGTCAATCGAAAAACAATAGTGTTTTCGACTGTTTTGTATTCACCTACTATTGATTTTGAGGTCGTCGAGATTTCCCAAAGTGCCGTTTGTGTAGTGATAGTGGAAGGTTGATTGCCCTTAGACACAGCAGTAGAACGACCAACTAGTTTATTCGACAGCGAATGGTCGTAATTTTTCACGACAAATCGCACGTCGTATGGAAGTTGATTTGGAGCAGCATTCGCAGCACCAAAACGACAAAATAGCATCAAAAAAATGCCGATAACCGCTTTGTACAAAAAACTCACAGAACTCTGATTATCAACAGAGTATTCAGAATGATTCATTCTAATTAAACTTTAAAAGGATTGCAAATGTACCCATTATTTATTTAAAGCAGTGATGCGAAAAGTCTGTTTCACAATCTCTGCCATTTTCACCTTAGGCTCGCTGTTTTTTCCCCATTGCCAAGCTGCCACAGTTACCTCAACAGGAAATTTCGCTTTTGGTGGAATCTTTGTGAAGATCAATTTCCCATTTTCGATAATCGCAGGACCTGCAACCACATAAAACTCAACCGGAAGACTCGCATCTGAGCTAGCAATCAGCTTAATTGATTTTGTACCAACGGGAACATCAGCGATTTTCTCAAAACTGATTTTCTGAAGTTTCCCCGAATTATTCTTTGGAAGCGTCAAACCGCAAGGTTGAAAAATACTGCGAATGCTATCGTTCCCTTCCTGTCTTACACCAAGATAACTGGTTGTGTTTGGATACATTCGGTCGAGTGAAATGCGAAATTTGTTATTTCCGATGGGTTTGAATTGTCCGCAAACCCATTCCAATACTGGCGTTCCGAGTGCTTTTGGAAGTTTATCGCCTGCACCCACCGTGAAATTCGCAGGAATATTTTCGAGCATGATGGGTTTAACCGTAAAGGTGAGACCATCTGAACCAAAATCGGTAGGAATCAGTTTGGATATACCATTGAAAATAAATGGAGCAATTTTGTTGCTATCATTCAAAAAGGCAGGAATCTGAGTAGCGGCTTTCCAGTTAATTGCAGCAAAAGATTGGGCTTCCAATGCACTCGCTTTACTGAAAAACCAGGGCAAAGCAGCTTCCTCTGGTTTTAAGTCTGAATATGCTTTGACTGGACGATTTTCATGACCCGGAACAGGCATATCAGCCAAAAATCCTTTATCCAAATTTACGGGTTTAAGCTTTGGACTGCCATCGTTAGAGAGTCGAGCTTTGGCAGCTAAATCAATGTAGTCCGCAAAAAATAGAGCTAATTTTTCAGAACAGTCAAAATGACCAGTCGACCCATCAATAATATAGCTTAGCGGCCAGTTCGGATTTTGTTTTCGTTGATTTAGAATTCCATCATACGCAGATTTCACATCATTCCATCGGGTACGGATATCAATTTTGTCCTGCCCCCATTCCTGAGCGGTGCCAAAAGCAACTAAAGTCGGCACTTCCCTATTTTTGGGCGGTAAGTGATTATTTTTTATAAAAATTCCGGCAATACAGCGTTCGGGGCTATATTCCATCAACGCATCCACCATCAACAAATGCCCCGATTCTCCCATTGGCAGCCACGGAGCGGTCGCAACCTCCGAATAACCCGACTTTTCAGCCAGTCCGTCGAGCATTTGTTGCAGAAAGTCAACGGCGGTTTTGTACTCAAGCGCCATATTCAACGTTTTGTCACCCTTCGTGCTCTTACGGAAATTCATAAACGACGGCGTGCTCCAGATGATTCCCAGATTGTTCACCTCACAGGCGTTGCGGATGGCCGAATGCCCCACCAACATGTGTTCGGGGACATTTGAACATAGAACGAGTAATCCTCGAAGTTTTTTGCAGTTTTCGGGAATCCAAAGGTACAGCGTCGAATTGGTTTTCGAACTATCGCTCCACGCCGTGCATGTACCAGATTGCATGAATTGAAATACCTGATTTTCGGGAGAACGACGTGATTCAGGTGTTTCTCCAACAGATTTATTAGGTACATTGCCAGAGAAAACTGTAGCAATGAAAATTAAATTTGCAGCGAATGCAATCAGCCATTTGCTCATGTTCTATTTTTTTACTGTTGAGTTATTCAATATCAGTTCGAAACGGTGATGCAGGTAGTCCTTCTTTATTGTACAAATTGCATCGGGGTGAGTTTGCCCAACCGTAGCGCACTGCCACAGGATTTGAAACCTGTTGGCTGGATACAATTACGCTGTTACCATCAATTTGAGCCTCGGCTTCTACCCATTTTTTATCAGAACCGGCAATAAAGAATCCAATCAGTTTATCTTTAGGGAAAGGAGTAACCGTTGGTGCATACCACGGCGACTGACCAATAACCAATCCGCTGCCGGTTTCTTTGAATGAAATCCGGATTTTTCCATCTTTTTCAATTTTGAAATCCTGATATAATGGACCGGAAGCAACTATTTTTTCTCCATATGCCACTTTTCGAGCAGCGAGCGCTAAACGTTGTCCAACATCGTATTTATCAGCCGGATGGACGTTTTTCGGATCACCTACATCGATAGTGATAGCCATGCCTGTTTTGGGTAAACGTAAAGACATCAACTGAGCTTCGCGCAGAAAAGGCCATCCACTTTCAGCAACCGGATTTTTGTCGGCACCATTGGAAGGCAGCTGAACCCACAGAAATGGAAATTGGGCAGCATCTGCGGGTTGATTCCAAAGTTTTCGCCAGTTTTCCACTAATCGTGGCATTAAGGTGCGGTATTCAAAACCTTTGCCTCCGTCGTTTTCGCCCTGATACCAGATTACACCACGCATGGCATATGGAATCAGCGGAGCAATCATTCCGTTAAAATTTACAGTTGGTGTACTTGGTCTGCGGGATGGACTTGGCATGCCCATTGGGTCAGGATTGGATGGTTCGGGCATGGTCGGTTGTGGTTTTTTACCAACTGCCATTCCCTTTGCAACTGAATCATTGTATAATTTCATTGTAGCATTATAAGCCGGTGCTACATCTTTTTGATATGTTTTCAATTCGGCTTCATAATCGGCAACCAATTTTGGATTTGCCTGAATTTCAGCATATTTTACAACTGCCTTATCCCATAAATCCACCATTTTTGTGATGGATGGACTTTGTTTCAGACCACCCAGACTAATCCATGTTTCAATGGAAGTTCCGCCCCACGAAGCCTGCAGCACCGCCACCGGACATTTTTGTGTTTTGCGTAATTCTGAAGCAAAGAAATAAGCAACTGCCGAAAAACCTTTGGCGCTTTCGGAGTTGGATAGTTCCCATTTCCCATTTAGGTCGGTTTGCGGCTCTGAAGCTGTTCTTTTAGGTACTGTAAAAAAACGCAATTGTGCATCTTCTGCTTTAGCTAAGACTTCGTTTACATTTTGAAGTGAACTCACCGGCGATGCCATGTTGGATTGCCCTGAAGCTACCCATACTTCGCCGATCAAAATGTTTTTCACTGTTAATGTGTTCGATCCAGAGATAATCAAATTCTGCGGCACTGCGTTCTCCTTCATCGGTTTCAAACGCACCATCCATTTGCCTTTCTCGGCGACCGTCTGTACCTTTTGACCATTAAATTCTACAGTGATTTTCTCACCGTTGTCGGCGGTTCCCCAGATGGGAACCTCCACTCCGCGTTGGAAAACACCATTATCACTAAATAAACTGTTGGGTTTGATGTTTGCAGCGTCCATCTTTGCAGCTACAAACAACGCAAATAAGACTAATGTCAATACGCTCTTTTTCATACGTTCTTTATTATTTGTTTTTAATTAATTTCTATCCAAAATTTCAGACCTCACAGCCTTTTTCGTTGTTAGTGCGTAGAATAGGTTAATTGACTTGATTTATAATTAACAGTTAAACACTAAAAGTTGGACTTCGGAATACGCTGTAGTAAAAATATTCTATCTTGTGTTGTTTGAATATCATTGTAATCAACCATGTTGCCTGATACATCAAGTTGATATTTATATTTTTGCCGTTGTGTTTGAAATGCATTGTTTTTTACTAATGTTACTACAACAGAAAGATCTTTTATTCGACAATTATTTGCCAGAAGATTCTGTAATTTTGTCATTTGGACTATAGGTGAAAGGTCGTCTATTAAGTTATCAAATATAATAAGTGTTTCAAGTTCCATAAAATTCTTAAGAAATGAGATATCGCTCAATTCACATTGGGCAATAGACAACGTTTTCAATGTTTTCCCCAACCCTGAAATAACTTTGAAGTTTCTAACTGGATTATTAAACATCCAAAGGGTTTGAAGTTTCGGTAAACTTGACAAAAGTTTTACATCAGAGATATGATTAGATCCAAAACTCACAGATTTAAGTTCAACTAAATTCTCTATTCCATCAAGTGAATATATATCATTATTAAACATATCAATATCCTTTAGCTTAGTAAGATTTTTTAAGGGTATAAGGTCAGATATTTTATTAAATCGTAAGTCGAGCACCTCAAGATTCACGAGTTTTGAAAGAGGTTCTAAGGATGATATCTGATTGTTTGAGAGTTCCAGCACTTTCATTTCTTTTAAATTCCGAATGGGATTGAGATCTTTAATTGAATGAGAGCGAGCTGTAAGCTTATGCAAATTCTGGAAATACTTTAAGGCGTCAATGTCTTTTATCTTTGGAAAATTCTCATCTTTGATATCCCCAGAAACATCTAAAACAGACACTTTAAGTACATCCGTAATATTTATCTGTTTGTCTCTATTGATTGACAATTTTTTTCGAACAAGGTCTTCGAGCACTTTATCATTAAATACGATATTATTTTCGCCATCTAAACGGGCAGTATCAGCCTTTACCTCTATTTTCAAACCATATTTCCTAAGCGACTTAGCCAATTCAGAAGTTTCACTAATCCATTTATACGACTTTGCGCCCCAGTATTGAAACTCCTTCTCGTTGTTGAGATTGTTTTTATATGCAACTGCAATATTATAGGCCATCTCTGCTTTTGTGGATTTATGATTCTCTTCAGCAACAGAAATCCCTTTCTTTAAAATAGAAATGGCTTCTTTGTACTCCCCTTTCTTTTGAAACGCAAAGCCTAATTCTTTGTATAAAAGGGGATTCTTGTTGGATATTTTTATTGCGTTTTCGAGCAAATCTATAGACTTATCATATTGGTCAATAGAATTATAGCTATATCCCAACTCAAATTCCAAATTCTGCGCATGGGGGTTCGCAACTTTCTGCTTTTCGAGTAAGAGTACGGCTCTTTCGTAGTATCCTTGACCATTCAAATGAGTCGCCGCAATAATATCATGTTTTACTGGATCTGGCGTTTTATAAATAGCCAACCATTCGGGTTCTTCTTTCAAATTCATTTTCCCCAATAGCTCATTAGGAAAAAGCGCAAGAGGTGTTGTATTTCTACCTAAACGCAACTTAAGAATTGCCATGGGATTCGCTTTCTCAAACGTTTTAATTTCGCCTTTTTCATCTGTTGAAATATTCATTTCAGCATTAAATGTATAACCTGCTACTTGATCGAGATAAACAAAGCCAACAAAGAATTTGTTTGGATCACTATTATTGGGTAAAACCACGTATCTGTTTTCGCAATCTGCGTAAAAATTATCATGTTTGAGTAACTTAATATTCTGTGAAAATAAACTATCAATTGTCAATAGCAAGAATAAGATAGGAATGGCAATAGAGGTTTTAAAATTTGCTTTCATGAGTAAGTAACTTATCAATTTTTCTTATTAAAAGAGAATAATTTTAGAATCACCAAATATATCTATTTTTCCGCATTGAAAGTGCTTATGATACAAAGAAGGAGGGAGCACAGATCCCACCAATGGAACATTATCTTTCTACAGTATCATATCCAACATGACGAGGTAACTAAACTGGTAGTTCTTTTACCACGGATTTTCATCGTTTTGTCTAACAACATAGGCTGGTAATAATACAAAACATCTATTTATTTTTCGATGGTTAGTTGAATTTTATCAGTCTTGTATGATTTTTCATCATAGATAAATGTTAACTTATCCATATAAAATTCACAGGGTGCTATTACAATCAGAGGTATCGATATTTCAATTGTCACATCTCTATATGATTTTCCGATTTCTCTACTAAATGACTTTATATTTGATTTTGTATCTACTTTAATCGCTCCGTAATACGTATTTTCATAATATATTTTGCTTGCTTTTTCTCTATCATCTTTTGAAGGGATAAGATTCAAAATATCAGATATATATTTGGGTTCTATTAAATAAAGTTTAATATTTTTATTGTTTTGAATTGATTTATAAAATTGGGATTGAATTGATTTCAAAAACAAATCAGATGACTTGTGGTTTTGACCTGAATAATCTTCTGTCTTTTGTTGTATTTCGACGGAGTCTTTTATTAATACAACTACTTTAAGAAGAGAGTAGAGATTCTTTTTCTCAACTTTATAATTTATTTGGGTATTATTTTGTTGTGCTAAAACAGACGTAAAGGACCACGAAACACAAAACACACCAATGATGACTTGTGTCAATACGCTCTTTTTCATACGTTTAATTTATAATTTGTTTAAATTATTTTCGATTGGTTTTGTTTTAATATAGTGATACAATTATCAAGGATTATCATTCACACTTTTCATAATGTGACCGTTTGCAACTTTTTCCATGGTTGCAAATTTCCGAATGCCGTTTTCCCGATTACTCAACTTATAGGTTGGAGTTCTGTATAACATATCCTTGAAATGGCGCAAACTTAGACTGACAAAATACTCCGAATTATTAGATATTAAGCCATCCACATAGACTTGATCCGGATATTTCAAGATGCCATTTTCTAATATATAGAAATCGTTATCATAGGCTATTGACTTAGTTGTATCAACACTTTCATCAAACGCATTCTTCTTAACAGGCAATTTGAATTTAAGATTTGGTAATTCTTTGTCATTACTTTTACTTAATGTAACAACTATTTTCAAACCACTCGCCAGATAAGTAAACCACACTTCGCCAAAAACATATCGATAAGGCATTGGACTAACCTTGTGTTTCCGATTGTTTATTACATCCAATATTTGAGCTTCGGACATTTGTATGCTACCATGAAGATATTTCAACACCTCTTGCGGATTATCCTTAAATCTCTGACTATTGCGACTTACTTGAAATGCAGGATACCAATCCGGAATAAAACCATTATTTGAGATCAAGCTATCATCATATATTTCAATCGGTGTTTGGTAGTAAATCACCTTATCAATTTTAATGTATGATAAAGAATCAAGTCTTTTATCGGCTTGGCACTTATTGACATTAGCCAATTGAGCTTGTAATGATACTTGCAGCCCGATTGTAAAGAAAAGCATAGCAATGAGAAATAGTGTCAATACGCTCTTTTTCATACGTTCTTTATTATTAGTTGATTAATTTCTATCCAAAATTTCTGTTCCTGTACCACCTTTTGCAGGCAGGGCTTCGAAACGTTTGATTTCCTGATCCGTAGGAAGTTTTTTTCGGTATTCGTCTACAAACAATCCTATTTTGTCTAATGGAATTGCTTTGAATTCGGGCAGATCGGTAAATATTCTCGAATTCGGCTTCAGGCTCAGCTGAAAATTTTTGAGATCAACAAAGCCAGGATCTTCTTTGTACGAAACGTTTTTGTATTTTGCTGGAGTTGGAATATTTACCGTGTCGCGCTCTTTGTTACTCCATTCGAGCATACGGTTACGAAATGCCATTTGCGTACTCAGTGCCGAAACATTGTTGTACACCTTGTTGGAATCGACCATTTGGGGAAACGATAGAAATTGAAATCCGAAATTGCAATTCACGGCAATGTTATTGTAGCACTCCATGCTTTGCGGATTATTTTTCTTCGCCTGAGAGCCCGATTTATAGAGAAAGCCTGTTCCGCGACGTTTCGGGTCGCTGAAAAGCGCCACCAAATTGCCGTACACGTGCACATTGCGGTGGTCGTTGTCGAAATAGATGCCGTCGCCAATCGGGCTGTTGTGAATAAAGTTGTACGCAATGGTTTGATTTCCCATTCGTTCGTAGAGGTCGTAGCAATAGAATGCACCCATATCGTCCGAAACCTTGCAATAGTCAAAGATTTCGTTGTACTCAAACTTCGTATCCCAACTGCCATACAATACGCCCACATGCGGTGTGTCGTGTATGAGGTTGTGCGCAATGTACATACCCACTGCCACGTGGTGTCCGCCACCGCCACCACCTGTGAATCCGGCATTGATACCCGCTTCGTAGATGCGCGTCAGTTGGCTGAAGTGGTAGATGTGGTTGTTTACGACTTTGAAATTGGCAGCAACGCGTGGCACCGAATTTTCGTCACCACCGCGCAACCAAACTCCACCGCCACCCAAATTATAGACATCGTTGCTCAACACGGTATGATTCTTACCACCATCGACCACAATGCCTGTCTTGGTGATGTTGCGCACCGTGCAACCGGCTATCAGGTTGCTCTCGCCTCCCAAAATCTGAATTCCGTTCGACATATTTTCTTCAACAATAATGCCTTTGAGTTGGACGTTCGCCGTGTTCGTCATCTGAACAAGCGGTGCGTTGATGTCGGCAATCCGCAGATTGGAGTTTGTGATTTTCTTCGGAGGATAAAAATAGAGTTTCTTATCCTTGAAATCGACAGCCCACTCACCGGGCAAATCAACCTCTTCGAGCAGATTCATCAACCAATAAGGCTCTTTGCCATTGCCCTCGGGTCGGGTATATTTGTTACCAATACCACCAGGCACTGGCACTTTTAGTGTGATGATTTGTGCAGCGGTATCAATTTTCGCAACACGAACCGCTTCGTTTTGCCACGGAATGCGCCAGAAACCTTTCAACCAAACACCTCTATCGAGCAAATCAAGCCATTTCGAAGTATGAGGATCGCGGTACTCAAACACGCCCGGACGTGGAGGACGAGCCTCCGTCTGTCCGGCAGCATAGAAATTTGCCCAATCGGCATTTTTTGTCTCCTGACCGCCACCGTTGATTATCACCTTACGCATCGTCATATTGCCCACATTCGGATAGCGCGAAAGCGGCATTCGCTCATCGTCCATAAAGAGTTCGATAATGCCACCGTCGTCGTTGAATTTATCAGCATAAGCCTTAATATTGCGAATATTCAATGCCGTCAAATCGAGTTCTAGGATTTTGGACTGCAATTTCGCATCAATTCGTTTAAGCGTCGAAGCATCTGTGATGCGCTTGAAATCAGCGGTTTGAATCGCTTTTGAGCCACGAAGATACACTTTCTCATCTTTGTAAGCAGAATAGACTACCGGGTTCGTTTCCGTGCCACCATCTTCTTTTGACAACACAAACGATTGACGAAGCGCGTAGATTCCGCCGCGCAAATAGACTGTCGCAGTGGTTTGAGTATGATCGCTAGCTCTCACTGCATATCGTGCTTTTTCGAGCGTGGCAAATGGTTTATCTATCGTTCCAGGGTTTTTGTCGTTTCCTGTAGTACTCACGTAAAATGTCTGAGCTGACACACAAATTACATTGATAATCAGCAGCGAAATAAGCGCAGTTCTTTTCATTGGGTTGTTGTAATTTTATAAATTAGATTCGACTTTCACCGATTTCGACTCGTCGGCAACCGTGATGCTCACAACACCCGCTTTGACTTCCACATACACATCGGCAGGTTGGCTTAGGCTGAGTAGCGTTTTTCCGTTCTGAGAAAGCGAAGAGAAGGCCGTTGCGGTAAGTTTTTGCACGCGGTCGTTTGCGTCGAGTTGAATGGCTGCCAATCCAGAGCATTGAATGGTAAAGGTCGATTTGTTTTCCCCAAGTTGAATCGTCTGAGAACCAGCGATTCCAGTGAATGTATAAGAGCCATCGGCATTTTGCACACCATTTGCGAACTCATTGCGCACAACGCCCAACTTAGCGATATCGTTTACCGAAAACGATTTAGCCACAGCTTTGTCAGCGATTTCCTGCCACTGTTTTTGGCAATTTTTTCCATCAAAATCATACGACGCAGTACCTTCCACCATCAGTTTACCGCCTTTATCGACGTAATTTTTCAAAAACTGAAGAGTCGATTTTCGAGCATATTGCGGGGACAAAAAGACCATTGCGTCGAACTCACGTCCCTGCATCACAGGTTTGCCGTTTGCACCGATGGTCAAACGTCCGTCGGCAATCAAATCTGTTGGTACAAGCGCATTCAGATAGCCTGCTTTCCAAAGTTTGGTTGCTTTGTCTTCAATCGCAAGGCTGTTGTTAATGTCGGTCATGCCGCGCTTCAGGGTGTCGGGATACCAATTGGCAAGCTCCTCCATTCCAAACACCACGAGCAGTTTGATATTTGGGAAAGCGGGATTGAAGCGATTCAACAATCGAGCGGCATTTTCCACTTTATTGATTTCGGCAAGTGCTTCGGGTTGCTCCACGCTCACGCCCCAATGCTGCACGTCGTTGATAGCGTGATAATGCGTTCTGATGCCATAGGTAAGGTCGGAATAGGCTTTCTTGACGATGTTATCCAAACTTTTGTTGTAGTACATATTGTACATCACGTTTTTCGGGTAGCTCATTCCGACCCCCATTTGTGTCGCCGTTGGTGTTCCTTCGTCGGTATGTCCGTAGTCGCGTTTCACGTTCCACCAGTTGAGTCCGGTTTGCCATATTTCATCGCCATCGAGCGAATTGTGGTGCGTGTCGTGCAATCCGATAAAGGTTTTTGGACCATAAAACTCTTTTCCTTTGTTGTAAATGGTGTTTTCCATACCCAGTGTAGCGCTACGCATGGTACTCATGTAGTAATTGATAGCTCGGATGCGAACCTCCAGCTTTCCGGCTGGGGCATAGCGCATATCGAGCAGAATTCGCTCAGGATCTGTACCCGAGGCCGCCTTCAGTTTCTGCGCCATTGGCAACGAAAACGGACGTTCGCGAAACAATTCGTTGTTCTTCTTCAGTTCCCAAGTGGTGGCAACACGCATATTGGTGTATTCATCAAGCCCCACTGCATCAAACGGAATATCAGAATAGCTTTTGAGCGCCTCGGTCAGATTCAAAATGGCTTCGGCGCTGTGATTGCTGCAATAATTATAGTAATGCTGCGTCAGAACAAAAGCGGTGTAGCCTTTCAATTCTTTCCCGGCATTCAACGACAATTCAACGGTCTCTTTGCTCTCTTTGGGTGTGCATTTTGTCGTAATATCGGTCAACGAACCAGCTTGATAGAATCCGTCAGCTACTTTTTTGAAAGCATATACTTTGTACAATTCACTCTTCAACAACGCTTTCATATCGCGTGCGTGACGGGCTTTCACCGCATAAGTCGCAGAACCGTTTTCGTCGAGTACAACTTCGCCCTCTTGAATCAATCGCTCGGTATTTTCGAGGGGCACTTTATAGCGTTTATCCCACAACTGCAACCCGATTTTCAACCCTTTTGCATGAGCTGATTTCACCAGTCGGTCGAAAACAGGGTGCATTATTTCGGGCTTGTAAAAATCAACACCGTT
The DNA here is from genome assembly GCA_049315325.1 of Bacteroidales bacterium. Taxonomy (GTDB): domain Bacteria; phylum Bacteroidota; class Bacteroidia; order Bacteroidales; family UBA7332; genus CAXXIC01. The sequence continues at coordinate 37,945 of JBMOKJ010000009.1, forward strand.
ACGCGCAGTAATATAAATCAATGAATATTTGCTAAAGTGGCTCAAGCTATCAAGCTTGGCTTCGTTACGCTCGGGATTGAGCATATCTTTCGAGAAAAACCAATACGCCACGTTTGGATGATTGATAGCATCGAAATACGCTATTTGATGAATTTCGACCTTGTTTTTTGTTTGGCTAACTACTCCATTTACGAAAAAACAAGAGACAATTAGTGCAAAAACTAAGCGCTGATTAAGCTTGCTGAAGTGTATCATTTGTTGAAAATTTTATTTTATACAGAATTGATTTCCAGATAGTTGTCTGATTGAAATAATCACGAATCCTTTCGAAGTAAAAGTTGCAATATTGCTAGTCGCAACTATCGATTCCAAACAACGTCCACTTACATCGTAAACCGCTATCTTATCGCCAAAATTGAGGTTGAAAATGCGGTTGCCACTTCGATAAACTTGTTTCGATTTTTGCAACGAATTTAGTGCAGTGGGAGTCGTATAAATGAGTGCTTCATACGCACCAACGGTCGGAGACGCTGCATCGCGCGTTGCTCCTGATATATCGGTAGCTGGAGCACTAAAGTTTTTTGTGCCTTTTGCGATGCAATACGAACTCGAAGCAATACTCCAATTTGACATTGTTATTGATTTAAGTGAATCTGCAGACGTACCCCAGATAGCTCCGGCGAAGGCGCTTGGGGTTTTGAACTGAGGAGCTTTGCTGAGCGCACTATTCGAAGCTGCTAAATCGATGAATTTATTCGACTCTGCATAGAAAGGCGCGGTAGTCGCCGAAATACTTATTGCTTCGGTCGTGATGTTATTTGAATACTGCACCAATTGTTGTGGAGTAATCGAAGCTGTCGTATTCACAGTCAGCCTTACGCTTTGGTAAGCCGATGATGTTCCAGGAGCAGAGTTCCCCCAGAAAACGTTGTTCACCACATAATTATCGTAGGAGGTAGCTGTGCTTCCATTTTGGATAAAAAGCCCAGCACCTTGACCGGCACTACCTGCATTTGTCACCACATTTCCACTTAAATCGTTCACCACAGCGCGGTTATTGACGATGGTGTTGTTGATAATCACCCCACCATTTTCGTTAGCAAATCCACCGCCGCGAATCACTACAGTGCTCGCACTAGGTTGTGTGGTTGTGTTCCAGTTGATTACCCGAGCCTCGTTGTTCGCAATGACACAATTTGCCACTTTCGATGTCCGAAGGGTAGAATAGACTCCCGCACCAAACAAGTATGGATTGTAGTAAACAGTATAGGTATTTTCAGGAGCACGATTCATGTTGTAGATGATTCGATTGTTTCGAATGATGGAGTTTTGTAACACGCCGCCCGAAAGATAGACACCACCTCCACGGCACTGACCGGCACGAGTTCCATTTATCTGAGAAGCCTGTGCCTCGCAATTTTCAATCAGACACCCGTCGATTAGAGCATCTGCTACTGTAGCACAAATTCCACCAGGAGCATTGGCATTTACCTCGCCTGTTGAGTTGTAAACGCGAGAATTTCGCACAATCGAGTTGGTAAACAGACATTTACCTGCAAGACTTACTGCAGCAGGACTTCCATTACCTAAAAACAGTCCTTCGTCGACCACCACACCATCAATTTTAACATCACTGGCTGATGCTCCAGTGACTTTTAGCACCGTAAAACTAGCTGGAGTAGCCTTGTATCTTCCACCTACTATTCGAGTTGGGTTCTTAAATTCCCACGGTTCGGTGATTCCGTTTTGATCTAAATCTTCACGCATACGTTCTGCAGCAGAACTTTCTGTTCCTGCGAAACCACCATAAATGTTAACCACCTTACTGTCAATCGTTAAACTTGAGGAAAGTACGTAATCCCCCGTTTTCATAAAAATATTATCGCCATAGGTTGCCATATTGAGAGCCGTAGCAAGAGTGCATGGTGTGTTCCAACTTGTTCCATCACCGTTACCCGAAGGTGACACGTACCACGTGAGGGCAGTACTAGTACCATTTGTCAAGTAAAACGTCTTAGTAACTGCTGACGCTGTATTGACCAATGGCGAAGCTGTTCCTAAATGATAGGCAGTAACCGTAATTGGCATAGGGAAACGTGCACGCGATGGAATACTGTCTTTATCTACAATTAGTTGTCCGTTGCTGATGTGCGCCGCTCCACTATTCACAAAATAACGAACCGCGACACCCGCCGAACTCGTTGCACCAAGCGTAATTGGAGACAACGAACTGATGGTTTGATTGGGAATTGTGGGGAATGTAATCGTGTTTGCAGTACCTGTTGAAATGGCTGTCAGATTCACATTTCCTGCTTGCACTGATGAGCGATACGCATCGTCGCCCTGTTGACGGACAATGAAGTAGTTTGTGCTTTTGAAACGCGGAACATATTCAAACGTGTTTGCTGCGGTCTGAATCCAATTGCCACTGCACACCTCTATTTGACTTGGATTGCCTGAGTTGGTAAATGAATTATCAGCCTTATTGAAGAAAGACTGCGTCATGTTGAACGAATTGTCGTTATAATCGGTGCGGTTAGGCATTCTGTAATAAGGGACTGTATTGAGTGTCACCGAATGACCGTCGGCATTGAGCGTAAACGGAATTTTGTACATTATCGCGCGCCACCAATAGGTTTGCGCATCGTATTGTCCCGACACATCAGCAAAACCAGTGACTTGGTGTTTGCGGGTCATCGACACATTTGCCATGTCGTAAGCAGCCTGTGCAGTTCGTTGACTTGGGAACCACGCAGCAGCTTTCACCTGCGCAAGTGTAAGAGTCGCAGTTGCCACATTGGTATAAGGTATTGGTGCAAATGCATCGCCTTTGTATCCTGCACAAGGCAATCCAACAATCCAACCTTTGGATTGATCGAGCGGTATCATATTGCCCTGAGCATCGAATCGCAAACCAAACACATCATCCATCCACATCGCAATGTTTTTCAGCAACGGACGGCTACAATCGAAATGGCCTGTATTGGGGTCGAAAAAATAAGAAAGCGGTTGAGCGTAGGTATTTCGTTGGTTACGAACATCACCATACGAAGATTCTGTGGTAATATTGGCTGTTAAATCCTTTGAATAACTGTCCCACTCCATAAATTCGCCATTAGTGGAAAGTATTGGCACAGTGGTAATCGAACCACATTGCGCAGTGGCTTTGTGGATAATTGCAAAAGCCACGTTTGCAGGACTGTTTTTCACAATGTAACGTGGCATCGGATTAGTGCCACTGTGTCCAGTAACGATCCAAGGCACTGTTTTGAGTTCAGAGTAGCCGGTGAGTGTAGAAAATGCTTGCAACATCGACTGAATTTGACCGGTAGCGGTCACATCGTCGTGGTAGAAATTGTCGGACGACCAAAGTATCGCAATGCCGCGTTTAGCGCAAACGGCTCGTACATTGGGATCTTCCACCATCGCCTGCTCAAGCACAGCTGTACTTGACACCAAAACAGCCGTCACCTTTTGGCATGATGGCGGTATCCACATGTAGGGCGTCAGATTATAGACACTACCCTTATTGTCGGTAGTCGAAATAGACGTTTGCCACTGCCATTCCTGACGTTTAGTGTAAGTTTGCGCAGACAGAAACTCAAATCCTGCTGCAATAAATATCAAAATAAGTAGCGTTTTTTTCATACGATTTAGATAAAAGAGTGGCTAATCAGCTTGTAGAGCCTGACAAAATCATTCATCAGACTCTACTTGCAAATCACTTACTATTATAAAATGGAAGTTATTATTTAATTGGCTTCAGCGTACACGTCAGTAACAAACACATTACCAGTTTTTGTGCCTATAATTCGGAATTTAACTGGCGTTTTGGACGTAGCATTTTTTGGAGCCCACATCGTACAGGTTCCGATTGGTGGAGAGTCGAGGTCGATTTGATCAACGGTTACCCAACCAGTTTTATCTTGTTTTTGGAGTACAAAACCGCGTTTGCAATCTTTACCATTCGATTGAATCCCGATTTTCAACACACCACACGATGGCAGTTCGGGGAATTCAAGTGCAGAAGTGAAATCATTCTTTGTCATTTCAATATTAACTACACCACGAGTGCAATCACAAGGTTTCGTAGGATTGAATTTAGACCAGTATTTGATCATCTTTCCAGTGAATTTTGCCTCTTTTCCAGCGACAGTTGTTGCGATATCAAAGTCAGACCAGCCCTCTTTTTTATCTTCTCCTTTGTTTTGGAAATTTTCGTTAAGCAATACAGGCTTTTGAGCCGTGGCTAGTGTTGCGCATACAAGTAGCAGCGCTAAAAATAGTTTTTTCATCTTTGAATAAATTTAGGTTGATACAACTTCTATTATTTAACAGCCGAAAATACAACATCGTCAATCCAAAATGTCTTTGGGAATGGTCCTTCAGGCAATTTCTTGTTATTGTTCGGACGAATAGAAACGCGCATTTCGTTGCGTTCTTCGTCTGTCCATGCAGAAATATCTACTTTCAATTTGATTTGTTTCCATTCGGTTGACGTTGTGAAATTTCCTGTAAAAGGGTCTTTTCCATTATTAGAATTAGGTTGAGTCGACATCAATACATCAACTGCAATTGGGCAATCTGCCACATCCGATTTCACCCAAAAAGATGCTTCGTAAATCCCCGCAGGAACTGCGCTTATTGATTGGAATACTTTCACATCGTTGCGATTTGTCTGACGAAGAATGGTCAACGTCAATGAATTATTGCCAGCTTTTTTAGCTGAAGCAGTAATTTCTGCGGTACCTTCGCAGCAGCCACCTTCGCAACCACCTTTTGCAAAAGTTACCTGCCATTTACCTGATTTACCTGTTACTTTGCCTCCATTGTTAACAACAAAACTTTTAGTTCCAACAGGTTGTGTTTCGAAACCCCCATCAGTGATTAAATTGGTTTGAGCGAAAAGAGACGATGCGGAAAACAAGAGTGCCGCAATTACAATGTTTGTTTTCATTTTCTATTGATTTAAGATTGGTTTATATTAGATTATTGAACAAGAATGACGACTTCACGGACTACTTTCTTGGCACCATTTGTACCTACATTTAGTCCTACAAAAGAGGCTTTATATACTCCTTTTTCTTTGTAAATATATTGGTAATACTTTATCGAACTCTGATCTACTTTTTTGATTACAGTAGCTACATCAGCTAGTACGGTTGAAGGATTGAATGCTCTTCCAATCAACATTGACTCTGAGGGTGAACCATCTGTTACAATCTTTGAAGCATCAGTAGGTACTGTCACCGAAATTGGATAGCTATTCGAGGAAGCCAACCACGCATATCCAGTAGCATTAGCTACTTTCAATGATGAACCTGGCGCAATAGTACTATCGGGAATATACATTGACCATCCAGCAGATAAAGGCGTATTTGAAACAATTGGATAAGCAACTGTTTTCTTATTTACGACTGTCACACCGTTTCTCACATATCCATAATCGCGTATTTCGGTATTTGAAACGACAAAACCATTGGTTGTTATCGAAAGCATGTTTTTGGTCGCATCAGCACTTTTTGCCAAAATTGCAAAATTTAAATTTCCCGCCGCAATATCCAATGGCTTTGATCCCGAATTGAAAACAAAACTATCTTTCAATAAAGTTGCGATTGATGAACTAGATCGCAATTTCATCAACTCAATTTTGGTTGCTTTAATTAATTCCGGAACCGAAGAAACTCCCAATCCAGGAATTGCAACCAACGAATAGTCTTTTGCAATTGTCGCGTCAAAACTATTTACAGCTGTATTGATTGTAATCTTAGACTCAAACGTCGTATTGTCTGACGATTTGTACGCGCTACGGTTACCAAATCGGTATTCGAAACCCGACTCACCTGAATAGAAAAGAATTTCATCAGGACATCCATTATTAAAGTTAAACGTTACTTTATCGTTCACATTAATAATCACCGTGTCGTTGGCAAGTTTGAGATAATCCGACGGAGTCACTTCGAAAGTATCTGGAGCTACAGCCAATGAACGTTCGTCGGTGCAACTCCACAGGCAATTCGCTGCAATCAATACCGCCACACCACCTTTAATATAGTTCTTCATATAATTTTAGTTTAACGTTAGGAAAAAATTACCAACCCTGATTTTGATAGAATGTATTTGACGCTCGTCCTATTTCATTATTTGGAATAGGCATCAACGAAAATTTCACATAATTACCCATCAAGGCTTTGATTGCATATACTGGACGTGGTTCGAAGTTTGCTACAGAATTTACACCTGCATCACCTTTATAAACTGGAGTGGCTGCTCCGTCAGATCCATAAACCTTCACATCATCTACAATTTTATCGTAAACTGCTTTGTATTTATCAAAGCCCCAGCGCATTAAATCCATTCGACGAACTCCTTCGAAACACAATTCACGTGATCTTTCGTCTTGAATATACGATAAATCGTACGAGCTGATAGGAGCACTCAATCCTGCACGTCCTCTAAGTTGATTGAGGTAACCAACGCCTTCGGCAACAGTTGCTCCGCTACCACCTGTTTTCATCAAAGCTGCTTCAGCAGTCATCAACAATACATCGGCATAACGCAAAATAGGAAAATTGCACGAGGTATTATACTGTTCACGAGGAGCTGTTGGGTTTAATTCATATTCTCTTCTCCATTTGCCAATACCTCTAGTGTAGACATTCAGATAACCAGAAGCAGAAGTACCTACCATTTTCACATTGGTGACAGTGCCACCAGATACTGTGACAGTAAATTTGGTACCAGCACCTGTCGAAACGGAAACAGTGCTTGCTGACCAACCAGCACCATAGCCACTCACTGTTAAGGTGTATGACCCATCGGTATATCCGCTTCCTCCTTTTTCGATGACTGTAGCATCTACCAACTTATCACCCTTCACAATAAACTGAAGTTTTGCGGTATCTGTTACAGCACCCATTGTTGCTGGCAGTTTACAATTAATGTAGTAGTAGCGCGCACCGTTTGAGTTTTTGTACAAGTACGGAGATATATTCCAATCGCGGCGCACATCGCCTGGTTCGTATTTTGCCCAAAGGGTATGCTGTGGACGGTAGTATGCTTTCGAATAGCCTATTTTACTTGTACCATAACTTGGGTCTTCGCAATCTAATCCCATATACGAACCAAGGTAGTTTTGATAACCTCCATTCCACGATTGATATGGGTTTTGTGATGTTGCTGAGTTTGATTTCATATAGAACGAGCAATCCCACATTCCTTCAGGATTTGATGAAGTAGAAACAATATTCATCATATTACTTACAAAAACTTTTGCATAGCCTGGCAAAACATCAGAGTTTCCACTTGCTCCTTTGAGCGGAAATGTGTTTGTGTTCAACTGATGAACACCTCTATCTATCAATTGCTTACCCCATACCGCTACTGAGTCATACTTCGCTACATCTTTGATATCGGGATGAGAAGCCATAAACAAACCGACACGCAAAGACAATCCTTCTGCTACCGATTTAGTAATGTAAGTGGTTGTTTGTGTCGTCGTAATTTCGTTCAACATAGGTACAGCATCGCGAAGTTCTTTAACAGAAAATGCACATACTTCTTTTACCGAGTTTCGAGGTAAATCGAGATTACCCATTAAATGAACAGGTATGTTGCGAATAGGCACAGGACCGTAATGTACTGCCAACATAAAATGAGCAAATGCACGCAATGTCATAGCTTGTCCTACGATGTCAGCCTTTTTGGCATTATCCATATTCACCGATTTTGCCATTTCTATAACGATATTACATGACTCAATCATTTCATAGAAAGTTCTCCAACTCTCTTGTATGTAGGTTGTGTTAGTACTATTGCAATTGTGTAGCCCAACAGTCGTTAAATCTGCATTATTCGTATTCTTAAAGAACGATTCATCGGTGTCGCATCCATTAACGGCGCCCCACAAAGCTTGTCCATATCCACTTCGGTCAGTGGTAAGAGCACTATAAGCGGTCGTAAGCATCCCTTTCATCAAGGCTTCAGAAGGCTCTTGCAGATTGGGTTTTGTGCTCGTCATCGAGAGGTCTGTATCGCAAGCGGATAGTGTAAGCACTAAGACCGCTATCATAATTTTGAAAATATAGTTTGTTTGCATGACTCTATTTCTTTAGAAAGTTATATTTACACCACCAGTCAAAATCAAAGAACGAGGATAGGCCGCATTATCCATTCCACCTGTCATGGAAGAATATGAGGTTGTATTCGTTATTTCGGTATAACCTGTTCCTCTGGTGCTATTCACCCCGCCATAATTGGACACCTCTGGATCTTGCCCTGAATATTTAGTCCATGTAGCAATATTCTGAGCTGAAACAGTCAACATCAAGTTAGAAATACCCAATTTACTAAGCCCTTTTTTGGGAACGGTGTAACTAAGCGACAAGGTTTTGAAACGAACAAACGAACCATCTTCGACAAATTTATCTGTCACAAGAGGAGTTGAGACGCGGACATCACCACCACCCGTAGATTCTAGAATTCTTGGAATATCGGTATCGGTGTTAGTTGGTGTCCAACGATTTGCAAACGACTCATACATATTTCCTCTGGTCAAGTATTTACCTGATTCTGAGAATTTGAGTGCATTGTAGTTCAATACCTTATTACCATAGCTGTATTGGAAAAACGCTTGAAGGCTAAATCCTTTCCAACTGAGATTTGTGGTAAGACCTCCTGTCAGGAATGGAATTGGTGAGCCTAATGTCGTTCGATCATTGTCATCGATTACTCCATCACCATTCAAATCTTTGTATTTTCTATCGCCGGGTTGAGGTGGATAGTTAGGATTTTTAAGTGTTGCGAAACGCACCACATCAGGTTTTAGTGTATAAGTTCCATTCGGATTTGTGTAAAAATCATCGTATTTATATAACCCATCGCTCATAAATCCGTAGAACTGAGATATATTTCCTCCTTTTTTGGCAACCCAAAGCGAAGCAATATTATCTGGACCACCTTGCACCAAGACATCATTCCCTTGTGCAATCTCCAAAACCTTATTTGTATTGTAGCTTGTGTTGAGATTCACACTCCAGGTCAATTTCTTGGTTTTTACCAATACAGCACCTAAGGTGATTTCAAGTCCTTCATTCAAAACACTACCTACATTCTCGTAGCGTGTGTTCGACCCATTAAAATAGCCCGAATAATAGGGAATATTTTTGGCCATTAAAAAGCCTGAAGTGGTCTTGCGATAGTAATCGGCAACGAGAGAAAATTTATCGTCTAAGAAAGACCAATCTGTACCAATGTTGTATTCATGTGTTTTTTCCCAAGTTAAATCAGGATTCGAATAAAAATATTGAGTCAAACCACTGGTCAATGTAGCTGGTGTTCCGTCAATTGGCACCCCATCGAAAGGGTAAGATTTGGACAACTGAAGTTGTCCCAATTCGAGCAAGTAGGAGAAATCACTTACTCCACGCTGATTACCCACCGACCCAGTACTGATACGTATTTTGGCATCGCTAACCACATCGCTCAAATTTTCCATAAATGGCTCTTGATTCAGTCTCCAGGCAAAAGCTCCCGATGGGAAGTAGCCCCATTGATGCCCCTTCATGAATTTTGACGAACCATCGGCACGAAAATTCACTGTAAACAGGTACCGATCTTTGAACGTATAATTTATTCTGCCCAAGTAAGACAGCAACTGATTGGCAGAACCATTGTATCCTGTCTGCGAGCCAGTCGATGATTTATATGCTTGTGCCGAAGATAAGTTATACAAACCGAGATACTCAAATTCAGGTGTCATATTGATAGCTCTCAACGATGTCCTAATAAAGTCACTTCGTTGATAAGTAACCCCCATCAACACATCTATCAAATTATCACGATTCAATTTTTTCTTATAGGTCAGCAAGTTTTCATTTAAGATGTTTGTGACATTTTGGTTTTCAACATATCCATTTACACCATTCGCATTAATAGGAGTTGAAGTGGTGGTAGTCGCATCAGAGCGTTTCTTTAAGGTCGTACCTTGAATCGTTTTCGAGTTATAAAACACCTCATTATTATTGCCAGTGAACGTGCCACCGATAGACGAGGTTAAGATAAAATCATTCAAAAACCGCCATTCCAACTTACCATTGACCTGCGTGTTGGTTTGTAATTTCGTATTTTGCTCATTTTGTGCTTGTTGTAGTGGATTAATCAAAATAGAAGCATCGATACCATACTCCAAATCTCCGCCTGCCATCATCGTACTATCCAACTGAGACAGGAGAAGGTCTTGTCCTCCAATACCAGAAGTTGGTCTGTATTGACGCATATTATTCATCACTGTATTCACACTCGATTTCACCGTACTGTGTGTAGCCTTAACCTGCACTTTCAATGTTTTACTCAATCGTTGATCTAGGTTGATTTGTGCGTTGTAGCGTTTCATCCCTGTATTCATTATCACACCTTTCTGATCCACAAAGCCCAAGCTCAGATTGTATTTTGTATCAGCGGTACCACCATTCATCAATAATGAGTGAGTTTGGGTAGGCGAATTACTCATCAAAATATCTGGCCAATTGTATCCTTTTTCATCTTTATAAGAATCTAAATCGCGAATAATAACTCCATTATCGAGGTACATTTTTTTATACGTATTGTAAGCGTTTGACCCTACACCATACTCTTTGCGAGCAATCTCCTCCTGCATTTTCACATATTCATAAGGCCCCATCATTGCAGGCATAGTAGGTTGTAAAGCCAACGAATAGTTGTAGTTATAACTTACTTTGGTCTTACCCATCACGCCTTGTTTGGTGTTGATAATAATTACACCATTCGCACCACGCGAACCATAAATAGCTATGGATGAGGCATCCTTTAAGACGTCGGTACTTTCAATGTTTTTTGGGTCGAGCGATTTCATATCGAAATTTTCCATCGGGAAACCGTCAATCACATAGAGGGGAGAGGCATCTTGAGAAAGAGATCCACCACGTATGGTAACTTGAGCTACTCCATCTGGTGAGCCATCAGGCGAAGTGATATTCACACCTGCCACTCGTCCAGCCAACAATTGATCGAGGTTGGTAATCGGTGATTGCTCCAGGTCTTTCATATTGACTCTGCCTACAGCCCCTGTAACATCTTTACGTTTCACCGAACCATATCCGATAGCGACTACGGTATTCAACTCGACCGATTTCTCTTTGAGAGTAGCATTTACAATATCTTTTCTATTGACATTGATTTCGACTTTCTCCATACCAATAAAGCTAAATACTAGAGTAGCATTCGGCTCTGCATTGATTGAATATCGACCTTGTACATCGGTTATTGAACCGACTTGCGATCCTTTGACTACAACTGAGACTCCTGGAAGAGGCTCTTTCTGTTGATCAGTTACGACACCAATTATCTGTTTCTTTTGAGCATTCAGAGAAAGACCAAATGCGCAAAAAAGCAGAACTAAAAGCCATCTTTCTTTACGCTTAAACATGTACATGTGCATAATTCTTTTAAGGTTAAATTCACTTTTTTTGAGAATGATAGTTAATCATAGGTTTTGGAGTTGTGAAGGTATATCATTTAAGTAAAATAGGATAAAAAAAATGTTACAATTTATAGTAAAAATGTGCCATTTGTAAATATTATGCAAAACCATGTCCTTGATTTTCAATTTTGTACAAAAAAAGCAATAAATCTTTACAAAAAAAGCAATAAAAATATTATTGATCTATTGCTCACACATTTCAGTAGATGTATATTTCAAAACAGGTATTGAAAGAATGGGTTTTCAGTAAAATTCGTCACAAATGAAAAAAGAGTGACCGTTACAGCCACTCTTTTACAAACACAAAAAACACACTTAAATTTTCAATACCAATATACAATTGACAATGCAAAATGATGGGTTATTTTATCAACATGCAACCTGGTATTTCACATAAATAAAACAATTTGAAAAACACTATTTCAATCATTTAAATTATGCTATTTGTTGGAGTTATCACAACTCCATTCTATTTTCTCCACAATCAATGACACACAAACTACCAATAAATGATTGGTGGAGAAATAGGACCTCTACTCAGTATTAATGAGCAATAACTTTGAACACTTGATTCGAATGTGCTGATGATACCTTCACTGCAATAAATCCAGTTGATACAGGAATTGATACTGTATTGGCATCAGCCACCTTAGAAGCAATAGCCTGTCCGCTCAGATTAAAAATCGTAATGCGATCACCTTCGTTAACACCCGATATTCTGACTGCACCTTTTTGAGCTACTATCGACACATGACTAGCCAAAGGACGAGTAATACCAGAAGAAAGTTTTTCAATAATAACAGGATTAGCGCCTGATACAGGAATATTAATGGCGTTTACGCCCGATTGATAATCTGTGCCATCAACAGAAAGAGCATATCCATCAGGAATAGTCGCTATCAAAGTAAGCGGTAAGCCCATCAAACGTTTCACATCAAAAATTTGAGTGTGAACATACAATCCTTCGGCAGCAGCAAATGTTTTTGCAAATACAATTTTATTCGTAATTTTCAATTCACCAGACAACGCTAAGTTAATAGTAGAATCAGCAAGGAAGCCAGTCGATTTGTAAAGTGTATCTGGCGACAATGCGTCGAATGTATTGTTACGTATAGTTGTAAAATGGTACCCGTTTAAAATTGTATTGGTAAATGTTGACGAAGTCGAACCATTAGTTGCAGCATTCAAAGGCATTAAATCGGCAGCTTTAGATTGCTTTGTTCCGTCTGTTTTATTGTTGTAATTCGAAAGCACACAATTATTCAGCACTACATCTAAATTCGCATAATTATCAGCATCAATAGCTGCACGAGCCGATGATTTACGTTTTGCGTAATTCCCAATCAAGCTACAATCTGTTAAATTCAGGTAGTTTTTAGGAATTGTATTAAACCAAAATACTGAACCTTTTGCTGTACAACTACTATTGACAAAAATCGAACGAACCACATTTACAGTATTACTTTGCGTACCACCAGCAACATAGATGCAACCACCTGAACTTGTATTATCTGTAGCATTCATACAATAATTTGTATCAAACAGACAATCAGTAATATTACAAGTGATAAGCGATGTAAAATAAAGCGCTCCAGCACGACCATAAGCTGTATTATTTTTAAATGTGCAATTCGTAAAATTAAATATTTTAGGATTTGTTGACCCATTGTTGCAGAAGAAAGCACCGCCATATCCATTGCCTGTAGTCCAAGTAGCCTGGTTTCCAATAAAATGACAATTATCAAACGAGACAGTAACGTTGTATGCAAAATTAGCCATTGAAGCAGCACCACCGTTGGCATTCAACGAGATATTATTGACAAAGTTCAAATTCTTTAAATCAATGTCTGATTGAGAAGAGGTAATATTCAAAGCAGTTCCACCGTTACCAGTTGCCATGTTGAATCCTTTGAAGTTCAGCCCATCAATTACAATTTTATTAAAAGGAGCAGATGTAGTAGCATTAATATTAAAACAGCGTGCTGTACCTCCAGCTGATGGTTCGAAAATGGTTGAATCGGTTGCTAAAGCTCGTGAAGTAGGAATAGTTGTTCCAGTCAGATTTGAAGCATAACCACCAATCACAGTAACATATTTTGTTAGGGTAAGTGATGTAGAGCGTTGATATACGCCAGCAGCAATGTGCACTACGTCACCATCAATCAATCCGGCAGGTGTGCCGCTGATTACACCAACATTACAAGGGTCGTCCCAACTTGCGCCAGTGCCCGATGCGTTTGGTTTAACAAACCAATCTTTTGCTGACAGTGTTGTACTTGCAAGAAGAGCGCAAGCAACAAGGATAATAATTCTGTTTTTTTGTAGGATTCTTTTCATAATACGAATAATTTAGAGGTTAATAAAACTATGTGTGTTTGCACATTACAAAACTACACAGATATATAACAAATAAATAGAAAAATTGTATTCATTTCTAGTAAAAATGTTACCAATACAATAAAATGTGATTCTTTCAAGCAAAAACGGCAACAATAAAAGAAGTTATCTCTATTGTTGCCGTTTATGCTAATTAGGTATTGAATCTTCGATTATTTCACTAAAGCCTTTACAACTTCACTGCTTTTTGCAGAGTTTACTTTGACAACCACAAACCCTTTTGCTGCGAATGTCATTGTTGAAGATGTGGCAACACTGCTGTTCAACAGTTGTCCATTTGCAGAATAGACTGACACTTTGCTACCTAATTCAAGATTCGAAAGGTGCAATACTCCGTTAGAAGAATAGGTTTTAACATTACTACCTGATGCGACAATGATAGCAGTTGCAGGATTATATTTCGCTAGCAATGCATTTGATGCAGCTACAATATCATTAATAGTACTTACTGAAGTTAATGTAGCCATGTCGCCAGAATTAAGCAGATTTGTGTAAATTGTTTTCAAATATGCAAGAGAGCCTGGAAGTGGGAAATTTATTCCTGTAGCAAGAAACTCTCCGTTGGCAATAATATCAGTATAACTTATTTTGTTGTAAGTCCTTGAGAACTGAGCCACATCGCGCAAGGTATCATTCAAAGCTGTATTGGTATTGTTCGATACAATACTATTTTGAATAGTGATGGTATCAGCAGTTGTTGTACCTGCTGCATAAGTAATTGCACGAGTTACAAGAGATCTCCCAACATTACCTACAAATGCAGAGTTTTTGATGGTGATATTAGATTTACCTGCGGCAGAGTATAATACTGAAGCTGAACCATTCGTAGCATGAGCAGAACTCGTATTGTTATACGCATAACAACTATCAATCGTCACATTAGAAGTTGCATTTTGCACTCCAAAGACGGCACCACTGTTTTGGGTTGTTCCACCCGAAGTGTTATTGGTGAAAATTGATTTCTTAATCGTAGAACGTGTTGATGCCGCATTCCAATAGATCAAACCACGACCGTTATCGGAGCAGCTATCAAATTTACAGTTATAAATCGTAAGATTCGGCGAACTAAAGATAATCGCTCCACCATGACCACTACCAGCTGTTGCATTGGCTGTTTTACAATTCTTAAACGTAGAGTTAGTAATATTTACAGTAATGAATGTTCCTGCATATATAGCTCCACCAGCCCCAGCTTTCGTCCCATTGAAGGTACAGTTATCAATATTCAACGTGTAGGCATTTGTCGAACTACCGTTGGCATAAATGGCTCCACCGCTGTAATTTGTTGACACACTTGGAGCAGTAGTACTTTTAAAGATACAACCCGATACAGAGATTGTGTATCCCGTTTTAGTATTGGTGCTCATCACTCCACCGTTATTCCCAGAAGTGATATTCTCGAACCAGCAATCTTTGATCGTTGCATTGGCCGTAATATTATTTATATTGATTGCACCCGCTACACCTGTGGCAGTAGCTGCAAAATTCGTAAATTTACAGTTTTGAATAACTGCATTAAGGGTTGAACTGGATGGGCACTCAATTGCTTGACCATTTTGATTGTTATTTAACCCATCGAAAGTAATACCTTGTAATGTAACAGTTCCAGTTTGAACTGCTCCAAGGTTGAAAATACGGAACGTTGAAGCAGCAGCTTGAGTGAATTTTGTAATGTTAGTTGTTGGATTTGACATCGCAGTTGTAATACTTGCTTCATCTTCTGTACCGGCAAAGCCACCAATCACAGTATATGCTTTCCCCAAGGTGACGTTTGCTGTTTGAGTATAAGTTCCAGCCGCTACATAAATCACATCACTTGCAGCAGCAGAGCTTGCGGCTTTGGTCATAGTTACAGCAGTAGCCCAAGTTGTTCCACCAGTTGTGTTGGCATTCCCATCACCTTTCACAAACCAATTGGCTGCAAAAATTGAATTTGCAATTGTAGCAAAGACAAATAAAAAAAGTACTTTCTTTTTCATAGTTAAATGTTTAGATGGTTAATAAAAATTTATCAATACAAATATACATTGTGTTTTTTAATTACAATAAAACAAAAATTTCAATTTATGGTAAAATTGTTACATCAGTATGATTTTCTTGTTTCAACTTATATATGCAAAAAAAAGAATCGCCCTGTGCAAGCACAAAGCGATTCTCAATACATTACAAAAAAAATCTACAGTGCAACTTTCTGAATAGTTGTTCCTCTAGAAGAAACAGAACGAACAATGTATGCTCCAGAAGGTAAGGATATTACTTGACCACTTGTCACCACCATATTTCTTACTATAATTCCTGTGAAAGAAACAACTTGTACTACACCATCGATTGTTGAAACAAGCATATTTTTTCTTGCAATTACTGATGATTTAGTTTCAGAATTAACTGAAGATGGGATAATTGCAGTAGGCAATCCATAATCAAATGCACCAGCAGATGGAGGGCTTAAAAATGTACTACCAATTAAGTCAGTAGATAATGAATACCCACTGATTGCATTTGAGCCTTTAGCTAGCAGATATGAATTATTAGTCACTGACCAGTTAGCTTTGATATCTGATGCTGTAGTACTGTATCCAACAACCGCTGCTAAAGTGTTGAAAGCTGGACCTTTCACATCACCGTTTGTAGCAGATAAATCGACTGTGCAATTTGCAAAATTCGCATAACTATTGTTTCCAGTAAGTGGCTTTGCAGTTGTTCCATTTACATTACCATACCACCATGGAGCTGTTGGCAAGACATTGTTTTGTACATCAATCAACATTGCAGTGAAATTATTTCTCAATGCTAAATTTGCTTTTGTTGGGTCAACTGTTCCAACTGAAGTGTTATTCCAGAAAGCATTATTATAACTTTTAACAACTACAGATCCTGAAGATGCAGACTTAAAAACAGCGCCACCACCATAACCTTTGTCGTTGTATGTACCAGGAGCAGCAGAAATTGGCGATGAAATTTTATTATTTACAAAGGTACAGTTATAAGCGGCTCCGCCATTATCAGCGAATAATCCTCCACCGGCTACATTATCATTGCTGATAAGCCCAACATCTGTACCAATTACTTCATTGTTGGCAAAAATACAATTGGCAAAGACAGACCCTGCATTATTCATGTAAGCACCACCACCACGAAGAGCAGGTTCGCTACTTTTACCATTTGTCAGTGTATATTTATAACCTTTTGTTATATTGTTTCTGATAACGCTATTTTTAACAGTTGCTGCATTACCATTATAAACCCCAGCACCTGTAGTATTGGTAAAAACTGGAGCTGATGCTAAATTATTCATAGTCGTATTTGATGTAAATCCACTAGAAATAACAAAATCAAATGTATTTCCTTCAATCAAACAGCCTATAACAGTTCCAGCTTGTTTAAGTGTTAAACCTGCCGCACATGCTGGGTTATTAACCACTGTGGTTGAAGTACCGGCACCAGTAGGTCCAGTATAAGTTTCAGTAGTATTTTTATTATTTCGAATTATACAGTTTTGAATTACGCAGCTGGCACCATTAATATGTAATCCAGCTCCATCGGCAGCATAAAATGAACCATTCAGTGTTGTTGCAAAGGCAAGTGTAGAAGCTGCACTTACAAATCCTGCATAACCATTTTGGATTACTAAGCCATCAATTATAGAACTTCCACCACTAGTGTACATCACCATCAAAGAGCCTCCACCATCAAAAATGGTTTGGTTGTCAAACTCCCACGGCTCTACCAGTCCATTTAAATCTTTATCTGATCTTGTGCGGGCATTAGCTATTGCGGCTGATGAAACATTTGGACCTTCGGTTCCAGCAAACCCTCCAAATAAATTTCTTCTTGCAGTTAGATAAATCATTGTGGTAGGTTGACTGGATAAAATCGGACTTATAGTATAAGTACCGGCTTTAATAAAAATTGAATCTGTGGTCAACACACCTGCTAATGCCGTAGAAAGAGTCACAGGATTCGCCCAACTGTAGGGTGAACCCACAACATTTGATGGTGAAGCGTCTGATGTTACATACACAATTTTAGCACTCAATTGCGATGCCAATAAAAAGGCAATCGCAGCAAACAGAAGTAATCTCTTTTTCATAGTTTTAAAGTTTTAAATGATTAATAAAAAATAGTGTGATTTTATTTGGTATGGCAAATGTAAAAGGTATAAACAATATGAGATGAAACAAATATTCCAATTTATGGTAGAATTGTTACATAGGTATCATTTCCCTGATTTCAACCTGACTTGAACAAAAAAAAGTCGCCCTGTGCAAGCACAAGGCGACTCTCAATCCTAATTTTTTCGAATAACTTAACTCACATTATTTCACCAATACTTTTGAGCTAGTTGCACCGTTTCTTACGATGTAGAGACCTTTTTCAAGTGACACATTCAATCGGTCTGTTGTGCTATTTAATGCACGAACCAATTTACCTGAAGCAGCATAAATCTCAACTCTACCTTTGGCATTCTCTACCACTACGTTTCCTTTCTCACCATAGATAGATGATTTGTTGACCAAGGCGTTGTTTACACCAACGGCAATATCTAAACAAGCAGTCACAAAACTCCCAAACGAACTATAAGTATTGCTGTATGTTCCAGTGCTGTATGTTGCATCTGCTAATGTATAGTTGCTTCCACCCAACAATCCTGTACCATATTTAGTGGTCGATGTTGCATTGAGTTGCGAAGGTGTGAGTGCAATCACAGTAGATGTTGGGGTAGCTGACGCAAGCACCCACTCTCTTGGATGGTAATATACATTGCTTGGAGTTTGGCTACCAGTTAATGTACCAGATACATTGGCTGACATTACCGATGCAGAAGTTGGCGTTACAGTCGCCGGATCGTAGCTACTAGTAGAAGCTCCGATTGGGAATGTTTTGGTTGCACCTGCTCCAACAGTTTGAACCAATTTACCGGCACCATTCGTAACGATATATTTCGTTGCAGTAGCACCCGAAATTGAAGCCGAAGAACCGATAGTCAAATCGTTCGCACCAAGAATCAATTTACCGCTCGAGAATGACAACGAATTGTTAACAGTCATTGGGGTATTCACTGTCACATCACCCGAAGTGTTGTAGATGGTCAGATAGTCAAATGACTCTCCTCCTGACACTGCACTTGTAATCGTTTGAGCTGCAGAACCATTGAATGCAACAGCACGGGTATTGGCATAGAGATTAGAGGCACTACCTCTGGTCCAGTTTCCACCAACATTGAGGTCTCCACCAATTGCACCACCTAAACCTAAGTTTCCGTTCAATATCACATTACCGCCAATTGACAATGGATTGCTTTGTCCAACACTACCATAATCCATATAGAATGCAGACCCTGCATCGACTGTCAGATTTCCAGTAAGAGTTTTAGCAGCAACAATCGAACCACTCGGATAGTTGAGTGTCGAGTTATTACTAATTTGTACGCTAGCTGGGCTAGTTGAGTTCCACTCAGTTGCGCGGCCATAAACTGCCCCATTATTGTATTTAAGCGTTGAGCTGGCACCATACGTTGGAGCATTCGAAAAATAGCCACCTGCGTTAATCTGCGCTGTTCCATTCAAGGTAAGCGATGCACTTGGAAAAGCAACACCTCCTGAAGTTTGAAACAGTCCGCTGACTGTTCTGTTTGCACCACTATTAAGAGTGAGAATGCCAGCCAAAACTGACACATTTGCAGGTCCATTGGTTGTTGGCCAATAAACATGTGTATTATCTACGCCATAAGTCGCATTAAATGCCAATATTCCACTTCCGCCATATGTCCAAGCACCTGATCCTGTAGCCCAGCCACCTGAATTGAGTTGGAAAGTGCCATTAACAGTTACAGCACCATTCGCAGTAAGAGTGGTAGCCATTGCCAATGTTCCTTTTGTGATGGTTGTTGCACCTGATACGGTCAAAGCTTGATTATTGAATGTGAGCGTATTGTCTCTATTCACTGTAAAACTAGTTATTGAAGGAGCTGTAGCAAATAAATTATTCGGAACTGTAAATGCAGCACCACCAGTATTTCCAGCAGATCCAAAATTCAATACAGTACTTGCATCTGTAGTTATTGTTCCAGCAGCACTTAATAAAATTGGCACGTCTGCATTTTGGAATGTAATATTAGAACCACTTGCATTGATAATCCCTGCCTGCGCTTTTGAAATAGTAAGTGTTCCATTAATTGTTAAGTTAGTTGCAGCACCTACATTATAAGGGCCAACACCAGATGCGCTACCCACTTCCAAATTACCAACAGCTACATTTTTACCTGCAGTCACCAGGGTAATATTAGTATTATTTCTTATTAATTTTAACCTTCCAGTTCCGGTATGTACAGCAAGTCCGGCAGTTGTATTTGATGAAACAATACTAATTGATCCAGCTAAAGTAATCGTATTTCCGCCATCATTAAGCACACCACCATTAATCGTTAAACCACCCGCTACTGCGATTGTAGGGACACCTGAAGATTGATAAGCCGGTGCAAAGGTAACAGTTGAATAAAGTCTGTTTTGCTGGATTGAGTTTACTGTACTTGTAGTAGCACTAGTTGGATCTAAATAAAGCGTACCTACAGATTGTAAATTAGACGTTGTATAACTTGCAGGCAGAGTTCCTTGCGCAACAAAAGACCAGTTTGAATTTCCTACGATTACTCCTGTACCTGAAATAGTTCCGGGAGAAATAAAGGGATTACTGCCAGATGGCGCAGTAGAAACAAATTGCAATGTTTTTGTGATTGTCAACTTACCACCTGATTGGATATTTAGGTTGCCATTAATCGTTAGCGCATTTCCGGTAGTAAAACTAACATTTGATGAACCAGAAATATCCAGATTCTGAAAACCGATATTGCTTCCATAAGAAAGGGTTACAGTTGGAGCACTGGTATAATTCGTTGTTCCTCCATTTGTTATAGTATAACCAGTAACAACTCCATTTGTCAAAGTTAATGTTGCGGCAGCCCCTGCTCCACCACCCCCTGAAAACGCAACGGTCGGTGCTGCTAAATATCCAGAACCACCACTAACAATAGTTAAAGCGGTAACCTTATTTGCAGATATAGTTGCTGTTACACTTGCGGGAGAAGTCGGGATGTCTTGTATTATAGGATTTGTCCCGGTTAATGCGATTTTACCAGCTGATAAGTTAGAATTCGTTGCAGGTACAGCAACCAAAGCATAAGAACCTGAGGTATTTGTATTTATATTACCCTGAACTGTAATGGTATTAACCCCGTAATCTGAAATTTGCCCATACACTGTAGTAGATAGTTTATTAATTGTCAAATCTCCCGTTATTGTGAAAGATGATGCGGTATTTACAAATGATACTACATTATTAGTACTTAAAGGATAAACCTGCAGTCCTGCAATAGTTATGTTTAAATTATTAATGTCAACAAAAGGACTAATATTACCTGTAGAGCCATCAAAAATAGCAACATCTCCACTGCCAGGAACTACACTAGCAGCAGAACCGCCCGAACTAGTACTCCAATTAGAACCTGAACTCCAAGATTTGGGAGAACCTGATGTACCAACGCCACCGACCCAATAATAATTGGTCGCGAACACATTTGTCAATGCCGCAGCAAAGACAATTAAGAGAAATAATTTTTTCATGATAATTTAGGTAAGTAAAGTAGTGAATAATTTGGTTTTATTTGGTACGACAAATATAAATATAAAAAGAAACTGATAGTAAAACAAATGTTACAATTTATGGTAATTCTGTTACTAACACGTAAAAATTAGCAGATAAACACCTAAAATACAATAGACTATAGCAATCTAAGGAAAACATCTGAGTTCTATTGTTTTACAAACTTCTCAACCACACGTCCATTCGGAGTGCATAATTCTAAAAAGTAGATTCCTTTTCTCAAATCAGATAGTGAGATGTCAATAGGTGTAGGTTGTGGTGTGAGTTTTCGGGTACTAATCAATGCGCCTTGCAGTGTATATATAGATAAGTAAGCCGGCTTGTCTATTACCAACGATGGGATGTGTAGTTTGTCTTTATCGACAACTATTGCTGGGAAAATATTGATTGTTGGATCAGAAATAGCAGTTGCACCTTGCGTGAAAACATCGGCATAGACAGAATAGCCAAGCGTGTGGTCGTCGACGAGATTGCTATTCACAATCACCACATGTGAATTGGCGGGTAGTACCGTGGTTGGCAGTGTAGTAGAGTTGCTGGCTACTGTTAACGCATTAACGGATGTTTCGTCCCAGCTTTTGAGCATGCGAGTCTTCGAATAGGGACTCGGCATGGCACTCGACGCGAGTGTGATGGGCGAATTTGTGATGTTGTGTATCATTCTCACTTTGCGACCTGCCGACTCCTGAAACTCAAACCCCTCGAGCCCTGCCGCCAACGTAAGACGAGTGGCATTGGTGCTATAGCTTCTATCTTTGTTCGTCACCTCAAAAAATGCGTATCGACGGACACCCTTCGAATAACCAGTAAGCACATCACTTCCGCTTTTAGCATCATTCAAAAGAACCATCACCGAAAAATTATCGCCGACTCCATTGAAGACACCGTGATAAATCGTATCGACCACACCTAAGTAGCTTTTATCAATAATTTTAAGCCGTATATAACCATATTCATAGGTGTTAGGGTCGATAATATTCAGAATTTTGCGAGTGCCACCTGTAGCACCAGCCCGACCCGAAACCAACTGGATGCGTTGCGCCAAACCATAAATCGAGCTCGTAGCCGAAGACTCCATTTCGATCATACCAATCACACGATCGGGGGTTACCACCCACTGCTGCTGAGCATTCCACCCAACACTTACGAAGCGTTTTTTACTTATCGAGTAACTCGTTGATAAACCATAAACAGTATGGCTTTTGGTAATGGCATTGTAGCAAGTAGAACCCGTGAGTAAAGCCCATTTGTTGCCACGCTGCCAATCTGTCTCAACACCCGAGGCAAATTTCACCTGAGGCGCCGCTCCCTGAAAAGCAGCACTGAGCGGATAGGTCGTAGAATTGGCATTTGCGTCTAGTGAGAATGCACCTACAAAGGTATTTGTACCGTCGAAAGGCAACAAAGGTGTTTCATTCAATTCAGGAGCAGGATTGCTCGGATCACGTATTTTGCCAATCACACCCCAATTTCCCCACCTGCCACGCGGACCAATATGGTTACGATCAAACAGCATATAGTTATCGGGCACCACCACTCCTGTCAGTCCTGAGCGGTAAAGAAAGGCGAGGTACAGGTTTTGGCTGCCTTTGCCTATTTCGTAGTTGTAGGAATCTCCGTTCAAATAGGCTTTGGCAAGAGCTTCGGGTTTTAGTGTCGTCTGATTGTAATATGCCTTTGCTGCAGGGCAGCTAATCCACTCTTTAAATCCATTTCCTATGGGTATTTGCATCAGTGGGATATAGTTATTGGTCGCACAGATAAAATCTTTGACCAATTGCGATTTCGTAAGAATGTAGTACCACAAAAAACCGCGCATTGTGATTTCACCGTGGTACGAAGGCGATTCGGTATCGTAACCCACATAGTGCGTGCCTCCATCAGGTAGCAGCGTCTTGGTCATTACCCCTTCAATAACGGCCTTTGTGTCGGCTGCCAATGTATTGTCACCCAATGCCAATGCACCAAAATAGACACCCATCGCACGACGCAAATCACCATTCAGCCAAATTGACCCTATGATTTTATTCGCATAAAGGTTGGGGGAACCCGCCACTACTGCATCTATGTTTTTTCGTATTCCAGATTCCCAAATTGCCTTTTTACCAGACGGAATGGCGCTCGGCTGATACTGTTTTAACATCAGATACGACACCGCAGCATGAAAACTAAACATCATATCGTTCAGCGGTAATTTCCCGCTATCCCAAGCTCCCAAGGTGCTATCCAACAACAAAGTCAGGCGATTCAAAACCGCTTGTTGATTTTTGTAAGGACTCGAAGGATGAAGATAGGCCATCGCGGCAAGCAATAGTTCGTCGGACTGAGTGATGCTTGCAGAGAACGTTGTAACACCAGTCTTAACCCCAGAAAATGCAGTTGCCAGATGTGTATTGGTAGCTGGCTCAGGAATATCGGGCAACAGATTGAGCGTCTGAGCATTTGCAGCACTGAAAAAAAACGAAATTAGTCCAATAAAGAGAAGGCTTCTCATAGATTTTAGGTATAGTAATCAGGTGTTTCGATTACAAATATACTAGAAGCATATACTAACGACTAAGAGTAAAGTGTCATAATATAGTAAAATTGTTACATCCACGAGGAACACCAATTTTCGTATGTTTCAGCGTAAATTTCGAACAAACAAATAACAGCCTCAATGGTAAGTCCCCTCTAACTTATTGGTTAGCGGATTAGTTTATGACATTTATACACCTCAAGCAATAAGAAATGCGAATTAATGATGGACGCCTTGCTATTATCTACCACATCTAAGGCATATTTTAATATATTCCGTATTTAACCCGCATTTAACTCGCATATAATACGCATATAACTCGCTTTTTTAAAATACGTGTTATATGCGTATTAAATGGTTAATATATCCATGCATGTTGCTATTTTAATATAAACGTAGAGCATAGAGGTATACCTCTCAATAGTAAAATTGAGCCTCTCACATAATACAAGAGGCTCTATTTTTGAGCGAAAAATCAAGTAGAGTTTTCTACAAATCGAAAAATAATTTACCATCTCGAATCAATTTCACACGAGTGCGTTTGTCGTTACCAGTGGTGAAGGTGAATTCATCCTTTTGGTCGCTCCAGCTTACGGTTAGTCGGGTGCGGTCGGTGCTCCATTCGGTAGTAGGAAGTTCGTCGCCATTCAAATAGGGGAACAACAACACTTTGAAAACGCCACTTGTAGAGCGAGAAGGCACAACTAATCGTTTGATTGGCCCCATTGTGCGGAGGTAAAACTGGTGCATATCTTCGGTCTTGATGTTTTCGAGCACTTCAAGCCGTGGATTTGGTTCGAGATTGGGTCGTGAAGCAGGCATTTTGTCGAGCACGCGCACCAAAAGTTGCGGATTGCCTTTTGCTGGCACATAACGCCCAGCCATCCACTCTCCTCCACCGGAATTATCCACCTGGCGATTGTCGCGTTTCATTCGTCTGTCTCCGAGAACAATGTCGTACTCACCAGCTTTTCGAAAGCCTGTAATTTTATTGAACCCCAAAGCAAGATACGAAGTTTGCATCTCCACATCGGCCAACTGGTTGATAGACACCAATTCGACATCCATCGGCATTGGCAAATTCCATTCGTAGAGGTGCTCTTGGCTGTCTTTTTTGATGTCGTCAACTATGAGCGAATAGCTGTGAATGCCCTTTACCAATCCCGCTGTGCGAAATGCATATTCCACAGGATAATTTTTGAGGCGCATCGGCCAGCTATCCTCTTGCCAGAAAAGTGGATTGGTCTGAATGTTGCCGCTGTATAAATCAGCAACACACTTTAATGGGTCACGCTGCGGCTTTTCGTCGGGATAATAGCTCATCAAGTTTTTGGCGGTTGTAGCATAAACACCCGTTTTCCAACGTGGTGAAACCTCTTTGCCGAGCATCATATCGGCAACCGGACTTTTGAGCCACATCCAGTCGTAGCAATATTTGTAGTTGATGACGCCAAATGTGGCTTCGGTGGCATCGAAATAATTCAACCATGCAGCGGGAGTAGCGAAATAGCCTTGTCCACGACCGTCGATAGTAATGGCAGAATGGTATTGGGTCTGCGTACTGCGAAATCCATCGACCACCCAATCGCGTCCAACTCCTGACAACGTAAACGAAGCGCGGTCGCTGTGGTCGTGAGAGATAAAATAGGTATCCGTACGCCCTTCTAATCCGAACTTAACCGCTTGGCGCCCCCAACTATTTCGGGCAATAAATGCACCGCGCGAAGGCACACTATAGGTCAATGGCATCTCCACAGGTGGCACACCGTTGTAAGTTTCTTTTGATTTATCGGGGTCTGTGGCAAAGACGTAAGCAATGACATCAGGAACTTTGTTGATAGATTTTGGCAGTGTATTGGAAAAGACATAATCGACCTTGGCATCCGATGGGAAGAAATATTTATACACCATCATAATGGTCCAAGGCAAATTCGTTCGGGAACCTGTATCGCCAGAAGTGAACCACAATCCATCGGGATTGACTGACATCGAATAGACAGCCCAATCGGCAAACTTGCGAAAATGGGGATGCGAAAAGTAGTTTTTATCTCCACGGCGCACCATTGCTGCAAGGAATCCGTTATAGGATTCCGCCTGTCCGATGGTGTAGTTCATCCCTTCGGTGCTCATTCCCTCGGGCGAATACTGATAAGTAAAGTAGTTTTCGGCCATTTCGCGGGTACGCTGCATCAGTCTTTTATCCACTTGTATTTCATTTTCGACCGAAAAAAGCGTCAAGGGAAAATTGAGCGACATCGCCATGTGATTCCAGCGTACCCAATGCGGTGGCAAGTCCATTCCATGCAGGTATTTCCCGTTGATATTCTTTGACACCATGGCAAGGTAAGCTTCGCGGTCGGCAGACTTCATTCCAGCCGCCGTAAAATCGTATAATTTTGGCAAATACCCGCACCAAAACAGACCTTGTTTGATTTCGTGCTCTTCACCCGGCACGACCTCCAACGCATCGAGGTATTTATCGAAACTACGGATAAAATTACCAGCTACGAGACCACTCTCTTCTAGTACATTTTTGTCGTTATAAAGTTGGGCTAAATAGGCCTGAACAGTGAGCTGATTCACAAAATCGGTGGAAAACTCTTTCGCTGATTCGGTGCTTATTTCTCCGTTTTTTAGCTGCGAATAGACTTTCCCAAACTTGCCTTTTCCATCGCGCATTTCAGCATTCGCACGATTGGCTACGTCGAGCATCATTTTACCTATTTTGGTTTTCTCGAGCCTATCGCGCACCTGTGCAAACTCCGACGGTGACGTAAAAATTCGTGGATGAATGCCATTCGAGGGCGTTTTTCCCGCTCGGCTGTAGTCGAAACCCTGCGCATCGTAAGTCAACTTATTGATATACGGATTTTTAAATTTAAGAGAACCGTCCAACACTTCATCTACAGAGGCTTTCCGTGTTGGGGATTCAGAGAGTCGCGGGTCGTTGGGTGCTAGTTCTTCGTTTGTCGATTGACAAAATTCAGCCTTCAAGTTCTTGTTTTGTGCAACTAACGAAACAAAAACGAACAACACAATAGAAATAATCGTACTTCTTTTACACATTGGATATAGAGTTATTTGGTATTCGGTTTAGATTTG
This sequence comes from Bacteroidales bacterium, assembly GCA_049315325.1. Taxonomy (GTDB): domain Bacteria; phylum Bacteroidota; class Bacteroidia; order Bacteroidales; family UBA7332; genus CAXXIC01. The sequence goes on from JBMOKJ010000009.1 coordinate 65,121, forward strand.
GAGAATGCGGACAAATCCCACGCATCGTGCCAAGAAATGGTGAAACGCTTTTTCGTAAATTTGATAGGCAGCCACACGTATCCACTTGCAATCAGATTCTCAGGCCTCCAAGTGTCGAACATGGCGACAAAAGCTCCTTTTTTACCTTGAATTGGAAGAATAAAAGTGCTCTGTCCGCCAAAAGTAAGCTGTGACCCTAGGTGATTCTTCGGGGTAGTTCCCACACACGGATTCCCCAAATCGGTCCACGGTCCCCAGATGGAATTTGCTACTGCCGAGCGGGCAGCATTCGGGTTCCAGCCAGTGCAATTAGACGATAGCAACCAATATCGACCGTTGTGTTTACAAATTGCCGGAGCCTCGTGCCAAAGATATTCAAAAACACGTGTCCATTTGCCCGTGTGCGACAAATAATCGTCGCTCAATTCCGAAATATGAAGCGTCGCATTCTCTTCAGATGAAAAAATATGATAGGCCTTGCCGTCATCATCCACAAAAAGTGTCATATCCTTTGCCATCTGTCCTCCAGCAAAGTCACGCACCATAAAAGGGAGTTTTGCTCTGTCGGGGTGCGGACTACCGATGAAAGAGGTGCCGATGAGCTTTTGAGCTTCCGTAAGACTTGATTTCTGTTCGGCGGTTACATTTATCGGCCAACGCCCTGCATCGGGTCGTTCGGAGTGAAGATAAGAGAAAGGGCCTGTTGGCTGGTCAGAAACAGCCACGCCACTCCTCCCCGATTTTCGAAGTTGATTTTTCAACTCGAGATGAAACCACATCACGAATTTCTTCGTTTTCTGATTGTAAATCACTTTAGGTCGCTCGATAATGCACCCTGCAGAAATTTCAGAATTGGGGTCTGTTGCCGTTCGCAAAGCAGCACCTTCGTCTTTCCAATTGTACAAATCGACAGACGAATAGCAGTGAACGGCTATATCACCCACCGTTTCACCGGCAAGTTTGTGCTCGCCATAGAAATAATAGACTCCTTTGTGAAAAAGAACGCCACCACCGTGCGCATTCAAATGTACGCCGTTATTATCTAACCACGGCTGGTCGGGGTAGAAACGGGTTTGCTGTTTTGGCACAGCGAATTTGCTTTTCGAATCATTTTGCTGTGCAATAAAACTAAAGCAACTACAAAGAAATACAATCAATAAGGCTACTCGTTTCATTTGCTTTCTAAAATAACTTTACCACCGCGAATGACGTTGATTTTTGTTCGGTTGTCTTTTACGGCGAAATTTAATTCATCGGTCTGATCTGCCCATTTCACAACCGCTTTTCCATTTGCAAAGTTGATTTTAGGAAGTTTTTCTCCAAAATAAAACGGAATCAGCAGCACTTTATCATTCAACTGAATGCCTTTCTTCTCGATGGTCAAGCGATTATAATCCTTTCCATCTTCGTCTTTCAGGGTATTGACAGCTACTTCGGCACCGTTTGCAGCATCGAGCGAGCAGACCAACAACAACGGGTCGCCATCCGCAGGAACAATCGGTTCGAAAGCCTCTCCTTTCTTCATGTTGATGAATTTTTCGTTGAAGCCCAGCACCGCACAACCGGTTGGAACATTCTCGTATTGAGCCTGATAAACACCTTTTGCCAACATGCCTGTCCACTGGTAGAGGTGTTCGCTTTTGTCTTTTTTGAGGTCATCCACAATCAGTCCGTAAGAATGTTTGCCACGAATCAGACCCGTAGAACGATAGGCATATTCCACCGGATTCCAAAGTGCACGCAACGTGGGGATAAAGTTAGAAAAGTTATACGAAGGCCACCAAACCCGCATCTTATAGTGCGATGTTCCTTTGAAATAGTTCAGAATCTCCGGATCGGGTTCGAGTTCCCAGCCGTTTTTAGCCACTGCACTATCGATTTTGCTGAATCCGGTTCCCCATTTTTGCACCTGTGTACACCATTGGTAAGTATAGCAATAGGTTTGATCGACCGAACCAAAAGCGCCGTTTTCGTTCATATTGGCACCGAGGTAAACACCCTTGGCAGCGGGACTTTCGGGTTCGGCTTTGCCGTCGATAATTACTTCACTGTGGTAGCGACCCGAGTAGGTTTTGGGTGTCGGTTCGGTAATCCAGTTGATTCCATTTCCCGAGAAATAAAACATTCCGATATCGGCGTGATGATGACCGGAACCGATGTAATGATTAGAGCGCACATGAAGGCACATCCACGTGGCTTTATCGGAATTGTCGCTCGAAGCAGACATAATTCCATGCACGTCGGTATTCCAATTAAGCGGTAAATTCAAATCGGCTTTGGTGGTTGGTTTCCAATCGGCGATGTATGGAAAACCGATTCCGAAACCGGGATAGGTTGGGCCGGGAAGTCGAACTCCTGATATTTTCTTTTCGAGGAAAGCGCGATAAGCCTCCAAATCGAATTTGGCAGGGTCTTTACCCAACTGTTTGTGATAGGGATAATAATTTTCGAACACATTGGAAATCAGAAAATCAGCATTGCGGTCTTCGGGGAAGAAGGCTTTCAGTTCACTCACCAACTGAAGAGCGAGTGGCGTTCCACCCCATGTTCCGCTGCTCAGGGTTTCTTTTCCGTTGGGAGCTGTGGTGTAGGTCTGTGCTTGCAATAATTTTCGCAAATGCGGATGACCGAACAAATTATCACCCCGACGGGCTTGAACCATCAACGCCAAAAATTCGAACTGCCAGCCGCCACCACTTTTGCCGTTGCTCTCAAACATCTGACCGTTTTTATCGATTCCCCATTCTAAGAAATCACGCGTCAATTCGCAACCCGAGGTATATGCTTCCGGGTCGAAACCATCCAATCCTTCGATAGTAGCCATCGCGATGTGGTGCGTCAGGTGCCAAGTCATGTGGTTGATGTCGCGCCAAGCTCGTCGTGGCCCGTCACCAGCGTTGGTTCTGCGCCCATAGGTAGCTTTCGCAATGAAGGTTTGCATAAATTTCTTTTGTTCTGCCGTCATATATTTTCCTGCGAAATCGAGCGAAAAGGCTAAATCCATGTGAGGCAACTTACCCACCATGCCGCGCCATTGCGTCGAAGCATTGTTGGCTTCGTCAGGACTAACGCCAAACTCCGAATCGGATGTGGCAATGTAGTTCTCGATGTTCGGTTCCAGAAGTTTGTAGAATGTAACCAACGCATTGGCAACACGTTTACCCAACACTTCATCATTGGTCAGCAAGGCATACAACGCCATGGTAGTGAGACAGTTGGTGGTGTAATTGATATGCGAATTATGGATTCCGGGCTTGTGGTCTTTGATGAGTTTTGCCACGTGGTAAGCGGCCGGTCCTTCATTTTTGAAATTTTGCTGACTGCGGATTTCATCGATTTTCCCTTCTTCCAGCAATTTGAAAACCTGTCCGTCGCTGGTAGTAGGGTCCCACCATGTTTTTTTGAACAATACCTCGATTTCAATCATCGATTTCTGTGCCGATTTATTTGCTTTTATATGCTGCACCAGCATCGGAATATCTTCGGGACTAAACAACAAACGTGGATAAATACCCGGTGCAGGCACTTTAGAACCCAATAATTTAAAATTGAATCCGGTGAAATCGTATGCACTGCGCGGAGTTTCAGGCCATACGGCTTCGGGGCTTTGCTCCAGTTCTTTCAGCTTTTCGGGTGAAACGCGGGCATGTTCTGTCCATTTGCCCTGCTCTTTGAGCAACGGAATGTATTTCATCGTCATATCCGGTTCCATCAGTTTTTCGGGCGTATCGAAAGCTGCAACAATGCAATCAGACAAAGTCTGGTCGTTATCGGAATAAGCAATGGCCTTATCGCTGATTAACAGCAATCCACGCTTGGTTTGCAGGGTTTGTTTGCCTGCGCTTTTCGCTAAATCGGCAGCGGAAATATAATTTGCTCCGTTGATTTGGAAGGTTCTGACCGAAACAGGAATATCCGTTTTGGCGCGGTTGAAGTCATATACCCAGCGCGGTTGAAGGATTTCGAGTCCGGAAGGAATAGGTTTTGGTTGAAAAGTTTTGGAAACTATCAGACACGCTGAGCTTTCAGGAATATAAATAACTCCATCTTTGAGAACAGCATCGCCACGCAAAATATCTTTGTTATCGAGCCGCACTTTGTAGCCGTTCACATAGCCATATTTACTGCCGGCGAAGATAGCGGTATAGTTTTTCAAAGCATTCTCTGCCGTGGCATGAGCCGAGCGGGTGTAAGGCAAACCTTTGTCTTGCGGCGGTGCAGGCAAGGTCACTGTTTGCGCCTGAGTATTCGCAGTAGAGAACAGAATAATCCCTATCGCAACTGAAAGAATTTTGATGAGTTTCATTTTCTTATTATTTGTTGGTTGAGTTCGATAAAATATAGTTGCAAAGCAGCTTGCGTGCCACTCCGGCGGTCGATTCTTTCGATTGCAGGTTGTTGAAAATTTCGAGGGTGGAGAAGATGATTTTTCCTTTTCCACACGGGATTACACCCACGGCTGTTCCGAGTTTCTGTGGATAGCAATGGTAGTTGCCCACCACCAGCTCTTCACCTTCGAGTTGCAGGCCAATGCGCTCATTGCCGTTTTTCACAACTGCTTCGTAAGGCCAGCTCATTCCACAGTTTACCGGCAAATCCTTGAAAAGCGGATGTTGTTTCACAAAATGTGTTCCACCTAACCAGTTGGTTCCCACCGCAAATTTATCGGAATACTTCACGTTGGTATTTTTCATAATCAAATCCATCCACGAAGCAGCATTTTCGATGATAACCAGCGTGGTGCCCTCGTTTTTCACGCGATCAATCAATTTTTGTGCATCGAAAGCGTTCGGATCGGGAATAGACCAATAAAGTCGTGCTGCACCTGAGTAACGTTTGTGTCGCAGTTCAGCTTTCAGCATCACCGGTTTGCCGGCTTCGAGGTTGATGGTCAGCTTACAATTCATTTTGGAAATGTTGGTCGATTTCACCCCATTAATCTCAAAAACTCCTTCGCCACCGTAGCCATATTCCAGCTCAAACGTGTAAGCGCCTGTGTACGGCGGTATGAGCTGACCGTCCCAACGAATGCTGTAATTAAAGGTGGATGGAACAGCCGGATGCGGTGTTGCCCCTTCATTGACCGTCAGATTCACCATCGGCTCAGTTTGCTGCGCCACCTGTTTTTCAAAATCAGCACCGAGGAAATAGGTGACTTTCACCCCTTTGTTTTTTCCGCTCAGGTCTAGCAATTGCTCGGTTGGCACAAATGTTTTGTCACCTCCTTTGGGTGAGCGCGCCACCACTGCCCAATCAAGTTTGGGTAGCGACTCTTTATAGACAGATACGTTCGCGGCTTTTTCATTTTTCAGGAAATTGAAAACAGTCGAGCCGGATTCCCAAACAGCACCAGCACCGGGAAGTTTTGCCGATTTCCAATCGACGCCCAATACCTCATCGCGACCTTTGGCAAGTGTTTTGCCCTCTTTATCCAATAGTTTTACATCAATCGGATATATTCCTCCTGTTGCCTGAATGGGAATTTCAACGCCTTTGACCAACAATTCGCCATACACATCGCCGCCAGTTACAGTCACCGGTATCTCTTTTGTGAAAATCACTTTCCCTTCCGGATTTTTCACCGAAACCTGAAGTGTTTTCTCTCCGTTTACGTTTTTCTCATTGACAATATAAAAATCAGCGACAAAACTTCCGGGAATTTCTACCACTTGCTGGCGGGTTTTCACGGCAATGTAGAGCGGTTGGTTGAAATACGACAAAATGGCAGGGTCGGCTTTCGGGTTGCGGTAACAATCCACTATGCCAGAATGATTTTCCAAAATCTCAGACTCCCAGCCATTTACCGCATACCCATCTGCAATATTATTAATACGGGCATTTTCAATTTTACGTCCCTGATGTTCGAGTGAAATGGCTCCCATTGCCGATGTCAATGCATCGAGCGTCGGGAAATAGGCATTCAGTTTTTTGCTGCTGAAATAGTTTGCAAAATCGCTGTATTGCTCTTTGTATAAAGCTCCATCCCACCCCTCATTCGACGATTTATCGAGCTCTTTTTTGATTAAGTCGATGCGTGGAGGAGAAGACAAAGCCCCTTCTTCGCCCCAATAGACGATTTCCTTTTTGTTATCGGTTTTGCTGTAATAATCGTCCGGCGATTTGTAGTACGATTGCATCCAAGTATGTGGACCCACGGCACGGTGAAAATCGTACCAACCGTTCATGTGTTGAAGGGTGTCAAAAGGTCGCATATTCAATTTTGCTTGATCGTCGATATCGTTACCCAACGCCCAACCCGATGTGCGGACAATGGTGCGGGAAGGATCAATGCGATGGGCATCGCGCATATCGTTTTTATACACCTGAAAAGTAGAATCGGGCACATCGCGCACCTCGTTTTGCATACAATACATGATCATGCTTGGGTGACTTCGGTCGCGTTTTACCATACGCATCAGGCGTTCGTGCATCATAGTACGTGTGGAAGGAAACTGAGTCGCAGCGGCATAATTTCCGGGCTCTTCGTAATAAAGTAACCCCAGCTCGTCAGCTTTTTCCAGCACCAAAGGCTGACCGATGCAACGGTGAAAGTTAAGCATATTCAGACCGAATTCTTTTGCCACACGGATTTGCTTTTCAGCCAATTCAGGTGTTGGAACATTGCCGGTTGTAGGCCAAAAACCCCAGCTGATAGCGGTTCGGAGTACAATGCGTTTTCCATTCAAGCGCAGCATCGCATCTTTGCCAATACCTGCCAGTTCAAACCAACGAAAGCCAAATGTTTTTGAATCGTTGTCCGTTATCTTTCCTTTTTCTTGCAACGAAGTTTCGCAAACATAGAGATTTGGATTTTCAACATCCCAAAGTCGAGCATCAGGAGCTGAGATTGTTACCGGAATGAGGTTGTTACCCGGTTTCAAACGAATGGATTTTAATTCTTTTCGGAAGATTTCTTTCGCCAAATTTTTCTTCTCCACCACACGAACCGTCAAGTTGCGGATGGTTTCTTTTTTTGAACTGTTATTTAAAGAAATTTCGGCATTGACAGTGGTATAAACGGGAGTATTTTGCACATAAATATCATCAATATAAACGAGATCGCAAACCACCAGTTTTACCCGTCCGGTAATACCGCCAAATCCCAGACTACCCGCCACATCGCGTTTTCCCCATTTAATGTTATTGTCTTTCCAGTCGTATATTCCGCCCGGATTAGTAATGCGAACGGCTAATTGTGCGGTTTCACCAGGTTTTACTGCTTTGGTAATATCCACTTCGAAAGGGGTATTGCCAATGAAATCGTAACCCACCAATTGCTGATTGACGAAAATTTCGGAACGGTAGCGTGTAGCTTCGAAACGCAGGAGAATTTTTCCGGCAGTTACTGTTTTGGGTATGGAAATGGAGAGAGTCCACCAAGTGACACCTATAATTGTATTTTTAGGCCCAGATATTTTTTGCAAATACTCTTCTGCCGTGCCCGGAACGCTAACATCCACAGCTTGAGGTGAACTCAGTAGCGACCAACCACCAGTAGGAAGATTGACCGGAAGTGCCGAAACATTTACTGGAGGAAGAAAAAACGGATCGTTTTTCCACTGAGCATCTTTATCCTGAATGAGCTTCCAACCTTTGCCGGAAAGGTCGGTTTCGATACGGGGTTGAGCTGAAAGATTTAGGACTACAACAAAAAGCAGGGTTTGAACAATTCTCTTCATATTTAGCGAGTTACAATTAATTTACGATTCACCTGACACTTCCCTTTGCTAATCTCCACATTATAAATTCCGGGAGTCCATTGCGAGACATCTATTTGCGAATCCACTTGTTGACTTTGTTGGCTCCAAACCTGTTTCCCCAAACAATCAGTCACCGATATTTTAGAATTTTCGGCATGAGTGATCTTGATGTGATGCTTCGCCGGATTGGGGAAAAGTTGAATTTGACGTTCAAAATTCGGATTGAGTGCTGTAGAAAGTGCCGTTCTAGCCATTAGCGGATCAGAAGCCGCACTCTCTAAAGTCGAATTTGTAGCTGTTACCACATAATAGTAAGTTGTATTTTCAGTAAGTCCCGTATCGGTATAGCTTGGAGAGAATGTGGTGGCAATCGTAGTGTAAGGACCGCCGGCCACTGTGGCACGTTTCACTTTGTAGCCCGTTGCTCCCGGTACAGCTTTCCACGACAAAAACGACTTTGTATCACGCACTGAATCGGCTTTCACATCCACAGGAATCAACAATGCGCCGGTGAAAACATCATCGTATTTCAGGTATCCTGCCGTTTGGTCGTTGGCAATATCACTGTTCACAATCACGATATTTCCATAAGCAGGTATCGAAATTGGAGGAATTGTTGTACTTGCGGCTGCTACTGTGAGAGGGTTAAGAGCATCGTTCCAGCTTTGTAAGATTCGTGCACTGCCAAACGGACAAGTCATGGTGCCGGAATAAGAGATGGCTGAAGCAGTTGTGTTATGAATCATCCGCACTTTTCGACCGGTTTCCTGAAACTCAAAACCTTCGAGCCCGGTTGCTAAGGTTAGTCTTGCCGCATTTGAACTGTATGATTTGGTATTGTAGGTCACTTCAAACAACGCATAGCGTTTTGTTCCAGCAGGATAAGTGACCGCAACATCGTTTCCACTTTGTGCATCGTTTAACGCAATCATTACCGAACCAAAATCCGTAGAGGTCGGGACTGTCGTACTGTAAATTCCGTAGTAAGTGGTATCAATTTTTCCCGTAAAATCTTTGCTTTGTACCTTGACTCTCAGATTATTGTATTCAAACGTATTGTTGTCTACAAACACCAATTTAGCAGCTTTGCCATCGCCTGGCTTGGCTGTTCCACGATAAGAGACCAACGCGATGCGCTGTGCCAAACCATAAACGGTAGAAGACGCGCTGTTGGTTATTTCCGTCATTCCAATGACCCGACCGGGGGTGTAAACCCATTGTTGGCAGCTTTTCCAACCTGTCGAATTGGTAAAATCACGTTTGTAAATATTATAAGCTGATGCCAAGCCATAGACTTCGCGACCTTTGCTGAGGGAAGTTTTCATAGCCGGCCCGGTCATAAAGCCCCACTTATTACCCCGATTCCAGTCGTCTTCGTCTCCGGTGGCATATTTCACCATTGGTGCGGCGCCATGGAAAGCAGCATTTATCGTTCCATCCGATTTCGTAATGGCAGCTCCGGCAAAGGTGCTGATTCCACACATTTGCACATTGGGCGTTTCGGTAATTTCGGGCAGTGGTGTGCTCGGGTCGCGGGTAGTTCCCACCGTTGTCCACAATCCGTAATGCGAACGTGGACCGAGCGTATTTCTATCGTAAAGTGTGAAATTATCAGGCAGTGGCAAAGCGGTGATTCCTGATCGATAAATAAAAGCATAGAGAAGTCCTTTCTGCCCCTGCCCCATCGTATAATTATACCCACAGCCGGTTAGAAACCCTTCCATCAAAGCCGAATTACTTAGGAATTTGGTAACGTATTGCGATTTCCAAGGAGGAGCAGTGGAATATTCATCATAACCGTTCGGCATCTGACTCATTGGACTGTAATTTTTCAATGCAAACAAAAAGTTCCTGGCAACCTGCGAACCCGTGAACAGATAATACCAGGCAGTCATTTCGACCGTAATGCTGTGATAGCCCATCGTTTCGTTGGAATAGCTCACGTAATGCGTTCCGCCGTCGGGCAGGATATTTTTGAACAGACAGTTCTCCATAGCCCGTTTCCCTTTGTTGGCAACGGCAGTATCGTTCAGACACAAACCACCGAGGAAAACAGCAAAAATCCGTTTAATCTCCATATTCATTACCAAGGCCCCAACAGAATTAGATACGAAAATGCCCGGAAAATTCGCAATCATGTAATTATTCTTGTTCTTTATTCCGGCTTCCCATTTGGCTTTTCTGTCGGCAGGAATTTTGTCAGGCGCATAGGTTTTGAGCGTCAGGTAAGAGTAAGTGGCTTCTACTGCTCCCGGGAAATCGCCTAAATCAGCAGTCTTTCCGACAGACCATCGCGTAAAGATGGAGTCGAGCAAAAGCACCATTCGGTCGAGAATTGCGCTTTGACCTTTGTATGGACTTGATGGATGAAAATAGGCAAAAGCGGCAGTCATCGTTTCGCCCGGATCTTTCTGAAAACCGTATAACTTGGTATCGCCCACTTTTACGCCATCGAAAGTAGTGGCAGCAAATGGGTTAGTTGAAGGTTCAGAGATAGCTGGAAGCAAATTGATTGACTGAGATTGTATATTTAGAAATACGAAACTAACGCAAAGAAAAGCAAGAACTTTACTTCGAAGAAAAGTGTTTTTTTCCATAGCTAGAATAAGGCATTAGAGACAATGCACAAAAATAGCTTTATATTCAGTCAAAAAGCCAATTCAAATGTATCAAAATATGGAAGAATTGTTTCATATTTTTGGTTGATAAATGATTTGCTCAGTTATTTAATTTTTGATTCAGTTGGTCAAAATCATTTTAAATCAATTTACTTTTCTTTCTTGAAAAATATATTCACTCGAAACGCTCAGATTCCGAACATCCTTAAGCGTAAAAAAGCCAATTTTGAACTCAGGCATTTTGCAAAAAACAGTCTTGGTTCTATTGTCAACAGTAACTTGTTGTTCTTTCCATTCACGTTTGGTATTGGGTGCATTCAGGTTGTTTGTGTAATAAAATGAAGCAGCTGAAACCGAAATATTTGTATCAAATTGCACTGAAATTAACGAATCCCAAATAGCTGTTTTTCCCACTTTTATCAATGGATAACCTTTGTTCAATACACTCTCAAAGAAATATTTTATCTCTTCGAGAGCCCATCCATCGGTATGACTGTGTTTCATATCGGGGAAAATGGTAACAGTTCGTTGTTCCGGTTTTATCAACGAATAGGTTTTGTGGTAGGCATTCACGAAAAACCAACCGTCTTTATTGCCATTTATGAATAGAAAACGAGGTTTTGCATAAGGCAAATAAGATGACGGATCAAAGTTTTTCAACCATTTCAGGCTGTCAGAGGGATTCATTTTCGCCAAATCGCTTTGAAACACACAATCGGAGTAAAACCCGCAACCATAGACAGGTGCAGCGGCTTTAAATCGGTTGTCGAGCGATGCTGCTAGGCAGGTCAAGTAACCTCCCCAACTGATGCCAGTGATTACCGTTTTATCAGCATTTACTACGGGGAAACTCAGTAAAAGCGAATGTGCCAAAATAACATCTGCCACGGCATGATAACTCCACATATTGCGTAGATTTCCCAATGCAATATCCTCGAACTTCTCTTCTTTGTTTTGCTTTGGGCCGTTCCCCTCGAACGTATATTCATCCCCTCCCGTTGCGCTCAAATCCAATGCCAAAGCAGCATAGCCATCGGCTGCCCATTTCTCAACCCATGCTTTGAAAGCCTTACCGCCACCGCCATGCACGAGAATAATGCCTGGATATTTTTTATTTTCAGAACTAATTCCACGCAACAATGCAGGATTTGAATAATAGGCAAAAACACGGGTAGGCTTGCCCTCGTAAATCAGTCCATCGAATGCTAACGAACGCACAGGTTTATGGGCATTGAGCCATGCAAATGCAGGTGCTTTGCTCAATTTTGTCAAATCCCACAGCAAGCTATCAACTTTGACAGCAGAAACATCAATTGAATGAGTTTCTTTCGCATTTGCCTGAACAACAAATAATAAACTGCAAACAACAAAGAATTTGACTAGGTTTTTATTCATTCACAAGATGTTTGATTTCTGCTGAAAACGCTTTTCTTTTCGCCATTTACATAAACAACCACCCGACTTGTCTTTGCCGAAATAATCTGATAATCAGTTACTTTGCTATTTTCCCACTTGATATTTACCGTAAAGCCACCACGAGCACGCAAGCCTTTTACCGAACCACTCTTCCAAGCGTCGGGCAAAGCAGGCAGCAAATGAATGCCATCTTCGTCCGATTGCAAAAGCATTTCGGCCACGGCAGCCGTTCCACCAAAGTTTCCGTCAATCTGAAACGGTGGATGCGCATCAAGCAGGTTCGGATAGGTCCCTCCACCGCCTCCATAATTGATTGCTAATTTATCAGGGTCTTTGTATTTTAGCAGTTCGCGGTACATTTTGTAGGCGTGATTTCCATCTTGCAATCTTGCCCACAGGTTTATGCGCCAGCCTTTGCTCCAGCCGGTGGTTTCATCGCCCTTAATTTCGAGCGTTCGTTTGCAAGCAGCGGCCAATTCGGGTGTTTTTTCAACGGAAATATGGTTCCCGGGGAAGAGACCAATCAGATGAGACTGATGGCGATGTTTGGGCTCAGGATCCTTCCAATCGTAATACCACTCCTGCAGATTTCCGGCAGCGCCAATCTGATAGGGGTACATTTTGTCGAGCGTTGTCTGCAAAGTTTTTACAAATTCGGCATCGGAGTCTAACACTTTAGCGGCTTTGATGGTGCGAAGAAAACATTCACGGATAATCGCCAAATCGGCTGCACCACCGTAAAGCGTTGCTCCATTAAACCCATCGGGTGTCAGGAATTTATTTTCGGGCGAGGTGGCCGGCGAAGTGATTAGCTTTCCGTTTTTATCAGGAACCATAAAACCAAGGCAAAACTGTGCAGCACCTTTCAGCAAAGGATAACCCGTTTTACGAAGGTATGTCGTGTCTTGTGTAAAAGCAAAATGCTCCCACAAATGCATACTGAGCCACGCGCCTCCCATCGTAAAGTTCGACCATTGCGGATTGCCTCTGCCCTCGCCTACAGGATTGCTCATCGCCCAGATATCGGAATTGTGAGCCGCCATCCAGCCATCGCAATTGTAGAAATTCCGAGCGTTTGCTGTTCCTGTTTTGGTAATATTTTTGATAAGGTCAATCAACGGAAAATACAAATCAGAAAGATTGGTAATTTCGGCAGGCCAATAGTTTTCTTGTAAATTGATGTTTATGGTATAATTGGAATTCCAGGGCGGACGCACCTGATAGCTCCAAAGCCCTTGTAAATTAGCGGGGACTCCTGCTGTACGCGAACAACTAATCAACAAATAGCGACCAAAATTGAAATAAAGCTCTTCCAATCGTATATCGCTTTTCCCAGCGGCATAGCGTTTGAGTCGCTCATCGGTGGGCAGATTGATCGTTGAATCGTTGCCTAAATTCAACTGAACCCGATTGAAATACTTCTGATAATCAGCCACATGTGCGCTCTTGAGTTGCTCAAATGTTTTAGAAGATGCATTTTGAAGTTGGGTATTGGCTATTGATTTATAGGGCTTTCCTTCCGTCACTGGATTTTTGTCAAACCCATTGAAACTGGTAGCTATGGAAACATAAATAATGGCTTCGGTAGCCGATTTTACGCTAAGAATGGAATCGGAGCCAACCACATTTCCATCAGATTTAATTCTAATTTGTGTAGTGAAATGCGTGCCTCTGTTGGCATCGAAAAAGATATCGCCCGGCACACCGCCCACCGATGCTTTTTGGTCATAAGGCGCATATCCATTGGCTATCAGCTGATTAGACTTAGCCTCAACCGAAAACTTCATTACACTGCCAAAACCCAGCTTGAAGCTCAACGCCCCTTTTTTGCTGGCTTTCAGTTTTATCGCAATTACTTTATCGGGATTGGAGACGAAATATTCGCGGGTAAAATTCACTTTGTTTGCCGTGTAACTCACTTTCGAAACGGCATTATCCAAATTCAATTCGCGGTAATAATTGGTGACAACCGAATCGTGGTTGAAATGCAGATATAGCGTACCCAGCGCCATGTACGACTGACTGAATTTGCCTTGCAGTTTCTTCACCAATTCATTGGCTGCACGGTAGTCTTCTTTGGCTAAAGCTTCGCGAACGGCAGCCAGATTTTGCCATTTCCCTTTGTAAATGGTGTCGTTAACCGGTTCGCCCGACCACAAAGTCAGGTCGTTCAGGTAGATTTTTTCTTCTTTGGCACCGCCAAACACGCTGGCTCCTTGAGTACCGTTCCCCAGCACCAAACTCCCTTCGAACGCTTTTGCAGGCTGCTTGTACCAAAGCGTTTTGTCGAGTTTTTGACTAAATACAGCAGCAGAAAATGAAATAAATAGAGCTAAAACTAATGGACTCTTCATTTTGTATTTATTTTAAGTCGAATAATTGTTTCACCTCTACAGCATCCAAAGGACGGTCGTAAACGCGCAAATTCGCAACTGTAGCAGTATGATTGAGGAAAAAGTCAAGCGCATCGGTCGTAATATTGAGCGTGCCGGGCGCTGTGGCTATTTTATCTCCATTGAGGTAGAGGTTCATCGCATCTTCGGTAGCTGTCAGAACCACAAATTGCCATTCGTCGGACGCTATTTTTCCTCCGGACAAACGATTTGGATTGGCTACAATACGGTTATTATCTACATTGCACGAAACAGTTTTATACCCTTTTCCATACGCATTGTAACCATCTTTGCCAAATAGTTTCCCCGATTTCTCGGAAGTTTTGAACCATAATGCGATGGAAATTGCATTCTCGCGCATCGCTAGATGGTGCAATTTAAAGCCGGGTTTAGTGTTTCCGCGCGATACATTTACATCTACAGCAGCGGCAAGAGTACCGGATGATGAATGCATTTCGAGCGCTTTTCCAAACGGACTATCGACCAATTTACATGCTGGATTTATCCATATCTGGAATGCGCCGTTGACTGCGTAATCGGGCGTTTTCTCGTCCCATTTATCGAAAGAGACCTCACCCAAAAATCCATCTTTCGGATTATTCGAAATCTTGGTATTCGTTTTTCGGAATACATTTTCATCAGTCAATTGAACGGTTTGTCCGTCTGGGAATAAGACTTTGACCGTCGTTTCGCTCGAACCAAAACGAACAGAAAGCGGGTACCAACCCTCCTTCAAGCCAATTTTCCCATCAGGATTGCGACCGAAAACTCCGTGCTGCACCACTATTTCGTTGTTCACGCGCACTTGATTTTGACAACTAGCTTGTTTCGCATTCAATCCGGCACTTTCGCCTACGCGATAAGTGGTTTGAAACTCATAAACTCCCGTCATCGGAACATAAAAATAACCCGAAAATTCACGGACTATGTTTCGACTTTCAGAAGATTCCATTGCTTGAGCGAGTTGTGTTTTATACGGTTTAGCGTTGTCGATATCTAGGAAATCGGCATCGCGACGTTTGCCTGTTCGGTCGAAGCTTTGAGCCACAAATCCCTTTTCAAGTGAAGGAATCGATTTCAATGGCTCAATTGATTTCACCTCTGATGGTGGCGTTATCGCAATTTTCGCATCTGTTTCGAAGCTCAACTCCGAGGCCTCAACAGACTTCCATTTCCCACCATTAATAGAATAGGAAACCTCAAAATCCATCGGTTTCAAGCTATTGATGTTCCAGAATAGCGGATCGCAAATCACCAAATCAATTGCATGCCAACCTTTGTCTAGCACAACCTCACCACGTCTGTGTGCCTGTTGTTGATGAAATACGCCTATGTGCTCTATAACGGACTGATTGTCAACATCAAACGTCACAGGCCCGCACGAATTGACATCGAAGTGGTAAACTCCTTTTTCTTTGGCAAGGAAAAGACCGGAAAAACGATAAAAACCTTTTGTCTGCTCCTCCAACGGTTGTTTTGAAATCGCCTTAGGAAGAATAAAGCCAGCGACAGTTGTAGCAAGAATAGGCGTTTCTTTGTTTAAATCGGGCATCATGATTCTCGAAGCATCGAAAAATCCCTTATCGTTGTAGAGTTTCGTATTTTTCTCATAAACTCTTGCTAAAAGTCCATTTTGGGCATTCACTGGAAGTGTCGTCAACCCTTTAGGCGCTGCTTTTAAAACAAGATGGGCGGTAATCGTTTCGCTATTTTGAGTTCCAAACGTCCATGTTGGGTCGTATACAATCGCTTTTAAATCAGCCGTTTTAGTGATCGTAATGGGTCTTTCGTACAACGTTGAATTCTCTGTCGGTTGCGACCCATCGAGCGTGTAACGTATTTGAGCAGGAGCGGCAACACGTTCGAGTTGAATCGTCCCTTTATCGTCTATTAAATAGGTTGGCACCTTATTTTCGTCGCGAGTATAGCGCAAATCGTTGATATCAAAGCGTTCACCACGAACTGTCAGAACAGGACGGGCAGGTTTAGCATCGCTGGTAAGGGTCGTTTTACCATCGCGTTGCATGGTTAAGACCGTTCTTCCGCCATCCGTTTTGGCAAATTGATAAACATCTTTTTTCTTACCAATCTCGATGGTTAATTTGGTGCGATCGCTGTTCCACGTCGATTTAGGAAGTGGCTCTCCGAATTTGTAGGGATACACTAAGATGCGAAATTCTGGAGATACCGTCTGTGCTGGTATTGCCACTTGATTGTATCCTTGGTATCTTTCGAAACGAGGAACTGGGAATCCATATTCAGCATTTCTCCAAAGCACTCGAATCAGACAGAGTGGATCTCCTTTTTTAGGCTTAGATTTACCAGTCACGACATCTCTTTCCATTCCTATTTTTCCAAGAATGATATCGCCCTCTCTGCTTTCGGATGGGTTGGTGTTCTGGAATTGAATTTCAGGAGTAATCGCCTCCACCAAATCGACATCGAGTGGCACAGAAATGTTCCATTCGAAGAGATGTTTTTGTTCGTCTTTTTTGGCATCATCAATCACCAATAGGTAAGGGTTTTGACCGCGCGCCATTTGCACTGTACGGTAAAACTGCTGCATCGGATTCCATGAGCTATAGCCCTCTACCAGTCGAGTCTCGCCACTCCACGGGCCGTAATCGGTGTGTCCATACCCATCAAAAAACTTAATGGTACGAGGGTTGAATGCCACTTGAATATCACGACTTAAGTCGAAATTACCTTCTGCAAATGGTGCATAATAAGGAATTTTGGTCGATGGATAGTAGAGCGGATGCACCTGCATATTTTTAGAATAGGAGTAGCCATCTTTGCCATCACCAACAGCAATAAGACCTTCTGGCGACTCTCTCACACCCAACCAGGTGCCTGGTGTTGGCGGCCAATGACATCCTTTTCCATCTATAGTGAGCATATTTTGTAGGAATGTGGCTTTTGTTGCCAACATGTTATTGTCCTGAATCCAATTCACACCGTCTTTCCAAAGCGTAAGGCGGTTATTTTCGGAGCCTTCGTGACCTCCGTAAAAGAAGTCTTGTTTGCAAACAAAACCGACGTGTAAATCCTCTTTTCTCCATGAATTTCGAGTATCCACATATCCTCGCACATTATCTTGCCACGTCAATGGCAGTTTGAGTTTGTCAATGTTCGACTGAATAGTCCAGTCGGTTGGTTTTCCATTACTGTCAACCATTCCGGCATCGGCGTAGAGCAACAATAATTCGGTACAAATTCCAACTGGATTTGGCCATTTAGCATTGGCATCGGTCAAGAAATCGTGTGTTGACAACGTCGATTGGTACAAAAAGTCAATTGCCTGATTATTCGGGTGGTAGTAGTGCATCATCCAAATAACGTGAAAAGCCGAAGCACGCATTTCGTCGCGAATCATCCATTTTCCGTTTTCCCAACGAATGGCTGCTTCAAAAAAACGCATTTTGGCGCGTAAGTGGTCGTGTTTCAGTAGATTTCGCTGACGAAGCCCAACGGCAGTAAAAGCAGAGATATTCAACCAACCTTTGATGGATTCGTAGCACATTCCGTCGTCCGACAGAAACCAATCGAGCATGGCATTTGCTTTGTGGCACGACTGCTCGAAAAGCTCTTTATTGAAACCCTTTTCTCCCTCAATGAGCAACATCAAACGGATATATTCCATTCCAAATCCTTGATGATTATTGATCATAAAGTGATCTGGATAGGCTAGATAATTCGAGATCCTGTGCTTTACAATACGACCAATTACCTTCAATGCTAATTCCCGTTCGCTGGCACTCATCCAACAACTTAAATAGTCGTAGTCGAGCAAATCCCAAATTTCGGTAGGAGGATCTGGATTACCCATTGCGATAATCGAACGATCGACCGCCCAAATATTCTCGCCATCGGGTTGTTTGTCCATGTAGTCGAGCTTTGGCTCGAGCGTTTTCAGCTTATCCACTAATTGCGAAGCCAACTCTTTTCCTAAGGCATCGTTTTTAGTCACCAATGCGTAGAATGCATTTTGAGATTTGGAGACACGACTCCACATGGTTCGAAATGCAATTGGAGCCTTATCGCCCAATGCCACTTTAGCGCGTATTTTCTCCACATCATCAGGTGTGATCAACACACGCGGATGCACACCCGGCGCAGGAACTTTACTCAGTCGGCTTTCGTCGAAATCGGGGTCATTGAATGTGTTATTAACAGCAGGCGATTTTGGCCAAAAATTGCCCGTAATCGCATCGTCATAAGGAAGAATAGCGCGTGGCTTCCAAGTCGGGTCTTGATAATAAGATCGCGTATCAGATTGCGCAATAATAGCGGTTTGGAAAACAAATGAAAACAAAAGAAGGGCAAAGGAGTAGGCGAATTTCATGAGAATATGGGTGAATTTTTAATTTTGGCTGTGGTTTATTATCTTATAAACAGTTTTCGGAGAATAACGGTTTGTTTCTTATTGATTTTCAGCACATAAGTTCCTGAAGGAAAATTTGAAACATCTAATTTAGATAAATTTCCATTGCAAACACCTGATGAAAGCACTTTACCTGATAAATTGATTATTGCAAACGAACTGTTGGGACAATTACTGATATAGACTATGTCTCTTGCCGGATTTGGATAAATCTTTTCAACAGATTCTTCATGCAAAATTACAGGCGTTGCTGTGTCTGGTTTGACAATCAAAACGCCATCAACCATTTCAAATTCGTAATTAGTGGCAGCCAATGTCCCTCTGTTTATGACAATTGGATACGTTCCACCAGCGAGATTCGCTGCGACAGCATCGAAAACCGGAGTACCGCTAACAACCGATGTCGTTTCGCTCTTTTTAAAACCAGAAATCGTATACGTAAAAACGGGCGAGACACCAAAATCTACTGTTTTATCAGCAGCTTTCACCGTTAACGTTGACTTCGGACAAACAACGAGGAGCTGTGCCACAGGTGTTGCGGCGGCATAGGTTCCATTTCCTGCTTGAAAAGCCGAAATAAATGAGAATCCGGTGGTTTTAATGGTTACAGTTGTTCCGCTAATGGTGGCTACGGCTGTGTTTGAACTCACGTAGGTAACCGGAAGTCCGGAACTGGATGTAGCACTGAGTGTAAATGTGGCATCACCGTAACCCTTTACAGGGATGTCGGGAAATGTAATTGTCTGAGCCGTTTGAGCGAAGGAACAAACTGAAAAAAGCAACAATAAAAACAGCCCCCTAACCCCCAAAGGGGGAACAGAGATGCTTAATTTTGCATGATTATTCCTTATCCAGTTTATTTTTTTATAATGTGATTTCATTTATTTTTTGATTAATAATTATAAAATACGTGGGCTTTAAGTCCCCTTTGGGGGGATTTAGGGAGCTTTACGATCCGTAAACTCCCGAAATCGGTGGGTTAACGTTGTAATTCAACGGCTTCACTTTCGAAATGCGATACGAATCGATGTAGAGACCCACTCCTGAGGATGGGAAATTCTCGAACGTCGGTATGTCTTTGAAAATCTGCGACGAAGGCAACAAACTGAAATCGAGATTCAATTCGTCGGTAAACCTCATACTCATGGTATTGTAGGTTTTATTTGACGCATCCAGCGTGCCATTCAGCATCACATACTGCTTCGGATTAGCCACCGCCACATTTTTCAACGCTTTGGCTCCAACAAAAGCAGTTGCTAACTGAAACCCATTGCGGCATTTGTAGGCGATATTGTTCTGCACATCCTGATTCCATCCGGCACGATACAAAAACCCGCGATTGAGTTGATACGCCACATTCGAGTACGCTTTGTCGTTCAACCCAAAATGGTCGAAATAGACGCCATCGCCTTGCAAAGAGTTGTGCATAAGGTTGTAGCGCAATGTATTACCACCATTTGCATTCGAATCGGTGAAACAATAAAACGCACCCATATCGTCGGAACATTTAGAGGTGTGATACACATCGTTGTATTCAAACAAATTATTCGAACCACCATGCAACACGCCTGAGTGAGGACAATCGTGGATAGAATTATGATCTGCTTTTGCACCAAAGAGGGCAATGTTTTTGTAGGCTAAGTTGATGGCGGCTGCATAAATATTGTTCAAATAACCAAAATTGTAGATGTGGCAATTGGAGACAAAATGGTTAGACCCAGCCAAAGCCGTTCCTGCAGCACCCATCAACACGCCCGATGCTCCTAAATCATAGAGATTTGAACTCAACACGCCACAATTCGTGCCTCCGTTTATGACCACAGCATCGTACTCCACATCGTGAATGATGCAGCCATTGAGTTGCACGTTGTTGCAATTAGTCATCTTCACCGCATTGCCCAAATTATCCATAATTTCCAACCCAATAAACTGAATATAACTAGCGCCATTGATATCAATCATTGGGTTTTTGTTGTCGGAAATGGTAAGAGCTGTACTTGTAATGGTCGAAGGAGCATAATAATACAATTTCCCGTCAAGGTTGTCGATGCACCACTCTCCAGGTTGGTCTATCTCCTCAAGCAGATTCACCACATAGTAGGGTTCGTGTCCCGATCCGAGCGGCAATTTGTATTTATTACCCAAAGTGACAGAAGGCGTTACAGTCATTGTTTTTGCAGTCAAATCAATAGCAGTCAGTTTCAAAGTAGTGATTTGCCAATTCACTCGCCAATACCCTTTCACATAAACACCATGCGACAAAGCTGCTGCCCATGCCGCCTCTCTGCCCGAAACTCGGTTCATGTTGGCATCGTACAATTCGGAGGTAGCGGTTTTGTACTGAAACACACCAGCGAGGGTAGCATCGCCACCTGTAACGACTGATTTCACCTCCATATAGTTTGGGAAATCATTGGGAAAACGTGCTAATTTTTGCCTAACACCGTTCCAATAAACGCCGGGTAGATTTGTGTATTGATAAAATCCATTGTTGACATCGTTAATTTTATCAGGCATTAAACCAGTTACCGACATAGCCAAATTGGTAAGTGTGCACTCTTTGATTTGCGCAGCTGTCACCGCAGGATTCAATCGTGAGGTTGCACCTGAGTAATTCACCCAATTGGCAGGCGTTGCAGCCTTTGCTCCACTTAGAATGACATTTTCGTTGGCATACGCCCTGTAAATAATTGGTTTAGAGGCAGTTCCAGCATCGGAGCTTGTCATCGAAAATGTGGTTGGCAAATAGTACGTTCCACCACGTAACCAGATTGTGACACCCGACGTGCTGCTGCTTTTGATGGAATTGGCATACGTTTTCGCCTTCGTCAACGTCAGAAAAGGTGAGGCAATTGTGCCCGTATTTGTGTCTTTACCAGTAGTCGAAACGTAGATATTTTTATCTGTTGTGATTGCAGGCCCCCAACCGATATCGGCATCGCGAGCTTCCAATCCAAGCACAAAAAGTAAACATAAAAAGAGGCATAGTTGTTTCATAAGCTTAAAGTAAAAATTTGGTGAATGGTAGAATTACTGAATAAATTTCTTTACACATCTAGTTCCATTGACAGTGGTGACTTCAATTACATACGCACCTTTTATTAATGCTGGCACTACGGCATCGTTGAGCCCTTCATTCAAAACCATTTTCTGACAATACAATTGATTTCCGTTGGCAGACGAAATGCGCATAGTGGCTTCGGTCTGGCGAAGGCTCTGGATAATCATTTTAATCGGTTGATTATTTCTGTTTGTCGATGGGAAAACAGAGAGAATTTCGAGCGATTGCTTGCTATTCATCACAATATTTGTAGCCAAAGGTGGCGTGTACTGAATCAAAATCTTAGAGGTATAAGGTTCGAGCGAAAGCGTTCCAGAATAGATTGTCCCAGTCACATCCTTGTAGGTTTTGGTTCCTAGATTCACCAACTTTGTGGTTTCAGTTGTGTTCACCTCAAAACGTTCAGCCTCTGCTGGTGTAACCTGCGATACCGAAACTTTTTGCACCGAAATATTATCTAACCACACTTTTGCACCTTTGTCGTGCAGCGTAAAATAAAGGTATTGTCCCGTACCACCACCGTTGTCGTTGAACGTGATTGGGATAGAATAATCCCTCCGAATAGTACTTGTGGTGTAGGTTTTCGGACTTGAGCCAGTAGTATTGGTAAAGTTGATGCACAATTTGGCAGAGTTGGAATTGGAGATTGCCGAAAAGTTCAGCAAATAGGTATCTCCCTCATTCACTGTTCCAATCATTCTGTAAAACCTCACACTAGAAAGCACTGAAGCCGAAGCACTTGCGCTTGTAAGATCGAGCAATGCACATCCGCCATCCAATCCGCCTGAGCTCACCCAACTGCCCTGACTCGTTACATTTTCGTTATCGTAAAACCATCCCGATATATTCGAAGTGAATGTCGAATTAGAAGCAAATAGATTTGTGCCAGGCGAACCAAATGTTGCTGGATATTCGGAGTACTTAAATACGCCGTGCGGTTCGAAAGCGCTTTTCCACTGATTAACACCATAAGCTAGTCTGCGGGTCTTCACATATCCGCTATCGGCAACCGAAGAAACAATTGTGTCGAGCGCAAATGGCTGCCAATAGTAGTTGCTGTCCATCACCCCAAACAAGCGGGCGTAGTTTTTGAATCCATATGTAAAACTTACGGCCGGCTGACGAATATTTCGCGATGAATAGAAGATGTTTTGTGTCACTCGGTGCCCCTGATTGGTCATCGGTGGGATAGTATCTTTTGCACGTCCCACGCTGAAACCATTGTAGGGATTGAAAACTATCTTGAAAGTTGAATTGTAGAACGTATTTTTAGTGATGGTTTGAAATGCCGACGATGGATCCATCGAAATTGTCAACTTATCAGGGTGCGCGGTGTTGAACGCATCGCTGTTGTAAATCGTATTTTCGATGGCCGTGTGGTGATGGTTTGATGCCAACAAAATACCGTGCGTATTGTAGCAGACATTTTTTCTGACAGTATTGTACTCCGTCAGTGCATCGTTGTAGATGCCGGGGCGACGGTTATAAGAATCACCTTCGTTTGTGCCAAGCAGATAACCAATTCCCTCGTAGATATAGTTGTTTTCGATTAGGTTGTTGCCATATTTATTTGTTCCCAAAGAGGGCACATACGACCAGGTACCAAAACTGTAAATTCCACCTCCATCGAACATCCGCATGTTGAAATGTCCAATTTTATTATGTGAAATCGTATTCCCATAACCATTGTAATAGACGCCAATGTAGCCGCAACTGTCGATATCGTTATACGAAATGACGGCACTAGTGCAGTAGAGCGATATAGCTGCTTTGTAGGCGTTGTTGGTGATATCACTCATTCCAGGATTCAGGAAATTCCGGCGGATATAATTATTGGTTGCCGTGATATACAGACTGGAATAAGTAGACCCGATTGAAATATTGTAAATGTCCGTAAAACTGTTGTTTGTCACACTAATATTGGTGCTGCTTGCCATCCAGACTCCATGCAACGTGTTAGAAAAAGTACAATTGTCGATGTTGATATAACTACCCGAAGTGATTGAGACAGCCATCGTATCTGCGTTTCGAAAAGCAAAATTCTTAATATTGATGCCTGTAATGCCAGAGTTAATCAATATCCCATATTTAGTGGAACTCGCCTGCACTTTTACCAACGAAGGGTTTGTAGTGCTGTACAAATAGACCTTTTTAGCTGCTCTATCAAAATACCATTCGCCTTGAGTCGTCAGCGTTGCCAAATGATTCTGAATAATATAGCCATAACCAACATGAATGGCGGCAGTGGTTGGGTTTGTGGTGATGGTGTCTAATTGATGCTTCAGAATTTTCACCCCTTCGATGCGGTAGGGTTTGGTGTACATCACCGCCGTTGCACCTGTCCAATCTTGGGTAGAAACATTCACAGATGCATCTCTGAATTTATTGAATCCCCAGCAGGCATCGTTATACAAAAATCCGTCGTTGGCAGCTGATATATCGGGAAAACGACCAATCTGCTGGATTTTATCATTTATTGTCACAAAACGGATATCCGAAAGCGCTCCGGTGTAATTTGCCACCCAAATATTTGGATTGGAAGTGACCGTCCATCCAGTGAGTGTGACAGCGGTATTGAGCAATGGTTTTGCGCCTGAACCATAACTTGCATACACAATTGGCGAAGACGAAGTGCCTGATTTTGTGATGTTAAATTGATCTGTAAATGTATCACCACACTTAAATAGAATCGAATCCTTTGCAACAAAAGTGTTCATCATCGCATTCACCTTCGTGATCGTTTTCCATGCAGCACCGGTAGATTTTCCGTTGTTGGCGTCGTTTCCACCAGATGACGAGACATAATAATTCGTAGCTGAACTAATCAAACTAAACGACAATAAAACAAAAGATATAATTTTTCTCATACGTATTTTAATTATTCAAATTTAATAAAAAATCAGGCTGATCCTTGGCAATCTGAATTTTACCATTTAAATCAAACTCAACTTTAATAATTCCCGGTTTCTCACGCCATGGTGCTTGTTTGTCGTCAGCAAAGAAAACACTAGACGAATCACCAAGTATGCTGAACTATGCTGAATATACCCAACATAATCCTGATATAAAAGCAATTACGCATAAATAGCCTCAACTTATTATTTATTCAAATCCCAATCGTCGGTACGGAATGGCGATGCCGGAATTCCCTCCTTATTGAACAAATTCACTGCAGGGAAGTCAGCCCAACCGTAGCGCACTGCCACCGGTTTCAAGACCTTTGGCGAAGATACAACAACCGAGTTTCCTTTGATTTTAGCCTCAGCAAATACGAATTTTTTATCTTCACCTGCAACGACAAAACCTTTCAGCGTATCGCCTTTTTGCACCAATCCACCAGCCAGATGAGTAAAATCGAGAACGACTTTATCGCCATCTACCTTCATCGATTTGTAAATAGGACCGCAATATTCGATATTTTTTCCATAAGCCAGATTCATTGCGGCTTTGAAGGCGCGCTCTCCGATGGGTTGCTTATTCTTGTAATGCACATCGCTTTCGGCCACATCCATTGTAACGACCAAAGCTGTTTTTGAAACGGTTTGACTGGCTTTCAACTGAGCTTCCTGCACTATGGCCACCCCACTCTTCTCATTCGGGTCGGTTTGCGGTTTGCGGTTTGGCGTGATTTGGAAAATGATAAACGGCATGTCAGGTCGTTGCCAATCGTTGCGCCAAAGTTTAATCATAGCCGGAAGCAACGAGGCATACGAATCAGCACGTTTCACGTAAGCATTCGATTCGCCTTGATACCACGCAATTCCCTTGACAGCGAAAGGTACAATAGGACAAATTTCACCATTATAAATGGTGGTTGTACCTTTGAATTCGCTTGGTAGAACCGACGGACGTGGAGGTGCAGGCAGATTGTTTTGTTTACACGAATCGACCGACTTTTGCCACGCATCGCGAATGGGCTTCAACTCCAGGTCTTTTTTGTCGTATTCGGCTTTCATCGTGGCCAAATCCATGTACTTATCTTTGTTTGGCATGGCGTTCAACGCTTCTTGGCTGAGCCACGACTCAATGACCGTGCCACCAAAAGCCACTTCAAGCATTCCCACCGGCACATTCAGCTCTTTTTGCAGTTTACTCATAAAATAATAGCCAACAGCCGAGTTCATTTTGGTCGATTGGGGTTCCGAAAGCACCCATTTTGCATTCACATTATCCACCGGTTTCATTTGCACATTGTGAGGCACCACGAAAAGACGCAATTGGTCGTTTCTGCTATTGGCTACCGCCTCTTCACCTCCGATAGTGCGAAACAACGCCCATTCCATATTGCTCTGTCCGCTGCAAATCCACACCTCACCAATCAATATATTTTTGATTTTCAGCGTATTATTCCCTTTCACAGTCATCTCCTGTGGCTGACTGTTTTCCCTCATCGGTTTGAGTTTCACCATCCATTTCCCATTTGTGGCCACTGTCGTGATGGTCTGTCCTGCAAATTCAACGGTTACTTTTTCACCTTCGTCAGCCCAGCCCCATACCGGCACTTCCATGCCACGCTGCAACACACTGTTGTCGCTAAACAGGTTGTTGAGTTTCACATTGGCGAATAAGGAACCAGATACAAATGCCGCTGTCAGAATAAATGCAAGTTTTTTCATCGTTTGTTAGATTATAATTTTCCGAATGACTCTTTTCTTATTTTCAGTGATTTGCACGGTGTAACACCCTTTAGGCAGAGGATTGGAGACAAACATCGACCCATCGAACCGCGAGTTGCAGATGACTTTTCCATTCAAATCCACTATCGAAATGGCGACTTCTTTGTTTGTTTCAGCAGAGAGGGTGACGGTGATTCGATCGTTTGCGGCAAAGCACTGATAGTCTGTTCGGCTATCCACCAGCGGCTCTACCACAGCGGAAGTAACATCCACCGTCCCCACAATCATAATATGGCTGAATATCAGATTATTGAAGCAATATTTCGCAGGATTGGCAGCAATATCCGTTGCTGTGCGCGCAGTCGTTTTCTGCGCAATTGTCATGGTGTCGGTAGAAGGATAGACCTTGAACGAGTGCGTTCCGTAGGCCAAATCGATTGTTTTGAATTGTTGACGATAATAAGAGCAATAGTAGTCGAAAGCAGTCTGCGGATACGCCACTTTATCAATTTCAATCACATATTTGCCTACCGACGGACCAATAATCAGGGCTAATCCGACTTTGTTTCCGGTAAAGGTGAAGCCGTAGCTCGCATTCGGATTTTCGGAGCAAACGTAATTATCATGCCCCGTTGCGCTCACATAAGTATCCATGAAGTCGTAAATCCCCTTCTTATCCACCCATGTCATTCCGTAGTTTTGAGTTTTCAAAATTGGAACCATATTAGCCTTCTCGAAATTATTAGCTACAATAAAAGTAGGTATTTGATGAACGAAAGGACCCTTTACGTTCTCCATTTTGGCCATCGAACGAGCAATAATTTTAGTGTAGAAATTGTGCCCAAACACCGTTGGATGAGTATTATCACCCGTGAAAACATACTGTCCCTGAGCATTCTTTTCATTCTTGATATCTGTGATGGGCGTGTACCACGACACCGTATCCGACTGAATGGCATGATATGTGTCTAACCCCATAAACACAGATGGAATTTTGTAATAACTGGCAATGGAGTCGTGTTTCGAAGAGGTCATGTTCATTTTTCCGGCAGCAATATCGGTCAAATGAGCAGCTGCCACAGTGTATATCATGCAAATGTCCGTTTTCGGATTTTTAGCCCATATTTTGCGAAACAATCCTTCGATACTCTTTTCGACAACAGCATTATTTGTACTATCATTCACTGCAAATTCAATAAATATGAGGTCGTAGTTGGCTTTGGCAAGCAAATCTTTTTCAATGCGGAAAACGCCATAAGTTGAGGAGGTACCTCCAATGGCAGCATTGACCTGTACAATTTTGTTGTTTTTGTAACGGGCTTTAAACCAATTCATAATATTGTCACGCCACCCCACCGCATTGGTGATGCTGCCACCAAGAAACCCCACCCGCACCGAATCGCCGGCTGTGGCTTTGGCAAAGAAATTGGGTAACCCTTGCCGCTGGCTAAACTCTGTGGTATCGCGCAAAGGCCATGCCGCAAAAGAGTTTAGTGTTATTGATAAAACAAAACAGAGCGTAAAAATTTTCTTCATACAACTCATTTTTAATGAATTACGGCTATTCGGTTGGTTGTGCTGACTCCGTCTCTTTCGATTCGAATCAGATAGATGCCTATTTTTAAATCAGACACATCCAATCTGCTGACGTATTCGGAGCTTTTCTTAGATTGCAACGAACGGCCATTGAGGTCGATAATCGAAATCACAGCATCTTCTACATTGGTCACGCTCAGCACATTTCTAGCTGGATTAGGATAGAACTTGGTCTCAGGCTGTCGCATGGTAGCTCCCAAAATGCCGGTTGGTGTGGGTAAAGTCTGATCGGCAGAAACCTTCAACTTACCACCTACATCGACGGTCATCTTCACAATGCCGGCTCGCTCGCGCCACGGTGCAGCATCGTCGTTGCCAAAAAGTGTGCCCCACAACGAACCTTGTGTGTCCACGAAATAGGTTGCATTTCCTCCGCAAGGCAGAGCTTCGTGCCAATTGCCATAATCACCTGTGAGGCTGTCGGCAATGCCCATATAGCTGCTGAAACGTTTGGTGGTATCATTTACATTCGTAGTCGAAAGGTATTTCTTGCCTTTGTATTCAAACATATATCCGGTATTGAGCATATCGTAATAAAGATTCGTTTTGCTCACCGTGTCATTGAAAAGGGTGGTTTTCAAAAGATTTGTACCCGGTGTTTGATAAGCATACGGTCCTTCGGGCAAACCTGATGTACTTTTCAGCAACCGAGCACCTATCACTGGATTACCGAACGACAGGTAGTAATTTCCTTCCATATAACGGATTTTGGTATTCCATAAGGCTCTGAACTGAATGCCATAGAACGAGCTCCAAGCCTTATCAGCAGTGGTGGCATCTCCTTCGAAGCTCCAGATAAGCCCCACGTAAGTCCAGGTTTTCAAGTCATTGGAACGCCAAAGATTGACACCTTCGTTTCGGCACCAAATATTATTGTCGGACATCGAACCGACCATGTAGTACATCTTATCTGCTCCCACACAAATGCTGACATCGCGCAACGAAACATCCGAAATGAGCGCAGTCATTGTGGGTAGTAGTTTAGCCGTCACCGCAGCTTTCGTAGTCGCCTTGAGCGGCAACACAGCCTTCACGGTGTCCACCTGACTAATAGTAGCCGACGATTGAGAGTCATAAGCAATGGCTTTCAGGGTATGAGCACCCACAGAAAGTGTACGTGTGTTCCAAAGATAACTGTACGGATAGGTCGTGTCGGTGCTTTTCAGCGCATTATCGACATAAAACTCCACTTTGGTGATGGGCAACGTGGATGTTACATTGACCGAAAAACTCACAGCACCATGCACCACCCAACCCGAATCGGGCGTGGCATACGGACTAACTAATTTGATTGTCGGTGCAGCTTTAACGGCTAAAACCGCACACAATAAGCAAAAAATAAGGACACATTTTTTCATAACTGCTGTTTTTAAGGATGAACAGGGTCTTGATCCCACGGATCGCCCGCTGCACCACGATTCACCAAACCACCAACTTCTGCTCTCGACACCAATCTGACACGATAATCATCAAGCGCAAGCCCCATCAGTGGAAATACGGTATTTAGTTCCGGGAATTTACCCAGAATGGTTGCATTATTGCTTCGCAAATCCATATTGGCATAGTCGTAAAAGCCGGCATCGGCGACAGCCGTCAGAGCGACATTGCCCGAAAGCGTGACTGTTCCGTGCGTGGGTTTGGTAAATCCTTTAGAATTCACCTCCACGTTGTTTATGAATTTACTGCCGTTTGGATACTCCGGATGCCAAAGCGAATCGAGCGTGCATCCCCAAAGCGAATCATTTGCGGCATAACCATATTTTGCGATTAAAGATTTACCATACGAGAGCCAAGGCTCAGCTTTGGGGTTCAGTGCTTTCACTTTACCGCCATAATTTGGTGCCGAAACGAAATAAAAGCGGCTGATTCCCCGATCGTCAATGCTTGAAACCTTTAAGCCATCCACAATCAAACAGTTGCGACCAATCACATGATGACCGCCACCCGTGAGCATCGGATTGAGGCAATTTTGAAGCACATTCGAGAAAAAATTATATCCGCTGGTGCCATCATCGGGACCAAAACCACACGTACGCGAAGTATGATGCACAAAATTGTAGCGAATTTCATTGCCATACGTTGTCCAGGCTCCATAGCAATAGAATGCCCCATTATCAGACTCTGTCTGTGCGATATTATGTATTTCGTTGTATTCGAAAACGCTGTTATTCGTCAAATAAGTTGTGATTCCGCCCGAAGGAATGTCGTGGATTAAATTATGCGCCACAAGCAATCCTACGCATTGATCTATTTTAATGGCAAAAGCCGATGTTAGTTTGCCCGTGTGATGAATATGATTGTTCGTTACCGAAATGTTCGAAGAGGTGAGCGTCTGTCTATTTCCGCAACTTGCCAAATTGATTCCTTGAGTTCCGGTTTCATAGATGTTATTTCCTTGATAAGTATTGTTGGATCCTCCGGTATCACTGATGCCATTTCCACCGACATTACGAATGGTGCAACCACCAACGAAGAGATTCGAACAATTATTGAACGCAAAGCCATCGCCCTGACCTCCTTCGATAGTCAACGCTATAAATTTAACCCACGAAACGGTGTTGCAGGTAATCACAGATGTCGAATTATCAGCAAAATAGGCCTCCATTTTGCTCAAATCTGTCGCAGGATAATAATAGACTTTCTTATCCATAAAATCATAAGCCCATTCGCCCGGCTGGTCAATTTCGTCGAGATAGTTGATTAGACACCAACGCTCTTTGCCATTACCATAGCGGTAAGTGCCGGCGGCATCTGCATTGGTAGAGTATTTGCTGCCCATGCCTCCATAATTGTTGACAATGAGCTTAATCGAATTTGCATTCGTATTGATGTCTGACACCTTCACAATCACCGGAGACCAAGGCACACGCCAAAATCCTTTGAGCCAAAGGTTGTGACCGGCAGCCATCGAGGTTTTCCATCGTTGAGCTCGGTTTGTACCATCTAAATCGAGCTCGTTGGTGGTAATATCGTCCATCGGTTTTCCGCCTCTGCCGTAATAAAAACTTTGTGCATCAGCCGATCCATTGCAGGTCGTCCAGCCGGGATTGTTGAGATTTCGAATATTTTCGTCTGGATTTGGCCATTGCGAAATGGGTTGACGTTGATTGTTCACCATAAAATCGAACAGACTCCAACCCGTAATAAAGCTATTTGGGAAAATAGTGGTGCTCAGCACTCCCATCGCTGCCACATCAATCTCGCGAAGACTATCCGGATTCACTCTCGGATTTACTCTCAGTCGGGCAGCGGCATTCAGTGGCTTCCAGTTTGATGGCGCAATCTGTTTTCCTGTAAAAAGAGAGACCGATTCGCCGGTATAAGCGCGATAAATAATCGGTTTATCAGCCGTTCCATTATCAGCTGCTGTAAACGATAAGGGTGCAATTTGGTATCTGCCGCCTCGAATCCAAACCGTCACTCCGCCTGCCGGAATGGTATTGGCTGTTTTCATGCTGCGGATGACCGTTTGCGCTTTCAAAATCGTTTTGTAAGGCTTATCTTTCGTTCCATCATTGGTATCAACGCCCGTTGTTGCAACGTACAATTCAAGCCCGCTCGCGATCTGTGGACCCCAACCCAACTCAGGCAACGCTGCTTTTACAAGATGCAGCATCAGCGATATAAATACGGTTAAATAGACTTTTTTCATCTTCAAAAACACTTTACGGGTGAATCGGATCTTCGCTCCACGGATCGCCCGATGCCCCTCGATTAGCCAAACCGCCAACTTCGGCTTTTGTAACAAGCCTTATCCGATAATCATCCAAAGTTAACCCGATGAGAGGGAAAATGGTATTCAAATTAGGGAATTTACCTAATACTGTGGTATTGTTCGTACGCAAATCCATATTTGCATAATCGAAAAATCCGGCAGCGGCGACTGTGGCCAAGGCCACATTGCCAGACACCGTTACAGTGCCGAGTGCTGGTTTTGTAAATCCCTTAGAATTCACTTCCACATTATTCAAAAACTTACTACCATTCGGATATTCTGGGTGCCAAAGTGAATCAAGCGTGCATCCCCAAAGCGTATCGTTGGCTGCGTAACCATATTTGGTCATCATTTGTTTTCCGAAGGTAAGCCACGGATCAGTCTTCGGACTCATATCGCGCACTCTTCCGCCGTAACTTGTGGACGACACAAAATAGAATCGGCTAATGCCTCGATCGTCGATGCTCGCAGCCTTCAGACACTCTACGATGAGGGTGTTGCGACCGATCACATGATGACCGCCTCCGGTCAAGAATGGATTCAAACTGCCATGCACTATGTTGTTGTAATAATTAAATCCACTCGTTCCATCGTCGGTATAGTATCCGTTCGACCGATTCACATGGTGCACAAAGTTGTAGCGCACTTCGTTTCCGTAGGTTGTCCATCCTCCATAATTGTAGAAGGCTCCATTATCTGATTCGTACAGCGCCAGATTGTGCACCTCGTTGTACTCGAAAGTGCAATTGTTAATCAAATTCGTCGTAATTCCGCCTGCGGGAATATCGTGAATCAAATTGTGCGACACGGTGATGCCGACACACTGATCCATCTTAATGGCAAAGTTTGAAGCCAATTTCCCGATGTGATGAATATGATTGTTTGTCACAGTTATGTTGGCTGAAGTCAGTTTCGGACGGCTTCCACAGCTGGCAAGATAGATGCCCTGCGCGCCGGTTTCGTAGATATTGTTGCCTTGATACGTGTTGTTGCTTCCGCCATTATCGTTGATACCAATGCCACCCACGTTGCGAATAGTGCATCCTCCGACAAACATATTAGAACTGCTACTCAAATCAATGCCATTGCCTTGTCCACCTTCGATATTGAGGGCAATAAATGAAAGATAAGCCGTGCCTGTGCATTTGATAACCGGCAAAGCATTATCGGCAAAATAAGATTCTGCTTTGGTCAAATCTACAGCCGGATAGTAGTAAACTTTCTTATCCATAAAGTCGTATGCCCACTCGCCCGGCTGATCTATTTCGTCGAGGTAATTAATCAAGCACCATTTCTCTTTGCCATCCCCAACGCGGTACGAACCAGCAGCATCAGCATTAGTAGTATATTTACTACCCATTCCGCCATAAGTATTGACAGCCAGTTTTATCCAGTTGCCAGCTGTATTGATTTCAGATACCTTCACCGTAACAGGCGACCACGGCACACGCCAAAAACCTTTCAGCCACAGGTTGTGACCGGCAGACATCGAGGTTTTCCACCGTTGCGAACGGTTCGTTCCATCCAAATCAAGTTCATTCGTTCCATTTAAGTCAGCAGGCTTTCCACCGGGACCGAAAAAAAAGGTTTGCACATCTTTCGATCCGTTGCAAGTTGACCAACCGGGATTATTCAAGTTTCGGATATTCTCATCCGGATTTGGCCATTGAGAGATCGGTTGACGTTGATTATTCACCATAAAATCGAAGATGCTCCAAGAAGCAGAAAAGCTGTCAGGGAAAGTTCCGGTATTCGAAACGCCCATGGCAGCTACATCAATTTCGCGAAGACTATCGGGATTCACCCGAGGGTTTACCCTCAGTCGGGCAGCAACGCTGAGAGGTTTCCAGCTTGCTGTATTGATTTGTTTTCCGGTAAAAAGATAGACCGATTCACTAGTGTAAGCGCGGTAGATAATCGGTTTGTCCACCGTTCCGTTGTCAGAGGAAGTGAATGTCAGTGGCGACATTTGGTATCGCCCACCGCGAATCCATACCGTCACCCCGTTGGCAGGCAATCCAGGTGAAGTTTTCAATGTTCTGATATAGGTTTGTGCCTTGGTGATTGTTTTGAATGGCGTGTTGATTGTCAGTCCATTATTGGTGTCGCTTCCAGTTGTTGAAACAAACAGTTCCAAACCGGTTATCTTGGTTGGACCCCATCCGAGCTCGGGCAATGCTGCATGAGCTGCTTCGAAAGCACAGCTCAGTAAAAGAACGCCTAAAATAGCGTTCCATTTATTGAATAATTTATCTAATTTCATCTGCCCTTGCATTTTATTTTGGGTATTATTGTTCGTTATTATTCTTTCGTCCATTCATAGTCAAACCAATCGTAAGCTGCCGGAGTAGTAGAATCATGCCCATTGCCAGTTGCGTACAATCCAAGAACGACACCATTGTATCCACCTGTTACCTCAGCGCTCAAAAACTGTACATTCAGCGAACCTACTTTCTTAAAAGGTTTGTTATTTTGCGAAAATTCAAACGTATAATTCTTCCTATCACCTTTTACGCGAAGGGATACCAATCCGGGTTTCAAAACGGCTTCACCTGCCGAATTTATCAAATCCCCTAAAGTGTAAATCACTTTCAGAATGCGCTGATTTCCTTTTCGAGAAATCACAAATTGGTAGTGAAACCGATTGGTCATTTCGATGAGCATACCAGCCGATTCATTCTCTTTTTTAGGAGAAAAATCAACAACAGTAGTCGCTTTAAAATTGAAATGCGCCTGTCGACGACCTATAAAAGTCGGCGATGCTACATCAAATATCGTGTTTCTACTTCCTAAGAGTGTTAGAAATCCCTTTCGCTGAGTAAACGAATAATTTTGCACTTCAGGATTGCGTAACGAAATCCATTCAAAGCCCAATTTGCCAGAATTGAAATCATCACGAACAGGTTTGGGCACAATTGGTTTCAGCGGCAGAGTTTCAGCATTGTTGACGAGAGAATTTGTACCCGTAGTATTAACCACAGGCCACCCATTTTCGTCCCACCTTACGGGAGCAAGGCAGGTTTCACGACCCAAAACCTGAGGCACCCGAAATGCGAGATGCACCATCCACCACGACCCATCGTGCGCCTGGAACAAGTCGGCGTGACCTGTACCATACAGTTTTTCGTAAGCGTAACGGTTTGACAAAATCGGGTTTCGTGGACAAGATTCATACGGCCCCCAGATATTTCTGCTGCGAGAAATACAGACCATGTGTCCGTATTGAGTTCCGCCTTCAGCTGTCAACAAATAGTAGAATCCATCTTTTTTGTACATGTGTGGCCCTTCCACATAGCTTCCACCCGACCCATGCCACAAGATTTTCGGATCTGTGAGACGTTTACCAGTCTTTATGTCAATTTCTGATTGATAAATGGCACGTTCGGTAGTGAAAGTCATGCCGCGATTACTTACAAAATAAGTTTTGCCATCTTCGTCCCAAAACAGCGATGGGTCAATGCCACTTTGGTCAACAAAAATGGGTTCAGACCACGGTCCTTCAGGATGAGTAGCT
This sequence comes from Bacteroidales bacterium, assembly GCA_049315325.1. GTDB lineage: Bacteria > Bacteroidota > Bacteroidia > Bacteroidales > UBA7332 > CAXXIC01. The sequence goes on from JBMOKJ010000009.1 coordinate 100,134, forward strand.
GTTACGTAGAAATTCTTTTTCGTTCCATTTGCCACCAAAGTAGTAACCATATAAAATAGTCCGTCGTGATAACGCAACGTTGGGGCGTAAATGCCATCCGAAGGCATCACATTAGCAAGCGGCAGTTGAGAAGGACGATCGAGCACGTTTCCAATTTGGGTCCAATGCACCAAGTCTTGACTATGAAAAATAGGAACACCAGGGAAATACTCGAACGAGCTATTCACAAGATAATAATCCTCTCCCACTCTGCAAACCGATGGATCGGGCAAAAAACCAGAATTCACAGGATTTTGAAAAGCAAAAGCCTGATTAGTTAAGGTCAAAATAAACAGAAATAAGAAAAGTAAAATTCTATTCATCTATTTTTAATTCAAATTGAACGAGTTACAACTTGCAAACTGTTGGTTTAATCGATTTAGTGGCATCCACTAATGTCAAAACCTTCTCCCCGTTCTTGTTCTCGAAGAAGAGCGTTTGAGCGGTATCGAATTTCAGCAACTGCTTTCCGTTTCGCTTCAAATCAATCAAACCTGATGAGGTGATTTTAGTCAACTTGCCTTTTTCAGACTTAATAGCGAGCATTCCAATGAAACTGCCTGAATAGCGTTCACTATCGAGAATCGCATCAAAATGTTTCGGTTTATTCCTAGTCAACGAAGCATAATCTGTCAGCACAACAGCATGATCATCGGTGTAACAACCACCCTCTATCGTGTTTTTAGGAATTGACAACGATGATATTTTTGAGATATCAAACCCAACGACTGTAGCATTCTTCTGTAGCAATTCAAATTGCTGACGAATATCGCGACCAGAAAAATCGTAATCGGCTATTCCTTCAAGCATCAATTTTCCACCATTTGACGAATATTTTTCAAGAAATGCGAGCGTTTTTGGCTGGGCATATTGTGGATAAAGAAAAACAACGGCATCAAAAGTCTTCCCTTTTAAAGTAGGTTTATTCTCCTTATTAAGTGTCAGTTGACCGTTTTCGATGAGGTCTGACGACACAAGCGCATTCATATAACCTGCTTTCAACAAAGCAAGAGCTTTCTCTTCAATTCCCAATTTATTATTGATATAAAAGGCGTTACGCAATTTAGCATTTGGATACCAATTTATTAATGCCTCTGTTCCAAACACTACCAACAACTTGACCTCGGGCTGTCCGGGATTGAATTGATTCAGCAAACGAGCTGAAGTCTCTACTTGGCTCACCTTCTTCAAAAATTCAGGCGATTCCAATCCAATGCCCCAATGTTTATCGTTGAATGCGTGGTAGTGCGTGCGAATTCCATAGCGCAAATCTGTAAATGCTTTTTCGCAAATTGTATCAATCTGTGGATGATAATATTGGTTGTAAATGATGTTTTGTGGATGCGACAACATAATTCCCAATTGAGTTGGGAGTGCCGAGTTTTCATCCGTTTGTCCATAATCTCGCGGTTGTGTCCACCAATTCGCTCCCGTCATCCAGATTTCGTCGCCATCTAGCTTGTTGTGGAATGTATTGTGAATGCCAATAAAACAGGCTTTGCCAAACAACTCTTTCGAAAGTCGATAGAAATTCTGCTCCACTACGAGTGGACCACTTCGCAACACCTGCATATATTCGTTGATTGCACGCATTTGTATTTCTGGTGCATTCAAAGGTGAATAGCGCGCATTGAAAAGGGTCATTTCTGCAGTAGAATTGGCTTTTTTCTCAAGCATCAAACCCATTTTATCGGAATAAAATCGCTCACTAAATGTCTCGTCATCCTTCATTTCCCAAGGTGGTGTGGTGCGCATGTAGCCAAACTCGTCGAGAGCGGTGCCATCGAACGGTATATGGGCATATTTTCGAAGAATATTCTCGAAACTTTGCGAGGCGTAAGCGAACATATCGGGATGATTGTAGCTATGACGAACCATCAGATAGACTGTGTAGCCTGCAAGACTTTTTCCGGCTTGTACTTCGACGACTGCTTTATCGCCCGATTTGTTGGGCATTGTCTTGCAAAAAGGTGTGATATCTTTGAGCGAATTAGGGACGTAAACACCGTCGTTTAATTTTTTGAAAGCAAAAGCTCGGAAAAGTTCACTTTTGATAGGTGTTACATCTGTTGTTTTATAGAAATTTTTTAGACGAATGTGTTTTGCTACAGCTTCGTAAGTTGCGATGCCATTGGCATCAAGTTTTAATTCAGCTTCTGAAATAACAGACTGGCAATATTTTTCATTTACTTTGCCGGGGAAATTCCACAGTTGCAATCCAATTTTCAGATGAAGCTGATGCGCTTTTTCCACTAATTTAGAGAAAATAGGAGCCATTTTGGTGTCGTCGAAGAAGTCACAACCTTCGCGTGCAGTAAGAAAAACGAAATCGAACGGACTGTTTTTTGCAATAGAATCTAAATCAGCAAGGTATTTTTCGTTTTCACAAACATCTGGAGTAATAAACCAATAGGCAATTTCAGGATGATTTGTATTCGCAACATCGTCTGAATAGTTCACCACTACTTCATTGCTACATGAGAATAGCAGAAGCATTGAAAGAGCAATTAGCAAAGGTGTTTTCATTTATCATCAAATTTTGTCAAGGTTTTTGTAACAAGCAATACAGCTATTTCACTTGACTCAACGAACCGCTCTGAATCTCTTTTTGAAGCATTTTATCGACATCGATTCCAGCAAAAAGCACAGCAAACAGACCATGTGTATCGTCGTCGTAGAATGGCCGGTTGATGTAGTAGTTTACATCGTCGGAACACATTGTACCTACACAGATTTTATGCACACGACCATTCGGTTCTATTTCGGTTTTGAGAGCGTTCCATCCTTTCATCGCAATTGGCTGATATTTCTCAGCATCTAACCAACCATAGGCTACACCACGTGCTATTGCCATTGTGAAGATCGCTGTACCTGAAACCTCTTCAGGCGAGTCATTTCTGTTGAGCACATTGCGCCAAAAGCCGTTTGGCATTTGATATCCAACAAGGCTCTCAACATGTTTGCGGTAGTGCTCCAGTATTGGTTGATAGTATTTATTCTTTTTATCTAAATTCATCAAAACCTCAGTCGTAGCCCAGATTCCCCATCCATTTGCGCGAGACCAATAAGGAAGTTTTGTATCTTTCTCGTCAGAATAATTGGCGTGCATGTAGAGATTTACATCTTTATCCCACACAAATTTCCTGAAATTCAGCACCATCAACGCGGCATCGTTAATCAGCGAATCGCGGTCGGATTTGGTTTTGGCGTATTTGGATGCCTGCACCAAAAAAGGAATACCCATAAACATATCATCCACCCAAGTTGTGTATTTCTGAGGAGTGGTGCGGGTGTAAATATTACTACCCGGAAAGCGAATTTGCTCTTTTCGGGCATAATGTATCATATTGTCAACCAATGTTTTGTACTCTTTTTCGAGTGGAAATCCTTTCTCGCGACGAAGTCTGTAGATAAAAGGCAAAGACGGCGCAAGTGTGAAATCGAGCAGAGGGACTTTAATAAAATAGTGATTTGCAGACTCTACTTCATTGAGCGTCTGCACCTGATATTCTACAAAAGACTTCCCTTTGATGTGGTAATCACAGAAATTATTCGCCCATTGGTTGTATTTTGCTTTTCCAGAGGTTTCGGCAAGCTGCTGCATTGCCCATGCTACGCCTCCGTTGTGGTAATTCCATTGATAGTTTGTTCCCCAAGGTTGCGGGTCAATTACATTACCTACAATTTCTATCTTAGGAATCGTCCAAGTAACAAGTTCTCCATTAAGTCCGGCATACATTTGCCCAAATTCAACGCTCGTTTCAGGACGATGAACTATATCAATTCCTTTCTCAAATGGGCCAATGACCAACCAATTGGTTAGTTCGGCAATTTTAGGGTCTAAATCGGTAACATTTTCTAATGCAAATGTAGGATATTCAATTTCTTCCGATAACACAGCGCCTTTGGTTGCAGGTGGTTGCATATAAAAGCACCACTCTTTGCCTGCAGTTTCCGATTTAATAAGTAAACTGTTTCTTCCTTTATTGAGTTTCAGTTCAGCTTTGTTCGACATTTCGATGCTACGTTCCTCTTTTATCAAACGAATAGAATTGATGCCTTTTTTATCGTAAACCAATTTATTATTCAACCAAATTTTGCACGCATCGTTGTGCTCCAAATCAATCACCATTGTCATATCTTTTTTCACTTCCAATTGAGTGTAAGCATAAGCTACAGATGGCTTACCAAGTGAAAAAGTGCGACCAAAATTAACAAATTGCATCTTATCAAACTTCTTATTGCAAGAGGCCAATTCCAGTTTATAGCGAAAAGGAGTTTCTCTGATTAACTTATCGCCAATGAGCTCAACAACTTCGAGCGGACTTTTGATGTCTGTCACGTTATTTGTGGCAAACAATGACAGTGTAATAAATGAGAGGAGCAGCAAAACGTTTTTCATGATAAACATAACAATGTTGGGTAAATCGAATTGTTACTGCAAATTAAGCTACAAATCACAGTTCCTATGCAACAAAATTGTTTCAAAAAACAGTAAAATTGATACGTTATAGGTAAAGGAAGTAACGAACATTAGGAATTAACCGAAAAACCTTGCTATTTACTGATGAGCGTACTTTGTTTAGAAAAACAAGACCTAAATATAGGCAAATTAAATAGAATCACTAACTATATTCGATTCCGATAACCTGCATAACAAGCGGAGTAACAAAACATAAAATAGCGTGACCTCTTTGACTTAAAATATAGAAATGAATTTTGGTAGGCAAACTGTATAGTCAAAATACCGCCATATGTTAATATTCTGTAATTAATTGCGGTTTTCGTGTTAAAACAACATTTTTAGTATCCCAATTATAAAAAAAAACAACATATTTGCAGCACAGTTCAGGACAGTGACCTTTACAGGATTGAGAAGTAGAATATAAATGATTCCTTGCGAATTGTATACAAAAAGTAATTTCCTTTTTCTAAATTTGTACTCAATTAATTCTGTATTTTTCTGTAACTGTTACCTCGTATTCGATGAAAGTAAAATTCAACCATTCAACCACCAAGATTAAAGCCCTGATTGAGGCAATAAATCAATCGATAATGAATGGAAATCTGGTTGTTGGTGATAATTTACCCTCGATAAACGAAGCAAGTGCAAAACACAAAGTATCAAGAGATACAGTCTTTAAAGCCTACTCTGAACTAAAACGCACAGGCGTTATTGATTCAACACCTCAGAAAGGCTATTTTGTAAAAGCAGAAGTAAACAGAGTATTGTTGTTACTCGACAACTATTCTCCGTTTAAAAAAGATCTTTACCATCGTTTTACAGATAATTTGCCCGAAAATTATAAAGTTGATTTAATTTTTCACCAATACAACGAAAATCTGTTCGAAACCATTATACACGAGAGTATTGGTAAATACAGCATGTATGTTGTGATTAATTTTTCAAATGATAAGTTTTCGGATACCTTGAAAACAATACCCGCAAATAAGCTGTTGTTGCTTGATTTTGGCAATTTCGACAAATCAGAATGTTCATACATCTGTCAAGATTTCGACAAAGCACTTTACGACTGCATGAAAGAAGGATTGGAGGGCTTGAAAAAATACAAAAAATTAGTCTATGTTTTTCCAGAAGATTTGCGACATCCTATTTCGTCTATTGAGCATTTCAATCGTTTTTGCAACGATTTTGGATTTCAACACGAACTCATAAGGCGTAACTCAGATTGGACAGAACTAGAAGACAAAGCGGCATACCTCTGTATTTTGACTGAAGATTTGGTTAAAATCATTAAGGAAGCAGATGCAAGAAGCTTAAAGATTGGTCGGAATATTGGACTCATTGCATACAACGACGACCCAGTATTAGAAGTTATCAAAGACGGAATTGCAGCAATAAGCATTGATTTCGGTCTTATGGGCGAAAAAGCAGCAAATTTTGTGAAAAATAAAATACAAATTCAAGAATATTTACCTACAAAATTCATAAGTAGAGGATCGATATAATCCACTATGATTATTTGTATTTTTTTGCAGTAAAATCAGCATAGTTCAGCACAGAAATAAAAGCTAAAAATATTAGTTAAACTTCATTTATAAAGCAACCTTAAACAATTATGAAAGCAGGAGCAATTGCTGCAGAAATCGAATCAGCAGCACAGATACGTAAAGAAAAAACAGGTAGATTGCAAGGTGGCAATCCAAAAATCGGAATCAGACCAACCATCGATGCACGCCAAGGTGGCGTTCGCGAATCGCTGGAAGCACAAACCATGAACATGGCACAAAATCTCGCTACATTCTTGAGTACGAACCTCAGATACAGCGATGGTTCGCCAATCGAATGCGTGATGGCTGACACCACTATCGGACGTGTGGACGAAGCAGCCGCTTGTGCTGAAAAGTTCAAAACAGAAGGCGTTGGCGTTACCATTACCGTCACTCCATGCTGGTGCTACGGTAGCGAGACAATCGACGTAGACCCACACACCATCAAAGCGGTTTGGGGATTCAACGGAACTGAGCGTCCGGGAGCAGTATATTTGGCAGCAGCTTTGGCAGGCCACAATCAAAAAGGATTGCCAGCATTTGGCATCTATGGTCGCGATGTGCAAGATGGTGGCGACAACTCCATTCCTGCAGATGTGCAAGAGAAATTACTTCGTTTTGCGAAAGCAGGTGTTGCTGCAGCATCACTCCGCGGCAAATCGTACCTATCAATCGGTTCTGTTTCGATGGGTATTGCCGGTTCTATTGTCGATTCAAATTTCTTCCAAGAATATCTTGGCATGCGCAACGAATACGTTGACATGAGCGAAATCATTCGTCGCGAAAAATTGGGTATTTACGATCCGGAAGAGTTCAAGAAAGCAATGGATTGGACTACTAAATATTGCAAGGCAAACGAAGGTGTTGACACCAACGATGCAGACAAAAAGAAATCACGCGAAGTTCTCAACCAAGAGTGGGAATTTGTTGTGAAAATGACGCTGATTATGCGCGATTTGATGATCGGAAATCCAAAACTGCGCGAATTAGGTTTCGGCGAAGAGGCTTTGGGACATAATGCTATTGCATCTGGATTCCAAGGACAACGCCAATGGACTGATTTTATGCCGAATGGTGATTTTGCTGAGGCAATTCTGAATACATCTTTCGACTGGAACGGCATTCGCGAAGCATTCGTAGTAGCAACAGAGAATGACTCATTGAACGGTGCCGCAATGTTATTTGGCAAATTATTAACCAACACAGCTCAGGTATTTGCAGATGTACGCACCTATTGGAGCGCCGATGCTGTAGAACGCGTAACTGGTCACAAATTGGAAGGTCTTGCAGCTAACGGTTTGATTCACTTGATTAATTCAGGCTCTGCGGCTTTGGATGGTAGTGGTCAGCAAACTATCGACGGACAACCAGCGATGAAACCTTTCTGGGAAATCACCGAAGAAGAGGTACAAAAAACATTGGATGCAACAACTTGGTATCCTGCCGATTGCGGATATTTCCGTGGAGGAGGTTTCTCTTCAAATTTCCTTACAAAAGGTGGAATGCCTGTCACAATGGCGCGCGTCAACCTCGTAAAAGGTCTTGGCCCTGTATTGCAATTGGCTGAAGGATGGACAGTTGACATACCAGCTGAAGTACACAAAGTGCTAGACGACCGCACCAACAAAACATGGCCAACTACGTGGTTTGCTCCACGATTGACCGGTGAAGGCAACTTCGCAGACGTTTATTCTGTGATGAACAATTGGGGAGCCAACCACGGCGCATTCAGCTACGGACACATTGGTGCCGACTTGATTACACTTGCAGCCGTTTTGCGCATTCCAGTATGTATGCACAACGTAGACGATGAAAAGATCTTCCGTCCGAGTGCTTGGGCTGCTTACGGCATGGACAAAGAGGGTGCCGACTACCGTGCTTGCCAAACTTACGGACCACTTTATAAATAAGAATTCGGAACTCTTCCCTTCCAAACGAGGGGAGAGTTCCTTCATATATTTGCAAAAAAATGGATAGCAATATCAAACAATTGGTTGAGGTTTCGCAGCAATACGGTAAAAACAAAGCGTTCGTGATTGCAGGTGGTGGCAACACTTCTTACAAAGACAACGATTACATTTGGGTAAAAGCAAGTGGTGTGGCACTCGAAACCATCGACGAAAATGGTTTCGTAACACTTTCCCGCGAGAAGCTCAAAGTTGTTTCATCCAAAACCTACAGTTCTAATTCGACAGAAAGAGAAGTTGAAGTGAAAGCAGATTTGGCAAATGCCATTGTATCGACCAACGGCAACCGTCCGTCAGTGGAGACATCGATGCACGAAATTATCGACTATGCTTTTGTGGTACACACTCATCCCACGAAAGTGAATGCGGTGATGTGTTCTAAAAACAGTGCAAAAAACTGCCTAGAACTTTTCGGATCTGATGTGTTGTTTATTCCTTACACCGACCCTGGATACGTTCTATTCAAAAAAGTAGAGAGCGAAATTCAGGCTTACTTCGACCTATTTGGCAAAGCGCCTCAGGTGATTTTCCTAGAAAATCACGGTGTATTTGTAGCTGCAAATAGCGTTGCAGAAATTGACGCCATCTACACCGACTTGATGCAAAAGATTGAAAATCGTATTGCCGTAGCACTTCCTTCGGATGAGGCAAAAGCAATATCTTCGCCACTTATCCAGGAAGTAGCATTGTTGAATTCTGCCTTCGATGGCTTTATTGCAAAAGGCGTTAGTAGCGATTTAATTCTCTATTTTGCGAAAAGCAGAGAGAGTTTCGAGCAAGCATCTACGGCATTTACACCGGATGATATTGTCTACTGCAAGGCCTATTACCTATTCATTCCGCAAGCAAACGACTCAAAAGCTTTGGAGAGTCTTGCGCAAGAAAAAATTGCCGATTTCAAACTTCAAAACGGCTATTTTCCTAAAGTTCTCGTTTTAGAAAATCAAGGCGTCATTGCGATTGAAGACAGCGAAAAATCGGCGTCGAATGTGCTTGAAGTTTTCACAAACATATTAAAAATCAGCTTCTTGTCTAATAATTTTGGCGGACCTCAATTTATGACAAAATCTCAAATTGAGTTTATTGACAATTGGGAGGTCGAGAACTACAGGAGACAAATGGCGAAAAAAGCGTAATAAAAATTCAGAGCAGAAAGTCAACCATTTTTGTCAAATATTACGAAATACAATCCAAGAATAGCGCTAAATTTGCTAACGGCTAAATCAAAAGAAACCATTAACCTAATTTTTTTAAAACCTTATTTTTTTACTCTTATGAAATACGAAAAAAAATCAAACTACAACTACGTTTCCTACTTATGGGACGATGCTGAAGTAGCAAAATTGAATGGAAACGAAGTAGATCTATTTATCTACCGTTCAAACAAATTAGGTGCAGACTTGCGATTGACCAACTATGCAGGTGGAAATACCTCTTGCAAAGTAGAAGATAAAGACCCATTGAGCGGCAAAATGGCCGAAGTGATGTGGGTAAAAGGTTCGGGTGGCGACATCGGAACACTCAAAAGATCAGGCTGTGCCTCTCTTTATGTTGAGAAATTGCACAACTTGAAAAATGTGTACCGTGGACTGGAGTTTGAAGACGAAATGGTGGAACTGTTCAACTATTGTCTCTTCAACCTCAAATCGGCAGCACCATCTATCGACACTCCGTTGCACGGCTTATTGCCCTACAAACACGTAGATCACCTTCACCCCGATGCACTGATTGCCATTGCAGCAGCTGCAGACGGAGAAAAAATCATGAAAGAGATTTGGGGCGAGTCGATTGCTTGGATTCCTTGGCAACGCCCGGGTTTCGACTTGGGACTTCAACTCGAAGCAGCAGTGAAGAAAAATCCGAACCTCAAAGGTTTGATTCTTGGAGGTCACGGTCTGTTTACATGGGGTGACACTTCATACGAATGTTACATCAACTCGTTGAATACCATAGAAGAAGCATCAGAATATCTAGCAGCCAATTATGGCAAAACACGACCTGTGTTTGGTGGATGGAAAGTACAACCTGCAGCAGAAGCTGATCGTAAAGAGCAAGCAGCTCAGATTATGCCACTGCTCAGAGGTTTGGCATCTACTTACAAACCGATGGTAGGAAACTTCACCGACGACACTCGCGTGTTGGAATTCGTTGGTAGCAACGATTTAGCTCGTTTGGCTGAAATCGGCACTAGCTGTCCCGACCACTTCCTTCGCACCAAAATCCGTCCGTTGGTACTCGAAATCGCACCAGATGCAGATTTGAATAACCCTGAAGTGCGTGCTAAACTTGACGCTCAATTTGCAGAATATCGCGAAATGTACAACGGATACTACAACCGTTGTAAACGCGACAACAGCCCTGCGGTTCGCGATACGAATCCAGTGGTGATACTTTATCCAGGTGTTGGAATGTTCAACTTCGCCAAAGATCGTGCCACAGCGCGTGTATCGGGTGAATTCTACATCAACGCCATCAACGTAATGAAGGGTGCAGAAGCTGTTTCTGCCTACCAAGGATTGCCCGAACAAGAGGCATTCGACATCGAATACTGGTTGCTCGAAGAGGCTAAACTTCAACGTATGCCAAAAGAAAAACCATTGTCACGTAAAGTTGCATTAGTAACTGGTTCAGGTGGTGGTATTGGTAAAGCGATTGCCAAAAAACTAGCTGAAGAGGGAGCTTGCATTATGCTGACAGACCTCAACCCAGAATGGCTGCAAGCTGCGAAAGACGAATTTGTGAAACTATTTGGCAAAGACGTTGTAGCAGATGTAATTCTCGACGTCACCAAAAACGACCTGATGGATCAGGCATTCAAAGCCACTTCATTGGCATTCGGTGGAGTTGATATTTTGGTGAACTGCGCAGGTTTGGCAATTTCTAAACCGATCGAGCAAACCACCATCAACGATTGGGATTTGTTGGACAACGTACTGGTGAAAGGTCAGTTCTTGATGAGCCAAAAAGCAACCGAAGTGATGCGCAAACAAAAAATGGGCGGCGACATCATCAACATCGCTTCGAAAAATGGTTTGTTTGCTGGACCAAACAACATCGGTTACGGAACAGCTAAAGGTGCACAAATCCACATGAGCCGTTTGTTGGCAGCCGAGTTGGGCAAAGACAAAATTCGTGTGAACGTGGTGAATCCCGATGCAGTGATTGGTGGAAGTAAAATTTGGGAAGGCTCATGGGCTGAAGGTCGTGCTAAAGCGTACGGCATCACTGTAGCTGAACTCCCAGGTTTTTACGCTTCGCGTACCATTATGAACGAAATCGTTTATGCAGAAGACATTGCCAACGGCGTATTTGCGTTTGTAGGTGGTCACCTGTCTAAATCGACTGGAAATATCATCAACGTAGACGGCGGTGTAGCTGCTAGCTTCGTTCGATAAAAATATAGTGTGTGTAGATAGATGTGAATCTGTCGATTTTTTAGTTAAGTGTGTTTATAGTGTGGTAAGAGCCGCTCCTTCGGGGGCGGCAATTACTTTTTTTGACAAGAGAGCTGCTTTTTGTGCTCTTCTTTTAGGGTTTCATCCCTTTATAAAAATAAAAGATATACAGATGAAAGTAGGATTGTTTGTTCCCTGTTACATCGACCAGTTTTATCCGCAAATAGCAGTGGCCACATTGCAATTGCTCGAAAAGCACGGTTGTGAAGTCGGATTTCCGCTCAATCAGAGCTGTTGCGGACAGCCGATGGCTAACTCAGGCTGCGAAAGCGATAGCAAAGCAACGGCGAAACTTTTCGTTGAGAATTTCAAAGAGTTCGACTACATCGTGGGTGCAGCACCCAGTTGTGTCGGTTTCGTTCAGGAGCATTACGACATTATTCCACAGACTGAAGAGGTCAAACACGTTCGGGAGAAAATCTACGATATCACCGAATTTCTGCTTGATATTCTCAAAATAGAAAAAATTGATGCCAAATTTCCTTACAAAGTAGGGTTGCACCAAAGTTGCCACGCGCAACGCGGCATGCGGATGGCTCAATCATCAGAAATAAACGGACCTGCTTTTTCGAAGCAACGCCAAATCCTTGAAATGGTGGACGGTCTGCAATTTATCGAATTGGATCGAACGGACGAATGCTGTGGCTTCGGTGGCACATTCTGTGTATCTGAAGATGCTGTTTCTGCTAAAATGGGCAAAGACCGCGTGGCAGACCACGAGCGAAATGGTGCGGAAGTCATTACAGGAGGCGATGTGTCGTGTCTGATGCATCTCGAAGGCGTTATCCGTCGTCAAAACAAGAATATCAAAATGGTGCACATGGTAGAAATACTCAACGGAAGCACTAAACTATAAAGCCCCACTCCAACTCTCCCCCAAAGGGAGAGGGTAAGATGCAAAGCGATGAAAACAAGAGAAAATTACAGATTATTCACATTCTTAAAGTCCCCCTTTGGGGGAGTCAGGGGGCTCCAATGAAGCACGCTCAAGCTGCTACCCAATTTATCAAAGACGAAGCCCGAACCGACTGGCACGACAAAGCCCTGTGGTTTGTGCGTTACAAACGCGATGTGCAGACCAAGAAAGTGCCCGAATGGGAACAACTGCGCGAACTAGCATCTCAAATAAAAGGCAATGTGCTTTCAGAACTCGATACATACTTAATTCAGTTCGAGGAAAATGCGCTCAAAAACGGCGTTCACGTGCATTGGGCTAAAGATGCGCACGAGCACAACGACATTATCCTGAATATTCTCAAAGAGAAAGGTGTCCGCAAAATGGTGAAGAGCAAATCGATGCTTACCGAAGAGTGCCATCTCAATCCATACCTGATACAAAACGGCATCGATGTGATTGATACCGACCTAGGTGAGCGCATTATTCAGTTGCGCGACGAGACACCGAGTCACATCGTATTGCCAGCCATTCACCTCAAAAAAGAGGATGTCGGCGAAACGTTCCATCAATATCTTGGCTCTCAAAAAGGAGCCAGCGACCCCAAATACCTCACCGAGGTAGCACGTGGTCACCTGCGTGAACAATTCTTGACAGCTGATGCTGCTCTGACCGGAGTAAACTTTGCCGTGGCCGAAACCGGCGGTTTTGTGGTTTGTACCAACGAAGGCAACGCCGACTTAGGAGCTCATCTCGCACCGATTCACATTGCCAGCATGGGAATGGAAAAACTGATTCCTCGTCAGTCTGATTTGGGCGTATTTCTTCGATTGTTGGCTCGTAACGCAACTGGGCAGCCTATTACCACCTATTCGTCGCATTTCTTGAAACCAAGCAATGGTCAAGAGATGCACATTGTGATTGTGGATAACGGTCGCAGCGAGCAGCTTGGTCGCGAAGATTTCCGTAAATCGCTCTACTGCATCCGTTGTGGTGCGTGCATGAATACCTGTCCGGTCTATCGCCGAAGCGGAGGTCACAGTTACAGCTACACCGTTCCTGGTCCGATTGGTTCTATTCTTTCGCCGGGAATTGATTTGAAGAAACATTCTTCTATGCCATTTGCCTCTACGTTGTGTGGATCTTGCACCGATGTCTGTCCTGTGAAGATTGACATACATCACCAATTATACAAATGGCGTCAAATCATTGCCAAAGAGGGCGATTTCCCTTTGAGTAAAAAGATTATGATGAAGGTAATGGGCTTCCTACTTTCGCATCCGAAGCTGTATCGTTTTGCTGGAAAAATGGCACGAACTGCATTACCTATTATGCCACGCTTTATGTTGTACAACAATCTGAATGCTTGGGGCAAAGAACGCGAAATTCCGCAAGCTCCAAAACAAAGCTTTAGGGAATGGTATCTCAAAAACAGGGATTGAGGGGATTAGGGATTGAAAAGGTTGAGTAACTGAGTAAATGATTAACTGAAATGAGTAGCAAATCATACATATTAGAACGGGTAAAGCAAAACAAGCCGAAGCTGAGCGCGTTGCCCGATGTGCCGATGTTCGAGCGCAAAGACGATGTTTCACTAATTTCACTCTTCAGAGAGAATTTGGAGTTTGTGGGTGGACGAATCATCGAATTGGCATCGAAAGACGAACTTAACGGTCAAATTGCCGAGATTTATCCTGATTTGAAAGTCATTGCATCTACTTTACCAGAAGTAGCAGCAGCCACTTTAGACCTAAACTCAATAATCGACCCGCACGAGTTGAAAGGGATTGATTTAGCCATCATCAAAGGAGAAATGGGCGTGGCGGAGAATGGTGCAATCTGGATTCCATCGAATACAGTTTCGCATCGCGCATTACCTTTTATTACGCAACATTTGGTAATTGTGCTCGATAAATCGACACTGGTGTGGAACATGCACCAAGCATACACGAAACTTGATATTCAGACAGCAGACGGATTTGGCGTATTCCTTTCAGGTCCATCCAAAACAGCAGACATCGAGCAGAGTTTGGTGATTGGAGCGCACGGCAGTCGTAGTTTGGTGGTGTTTTTGGTTTGAAATTGATAAGATTTCTTTGTGCTCTATGTTGTGAAATTTAAAAATATATTAGTAAGATCGAATAATCACGTACTGTGAAACACACAACAACTAACGATTTTACAAACTAACAATTTGAAAAGATGAGTGAAATTTTGAATGTGGACTACATGCATCCACGCGACCAAGTCGCATTAGTAATCAGTCGTATTTACGATAGAGGAATGACCACTACTTCGGGTGGTAACATCTCGATGATCGACGAAGACGGAGACCTCTGGATTACTCCATCGGGAGTGGACAAAGGCTCTTTGCGTCCGGCAGACATCATCTGCGTAAAAAAAGACGGAACCATCGAAGGGTTACACAAACCATCGTCAGAATATCCGTTCCACAAGGCGATTTACGACATGCGTCCCGACATCAAAGCGATTATCCACGCGCATCCACCAGCGTTGGTTTCGTTTAGTATTGTGAAACAAATCCCAAACACCAACGTCATTCCACAAGCTAAGCAGATTTGCGGCGAAGTGGGTTATGCTATTTACGATTTACCGGGTAGCAACCAGTTGGGCGACAAAATCGGTGAGGAGTTCAAAAAAGGCTACATGGCCGTAATTATGGAAAACCACGGAACGGTATTGGGTGGAACAGATTTATTGGATGCTTTCCAACGTTTCGAAACACTCGAATTGTGCTCGGCTACCATCATCAACAGCGAGGCTTTGGGTGGCACGCACTATTTGACGGACGAGCAGATTCAGGCTTTCCACAGACAAGTGCGCGGACAACTGCCTGAGTTTGTGCCTAACGTCATGACTTCGGAAGAGCGCGAGCAACGTGCGTTGATTTGCAACATCGTTAAACGTGCTTGTCGTCAAGGCTTTATGTTGAGTTCTTACGGAACGGTTTCTGTTCGTTTGAGCAACGGCGATATCTTGATTACGCCTACTGGCAAATCGCGCTGGAACCTCGATCCTGCAGATATTGTGAAAATACACAACGGATTGAAAGAGTTGGGCAAAAATCACAGTCGTGCATTGTTGATTCACCAGCAGATTTACGACAAACATGCACACATCAAATCGATTATCATCACCCAATCGCCTTATGTGATGGCATTTGCTAATTCACGTGTTCACTTCAACGTAAGAACTATTCCAGAAAGTTGGATTTTATTGCAAGATGTTTCGCAATTGGCATTCGGAGAGCATTTTGTGAATAAAACGACCGTTGCTGACACCATTTCAGTAAACAGCCCAGCTGTTCTGATTCAAAACGACTCGTTTGTGGTGACAGGAGGTGCGCTGTTGCAAACTTTCGACCGACTTGAGGTAGCTGAATTCAGTGCAAAATCGCTCGTGTTGGCTGCTCCGCTTGGTAAAATGCAACCAATTAGCGACGAAGCGGTTGAAGAACTCAGAAAAGCGTTCTTAGGATAAATAAACAGGCCATGAACTACGTAGCAATAGATTTAGGAGCTGGAAGTGGCCGGCTTATTTTAGGTCAACTAAAAAACAACAAAATCGAACTAACGGAAGTCCATCGATTTACTAATCAACCGATTAAAATTGGGAATGGATTCCATTGGAATCTTCCCTCTTTGTGGGTTGAAATCAAAACAGGGCTTCGTAAAGTACTCGAAATTGAGAACCAGATTGATGGCATCGGAATTGATACTTGGGGAGTCGACTATGGTCTGTTAGACCGTAATGGAAATATTATCGGAATACCATACAGCTACCGAGATTTCCGAACAAATGGCTTAACTGAAGATATGACCAGCATTCTTTCGAAGGAAGAAATGTTTAAATGCACTGGAAATCATTTGATGGAAATCAACACGGTTGTTCAGCTATTTAGTCAAGTAAAATCTGATGATCCACAGCTTTCGATTGCCGAGAATTTGCTCTTTATGCCCGATTTGTTCAATTATCTTTTGACTGGAAAAATTGTCAATGAATACACGATTTCTACCACTTCGCAAATGTTGAATCCAATCACGAAGGAGTGGTCAAAAGAAGTTCTTTCATCGTTTTCGATTCCACAGAAGTTAATGAATAAGATTGTTTATCCTGGAGAAATTATTGGGACAATCAAATCAGAATTGTGCGAAGAATTAGCTTGTAAACCGTTTGATATAATCGCTGTAGGGTCGCACGACACAGCAAGTGCATTGGCAGCTGTTCCAGCAGATAAAGACGTAAATTGGGCTTTTTTGAGTTCGGGTACGTGGTCATTGATGGGAATAGAAACAGATCAACCAATATTAACGGCTCAATCTTTTGAGAATAATTTCACGAACGAAGGCACAGTCGACGGGAAGATTCGTTTCCTTAAAAACATCACCGGGTTTTGGATTCTGCAACAAATAATGCACGAATGGAAGAAGCAAAAAGTTGATTTTAATATCGACAATCTGGTTGCCGAAGCTACTTCGCTCCCAACAAAATCCATCATCGATGTTGATGCTCCTGATTTTTCAAATCCCGCAAGTATGATTTCCGCAGTACAAGCTTACTGTTTGAAAACCGGTCAACCAGAACTATCGACTCCTGCTGAATTCATGAAATGTATTGTCGACTCATTGGCAACAAAATATAAATCTGTTTTATCAGATTTGGAGAGTACTACAGGCCGAAAGATAGACAGGCTGCACATCATTGGAGGTGGTTCGCAAAACCAACTTTTAAACCAGCTAACTGCAAATCTGTTGGATATAGAAGTGATTGCTGGTCCAGTTGAGGCTACTGCTTTTGGCAATATTGCCATTCAAGCATTTGCAAAGGGTGAAATAAAGAGTATTGAAGAAGGAAGGCAGATCATTAAAAACTCGGTTGAGATAAAGAATTTTTATCCCGCTAAGAAATAAAGTGTGTTTTTTAATTATCTAGTTAGCAAACCGTCTTAGATTTAAATCTGAGGCGGTTTACTTTTTAAGTGCATATTAGGCTTCTAGTTAAAATTAGAAACAAAAGCCGCAAATGAAAAGATTTTCACTTGCGGCTTTTAAATTTATAGTTGAAGAATATAATATCGTTTCCTTATTTCTTCCAAAGTTTGCTCATATCTTCCAATGTTTTGCCTTTTGTTTCGGGCACCATTTTCCAAACAAAGAGAGCTGACAACACAGACATTACACCATAAAGCACATACGTGAAAGTGATGCTAAATGCTTCCAACGATGGGAAGGTTGCTGACACGATGAAATTTGAAATCCATTGCGCCGCAACAGCTATAGCAATTGCTTTTCCACGAATTGTGTTTGGGTAAATTTCTGAGATAAGTACCCAGCAGATTGGCCCCCACGACATCATAAAAGAAGCAGAATAGATAACAATGAAAATCAATGTGCTGACACCGATGATTTTCCAATAAGCCAATAAGCCAATTGCAAACATACCGATAGCCATACCCACTGAGCCGATGATTAACAACGGCTTACGTCCGAATCTGTCAACAGTAAAGATGGCTACCAATGTAAATACAATGTTGATAAAGCCCATGATAACGGTTTGGTACATCGCTGCATCGTTACCAAAGCCCAGTCCTTTGAAGATAGTTGGCGCGTAATAAAGCACTACATTTATACCAACCGCTTGTTGGAAAACTGAAAGCAGAATGCCGACAACCAACACCTTCCATCCATAAGCCAAAACTTTCTCCACTTTTTCGTGTGCCGACTCTTTGATTTCAGACAAAATCTCTTTGGCTTTGTTCGTTCCATTAATTTTACCCAGAATGTGTAACGCCTTCTGTTCTTGACCTATCAAAGCAAGGTGACGAGGTGTTTCGGGTACAAAAAACAACAAAAATCCAAATAACGCAGCAGGAACAGCATTCGAAGCAAACATATAACGCCATCCTTCAGCATCAATCCATTGTTGCGGCTCGCCTTTGGTAATGAAATAGTTGACAAAATAGACAATCAACATACCGAAGATAATCGCAAACTGATTCCAAGAAACCAATTTACCACGAATATCAGCCGGTGCAATTTCTGCAATGTACATTGGGCAAATTGCTGAAGCCAATCCTACGCCAATACCACCAATAATACGGTAAATATTGAATGCAATTAACACATCAACCGAGCCTTCGCCTTTGGTAAAGAAAAACACCTCGGGATAAGCTGCACCAAGTGCTGAAATAAAGAACATGATAGCTGCTAGCAACAATGAATTTTTACGTCCAAGCTTTTCAGCAAAAATACCCGAGATAGCACTACCCAAGATACAACCGATCAGTGCACTAGAAACAGTTGCACCATGATAGAACGTAGCCATACTACCAAAAGTAGCTTCGTTGAGATGGAAAACTGTTTTCAATGAATCGACAGCACCTGAAATAACAGCCGTGTCGTATCCAAAAAGCAAACCTCCAAGTGTTGCCACCAAGGTTATGCCAAAAATATAAAGTTGACTTCCTTTTTCTGTGTTCATGATTTTAGTTTTTTAGTAAACAAAGTAAACGAGGTGACAAGTAAACAAGTAGACTGGAAATCCCGTCAACTCGTTCACTTGTCAACTCGTCAACTAATATTAGATATACATATTCACAATCGCTTCGTAAAGCTCTTGTTTTCCGCTGATTTGTTTTGGTTCGCC
>JBMOKJ010000005.1:0-240125 GCA_049315325.1 Bacteroidales bacterium
ACAGTAGCCTGCGGGCATCCTGTTTGTGAGGCTGCGGCCTCAAATTTCTCTTTACCAGGTGGCTGATACCACCAATTAACCATCACCTTCAACGAACATCCTCGATAGCTTGACCGGCTCGGGGATGTTTTTTTTGCTTTTTTTTCGGCCAAAAAGACCTGAAGTGTGGTCGAATACTTCCTTAAGTTTTCAAAATAGTTCCTTAAGTTTCTCGAAAACTTCCTAAAGTCTCACCAAAAAGACCTGAATTCTTCTACAACCCCTCCTTTTCTTTCTGATTGGGTGGAATATGCCCTTATTTGACTGCTCAAAGGTAGCGTTTTTAAAATTTGGTGAACTCCATTAAAGTTAAACATACATAAATAGTCTTAATTTGCGGGTGAATGAAGGCTGATGGTACAACAAAATGAAGGTGAGCGGGTGGCTTTTTCAGTTCACCTGCTCACTTGAGCGTACTAGTATTCTCAAGTAATCACACTTCGCAAAACATCTAAAAGAAAAAGCAAATAATATTAAAAAATTCTCCAATATATATAGCCAACAAGTGATTTTTAGTTTTTATCTTTGGGGGGTTGAAGTTTGATGCAAATAAATATTAAATCTCAGAGACAAACACTCCTATCATGATTGTATTCAAATGTCAAACGGATTATATCTTCACGTCAAAACAGAACAAATAAAATGGAAGAAAATATATCAGCAATAGACTTATTTTGTGGAATTGGAGGACTATCTTTTGGATTAAGAAAAGCCGGATTAAATGTAAAAGCTGGCATAGACCAAGATTTATCTTGTTCATATGCATACACAAAAAACAATAACGCAGATTTTATAGGAGATGATATTTCTAAAATTCAAGGTCAGGATTTAATTGACTTATATTGGAATAATGATGAAATAAGAGTATTGGTCGGATGTGCTCCTTGTCAGCCATTTTCTACACACTCCAATAAAATTAAAGGGAAGGAGAATGGAGATAAATGGAATTTAATAAATCAATTTAAGCGATTAATTAAAGAAACTAACCCAATGGTTGTTTCAATGGAAAATGTTCCAAATTTATCAAATAAAGAAATTTTCAACGAATTTATTTCTTTTCTAAAAGAAAGTAATTATTTTGTTTCTTATAGTAATATTTTTTGTCCAGATTATGGAATCCCTCAAAAGAGAAGAAGATTGGTTTTACTTGCATCAAGGTTAGGGGAAATAAAAATCATCAATAAAACCCATACCCCCAATAATTATATACCAATATCAAACATCATCAGCCATCTTCCAATGGTAAACGCTGGTGAAAAATCGAATGAAGATCCTTTGCATTATCCTTTAAATCTTTCATCCAAAAATTTGGAGAGAATGATATCGTCAAAACCAAATGGGACATGGAAGGATTGGGATGAGAGTCTTCGCTTGAAATGTCATAATAAAGCTTCAGGGAAAACATATACGTCGGTGTATGGAAGAATGAGTTGGGACGAGCCTTCTCCAACAATAACTACACAGTTTTATAATTTTGGTACTGGTAGATTTGGACATCCAGAGCAAAATCGAGCTTTAACTATCCGAGAGGCTGCATTGCTACAAACTTTTCCTAAGGATTATATTTTCTATGAAGATGAAAAAGATATTTCTTTCAAAAAGTTGGGAACGCATATAGGTAATGCTGTCCCTGTAGATTTAGGTTATATAATTGGAAAAAGCATAATTGAAAATATAAATATGTTTGCAAAATGAAAGAGTATACTTTAAATGTTGATCCTCGTATTCTAGAATTATTAGGGCCAAACCTATATACTAATATTTATTATGTATTGGCTGAGTTAATAGCTAATGCTTATGATGCTGACGCAAGGAATGTTTATATAATATCAAATAAAGATGATATTAGGGTTGAAGATGATGGTCATGGTATGTCCTATAACGACGGTGATATTAATAAATTTCTTAATGTTGCTGGAATATCTAGGACTAATGAAGAAGATGCATTTTCACGATCGAGAGAAAGACGAAAGATGGGGCGAAAAGGCGTTGGAAAAATAGCAGCATTATCTGTATCTGAATCCGTCGACGTTTTAACAATTTCAAAAGGAGAAAAATCTGGATTCGTTCTTGCTCGTAGACCTTTAAGTGGCAATAAATTGCAACCAATTGAAGATGCTAATATTTCTTTTCAATTCATTAAAGATAATGGCACTGCGATTGTTATGAAAAACCCTCAATATAGACTTCATAAAACTTTAGGCGCGGTTAAACGAAATTTATTAAAGATATTCCCTTTAGTTGACAGTGAATTTAGGATTCATATCATTAGAGATCGCGAGCATGAGATTATTGATGATTTTGATAAAAATATCATGAATGACCTTTGTTCTTTAATTACCCTAGGCAGTAAATATACCAGTCTTGCTGGTTTAGTGCCAGATTTATTTCCGAAAAGAAGATCAGATTTAATAGAAAATAGAGATGTTTATAGTGCTCCACTTTCCATGGATGATAATCAAGGGATAACCCACGAATATAGTCTAGAAGTTGAAGGTTGGATAGGTATATACAAATCAACACGTGGACGAAAAGTTGAGTTAACTGATTTTCCTGATAATTTCATATCGCTGTATGCTAATAAAAAAATGGGTGAATTCAATATTCTACCAATTGTTGGTCAAAATAAGCTCAACGAAGTTTTTGTTGTAGGTCAGCTTCACGTTGATCTATTTGAGCTATCTGAGCTACCTGATATGGCTTTAAGCAATAGACAAGGTTACAAATCTGACGATCCTAGATATGACACCTTAATTAATTATGTGAGAACAAGTTTATTACCTGATGTCTTAAAAAAGAGAGAGCTGTTTAGCGACCTTACAAAATCAAAAAAGAAGATCGAGACATCAAATACTCAGAAACAGAACGAAGAAAAACTTCGAAAAATGATAGATGTTTTTCGAAAAAATGCAAGCCGAAATGCAGCTGAAAATATAGGAAAACTTGGTATTAAAATGCCTCAAGATGCCCTAGAGAAAGTAATATCTGATTCAATCAATGAAAATTCACCTGATTTAGGGATAAAATCAATTGTAGACTCTCAAAAGAAGAAAATATTAATAAGCCAAACCTATCCTGACAAATCCTTGGCAGATATTATTTATAGCTGTTTGTTATTCAATAATGTGCCACAAGAGGATATCCTTTACACAAATTGTGATGATGAGGTTTGTAGAATACCTGAAGGACATTCTGTATACAACTATTTGAGAGATTTTTTTGTTGAAAGTTATTCAAATCAAAAAATATTTGTGCTTTTCGTTACAAGTGAAAATACAAAAGTTTCTTGGGGTGCAATTACTGAAGTTGGTGCCTCGTGGATAACTCAAATTGATCACAAGATATTTAACATTCCTCCATTTAGACCAGAACATCCACTTGATGATGAGTCACTTTGGCATTCTACAAATAGGGATTTAACTGATTTATGGATGTCTCCTCTTAGTGCAGATATTTTTTGCCAAAAAATTGAGACTGTTTGTGAAAAATTAGGCTACTCGAAAAAATCAAGATTAGAAAACAGAAGTCATCTAGAGAGGTTGGTTTCAGTAAGATCGTAGTTAATATTTTTTCTCGATCCATTGAAGACAGGAACAATACTGTTAGAATTTAAGTTAGTATTGCAATGATCTTTTAATGGATTTAGATTTTGTTAACAGCCAATGCAATATATTTCTTCTGGGAAAAGCTAAATATTGCAATTTAATACAATCTAAAAACAAAATAAATGCAATTCATCTTTTCAGATAATTCCCTACATTTGTAGAACAAACAAAACGACAAAAACAGACGTATAGATAACAACAACATTTTCAACATTTTAATATAGCATTCTGCTATTGTTCGCGCCACCAGAAACCTCGTAAATTTCTTTTAAAGCGAACACAAGATTAGAGTAATAAGCAAAATGCTCACGCCAAACGGCGTGGGCTTTTGACTTATCAATCTTGTGTAGCCTTTACGAGGGGCTTGGTGGCGGATAAGGATTTAGTCCACGCTTCTTTTTTTTTGGACAATCTTTGCTGAATAATGGCGATGCGCCTAAATTCAGACCGCAACGATGAGCCTTTATCAGCAACTACAAAAGACAAGCAGCGAAGAAGATGTAAAAGACGCCTACATAAAGGCTCTCGGGCTGAAAGGCTACTCCAAAAACCTGATTGATATACAGACAAAAGAGATTTGGTTCGAAGCCAAAGACGGCAGCAAAAATTCTACCTACGCCATGTTTACGCAGCTGATGCACTATGTGCAGGAGGCGCTGAACAAAGGCGACTACATCCCACCTTTCCTCTGTGTGATTGATACGCAGAAAGCTGCCATCATGAAGAGCGAGGATGTGATACCGTTCCTTGCCAAAAAGACCATCAAATGGGGTAAATCTGCCAGCAGCTACACGCAGGAGGCACTCGAAGCCATTTCGGCACACATCGGCACGCACTTTGTGTCGTTTCGCATCGAGACGCACGAACAAGAGTTTATCTCCACCATCAAAAACGCGATTAAAAATGGCGATATCATCCGCACCCAAATCACGCCCGACAACCTGAAACAGGTGTTCGACAAATGGGTGAAGATGGTAGGGCAGGAGATTAAAGGTGTTGCACCCGAAGATTACGCTTTACTGTTTTTTGCAGACATCATGCACGACGGCACCGCATCTACCCACGACGGCTTGTCCGCAGAGTTGATGTTTAAAAATACAGCTCCGGTGTTTTCTCTCAGGGGGAAAATATATGAACTCGGCAATCGCGAAGGGTATCGACAGTTTTGGGCAATTTACCACCGACCACCCGAAGTAGAATATCGAAATTATCTGCTCGAACGGCGCGACAGCCTTATTCCGCTCGATGAGCGAAGTTTCAAAGGAGCGTTTTACACCCCTTTGAATGTGGTGGATAAAGCTTACGACAAACTGACCGAAACGCTGGGCAACAATTGGCAACGCGAATACATCGTGTGGGATATGTGTTGCGGCGTGGGCAATCTGGAGGTGAAGCATAGCAACCCCCGAAACATCTACATGAGCACCCTCGACCAAGCCGATGTGGATGTGATGCGCGCCACCAAAACTTGCGTAGCAGCACAACGATTTCAATACGATTACCTCAACGACGACATCACCGACGATGGTAAAATAGATTACACCCTCACCAACAAAGTGCCCGAAAGCCTACGCAAAGCGATATCCGATGCCTCGACAGGCTCGGCACAAGCGAAGAAAATATTGGTTTTGATTAATCCGCCGTATGCTGAGGCAGCAAATTCTCAGGGGAATGAAGGTAAAACGGATGTTGCAAAAACAAATATTGGTACATTGATGAATAATGCGGATTATGGTTATGCATCACGTGAGTTGTTTTTACAATTTATAGCAAGAATCGAGATTGAAATCCCATCAGCGACAATTGCCATGTTTAGCACATTGAAATATGTAAATGCGCCAAACTTTGAAAAGTTTAGAGAAGTTTGGGAAGCAAAATATTTAGGTGGCTTTGTTGTCCATAGTAAAGCTTTTGATGGTTTGAAAGGAAATTTCCCTATTGGGTTTTTAATTTGGGAGACAAACCCAAAAGCAAAAACATTAATAACTGAAATAACTGTAGATGTTTTAAATAAAAATGCTGAACCAATTGGTGAAAAAGCATTTTTCAACTTACCGAACAAATGGTTTTTAAGTGAATGGATTGTAAGATTAAAGAAGAATAGTGAAGATGTTATTCCATTAATAAATGCAGTTACTCCTATTACTAAGACGGAACATGTAAGAAATACTAAATGGTCAGAAAATGCGATTGCCCATTTCTTTTGCAATGGAAATGATTTGCAAAATTCAGGTACAATGACTGCTATTTTTTCATCAGTGCATTCAATTGGACATGCAGGAGGTTATTTTATCACCCCAGAAAACTTGTGGCAAGCAGCAATAGTATTTTCAGTAAAAAGATTAATCAAACCCACTTGGCTCAACGACCGCGACCAATTTCTACAACCCACGGGCGAATTGACCAACGAATTTAAATCTGATTGCTTGGTATGGATGCTCTTCAACGGCAGCAACCTCACCGCCGGAGCCGACGACCTTGAGTGGAACGGCAAGAAATGGTCGATTGTCAATCACTTTATCCCATTCACCGAAGAAGAGGTGGGCGCGCCGGATCGATTCGAGAGCGATTTTATGGTGCAGTATAGCCCCCTAGATCCCCCAAAGGGGGACTTTAAGAGCATCGTTAACACAGAAGATGCGCTGAAAGCAAGACTATTCGCAGAAGCCTCCCCTGAGGGGAGGTTGGTGGGGCTTGAAGCAAGAAAGCTATGGCGTGCCTATTTCTCAGCAACCGATGTGCGCAGTGTGCGCGACGAACTCAAACTCAACCACACCGATGTGGGATGGTATCAGATACGCAAAGCGTTGCAAGCCCGCAATGCCAGTGGCGATTTCGTGCCGGTCAGCTTCAAATCGTTCGAAGAAGCCTACAAAGCATTGAGCGAAAAGCTTCGCCCGATGGTGTATGATTTGGGATTTCTGCGGGTTTGATTATCACAAACCGCTTAGCGCATATCCGCGCTTAGCGGTTAGGGTATTCGGTGCGTTGATTTATGTCGCTATTTTTTGTTTCTTTGTGATTGTATTCCCATAATATGTATAGACTAAAATCCTTTTTCATAGTTGCTTTTGCTTTTTGCATCGCGTTGCTCAGTGCGCAACAAAGCGCGTTGATACTTCACCTTGAACTGCCTGCCATTCACAAAGGCGAAGAGGTGGTGACACATCTTGGATATACCCTGTCGTACAACGAAAAGCACGAACAAGCTAACTGGGTGGCTTATCAACTCACGGCAGAGGAGACCGAAAAAGCATTCGACCGCAGCAATAAATTTAAGCCCGACCCCGACGTGGCAACTGAATCGGCAAACAACGCAGATTACAAAGGATCTGGTTACGACCGAGGACATTTGGCTCCCGCTGCCGATATGAGCTGGAGTCGCGAGGCGATGCAGGAGTCGTTCTACTACAGCAATATGTCGCCTCAGGTGCCTGCTTTCAATCGTGGTATCTGGAAAGAGCTCGAAGAGCAGGTGCGCGACTGGGCACGTAGCAATCGCGCCATCTATGTGGTGACTGGGCCTGTGCTTGAGGATGGATTGCCAACCATTGGACCAAATGGTGTGTCGGTGCCGCGGTATTACTACAAAGTGATACTCGACTACACCAAACCTGACCTGAAGTCAATCGGATTTGTTCTGCCCAATGAGGGTTCAGATAAACCCTTGTCTGCGTTTGCGGTATCGGTCGATGAGGTGGAGCGGATAACTCACCTTGACTTCTTCCCTACGCTGCCTGATGATGTGGAGGCGAAGGTAGAGCGCATGAATTGCTATGCATGTTGGAATCTTCGACAAGCTCAGTGAATAGGGGGTGAGGGATTGAGGGAATGAGGGATTGAGGGGTGATTAAACAGCTAAGTGCGTAATGCTCTAAGCGGATGGGTAGATAAACCCAACATTAATTTGATTATATTTTTTCTCATAAAAAGCATCAAATAATAGAGTTGTATGTATCTTTGCATTAGAAATTAGATGAGGAGGGTATCGTAATGACAACAATCACATTAGAGTTGAAAAACGGTGAAGATTTGCACTTTATCGAACGAATAGCCAAAAGTATTGGCGCGAAAATTATTGTCAATAAGAGTGAACTTATCCAAGATGAGAAGCAGGTTTTCCTTGAAAATTCAAAACAAAGAATGTCGCATATTATTTCAAAAAGACTATGAGATACCAGCAACGCGATGTAGTAGAGGTAAACTTCTTATTTCCAGATGGAAGCACAAAACCTCACATGGCAATACTTGTTTCAAATAATCAATTACAAGAGGATGAAGATTTCTTTTATCTTGTTATGATTTCTTCAAAAAATTACAATCCACAATATACCTACGTACTTGACAACGAAATGCTATCCTTTGCATTGTCAAAGAAAAGTTTTGTAGTTTGTCAGTTACTTTCAGGATACACCGAGCGAGATGTGGTTAGAAAGTTAGGACAAATCAAGAACTCATTCTTCCAAGAAATAGTTGAAAAAATAAAGCAATCTATTTTTTAGCTCTCCCCCCCTCTGGCGCAAGTTTAACGAAGTGTAACTTGTGACTATAATTTATACAGTTTGCCTGCGATAGTAATCGGGTTCGCCGCGAACAAATCCCGTAGGGATGAATCATCTTTTCGCTATGTGGTCTCACCCCGTTGCAAAAATTGGAATATTGCGTATCTTTGTTTTTTGCAAATAAGGTGAGCATTGTATAATTGGAATCAGTGTGCGAACAATGTCTCTAAACGCAGGATTAAAAATGAACCATCCACAAAAAATATCTATCCGCTTTTTTGACGACCGTGAAGTGCGGGCATTGTGGGACGACGAAAATGCCAAGTGGTGGTTCTCGGTGTTGGATATTGTAGCCGTGCTTACAGACCAAAATGACTACGCCAAAAATCGCAACTATTGGAAATACCTGAAAGCAAGGTTGAAGAAAGAAGGCAGTCAGTTGGTTAGTGCTACTACCCAACTGAAATTGCTGGCAGGCGATGGTAAACGCTATTTGTCTGATATGCTTGATTACAACGGAATAATTGCATTAGGCAAAGAGTTCCCGGGCAAAAAGGCAAACCGATTTATCGAATGGTTTACCTATAGTGATGAAAGCATCGACGGGAAAAGCAAAACGAAAGCTTATGCACTGTTCGAAAGCTCTTTTATCAACAGTATAGAGGTAGGCACAGCCAATGGATTACAACAAATTCACGCCTATTTGTTTGGTGGGTTGTACGATTTTGCTGGTCAAATCAGACAGAAAAACATTTCGAAAGGCGGGTTCCAATTTGCTGTATCGCACTTCCTTGGTGCCACATTAAAGCAAATAGATGAAATGCCCGAAAATACGTTTGATGAAATTGTCGAAAAATATGTAGAGATGAACATTGCTCACCCATTTATGGAAGGTAACGGCCGCAGTACCCGGATATGGCTAGATTTGATCTTGAAAAACCGATTAAAAAAATGTGTTGATTGGAGCAAAATAGGTAAAACTGATTACATGGATGCTATGGTCGTGAGTGCAGTAAACAGTAGCATCCTAAAAACATTACTGAAAGAAGCCTTAACCGAGCATATTGACAGCCGCGAAATGTTTTTGAAAGGTATTGATTACTCCTATTATTATGAGGAGAATTGAAAAAGTTACAAGGAACTAGTCACACTTAAGAATAGATATGTTCCATTTTAGGATTTATCAACAAATCATCCGCATTAACCATCCAACCAACTGACAAAATTTCCGATTTTTGCTTTATGTGTGGCAGAAGTTCTTCTCTTTTTCGTATTTTTGCCAATTGTAAGCAAAGCGATCACAATGATATTTTGACTTACGACTTATAACTTACGACTACAATTTGTACTATTTTATGGCAAAATCTGATGTTCAATTAATCAAACAGCGTTTCGGGATAATCGGCAATTCGTCCGAGTTAATTCGTGCCATTGATATAGCGATGCAGGTAGCGCCCACCGATTTGGCTGTGCTAATTACCGGCGAAAGTGGTGTCGGTAAAGAGTATTTTCCACAAATAATACATCAAAACAGCCGTCGGAAACATGGCAGTTACATAGCTGTCAATTGTGGCGCGATTCCCGAAGGAACCATCGATTCAGAGCTTTTCGGACACGAGAAGGGCTCGTTTACGGGTGCATTATCCGACCGTAAAGGATATTTCGAAGAGGCAAACGGTGGTACAATCTTCTTGGATGAAGTGGGTGAATTACCCCTTCCTACTCAAGCTCGCTTGCTACGTGTGCTCGAATCGGGCGAATTTATTAAAGTCGGTTCGTCGAAGGTGCTCAAGACTAATGTGCGCATTGTTGCAGCTACCAACCTGAATATGGAGCAGGCTATCAGCGATGGTCGTTTTCGCGAAGATTTATACTACCGACTCAATTCGGTGCCCATCATTGTGCCACCATTGCGTGAGCGTGGTGACGATATTTACCTCTTGTTTCGTAAATTCTCGGCAGATTTTGCAGAGAAATACCGAATGCCAGCTATCACACTCACAGAAGAGGCGCGCCGATTGTTGGTGAATTACCGTTTTCCGGGGAATATTCGCCAACTTAAGAACATTACCGAGCAAATTTCGATTCTCGAACAATCGAGGGAGATAGGTCTCGATACGCTTAAAATGTATTTGCCCAATCACGATTTGGCGCGTTTTCCTGCCCTTATGGCGAAAGGGAAAGAGGAGCGAACGTTTGGCTCTGAGCGCGAAATATTGTATCAGGTGCTCTTTGATATGCGTCAAGAGATGCACGAACTGAAGCAACTCGTACACGATATTATGGCAGGGAACGAGGCAGAGTTGGCGAAAGTATCGATGTATCCACCTGTAGAGCCTGTGTTGAATTCACAAGCGGTCTCTGTGCCTACCATTCAAATTAAGCCGCAACCGACCGAAGAGGTGCATTATGCAGAAGCCTACGAAGAGGATGAATCGGTTTCGTTAGACGAATTGGAGAAGGAAACTATTCGCAAAGCGTTGGAAAAATACAAGGGAAAACGTCGTCCTGCTGCTGATGAGTTGCAGATTTCGGAACGCACACTTTACCGCAAAATAAAAGAATACGACCTCGAAGATTAGGCGATAAAAATAAGCCCCTAAATCCCCTAAGGGGACTCTTGATTATACAGATAAATAGCTGTTAATCAATGAGCTGTAATTCATAATGTTGCTTCTTCGGAAGTCCCCTTTAGGGGATTTAGGGGCCAAATTGATAATACAATGTATAAATATATTCTGATAGTCTTTCTCTCCGCTCTGATGAGCAGTTGCACCGTGGCTTATAAGTTCAACGGGGCTTCGATTGATTATGCTAAAACGAAAACGGTTTCGATAGCCGATTTCCCAATTCGTACGGCCAATGTTTATAGTCCGCTTTCGCAAACATTCTCCGAAGGGTTGCGCGATATATTCCAACGCCAAACCCGTCTCAGGATGGTCAAACAAAATGGTGATTTGCACTTCGAAGGAGAGATTACAGGGTACGATTTCACCCCTCAAGCCGTTAAAGAGAATGCTTTTGCATCTGTTACCCGACTGACGGTGACTGTACGAGTGAAGTTTACTAATCGCGTAGATTCGAAGCAAAATTTCGATCAATCGTTTAGCGCATTTCGCGATTTCCCATCAACCAAGATGCCTACTGAAGTGCAGGATCAGCTCATCAAAGAGATGGTGG
The DNA here is from genome assembly GCA_049315325.1 of Bacteroidales bacterium. GTDB lineage: Bacteria > Bacteroidota > Bacteroidia > Bacteroidales > UBA7332 > CAXXIC01. The sequence goes on from JBMOKJ010000005.1 coordinate 11,327, forward strand.
AGGAGATGACCGACCAAATATACAACGCCAGTGTTGCAAACTGGTAAGACTGACTATTTCGCATCTTAAATCATTTCAATAATCGCATGCTGCCCGAAAAACTCTACTCCTGGATGGACGATTCTACTGCTTTGACCTCCGACACGCTCAATGAGTTGGCGGAGGCAGTCGATTATTATCCCTATTTTCAGGCGTTACGTTTTTTATATCTCAAGAATCTCTATTTGACGAAATCTCCAAATTTCTATTCAGAACTTGAGGTGGCAGCAGTTTATGTGTCTGATCGAAAAAAGCTGTTTACCTATCTTGCCGTAGTTGAAGGTCTGTGGAACGATGTTTTTGCACATTTTGCCGAGAAAAAGAAAGAGAAGAGTGAAGAAGCGTCATCCAATACACTGTTGTTGATAGATAATTTTCTTGCCGATTTTGCCCCCGAAATGTTGGAGCAAAAGCCGTTGCCCACGCACAAAGCAGCCCGAATGGCTATGGCTACACAGGATTATGCGGCATTGTTGCTCGAAGACGGAGCTACAGATAACGTTACAACTGAATTGAGCGAAGTGGTTCGTTTTAAGAATCACGACCTGATTGACGAGTTTATCTCTTTTGCCGGCGATCGAGATGCTATGCGTCAACAGTTATTGACAACTGATACAGACTCCGAAGCCTCGACTCTTATCCTCGACGAGAACAACGATATCTTGAATGAAGAGGATCTCCTGACCGAAAGTCTAGCTAAAATCTACATCAAGCAGAAGCGTTACTACAAAGCCATCGAAATAATTCGGAGATTAAGTTTGAAATATCCGGAAAAAAGTATTTACTTTGCAGACCAAATTCGTTTTTTGGAAAAACTGATTAATAACATCAAAAAAGAATAGCAATGAATCTGTTTATCACCATTTTAATTTTAATAGCTGCTGTTTTTATGATTCTCATCGTTTTGGTTCAAAACTCAAAAGGTGGTGGTCTAGCAGCAGGATTTTCTTCGTCAAACCAAATTATGGGCGTTCGCAAAACAACCGACTTCCTTGAAAAAGCAACATGGGGTTTAGCAATCGCAATGATGGTTTTAAGCATTATTATTGCGGCATTTCCAAAACAAGAAGCAGTGTCTGATGAAGCTGCCATTAAAGTAGAACAAACCACCACTCCAATGCCGGGTGCTGCCAATCCAGGTTTCGATGCGAAAGCACCTGTGAAAGCACCACAACAAGCTCCAGCAAAATAATATTTACAACACCATATCCTTTAACGGACAGATAGTGCATACGCAGTGTCTGTCCGTTTTTCTTTTCTCAAATGCGATGATATATTGAAATAGCATTTTGTCAATAATTGTCAATAATGAAGAGAAAATGATATTTTTTTTGCAGAAAGTTGCGTACATTGAGTACTTTGATTATATTTGCTTACAAATTGTAAAAATATAAAACACACAATTATGGAAAAGATTGATGCACTAGACAGGCACATCTTGGAGATTATCTCACACAATGCACGTATTCCATTCAAAGACGTTGCTGCAGAGTGCGGTGTTTCCAGAGCTGCTATTCATCAGCGTGTACAACGTATGATTGATATGAACGTAATCACCGGCTCTGGCTATACGGTTAGTCCGAAAATTTTGGGTTACGGATCGTGTACCTACATTGGTGTGAAGCTCGAAAAAGGTTCATTGTATAAAAATGTTTATCCCGAGTTGGAGAAGATTCCTGAGATTGTTGAGTGTCATTTCACAACAGGACCATACACCATGTTGGTGAAGCTTTATGCGAAAGACAACGAGCACCTAATGGAGTTGGTGAACACTAAAATTCAAGAGATAAAAGGGGTGATTGCAACAGAAACGTTGATTTCGCTCGACCAAAGCATTAAAAGAGAGATTCCGGTTAAAAAGTAAGAGATAGTATCCGGATTTACAAAGGCTATTGCAGGAGACTGCTTTAGCCTTTTTTTGTAATAAAATGCAGTGCCTGCTCTTTATCAGAGAAAAGCTGTGCTTTCAGTTCATTCAGACCGCTCATCTTTCGTTCGTTACGTAATTTATGAAGAAATTCTACTTCGACTGATTGATGGTAAATATCGTCATCAAAGTCAAAAAGATTAACCTCAATGGTGAGTTGCAGATTCTCAGCAATTGTTGGGCGTAACCCGATATTTAGCATGCCGTAGAGCCTATTCTCGTCCAAAGTTACTGCGACAACATAAACCCCATTTGATGGGATGATTTTGTTGGAATCAGTCGGTTGTATATTTGCTGTTGGAAATCCAATTGTCCGTCCGAGTTTCTGTCCTTCAACCACAGTCCCTAGCAAAGTGTACGGGTGGCTTAAAAGGTGGTTTGCTTCTTCTATTTGTCCAGATAAAACCATTTTCCGAATAATCGACGAGCTGACATTCTCTCCGTCGATCTGCAACGCTTCGGCTTTGGTTGTTTTTATGCCTACCGAATTTCCGTAGCGCACATAGTCGTCGTAGTTGTCTGTTCTGTTTTTGCCAAACCGATGGTCGTATCCAATGACTAAAGCTTCTACCGAAAGTTGCTTTTTAAGCACGTTTTCGAGAAATTCGAGTGCACTCAGTTGCGCTAATGAAGCGTCGAAATCGAGTACAATGCAGATGTCGATTCCGCTTTCCTCAAGCAACTTTAGTCTTTCGTCTGTTGAGGTGAGTAGTTCGGGTACGTAATCTGGTTGAACAACTTTGCGCGGATGTTCGTTGAACGTGACCACAGCCGAAGGGATATTGCGAAGCTTAGCCACCGTTTTCACCTGTTCGATCAAGTAACGATGCCCCAAATGAACGCCATCGAAAAACCCAATGGTAGCAGCAATTGGCTTCTTGTTGATTAAATTTTTCCCCGAGATAAGTCTCATCAAGTTAGTTCGTCAAAAATATGAGTGAAGTCTTCCAATGGTTTCGCCAAGTAGGTTTTAAATCCAAGTTCTTGCGCGGTTTTGATGTTGGCGGGTGAGTCGTCGATAAACAGTGTTTCTTCAGCTTTAATCCCAGCGTCGGCTACCATTTTCTCAAAGATTTCAGCGTGTGGTTTTGACGACTGCATTTCGTACGAAAGGTAGCATTTATCGAAATAGTAGCCAATGTTCTTGCCATGTTTGGTAAATGCATTTGGAATTTCGTCTGCGAAATGAATAGCGTTCGTATTGCTGAGCATCAGAATTTGGAACCGTCTTTTTAATGCCTCGAGCATTTCGAGTTTATAGTCGGGTATTTCAACTAAAAAGGCATCCCAAGCTTTTTTTATCTGTTGGTCTGTCACCTCTTTGCCAATAAGTTCTCTAATTGAGTTGTAGAAAAATGCGGTTGAAATGGTGCCTTCTTCTAATTGTTGAAATATGCCGGATTGTTTGTAGTTGCCCAGAAGTTCATCTGCATTGTGAAGGCCTAAATCCACCAGCGCGGATACACATTTTTCGCGGTCTAAGTCGTAGAGAACTCCTCCTAAGTCGAAAACAATGGTTTTAATTTGTGTGCTCATTATTACTATTTTGGAGTGCAAATATAGTAATAATATTTGTGGTGAAGTGTTTATGGATTAGTGATGTAGTCAAATTGTGATGCTAATTGATTTGCAAGATTATTCAAAATCATGGAATTTAATATCGATAGCTTCGGCCTTTTCGATTTCATCTTCACTATTATTATTAATAAATGAAATTACTTCAAATAATCCGTTTTGGAAATTCTCCATATCTTCTTTGTAGAGAAATAGTTTATGTTTCTCGAAAGTTACTTGAGGCATTTCTCCTGAATTTGTGACGACTTTCTTGCTTTCAGTAATAGCTATGAAAAAATCATTTTTCCTATTCCTTTTAACATCAAGGTAATAGATTCGTTTCCCCGATTTCACGCTTTTTGAAAAAATGATTTCTTGGTCAGATTTTTCCATGGGTCGAAAGTGTAAGTAGTAATTTAGTGTGTGTCCCAAAAAGGAGAAAGTACATATGTGTAAGTATGTTTGGTAAAGTTGCAACTTATTTTCTGAATATCAAAGTATTTTGTGATGGTTTTTAATTCATCGTCCCTAAAAAAGGATATTTGCAGTTTATTGATGTGAAGTCGAGGGAAAATTGTATCTTTGCAGCGTAAAAATTGCTCCTTTAAAAGATGATAAATCGTGTCCTCATTCGAATGAAAGTGATGCAGCTGATTTACTCCTTCTACCAGAAGGAAGATCGCTCTCTCGCTGCCGCAGAAAAAGAGTTGATGTTTAGCCTCGAAAAATCTTACGAATTGTACCATTTTATGCTACTTCTGATGGTTGAACTCACTGAACTTCAAGAAAGAAAATTAGACAGTGCCCGCAACAAATATCTACCATCGGCATCAGATAAAAATCCAAGCCTCAGGTTTATTGATAATCAGTTTATCAAACAATTGAAGTCAAATCTTGACTTTCAGAAGTATTGCAACAATCAGAAAATTTCGTGGACAAACGAATCAGAATTTCTGAAGCAAATGTTGGATAAAGTGTTAACATCGGAGCTTTATCAGTCATACATTGCTGAGACTGAAGTGAGCTATGCCGCCGATCGCGAATTTTGGCGCAGTACGTTCAAAAATCTGATTCTCGAAGATGAATATCTGAGCGAAGTGTTGGAGAGTATTAGCCTCTATTGGAACGACGATTTGGATGTGATTGGCACATTTGTGTTGAAATCAATTAAGCAGTTTAAACCCGAGAGCGGTGAAAATCAAGCTCTGTTGCCCATGTTTAAAGCATCAGACGATCGTGATTTTGCATTCACTCTTTTCTGTCAGTCAATACTGAAAGAAAAAGAGTATCGTGAGCTAATTGATGCACACACCAAAAATTGGGAAATGGAGCGCATTGCGTTTATGGATATTGTGATTATGCAGACTGCTGTGGCAGAATTGTTGAACTTCCCGTCCATTCCTGTCAACGTGACATTGAATGAATACATCGAGCTTGCAAAGGCCTACAGCACTCCAAAAAGTGGTGTGTTTGTAAACGGAGTGCTCGATAGTATTATCAATCAACTTAAATCTGAAAAGAAGATATTGAAGAACTAAATAAAAGTTCCTATATTTGTGATATAAAACTCAATTTATCATCTGTAAATTATTTTAATTATGAAATTATTAAGCGTATTGCTACAAGCTGGTGGAGGTGGATACCAAGGTATCGTAATGATGGTTTTGATTGTCGCTGTGTTTTATTTCTTTATGATTCGTCCACAAACGAAACGCCAAAAAGAGATTGCTAAAGCACGCGAAGCAATGAAACCAGGCGATAAAGTGGTGACTTCAGGTGGAATTCACGGCAAAATTAAAGAGATTCAAGACTCAGTGATGTTGATCGAAGTAGCTCCAAGTGTTCACATCAAAGTGGATAAAGTGGCTGTGTTTGCATCAAGTGCTGATGTTGAGACCAAGTAATCAAACCTTGGTCTAATGGGTTGGTTTGACAAAAACAAGAACGAAAGCAAACCCTTTCTTACAAAGGTGAGAGACTCTTTTCGCGGACAGCGCAAGAAAGAGCTTCTCACTTTTTTTGTGTTTCTGTTTATTTCAGCCTTTTTCTGGTTTTTGCAGTGGATGAAGGAGAGTCTTGAAAATCAGATACTTGTGCCGGTAGAGATTGTTAATGTACCTCGTAACGTACTATTGACCTCGGAATTACCTAAGTGTCTGACTGTGAATATAAAAGATAAAGGTGCCACAATCCTAAGTTATTATTTTTCTCGTCCAATTCCTGCATTTCGAATAGACTACAATGAGTTATCATTGCGTCGAGGTAGTGCTACTATAACACCAGATCTCATTGTGTCGCAACTCCAGAAGAAATTTGTACCCAGTATCGAAATTTCCTCTATTTTCCCGGAATCGCTAACCATCTTATTCTCGAGAGGTGAATCGAAAGTGATGCCTATTACGCTTTTAACAGCTATTTCAACAACTTCTGCTTGTGGAATAAGTGGTTCCATTCGTGTAATTCCATCCACAGTAACAATATATGCACCTAAACAAAAGCTCAAAGAGGTTGAGACCGTGTTTTCTGAATTACTGCAATCTCACAATGTGAAAGACACCCTACATACCACAGTCCACCTTCAGCGAATAGAAGGTGTAAAGATTGTCCCCAACAGTGTGCAGGTGATAGTTCCGGTTGAACCATTTACCGAGAAGAATATGGAGGTGGCGATTGATGGTGTCGGTGCGCCAGTTGGTTACAAAATGAGACTCTTCCCCGTTAAGACAAATGTTGTTTGTCGCGTGGCGATTAGTAAATACGACAAAGTCGATGCTCGCGATTTCAGATTGATTGTGGACTATGATTCTTCAAAAGGAGGCGTGGATGCGAAATATCCAGTTCGCTTGGTTCATTCGACTAAATACGTTTCAAAAGTGCGTTTTCAACCCTCTGAGGTGGAAGTGTTGATGGAGGATGGGCAATGATTAAAATTGGTGTCACAGGCGGACTAGGAAGTGGTAAATCGGTCGTTTCGAATTTGCTTCAAATTAACGGAATACCTGTGTATAATAGCGATACAGAAGCAAAACGATTGATGAATACCTCGAACACCATTCGACGAAAGATTGTTGATTTGCTTGGTGATAGTAGCTACAGTGATTCGCAATTAAATCGGAGCTATGTGGCACAGCGGGTATTTGGTGATACTGATATGCTTAGGCAGTTGAATGCCATAGTTCACCCCGAAGTTCGTAAAGATTTTCTACAGTGGTCGTCGATACAGAATAGAGATATTGTGGCTATTGAGTCAGCTATTTTATTCGAATCAGAGCTTTCTCCACTTCTCGATAAAATTGTAGTAGTGAGTGCACCTATCGAACTTCGAATAGCGCGCGTTTTGGCACGAGATGGATTGAGTGAAGAGCAAATCCGATTGAGAATTGAGGCTCAAATGGATGATGAAACGAGGGAGTGTTTGGCTGATTTCGTTGTTGTCAATGATCGTTCAAGAGCCATTATTCCTCAAATCAATCAGATTTTGAAGGAGCTACGCAATTCTTAACAATTAAAAACATTTTCCTTTTTGCGCCTCCCTTTATCCTTTCTATATTTGTGTTCTAAATTTTACAAACATAATTTATGCTTAAAACAATACTTTCAATCTCTGGAAAACCAGGATTATACAAATTGCTTTCTCAAGGTAAATCGGCACTTATTGTTGAATCGTTGTTGGACGGAAAGAAAATCCCTGCTCATTCACGCGATAAAGTGATTTCGTTGAACGACATTGCGATCTATACTGATGAGGAAGAGAAACCATTGCGAGAAGTGTTTCAGTTGATATTCGACAAAGAAGCAGGTAACTTGATAAAACTAGACTTCAAGAATGATGTCAATGGTATGAAATCTTATTTTGCTACCGTATTACCTACTTACGATCGCGATCGCGTTTATCCGACAGATATCAAGAAGGTATTGGCATGGTATAATCTCCTAGTTGAAAAAGGGATTACCACATTCACTGCTGAAGAGAAACCAGCAGTTGCTGAGTAAAAGCACATTTAATTGAATAAGAAAAGGGCAGACTTCACAAAGAAATCTGCCCTTTCTGTTTTGTTATTCGAGTAAGTCTACTCTTGGTTCAATGTAACACGTTTGAAAGCTGTTGCAGTCAAACCTTTAGATTGAGACGTTAAGTATTGCTCAACGCTGATTTTTGAGTCTTTGATAAATGCTTGAGCCAACAATGTTGAGTCTTGGTAGAATTTATTTAAACGACCTTCAGCAATTTTCTCCAACATATTTTCTGGTTTGCCTTCTTCGCGCGCTTTTTCACGACCAATTTGAAGTTCTTTTTCAACTACCGATGCAGGCATATCTGATTTGTTCAAAGAGATAGGAGACATTGCTGCAACTTGCATTGCCACGTCTTTTGCCACTTGAGTTTCAACGCTCTCTTGGTTGAACCCAACAATGGTAGCCAATTTGTTACCTGGGTGGATGTAGGCTACAACAGCAGGTGCTTCTACAAATTCGTAGAAGCCGATTTCCATTTTCTCACCAGTAACACCGATTTTGTCGGTGATTAATTCAGAAATTGTGCGACCATCGATTGATAATGCCAAAACAGAATCCAAAGATGTAGCTTTAGCATCTAACGCAGCATTCAAGAAAGAACGGGTTAAGGCAACAAAACCTTCGTTTTTAGCCACAAAGTCTGTTTCACATTTCAATGCTACGATAGCAGCAAATTGATTGTTAGTTGCAGCTAATACACAACCTTCAGATGCTTCACGATCTGAACGTTTTGCAGCCACAGCTTGTCCTTTTTGGCGAATAATATCCATTGCTTTGTCGAAGTCGCCATCTACTTCAGTCAAGGCATTTTTGCAATCCATCATACCAGCACCCGTCATTGTGCGGAGCTTGGTGATATCAGCCATAGTTACAGCCATAATAATTCTTTATTTAATGTGTTAAAAAATATTCTGCATAAAAAAAGCTACTCAATACGAATACCGAATCACATTTCCAACGAAAGTGTAGTTCGCTACTCGTATTGGCAGCTAAATAAGATTACTCTTCGTCAGATTTGAACTTGTCAGCGACTTTAGCGTTCAACGCTTCTTCGTCCTCTTTTTTAGTTCTCTCTTTTTTCACAGTTTTAGGTTTGCGTTCGCGTTTTGCAGCTGGCGCATCTACTACTTCTGAGTCGATTTTTTCAACTTTGCGTTCTTCCAAACCTTCAATCATAGCAGCACACAAAGCTTCGAGGATAACCTCTACAGATTTTGTTGCATCATCGTTAGCTGGAATCATGAAGTCGATATCTTTTGGATTCGAGTTTGTATCAACAATTCCGAAAACTGGAATACCGAGACGTTTTGCTTCAGCCACAGCGATGTGTTCTTTCATCACGTCAACTACAAAAATTGCAGCTGGAAGGCGAGACAAATCGGCGATACTACCTAAGTTTTTCTCCAATTTCGCACGTTGGCGAGTTACTTGAAGTTTTTCTCTTTTTGAAAGGTTATCAAATGTACCATCTTTCTCCATTTTGTCGATTGATGACATTTTTTTAACCGCTTTACGGATAGTCGCGAAGTTGGTAAGCATACCACCTGGCCAGCGCTCGATCACGTAAGGCATATTTACAGAAGATGCTTTTTCAGCAACTACGTCTTTAGCTTGTTTTTTTGTAGCAACAAATAGTACACGTCTTCCTGATTTCACAATCGATTTGAGTGCGTTTGCTGCTTCATCTACTTTAGCAACAGTTTTGTAAAGGTCAATGATGTGGATACCATTGCGCTCCATAAAGATGTAAGGAGCCATTGCCGGATTCCATTTTCTTTTTAAGTGTCCGAAGTGACAGCCGGCTTCTAATAATTGTTCAAAATTTACTCTTGACATTGTTTTGTTTTTTTAATACGTTTACATTCAACTAATTCAATCACCAAGTAGTTTGCATTCGTCGATAAAGTGAAGAAAGTCTTGGTAATTTGGATACTAAACACTGTATTTCAGCAAGCACCGCAAAAAAAATATTAACGTTTGCTGAACTGGAATCTTTTACGAGCTTTTGGTTGACCCGGTTTTTTACGTTCCACAGAGCGAGGATCACGAGTAACAAATCCTTCTTTTCTCAAAGCTGATTTGTCTTCTGGATTAATCTTTACCAATGCACGTGCAATTGCTAAACGCAATGCTTCTGCTTGACCTTTGTAACCACCACCACCGAGATTCACTCGGATATCATACGATTCAACAACGCCTAGTTTGTTTAAAGGTTGTTTTACAACGTATTGTAAAATGGTCGATGGAAAGTAATTGTCAAGTTCACGTTTGTTGATAACGATTTTACCGCTTCCTGCTGTAACGAAAACACGAGCAACTGCTGCTTTTCTTCTTCCGATTGCATTAACTGCTTCCATATCGATTATTTAAGAGAGTTTATATCAATAGACTTCGGTGTTTGAGCTTGATGAGGATGCTCTGTACCCGCGTATACAAATAGATTAGTTATAAGTTTTGCGCCCAATTTGTTTTTCGGAAGCATACCTTTTACTACCTTTTTGTAGAGACGCTCTTCTCCTTTTTTCAAAAGAGATTGTGGAGAGTTTTCTCTCTGACCACCGGGATAGCCGGTATACGTCAAGTAAACACGGTCGGTCAACTTGTTGCCTGTTAATTTGAATTTGTCTGCATTGATAATAATCACATTATCTCCGCAATCTACGTGAGGAGTGTAGCTTGGTTTGTATTTGCCACGCAAAAGTTTCGCAACTTTTGTGCAAAGACGTCCCAAAACCTGATCTGTGGCATCTACCACGATCCACTCTTTCTGAGCTGTTGCTTTGTTCGCAGAAATGGTTTTGTAACTTAAAGTATCCACTGCTTTTTGTTTTTTAAATTATTAATTACTAGAAATCAGATGTTTACACTCGTCGGACACAACTTGTTTAACATCCTTGTTATCACACTTTTTAAGTTTGATAATAATCGGCTTGCAAAGGTAGACCTTTTCTTCGAATTACAAAACTTTTTTATCTAAAAATCGGATAACTAGCGGTTTTGCTTTTTTGCAAGAATAATTTGCGTCGATTAATCTACTTTGATTTTGAAAACCACCTTGCGAATTGGTGCTTTTTCGCCATACTGTATGCCAGGCAAGTGCAAATCTGTTGGGAAAAACAGGAAGAATCGCTCAGACGTAGCCGAATGATAGCAAATTGGCGACACTTTGAATCCCGCATAATCTTTCACAGCGTCATACACAACCACCTCTTTTGCCAAATTGGGTTGCGTGATACCAATCAACTCTTTTCCTGAAACCACATATTGTAGATCAATGTTAGCGCGGTGCCCTTCGAAACGTTCTTCCCCTGGATCTTTCGACGTGTATTCCTGTACATTAATTGATACCGCATCGCTGAGAGTTTGTTTGCCAAGTGGCAATGTTTTCAGATCGTTATCTTTCATAAATTTGAAAACAAGGTTCCATCGGTCGGGGTATTTCTGGAAATGACTAGCGAATGCGGCTATATTTATTGATGGATCGGGCTGAGGAGCAATGCCTTGAAGCCATACTTTTTGTTCAAACCACTGAAGTTGTTTTTTTGTTGCCGTTTGTAGCGTTTTTGAATAAGTAGCACTAAGTAACAAACAAAACATAATTAGGTAAATCTGGAAACGTTTCATTTAGATTGAATTTAGGGTTAATAACAAGTTTTTCTTTGGTTAGCGGGATTTATTTTCACCTAGATAATAAGGCGATTTTCTTCGCGGCAAAGATAGATGGAATTTAATGGATTAAAAAGAAATAAAATGGTTAAAAACGTACAACAAAAAAATATTGTAGCTTTGCACACATAAACGATCAATAATGATAAATCCCGTTTTTCAAGAAGATACAATATGTGCCGTCTCATCTGCTCCGGGAGTGGGTGGTGTAGCGCTTATCCGTATTTCAGGGAGCAATTCGCTGGAAATCTGTGACAAAATTTTCACTCCATTTAAAAATGGTAAAACTGTAGAGGGTCAAAAGGCATATACTCTTGCGTTTGGTGCAATTATGGATAAAAGTGAAGCGATTGACGAAGTGCTTGTTGCAGTTTTCAGAAATCCTCGCTCGTTTACCGGAGAAGATACGGTGGAAATCACTTGCCATGGATCGATGTTTATTCAGCAAACGATTTTGAAACTGCTTATCGAAGGCGGTTGTCGCCTCGCACAACCCGGCGAATTTACTCAGCGCGCTTTTCTAAATGGCAAAATGGACCTATCGCAAGCTGAAGCAGTTGCCGATTTAATCGCATCGACTTCTGCTGCCACACACAAATTGGCGCTCAATCAGATGAAAGGAGGTTTCAGCCGAGAGCTGGATTTGCTGCGTGAACGGTTACTGGATTTTGCAGCTTTGATTGAGCTCGAACTCGATTTCAGCGAAGAGTATGTCGAGTTTGCCGATCGTACTAATTTGAAAGGATTGGCTACAGAAATAGAATCTATCATAAAAAAACTGGCAGATTCGTTCAGCGTTGGCAATGCGATTAAAAATGGTGTTCCGGTTGCAATCATCGGCGAAACCAATGCAGGAAAATCGACACTGCTGAACCTTTTATTAAAAGAAGAAAAAGCAATCGTTAGTGATATTCATGGAACGACGCGAGACGTAATTGAAGATGTGATAAACATTGGTGGCATCACCTTCCGGTTTATCGACACAGCTGGAATTCGTGAGACGACCGATGTAATAGAAAACATTGGTATTGAACGCACATTTCAAAAGGTAGAACAAGCTGAAATCGTGCTTTGGATGATTGATGCCACAAGCTCAATGGGGAATATACAGGAGCTAGCAGAACGTATTTTACCAGTTATCGAAGGCAAAGCGCTACTGATTCTATTTAATAAAGCCGATAAAATTGCCGACAAATCGACCCTAGCAGCTCTTTTCCCTGAGCAGAAGACTCTTTTTATCTCGGCAAAAAAAAGAACAAATACAGACGAACTTCAACAGTTGCTTGTAGAAATGGCTCATCTGCCCAAAGTTTCGTCAAACGATGTAATTGTGACTAACCTCCGCCACTACGAAGCACTGACCAAAGCGAATGAAGCCATACGAAGAGTGATTGATGGAATGAATGATGGCATTTCTGCTGACTTCTTGGCTCAGGATATTCGCGAATGTATGCACTATTTAGCCGAAATTACGGGTAAAATTAGCGCCAACGAGATTTTGCATACCATTTTCAGACGCTTTTGTATCGGGAAATAATGAACTACCTCGCACACATATATTTATCGGATAATATCGCTCAACGACAAGTGGGTAATTTTATAGGCGATTTTGTAAAAGGGAATCAGTACGATAATTATCCTAATGAAATCCGACGTGGGATATTACTGCACCGACAAATTGACAGTTACACAGATGCTCATCCAGTGGTGCGGGAGACGACAGCCCTATTGAGAAGCTCATTTGGTCGTTATTCTGGAATTGTTTCTGATTTGTATTTCGATCATTTTCTCGCTACGAATTTTGACAGTTATTCTAATAATCGCTCTTTAACCAAATTTTCGTTGGGATTTTATGGCGCGGCAACACTTAACTACCGTTATCTTCCAGATCGGGTAAAAGGTTTTATTTGGCACTTTATCACAACACATCGGTTGGGTAAATATGCCTCGTTCGAAGGATTGAAAGAGTCGATGCAGATTATGGAGCGACATAAAACGCCTGCGATTTCTCCGGATTTGGCAATCGAATTTCTGCAATCGAATTTTGAGCAACTACAATCGAATTTTCAGCTCTTTTTCCCAGATTTGGTGAAGTTTGTTGAAGAGTATAAACATCTCGACCGGATTTGATTATGCAAGCTAAAAGCAATCGGTTTTATCATATGTTAGCCTTCTGTACGGCGCTTCTTTGGGGGACAACCTTAGTATCGACCAAAGTGCTGCTAAATCACGGCTTGACGCCTGCCGAAATTATGTTATATCGTTTTGTGATAGCGTACATAGTGTTATGGGCAATACATCCGAAAAGTTACAAATTCAGTGGCTGGCGTGACGAATTGCTTTTTTTTCTGCTTGGACTGTGTGGTGGAACACTCTATTTTATAACCGAAAATAGTGCACTTCGAATCACAATGGCATCGAATGTCGCATTGATAGTGACTACTGCGCCAATATTCACTGCTTTCTTAGCGCATTTGGTGTTGAAAGGTGAACGTTTGAATCGAAATCTGCTAGTCGGTTCACTTATGGCTTTGGTTGGGGTTGCATTTGTTGTGTTTAACGGTAAATTTATTCTAAAGCTAAATCCATTAGGTGATTTACTATCTGTGGGTGCCGCGATTTCGTGGGCTTTCTATTCAGTAATCATGAAAAAATTAGATGGACGATACGATATTTTCTACATTACCCGAAAAGTCTTTTTCTATGGAATCGTATCGATGTTGCCTTTCTTTGCGATTGAACCTTTTCAATTTGACTCCAAAGCGATTTTACACATCGATGTTCTGCTAAATTTGCTTTTCCTATCGGTAATTGCCTCGTCTATCTGCTTTGTTTTGTGGAATAGTGCTATTAAACACTTGGGTACAGTTCGCACAAGCAATTACATCTATTTTATTCCAATCATCACTCTAATTACATCCGTGGTTTTATTGAATGAGCAGATAACTATTTATGCCATTATTGGAACAGTCCTAATTTTGTTTGGTGTCTATTATGTAGATCACGGCATTCCATTTAAAACAAGAAACGCTTCAGACAAATAGTCCAAAGCGTTTCAAATCTTTTATTTTGAGCCTCAAAGCCACTTCTTTTTCCTGAAATAATAGAGGATAAATCCGCAGGTGCTAATCATCATCAAAATCGAAATCGGATAACCAAACTTCCAATCGAGTTCAGGCAAATGCTTAAAGTTCATCCCATAGATACTTGCTATCAATGTGGGAGGCATAAAGATTACTGAAACCACAGTAAAAATCTTGATGATTTTATTCTGTTCGATGTTTACCAAACCGAGGAAAGTATCTTGGAGGTAGTCCAAACGTTCAAACCCGAACTTGGTGTGTTCAATCAGTGAGTTAATGTCCTTAACAATGATGGATAGTTTAGGCTTGAGCTCATTCGGGAAAATTTCACTTTTCAACATATTCGAAACTACACGTTGTTTGTCGATGATATTCTCACGAATAGACATCGTTTTGTCGAGCATGTTTTTGATTTCCAATAGTATATCTTCGTCAACATCCGAAATGGCTTTACTCAGCGTTGATATTTCACCAGTTAATTCCTCGATTAAGTCAGCATCACGTTCCACTCGAGTTTCGAGCAGTGCAACAAAAACGTGGAATCCAGTTGGATAACTTGTTGGACTGGCAAAAATGCGTTTCACGGTTTCGTTGAACGAACGTAATTCGCAACTTCGTACGGTGACAAGGATGTTGTTTTTGAGTATAAAAGAGACTGGTTCTTTTTCGAAATCTTCCAACAAGAAGTTGGAGTTCGCCACCAAAGTGTCCGAAGTTTCAATATAACGCGAGCTTATCTCAATCTCTTCGATCTCTTCTTCTTCCTGAATGTAAATTTTGAGAAATTCTTCGAGCTCTTCTTCGATCTCATCCGTTACATCATTTAAGTCAATCCAGAGGAAGCTTGATATGGGCATCTTCTTCAAGATAGCGATATTTCGGCTTATTTTAATGCGGCCTTCATCTTGAAAGAATAGTTTTATTTCTGCCATAACAACAATTTTTGACGGATAATTTACTCGGTTTTCGTTGGCTGTGCAAATATAAACTAAATAGGCGGAAATGAGTTCTTACTTTCAAGTTTTTTGCATCATAAAACTAAAAAAAGGAAGGAGGATTTAGAGATTGTTGAGAATGTGAATCGTGTGGCAGGTTATCAATGCTGCAGTTTCGGTGCGCAGACGACTATCTCCCAAAGAGATAGGTTGAAATCCCGATTTTAGAGCCAAGGCAACCTCGTCTTCACTGAAATCACCCTCAGGGCCAATTAAGACTAAAATATTTTTCCCTGCGATTTGTTCCTTCGAGAGCAGTCTTCGTTCTGATTCAGAGTGGCAATGTGCGATAAATTTTATTCCTTCAAAAGGTTGTTTGATGAATTCTGAAAACTCAATCATTGAATGCATTTTTGGCAAAGTTGCTTTCATCGATTGTTTCATTGCCGAGACCAATATTTTCAGTATTCTTTCTTCTTTCAGATCTTTACGCTCCGAATAGCGACTACGTATAAATGAAATACTATCGATGCCAATTTCGGTTGCTTTTTCAGCGAACCACTCAATTCGGTCGATGCTTTTTGTGGGTGCAATGGCAATGCTAATCCCAAAGTCTCTTTTGTTTTGCTCAGGGGTTTGTTCAATAATCTCTACAGCACAGCGTTTGTGATGTGCGCGAACTATTCTTGCCCTGTAAAAGAACCCTTTCCCGTCAGCGAGCATAATCTCATTACCTTCAGCCAATCGAAGCACTTTCGTGCAGTGTAACGATTCTTCTTCTGGTAGATCGAGGGTGGTTTGTATGTCTGGTGTATAAAATATATGCATCTTTTACTTGTTGGATCGGGTTTTTATTTCATCTCGAAGTCTCGAAGCATACTCGTAGTTCTCGTCGTTAATTGCATCTTCGAGTTTTTCTTGAAGATCTTCTAACGATAAATCTTCAAATTCATCGCTCTCGCTTATATCTTCATTAGGTTCACTGTCTTGCTGTTTGTTTTCGATAATTACACCAGCTTCTTCCATTATGTTCTCAGTGGTATAAATTGGGCATCGAGCACGTAGCGCAATAGCAATAGCATCTGAAGTGCGGGAGTCGATTTTCACTTGGCGCTCACCGTCGTCAAACAATAGCTCGGCATAGAAAACGCCTGCCTCCATTTTGTATATAAAGACTTCTTTTAATCGTATGCCGTAAGCTTGCGTAAAAGCTTGAAATAAATCGTGAGTTAGTGGACGCCGCGGTGTTATTTTTTCTAATTGAATAACTATTGATTGCGCCTCTGATGCACCAACAATAATGGGAATTCTGCGTGAATTGTCTAATTCACCCAGTATGAGTGCATAAGCACCAGTTTCGACTTGGCTTATAGTGATTCCAAATACTTTGAGTTTAATGCGGTTATCCATTAATGCGCTTTTTGTTTTGAGGTAAACAAATATAGAAATAATTTGGATAGAAATCGCTTTCGTAATTGAAAAAAGAATTGGACAAAGGGCTCAAATTGGTGTAAAAAAGAAAAGGTTGTCATCACGACAACCTAAACCCTTATTAACCTTAAATCTAATACCATGAAAAACACAGTACAAAGATAATATATATTTTATGTTTTACAACATATAAATTTATTCTAAGCCTTTAATTTTTGCTTTTTATGCATTTTTAAGATTAGAATGGCAAATCTGAGCCCGGTTCCTGATTCAGGAAATTTGTTTCGGAGGAAGTTGGAGGGGTGTTTTTTTGGCGTTGTTCTGCTCCGGTTATTGCTCCCAGTCTCGACACATTCCATGCCCGCACGTCTGTGTACCATCTGCCATTAAACTCACGGCTTTCGATGTCGAATTCTACTTTTACCTCTTCTCCTTCTATCAGTTGAAAGGCATCGATTTTGTCACCCCAAATATTGAAACAAACTTTTTTGGAATATTGACCGTTGGCAAACTCAATAACATAATCTTGTTTTTTCCAAACTCCGTTTTTCCCTTGTCCTGATTGCAGCGGCAATAGCTGCACGATTCTTCCTGTGATTTCCATCTAAACTAATTTTGAATGATTGTTTGTCTATTTTAGAGCGAAGATAACGCTTTTAACGCAGCATTGTATTCTTCTACGAAACTTGCGACGATTTTTCCGGCGGGTAGAATCTCTTTTACAAGCGTGGCTCCTTGTCCGATTTCGAGTTCGCCCTCTACGAGATTACCTTCAAAAATGCCTTTTTTAGAGCGTCCTTTACCCAGTAGTGCTCGCATCTCTTCTACGCTTGCAGCCTGGTTTTCAAGTGCTTCTACCTCTTTGAAGAATTCATTTTTGATAATTCGGGTGGGCGAAAGTTTCTTCAACGAAAGGATGGTGTCGCCTTCGGGTAGGTTAAGGCAGCGTTGCTTGTATGCTTCGCTGGCTGAGCTCTCTTGCGAAAGGGCAAAAGCGGTACCCACCTGCACACCTTCGGCACCAAGCGACAGCGCTGCGAGCATGCTTTTTCCGGTGGAGATACCTCCGGCTGCAATAAGAGGCAGATTAGTCACTTCGCTGATGTGTGGTATTAAGCAAAGGGTGGTTGTCTCTTCGCGTCCGTTGTGCCCACCGGCTTCAAAGCCTTCAGCCACAATTGCATCTACGCCCGCCTCCGCACATTTCAAGGCAAATTTCGCGTTGGCAATCACGTGTGTCACCACAATTCCCTTGTCTTGCAGAAATTTGGTCCATGCCTTCGGATTTCCTGCCGAAGTGAAAACGATTTTGACTCCCTCTTCTACAATAATCGACATCAGGGTTTCGATTTCGGGATACATCAGTGGAACATTCACTCCGAATGGTTTACTTGTGGCTGCTTGGCATTTGCGAATGTGTTCGCGGAGCACTTCGGGGTGCATCGACCCGGCTCCAATTAAACCTAAACCACCGGCTTTGCTCACTTCCGAAGCCAGTCGCCATCCGCTGCACCACACCATGCCGCCTTGGATGATTGGATATTCGATGCCGAATAGGGTAGTAATTCTGTTGTTCATTGTGTTGCTTGTAAATGGTCGGACAATCTATTAGGGCATCGTCCAAACTGTTGGTTATAGGATCAAAAAGATAATTCTCCAAAGAATTCGGGTCGGTGAAAATCGGGTTTTGGGGTCTCTATCGGACTCCAACTCACAAAATAGGGTTGCTGCAAACCATTGGCGCAGGCATAGAAATTAGCCCTGATTTTGGTTGGTAAATGAGCCGAGTCAATACCAAGCAAGTCGAACGGAATTGCAACGAGCAGATTCCACTCAAAGTCCCCATTTTTTTCATCAAAGGGCTCTTGAGGCAGGCTTGTATATCGACCTATTTTGTTCAACTCAGAAACGGTAAGGAGTGTGAACTCTTCGCGCGAAATCCGTTTGGCAGCGTAGCACACCCCAATGCAGTTGAACTCAAAGTTTGTGTAACGAGCGTCGCCCAGCACTTGTACAAAGAGTTCGACGCAACTGTCTGTCCATACTGGCGATAAATCTTCCGAATAAGTCGCTTTTAAGCTCTTAGCAGTCGATTGATAGCGAATATACAACTGCTTCTGATCTCTGACGAGGGTAAACGTAGTGGTAGGACTAGTAGGGTAGAGTGTTGGCCAATTCAGAATGTCGATTTCGTGTTTGGGAGCTTCGGACTTCAGCATGAGGTCGATTTCGTTCAAAGGCAAGTTGCTCAAATCGGAGAAAAAGGGAATCGATAGTGACTTCATCAAACTGGTTATTACAGACATTAGCTTCCGATTCGGCGCTTAAATCGGAATCTTTTTAGACATCTCTATCATTTTGTTCTCAATTTTCTTCTTCTGCTCCTTCACGTTGTAAAACATGCTGTAAGCCAATCCGAGCAGCGAAATACTAATGACGATGGAGGCAATAATGCGATTGAGAACCCACAAACGGCGAAGGTTGAATTTACTGCGCAACTTGCCAAAGAAGTAGGTCACGATAAACCACCAAAGTAAAGCTCCTGCTGCGATGGAGGCAAAACCCAGGATGTGTTGTCCCAATGTAAAGTCATCGTTGTAGTAGTTGAGTCGGGCAAAAAGCGCAATAAACAGAAAGATAATCAGCGGATTGGAGAGCGTAATAAAGAATGCAGTCACCAAATCCTGCGTATAGGTGGTGATGTTTTTTTTCTGTTCTTGAAAGGTCTTAATGGGGTTTGAGCGGAAGAGCACGATACCAAAACCCAATAAAAGAATGCTTCCAATCACTTGTATGGCAGTCTCGTTTTTCGATATAAAATTGAGTATGTAGCTCATTCCCATCCCCACCATAATGGCGTAGAAGACATCTGAAAACATGGCTCCCACTCCGGTGGCAAAACCATGCCAGCGGCCTTTGTTCAGCGTTCGTTGTATGCAGAGTGCACCCACCGGTCCCATTGGTGCCGATACTAAAATGCCAATAAGCATACCTTTAAGGATAATATAGAAAGTTTGATCTACCAAAACGGGCTATTTTCTTGAATGATTTACAAAGATACAAATATATTCCTTTTGAAAAACCCCGAACTTCTAATTCCTATTAATTTCATGTATCATTTTCCTTCCAGTATAAAGCAAAACGAGGAGCAGAATATTTTTCTGCCCCTCGTTTCAGGTCTCTTTTATGCGTATCTTTTACTTTTTAAGCAAAAGGGCTAACGACTCTTTTGCGTTGGTGTCTGAAGGATCTAAAGCTACGATTTTCTCGTTGTAAGAAATAGTATTCTGACGACTTACAGCAGCCGCATTCTTATCGGTTTTGTAGTCGCGGAAGTAGCACATGAAGTGGTAAGCTGCTAGGTATTTATAGGCTTCAATCAAGTTACGTTTGTTTTTTGCAGGGTCTGCTTCCATCATACCTGCCACTTGTTCATACACTGGTTTAGCCAACCACAGTTTCGATTCAGGGTCGAGGTAAACTAACGCCTGCGCACGTAGCATGTAGCCTTTGATGTAAGAGGGTAGCACGGTATTCAGCATGCTGAAAGTACTGTCTGCTCCTTGGAATGCGACTTTAGCTTTATCGAGGTAGTCATTAGTCACATTTTTTTTCATGAGTGAATCTCCAATGTTTTTGAGGTAAGCTCCCATATAGAGGTACTCTTTACCAATCGAATAGAGCCCGTTGGCTTGAGGTTGTCCGTTTTTAATCATTTGGTTGTAGCATCCTATCGCGTCGAGGTGTTTATGTGAGCGGGAATACACTTGTGCCAACAAATCGAAGAGGTCGTTTTTCGAGCTGTCCGCTACGGTGGATTTCTTCAAATAAACAATAGCCAAACTGTCATTTTTTACTTTTTCATTCAGCTTTCCGTAGTAGATATAGTCCGAAATGATGATTTTCTCAGGTTTTTGCAATTCAAAGAATTTAGCCATAGCTTCTACCCCTTTTTGGTAGTCGCCGGTTTCGAAAGCAGAGTATCCGCGAATACGGAAAAGCACTGGCGTACCTGGGTTTTCGGCCAATACCACATCCATCTGTTTCGACGACTCGTCGTATTTTTTGTTGAAAAATAAAATCAACGAGTAACGCTCTCTGTCGTCGATGGTTGGTTTAATTTTACTCAAATAGGTTTCGTAGTTGGTGAGTGATTCGGCATATTTACCAAACAAAAACTGAAGGTCGCTCAGGTTCTTGTACACCAAGATTTGCTCAGGGTTCAACTCAATCGATTTCTTCAGCGATACCACGCCGTTTTTATAGTCGCGTGCCAAGGTTTGGATGTTTCCGATTTTGCGGAACGACACCGGATTGGTATTGTCATATGTAGTTGCCCATTCGTAGGCATTGAGTGCATTGCCATATTCGCCGCGAGCCAGTTCCACATCGCCAATGGCAATGTAGAGTGCTGATGAACGGGTTGTTACCTCTTTGCCACGTTCAATAGCCTGTGTTGCCATCGCGAAGTTTTTAACGGGGCCAATCACGCTGATTAAAGCCACTTCTGCAATCAGTTCACCACTCTTTTTGGCTTGTTTAAGGGCTTTGTTCAGGTAATTTTCGGATGTATCGTTGTTCTTTCTCAATATTTCGACAGCACCCAAAGATAAGTTGGTATAGATGCTTTTGGGTTCGATTTGTGCCGCTTTATTGAAATGTGCTGTCGCACTATCAGATTGAGCTAGGTAGAGAAATGCCTTACCTAGTTGATACTCTTTTTCTACGGATGTAGGAAGCTGATTGAGCGATACAACAGCTGCGTTAAATTGCATTTCGTCGATCAGTTTAATGCTTTTTGCCAATCCATCCTGAGCCAGGAGGTTGGTCGATGCGATAAGTAAGATGCCTAATGAAACAATGAATGACCTCATAATTGTAATGTGAATTTGTTGTTGATATAGTTTATCTTAGTAAGATGAACGAACACTGACTAAGCGTGTGGGTGCTATGGCTGGGAGTATTCCCGATTTCAAAATAATGCGTTGTCCTTTTTCGCTCGCTACAAAGTTAGAAAACCCGGTGGCTAACCCGTTGTAAGGCTCTGCGTCGATGAAATAGATGTTTCGGGTGAACGGATACAACTGATCGACCATGTATGCCTGATAAGGAAGATAGCTGTTGTCGGCGCGGGCCTCTGCCCCGTTGCTGACGGCTACCGCACGTATGGAGTTATGAAACGAAAGGTGCAGCGAATCGTTTTGATTGCTGATCCAGTTTACGCCAATAAAACCAAGTACGTCTTTATTCTTTGAAACGTAATCAATCACGTCTCTATTGTAATCGAGCGCATATAATTTTTTTACATCCATTTTTCCACCGCAAATCGAGTCGGAACAGTATGATACAATACTGGAGCGTTCGTTGTCGAATACCACGCGAATCGGTTTGTTCGATGATTTAGGATTTAGTTGATTCCAACGGGTGATTTTCCCAGTCAGAATGTCTCGAATCTGATCAACCGTCATTAGGCTGTCGGGGTTCGATTTGTTGATAATCAGTGCAATAGCATCCACCGCCACTAAAGCATGGCGCGGATAGAGTGCCTTGGTTTTGAAATACTCCATCTCTTTCTTGGTGAGCATACGCGAGCATATCACCGCCTGGACGCTGTCTTTAAACAGCAATTCGAGTGACTCGTTGGCCGGGTGATATTTGCATTCAATCTTTGCTGCAGGATATTCTGCCGAAAATACATCGATTTCAGACTCAAATACTGGTTTCAATGTTTCGTCGCAAGCGATTTTTGCTTTGCCTGAGTTCGGTGTGCTGTTGGTCGATTTACCACTACAGCCAAACAAAAGCAGACCCAAGCAAGCGGTCAGCACAAGATTAATCGTGGTCTTCATTTTGTCTCTCTTTGATAAATGTTTGATAAGCTCTCAGTCCGGCATAAGCTATCAGGGCTATCCCAAATATCGTTCGGGTGTAACCCGACAATTGGAATAGCGCATCTCTGAAAAAAATTAACACTATGCCCAGCATCATATAGATGAAGGGCATAGTGAATTTCAGGTACTTCAAAAATAGAAAACTAAATTTTCTACTCATCGTTTCTCGTTACTGTGCAATTTGAAATGCGATCGGAAGGGTAAACCACACAGGTACTGAACGACCTCCTTGCTTACCTGGTTTCCAATGAGGCATGCGTTTTACGATTCGGATAGCCTCTTCATCGCAACCACCACCAATACCTCTTAAAACAGTTACCTGTGAAATCTCACCATTCTTGTCGACAACGAAACGAACGATAACTTTCCCAGATATACCGTTTTCGAGCGCAATGACTGGATAACGAATATTCGAAGATATAAAGTTTTGCATTGCGCGTTCGCCACCTTCAAACTCTGGCATCTGCTCTACCGCTACGAAAGGTTCTTCGTTTTCCACCACTGGCGTTGGTGCCACTTCGGGAGCATCGGTGTTTCCTTTCACATCTGCTGTACTTACGGCAGCTTCTGTTTTTTGCACTATCGCATTGATGATTGGCGGCTCTTCTACCACATCTATATCTTTCTTGATTACAGGTGGTACGAATTTAATCTGATTGCGCACCGGTGGAGGAGGAGGAACGATGGGTTTCTCAATCTCTTTTTCCGGTTTTTTCAGGTTCACATTGTCCAGCACTGTGACACGGGTGTTGCCCTCATGTTTTTTCAGCGCATTCAGCTGCTTAATCAGAATCGGTGAGAGGATTGCAAACAGGAATACGCTCACTGCGATGAGTAGCGCTCTGGCATGTCTGCTAGCCGACGACTTACGCAAGTCGTATGCGCCATACTGCTGGTTCTTGTTCGAAAAAACAATATCCACCCACTCATCTGAAAAAATATTTATCTTATCACCCATATCTTTAATTATTCAGATTCTTAATTAATCCCAAGTCGTATGGTGTAACATCTACAATGGAATAACTACCGATACTACAGATTGCCATTTCGTCGAGAATGTCGACCAGGTTTTTATAGTTCGCACCGTCTGTTGCTTTGATAATCACGATAGGCGAAACTCTGTCTGCTTTCAGAATTTCGATTCGTTTATTTTCGAAGTCTTCAGGGTTAATCTTTTTACCTTCGCTTTTCGCTTTCAGCTCTCGTATTTTGGTAATTACATTGATGTTACGACCAATCAAATACTTTCTTAAGCCCGTTGGAGAATAGTTCGATTCCACAATTTTGGGGTCTTTTCCGCCAGCTGCTCCTCCTTCGTAGTAAAACAATTTGTTGTTTTTACCTAGAAGAATAGTGACCGCTCGCGACTCCTTAATAGGTGGCTGATCTTCTGTTTTGATTTTGTCCTTCGAAGGGGGCAAAACAATCTCCATTGTTTGTGGCTTAACCAAAGTCGTAGCTAACATAAAGAAGGTGATAAGCAAGAACCCTAAGTCCACCATTGGTGTAAAGTCAATGTGGGTGGACTGTTTCTTGGGTTTGCCTTTTTTTCCTTCGTCGCCGTGATCTTGTTGTATGTCTGCCATTTCTGTTTTTTTTTATCTTAAAAATCAGTTTCTTTTTCTAATCCGGTAATCAAGTTGTAGCGGTTTTCGTTGATGTCTTGCAAACTACTCATCACTTTCTTGATAGCTGGGAAACTCGATGCTCTGTCACCCTTGATGGCAATAATCGCTTTCGGGTTTGCTGCTCGTGTGGCCGATATCCAGTTTTTAAACTGATTGTCGGTCGAGTCGCAGGGGATACCGAGTGCATTTTCGCTTCTGTCACGATCTTCAGGACTCAGGCTCAGGAAAGTCTTCATCTGATTGATTGGAAACCCGAAACTACCCATTACCGCAAATTCTTTCAACTCTTTGTCGGTAAATTTGATTTTATAGGTTTCGCCCATCTTTTTCAGTACTTCTGTGCGAGTCTGCTGTCCGTCTACGTTGAAAAACACTTTTCCCGATTTGTCCACCAAAATCATCATCACGTTAGTTTCAGGGATTTTGATTTCAGAGATCGAGGTAGGTGTATCCACCTTCACCGGTTGTTTTTGGGTGAAGTTAGACGTAAGCATGAAGAAGGTAAGCAGCAGGAAAGCTACGTCGGTCATGGGAGCCATGTCCAACGGGGTATTTCTTCGCTTTATCTTTACTTTTGGCATGATTTTTTAGCCTTTAATTTTGTACAAAAATTATTTGTTGTTCGCTGCGTAGCTTTGTGCAATCGTGAAACCTACTTCGTCGATCGTGTAGCTCAATTTCTCGATACGAGTGTTGAAGAAGTTGTAAACGATGATTGCCAATGCTGCTGTACCGATACCGAATGCGGTATTGATCAACGCCTCAGAGATACCGGTTGCCAACGCTGTTGAGTCTGGTGCACCTGCATTTGCCATAGCAGCGAACGCGCGAATCATACCCAATACCGTTCCCAAAAGTCCGAGCAGTGTAGCAATAGTAGAGATGGTAGAGATAACCACCAAGTTTTGCTGCAAAGTTGGCATTTCGAGTGCAGTCACCTCTTCAATTTCTTTCTGAAGCGAAACAATTTTTTGTTCTTTAGTTAATGCGTCATCTTTTTTCAAGAGAGCATAGTTTTCAAGAGCCGATTTAGCTACGTTAGCTACCGAACCACCTTGTTTGTCACAAGCCGCAATAGCTTCTTCGATTTGCTCTTTCGCCAAAAGGGCTTTGATTTTTGCCAACAAATCGGTGTTAGAACCTTTTCCGCTAGCTTTACTGATTGCAATAAAACGCTCGATAGAGAATGTGATTACAGAAAGCAACAGAGTCATCAATACAGGTACGATGAATCCACCTTTGTAGATTGTTCCGAAGAAGTCTCCGGCAATCGGTGCGTTTGCATTATTCCCACCTTGGAAGTGAGATCCATCACCCATAATCAGGATAAATACGGCAATTGCTACTACTAGTGCTACAGGTATTACAGCCCAAGAAAACACACTCGTGAAATTTGATTTTTTAGCTTCTTTTTTCATTTTGCATTAAATTATTATTGTTATGGTTATTAATATTTCAATTAGTAGAAAATGTTAGTAGAAAGGTAATTAGATTTTATATTGAGTTTGTGTGTTGAAATCTCTGAATTTTTGGCAAATATATCAAAAAAAGAACATTGATGTGTGTGTTGTTTGTCAAAAGTAACATATTTGTTGCAAAAACGTGCACAAAGCTATAAGAATAGTTTCATTTTTGAAAGTCATACCTTTGATTTAGACGTTATTTTATGCTAAAAATGTAGAAAAATATTGGACTTGAGGCATTAGTATCCCTATTTGTGAATTAATGTGAAAATTATAAAAGGATAACGTTTGCTTTTTTAAGTCTATTAATGCCAAAGCTGCTTTGAAATCTTTCTGTTGACGTGTTATAGGGAGTATCTTTTTTATCAACGGTTATTGTTATTCATTATTATTTATACGAGTTTAATATTTTCAATCAAAAAAAGCACATATTTAATTGATGTATTAACATTTTTGGGCGTTGTTTTGTCTTTTTTGCAACAAAATGAGCCTTAAGGTTTGAAGAATAGAGGTATGATTTCTCTTTATCCTTTGGAGAAAAAAGGTTAATTTTGCATTCCCTTTTTAGTTTGTTTATCATTCGTAACAACAAAAAAAATATGATTCGTTTCTTTCAGAACCCCTCTCAAACGGTTGTCGCCGTAGATGTAAATCATTCGTTATCGCAAGAAGAAATTGAGAAAATGGTATGGCTTTTCAGTCAGGCAACCCCGATTGAGTCAGACGAACTCACAGGCTGGTATGTGGGACCACGTCGCGAAATGATTACACCGTGGAGCACCAATGCGGTGGAAATCTCTCAAAACATGGGCTTGAATGGCATTCTTCGCATCGAGGAGTATTTCCCAGTAGAGAGTAAAGAAGCAGCACACGACCCAATGCTTCAACGGATGTATAACGGTCTGAATCAGGAACTGTTTACCATTAGCAAACTGCCCGAACCGATTCTGCATATTGAAGACATTGCATCGTACAACAGACAAGAGGGATTGGCATTGAGCGACGACGAGGTGGAATACCTGAACGAAGTGAGCCGCAAAATCGGTCGTAAACTCACCGATAGCGAGGTGTTTGGCTTTTCGCAAGTGAACTCGGAACATTGCCGCCACAAAATTTTCAACGGAACCTTTGTAATCGATGGCGTTGAAAAAGAATCTACTCTGTTTAAATTAATCAAAAATACATCGGAAGCGAATCACAATAAGATTGTATCGGCTTATAAAGATAATGTGGCTTTCAACGAAGGCCCAGTGGTGGAGCAATTTGCTCCTGCATTTTCTGACAAACCCGATTTTTTCGAAATAAAAGATATTAAAACCGTTATTTCTATCAAAGCCGAAACGCACAACTTCCCCACAACGGTAGAGCCATTCAATGGTGCTGCAACGGGTTCGGGTGGTGAAATCAGAGACCGCCTTGGTGGTGGAAAAGCAAGTTTGCCCATTGCCGGTACTGCGGTTTACATGACCTCTTATCCTCGTCCGGAAGGCGAGCGCGATTGGGAAAGTGCCATGCCTGAGCGCCCTTGGTTGTACCAAACGCCCGAGCAAATTCTCATTAAAGCTTCGAACGGAGCTTCTGATTTTGGCAACAAATTCGGACAACCGCTGATTTGCGGTTCGCTGCTGACATTCGAACACGCCGAAAATGCGAAGAAATTCGCTTACGACAAAGTGATAATGCTTGCAGGTGGTGTGGGCTACGGAAAACTGAAAGATGCGCTGAAAGGCACACCCGAAGTGGGCGACAAAGTGGTGGTAATGGGTGGTGACAACTACCGCATCGGTATGGGCGGTGGCGCTGTTTCGTCGGTCGAAACAGGTCATTATGCAAACTCTGTTGAATTAAATGCCGTGCAACGCGCCAATCCTGAAATGCAAAAACGTGCTGCGAATGTGATTCGCGCGTTGGCAGAAGCCGATGTGAACCCCATCGTATCGATTCACGACCACGGTGCAGGCGGTCACCTCAATTCGCTTTCTGAATTGGTGGAGACCACCGGTGGAATCATCCACGTGGACAAACTTCCTGTTGGAGACCCGACACTTTCTGCAAAAGAGATTGTGGGTAACGAAAGCCAAGAGCGCATGGGCTTGCTGATTAAAGAGCAAGACATCGAAATGGTGCAGAAGATAGCCGAACGCGAACGTGCACCGATGTATGTGGTGGGCGAAACGACTGGCGATATGAAGTTTGTCTTTGAGCAAGCCGATGGCGAACGCCCCATTGATATGGAGTTGGAGACGATGTTTGGCAAACCGCCACGCACCATCATGAATGACATTACCATTGAAGAAAATTATGCCGAACCTGAATATCAGGCGGCAGATATTCACGAATACATCGAAAACGTGCTTCAACTCGAAGCCGTGGCGTGTAAAGATTGGTTGACAAACAAAGTTGACCGCTCAGTAACTGGTAAAATTGCCCGTCAGCAATGTCAGGGCGAATTGCAGTTGCCATTGAGCGACTGCGGTGTGGTAGCGCTCGATTTTCGAGGAGAAGCAGGTATTGCTACTTCAATTGGTCACGCACCACAAGCTGCAATGGCTGATCCTGCAGCAGGTTCGGTATTGGCAGTGGCGGAGTCGTTGACCAACATCGTTTGGGCGCCGATGAAAGATGGATTGGAAAGCATTTCGCTCAGTGCTAACTGGATGTGGCCTTGCAAAAACCCGGGTGAAGATGCGCGACTCTACAAAGCGGTAGAAGCTTGTAGCGAATTTGCATCAGCTTTGGGTGTGAATATCCCAACCGGAAAAGACAGTCTTTCGATGACGCAAAAATACGG
Organism: Bacteroidales bacterium; assembly: GCA_049315325.1. GTDB lineage: Bacteria > Bacteroidota > Bacteroidia > Bacteroidales > UBA7332 > CAXXIC01. The sequence continues at coordinate 39,752 of JBMOKJ010000005.1, forward strand.
TGATGACAAAGTGTTTTCACCGGGCACGGTCATTATCTCTGCTGGTGGCGAAGTTAGCGACGTAAAGAAAGTCGTTTCTCCTGTTTTGGCAAACTACAAATCAACTGCTGTTTACTACGTTGACTTTTCGTTCGACAGCTTTAAATTAGGTGGTTCTGCCTTTGCGCAAACGCTTAATAAAATCGGTATGGATGTGCCAACCGTTAAAGACAGCGAATATTTTGCCGACGCATTTATGGCTATTCAACAATTGATTGACAAAGGATTGATTCTTGCCGGACACGATATTTCGGCTGGTGGTTTGGTGACTGCATTGCTCGAAATGTGTTTCGCTAATACTGAAGGCGGATTGGAAGTTGTCTTGGATAAAATCGAAGAAACTGACATCGTAAAAATCTTGTTTGCCGAAAATCCGGGTGTTTTGATTCAGGTAAAAGATAAAAAAGCAGTCGAAAAACTGCTTGAAGATGCCGGCGTGGGATTCCTCAAAATTGCCAAACCGTGCGACGAACGTCATATTCTGATTGACAAAGACGGTGTCGAATATCAACTTGGTATCGACCATCTGCGTGATGTGTGGTACTCGTCGTCTTATCAACTCGACCGCAAGCAGAGTGGCGAAACACAGGCTAAAGCCCGCTTCGAAAACTACAAAGCGCAACCGATTGAGTGGAATTTCAATAAATCATTCACTGGAAAACTTTCGACATTTGGGTTGTCTGCCGACAGACGAGAACGCACAGGTGTGAAAGCAGCAATCTTGCGTGACAAAGGAACAAACGGCGAACGCGAAATGGCGTATTCACTCTATTTGGCAGGTTTCGATGTCAAAGATGTGCACCTCACCGACTTGGCTAGCGGACGCGAAACGCTCGAAGATGTGAACTTCATCGTTTTCTGTGGTGGATTCTCCAATTCTGACGTGTTAGGTTCGGCAAAAGGCTGGGCAGGCGGAATCTTATTCAACGAAAAAGCGAAAACTGCGATTGATAACTTCATGGCACGCCCCGACACCTTGAGTTTGGGTATCTGCAATGGTTGTCAGTTGATGGCGGAGTTGGAAATTATCTATCCAGAACATGAACTGAAACATAAAATGGCGCACAACACGTCACACAAATTTGAGTCGAACTTCGTTTCGTTGGAGATTCCACAAAACAACTCGGTGATGTTGGGTTCACTCTCTGGTTCGAAAATTGGTGTGTGGGTGGCTCACGGAGAAGGAAAATTCTCTTTCCCTTACGAGCAATCGGCTTACAATGTGATTGCAAAATACAACTACGATGCCTATCCAGCCAATCCAAACGGTTCACCATGGGGTGTAGCAGGTGTTTGCTCTACAGATGGTCGCCACTTAGCGATGATGCCTCACCCTGAGCGCGCCATTTTCCCTTGGCAATGTGGATACTATCCGAACGACCGCAAAGAAAGCGACCAAGTTACTCCTTGGATGGAGGCTTTCGTAAATGCTCGTAAATGGGTTGAAGAGAAAACGAAATAAGCACAATTGCTTAAAACACAAAGGGAGACGAGTCAAGAATATGATTCGCCTCCTTTTTTATTCCCATTAATCAGCAAAGCTTAATGGTGATTCATTACGACCACTTGAATGATTATCAATTATAAAATCTCTTTTATCATAATATATTTATTGTTTATCAATAAATATATATTATATTTGCCAAATAATTTATACACAAAAGACCTGTATTATGGAAATAAAAATCACACCTAAGCAAATTCTGAAAGTTCTTCACGTCGTTTCGTGGATAATTTTTATTGGTCTCTGCATCGAGGCCGGAGGAATTCTGACCAATGTATTTTTCACGCTTGTTATTAATGCGAATGCCGCGAGCAATTTTTGGGGAGAGATCAATTTATTAAGTTTGGTAAGCTACGACAAAGGTCATTTTATGACTATAACGTTTTTAATGAGCATCGTTGCAATCCTAAAAGTTATCCTCTTTTATTTGATCGTAAAGATCTTACACGACAAGAAGATAGATTTTAGCCAACCATTTAACAACGATGTAACACGATTTATTGCCAACATCTCCTATATAGCAGTGGGCATTGGCTTATTTTCGCAATGGGGTGCAAAGTACACAGATTGGCTAGTTACGAAGGGAGTTACAATGCCTAACCTTCAAAATCTGCATTTTGAAGGTGCTGATGTTTGGATGTTTATGGGGATTGTGCTATTAGTAATCGTGCAAATATTCAAACGTGGAGTAGAGATTCAATCTGAAAACGAATTAACAATATAAGTAATGGCGATAATTGTAAACCTAGATGTGATGATGGCGAAACGCAAAATATCGCTGAACGAACTTTCTGAAAGGGTTGATTTGACGTTATCCAATCTCTCCATTCTAAAAACAGGAAAAGCTAAAGCTATACGATTCAGTACATTAGAGTCAATCTGCAAAGCATTAGATTGCCAGCCAGGCGACATATTAGAGTATAATCCTGAGAAATAGAGGCGCTCATAAAAAATTTAAAACAAGAGCATAACTAAGAAGCCGTTTCGATTCAAAATCAAAACGGCTTCTCGTTTATAATAAACTTGTAGTTACCAAAGTTTTGCAGGATATTCACCCGCATCGGCTAATGCTTGGAGTTTATCAACTACTGATTGGCGATCTTCAGCATAAGTGACTCCAAACCACATTGATGGCGTGTCGAGTACTTTCAATTTGATTTCGTTGCTTTCGATTAATGAATTGACCACAAATGGGATATAGAATTCAGCTTTGATGTTCGATTCGTTTTCTTTTAGGAATTTTACGAAGAAATCTTCAGAATGTTTGAAGTAGTCGGGCGTGAATCCCCACATGTTCATCGACACGGGTGTGTTGTCGCTGATGCCTACAAATTCGTCGTTTTCGTCTTTGTATTTCACAATACCGTCGATGCGTTCGATGTGAGTGCGCTCTACCACGGTGGTCAGGTAGCTTTCGTTGTTGACCTCGCAAATGCCACGTGCCACAGAACCGCTTTCAGAAAGCGTGTTGCCCACTCGGTAGCCAATCATGCAGTATTCGCTGGTTTTTCCTTCAAGTTCTTTGAGTGAATCGGCAAGTATCGAGAAGCTTTCGCGACCGTAGAAATCGTCGGCATTAATCACCGCAAATGGCTCTTTAATGACGTCTTTTCCCATCAATGTTGCGTGGTTTGTGCCCCATGGTTTTATGCGTTCTGGGTTCAATGTAAAACCTTCTGGTAGATAATCGAGTTCTTGAAACACGAGTTCTACAGGGATCACATTTTCGTATTTGTTGATGATTTTGGTGCGGAAATCATTTTCGAAAGTGTGACGGATCACGAAAACCACTTTTCCGAATCCTGCTCTCACTGCATCGTAAATGGAGTAATCCATAATGGTCTCGCCGTTCGGTCCGAGTCCATCCAATTGCTTGAGTCCGCCGTAACGACTTCCCATACCGGCTGCCAAAACAAATAATGTTGGTTTCATAAGTAATGATTTATTTATTGATAAACTATGTATGTTGTGCTTAAAAAACGGCGTAAAGGTAAAACAAATTTCAACACGGCGAACACGGTAGAAGTGAATTAATTTTGCTACTTTTGCCCGATTAAAGAATAAACCAATGGATTTTAAAGAGACGATTTACTCAAAAAATGTGGTCGAATTTGTAACAGTCGGCGTAGAATATTGTCTGCTTCTCGAACGGTCGCAATCGATAGAACGTGCAGATTTTGTAGATAAATCGGTGAAAATTTTGCCGTTACTTTACCTCAAAGCGATGCTTTTGCCCGAAACACTCTCCGAAAGCGATGAATTGCTCGAAGAGTTTGTGACCGAAGAGGCTTATGCGATGGTCGTTAATGAAGTTTCTGCTGTGTTAAAAGAGAAAGACGATTATCTCGAAACGTTTCACCCCGATATGAAATACAGCGATACACCAGTCATTGCTTCAATATCAGAAGATTTGGCAGATGTTTATCAAGATATTAAGAATTTTGTTTCCACCTTTAGTATTGGTCATGAGGCCTCTATGTACGAAGCTTTGGTAGTTTGCAAAAGCAATTTTTCGACATTTTGGGGACAAAAATTAGTCAATGCCATTGGAGCACTTCATCACCTGAAATTTAATGTGGAAGAGGATGAAGAGCTTGAGTCGGGAGATGCTGAAATGAAAGAGTGGTTGTAAGTTTTAATCTGAAATAAATATCAATTTGAGAGTCACACAAATCACAAAAGAAGAAGTCAATACCTTGCCGGTTGTTGCATTCGAAGGTCGAATCATTACGATTCAGACTTTGGAAGAGGCCGATAAAGCTGCTGCCTATTTGTCTAAATATCAAGTCATAGGTTTCGATACCGAGACACGGCCGTCATTCAAAAAAGGAGAGAATTTTAAAGTTTGCCTATTGCAGTTGTCTACCACGGATGCCTGTTTCTTGTTTCGCCTTAATTTAATCGGATTGCCACTTTCTGTGGTCAAGATCTTGACAAATGAAAAGATTAAAAAGATTGGATTGGCAATTCGTGACGATTTCAGAGCGTTGAATCATTGGCATGCTTTCGCACCTAAAGGACAAATTGAACTTCAGACTTTTGTGAAAGATTTTGATATTCAAGATAATAGCTTGCAAAAAATATTCGCCATACTTTTTCATCAGAAAATATCAAAAAGTCAACGGCTTACAAATTGGGAAACCGAAACTCTATCAGAGTCTCAAAAACAATATGCCGCGACTGACGCATGGGCCTGTTTGCGCATCTACGATCTACTGACACAAGAAATTGAGTCGATTTGAACTGACAAAAAACAACGATGAACTATAAAAAGATAATATTGAAACCTGGGAAAGAGGCTTCGTTGCAACGATTCCATCCGTGGATTTTTTCTGGAGCTATCGCTGAAGCTGAAGGTTCGCCCGAAGAGGGTGAAACAGTAGAAGTTCTCACGTCAAAAAAGGAATTTATTGCCATTGGTCATGCTCAGATTGGTAGCATCGCGATTCGTGTAGTGACATTCGATAAGGAAATTATTGATGATGGTTTTTGGCAAAAGCGTTTGCAAGCAGCTTTCGAAATGCGAAAAGCCATAGGATTAGTTGCTGGAGAACAAAACAACACTTATCGTTTGGTGCACGGAGAAGGAGACAACCTTCCAGGTTTGATCATAGACGTATATGCAGATACAGCTGTTCTTCAGGCACATTCACCTGGTATGCACTTTGCGCGAACGGAGATTGCAGAAGCGCTACGAAACGTGATGGCAGGTGAATTGAATAATATTTACTACAAATCTGAAACTACGTTGCCTTATATGGCTGATTTGGGCCAAGAAAACGGCTATTTGTTTGGTGGAAAAGAGGTGAATACTATTGCCATCGAGAATGGACTGAAGTTTCACGCCGATTGGTTGAAAGGTCAGAAAACAGGCTTTTTTGTGGATCAACGTGAAAATCGTGCACTACTCGAGCACTATTCTAAAGGGCGCACCGTGCTGAATATGTTTTGCTACACGGGCGGATTCTCTTTTTATGCACTGAAGGGCGGCGCAAAAACTGTTCATTCGGTAGATAGCTCAGCAAAAGCAATCGAGTTGACCAACAAAAATGTGGAGTTGAATTTCCCAAGTGATAAGCGCCACGAATCTTTTGCTGAAGATGCATTTAAATTCCTTGAAAAAATGGGAGAGGAGTATGATTTGATAGTGCTCGATCCACCAGCTTTTGCAAAACACAAGAATGTTTTACGAAATGCGCTACAAGGCTATCAAAAGATTAATGCTAAGGCAATTAAGAAAATTAAGCCAGGCGGTATTTTGTTTACTTTTTCTTGTTCGCAAGTTGTTTCGAAAGAGCATTTTCGATTAGCTGTTTTTAGTGCAGCGGCTCAAGCAGGTCGAAAGGTTCGCATCCTAAATCAGTTGACTCAACCTGCAGATCACCCGATAAACATCTATCATCCCGAAGGGGAATATCTAAAAGGATTGGTTTTGTATGTAGAATAGATTTGATTGTACCATAAAGACGGTATTTTGATATAAAATATGACATAATGTTGGTATTTTAGTTCATAAATGACGTTATGATGTTAATATAATATAAAATATATCATTTTGATTTGATATATTTGGTAGATAAAAAAGTTTAGATTATGTTTGCACTATGTTTTTCATGGTTTAGATTTTTAAGGTTAATAAAAAGGTTGAGGTTGTCGTGATGACAACCTTTTCTCGTTTATAGGGGTCTGTTAATTTTTATGGAAAATTGCGGATAATTGGCTGATATGTTTTCATTTGTTTCACTACTCTCTCAATAGTGCATTAATATTTCTAAATTTCGGCATTTCTCGGCTGGTTTTTGGGCTGTAACCCAAAAATGTTTCTATTTTTGCATCTCTTAATGTAAAATCAACGAATTCTATTCCGCAGGATATAATGAAAATGAAACTATTATTATTTACTACTTCCCTTTTTGCTCTTTTATTCTTTGCTTCTTGTGTCGATTCCGTTAATTCGTCAACTGATACTACATTGTCAACCGATGCTCAAATTAAATCATTCAGTTTTTTAGCGAAAGACTCTATTTCTAAGAATTTAGATAAAGTGTTTTTCTCGATTAATCAGAATGATGGATTAATTCAAAATTTTGACTCACTACCCGTTTCAGCCGGTACTAATTTCGCGAAATACAAATACAAATTCATCAAAGTGAAAATGGAGTTTGCCGGCGCTTCCAAAGTGATGATTGAATACGGCCCAGACCTACAGTTTGAATATCCAAAAGTCGACTCCATCGATTTTACTCGGCCGGTGAAAATTCAAGTAACCGCTGTAGATGGTAAGACTATAAAATCTTACGAATTTAAACTAAATATTCATACACAAGATCCTGAGGTTCTCGATTGGAAGCAGGTTTCATTCGATGGGTGGAATGCTATCCCATTCAGTGATAGTAAAACGGTGGTTTTTAAGGGTGAATTTTGGACTTACCTGAAGTCAACTAATGGCTATTTTCTTTATACAAGCGCAACAACGGATGGAGCTGTTTGGCAGTCGAGAACGTCGGCGTTATTTATGCCTACAAATGCTGAAATTGAAACGATAACACTTTTTGCAAATAAACTTTACTTGCGCACATCTGAAAACTTGCTAATTTCATCGAGTGATGGTTTGAATTGGTCGAAACTAGGCGGTGCTGCTAAAAATATCTCTGCTATTTATGGTTCAATAGTCGATCAATCGGCTGCAAATCATTTAATCGTATTAACAGAAGAAAATGGAGTCCGCCGATTTGCATCGGTTTCTGATGCTGGAGATTTGACCATTTGTGGAGATGCAATTATTCCCGATGATTTTCCTGTTTCAGGATTTGCAACAATTAATAAAATAATTGGATTAACAGAAAAGTTGACTCTGATAGCAGGACGAGATAAAAATGGCAATTTACTTAATTCAGTACAACAATTGTATTGGGATAATTCAGGATTTCATTGCGGATACAATATGGAGAATGGCAAAAACTGGTTTCCTGTTTGTGAATCACCCAATGCTTATTATTACGATAGTAAAATGATTGTGTCTTGTGGCAGAGAATTGACAAAAGAGAACAAAAACACGTATTTCTCAACCAATTATGGATTAAGTTGGGCGAAAGATACAACCCATCTTTACCCAACTGCATTTGTAGCACGTGCCAATAGTTCGGTTGTTGTTGATTCGAAAAATTATATTTGGATTTTTGGGGGGCAAAATAAGTTTGTGAATAGACCCGCTGCTGGAATCAATGAAATTTGGCGTGGAAGACTTAATCGCTTAGGTTTTGTTCGTCAATAATCGTTAGAATTATACATAAACACATACTTTCATCGTTGTTATTTAGCAAAACCAACTATCAACCTGAAATGAATCGTATAAAAAAAGTAGTAAATTTATTCATAGTTCTGTTTTTTATTACAAACAACCTCTCGGCACAAACGTACAAATATGAGATTGGACCTACTGCCGGGGCTGCGTCATACAGTGGCGATGCAAATGGCTATGAGCTTTTTGCTCAACCCGAATTGATGAAAGGATTAAGCATTCGACGGAATTTCAATTTGCGCACAGCTTTGAATTTTGATTTGTTGAAGGCAAGTGTGACTTCGAGTACTCAAAATACATCAAATGTTTTGCCGAATGGCTTATCTAAGCAATTTTCGACATCATTTTATGATTTTAATGCGCATTTGGAGTATAGTTTTTTCAGTTATAGTGATTCGTTTAAATACAAGGAAACGCGACGTTTTACACCCTATATTTTTGCTGGAGTAGGTGCAACTGTCGTTACCGCTCCATCGAATATGACTCGAATGAGTATTCCAGTAGGAGTGGGTTTGAAGTATAAAATTTTTAAAAGAGTGAATGTTGGTACAGAATTGTCGATGAATCTTTTACTGAGTGATCGATTAGAGCGCATAGAGGAGCTTGATACACCATATGGAATCAACAGTCAGTCAATCTTTAAAAATACGGATATGTATTCGTATCTGAAATTTTACATCACGTTTGACATCATCAAACCAGCGTGTAAGTGTAACAAAAATTAGAACATGTCTTTAAAAGAACTAATAGATAGATCCCGACTTCCGGAGCATATTGCCATCGTAATGGATGGTAATGGTCGATGGGCCAAGCAACAGGATAAACCGCGTAGCTACGGACACCAATATGGTGTGGAGAGCGTTCGGAAGATTCTGCGTGCTGCGGCAAATGTTGGCATCAAATACCTTACTCTCTATACGTTTTCGAACGAAAACTGGAATCGACCAGACGATGAAGTACAAGCGCTGATGGGTTTATTGGTGCATGCTATTCAGCACGAACGAGAAGAGTTGAACTCGAACAATGTGCGAATGAAAGCCATTGGTGATATCCATCGTCTTTCGCCAAGTGTACGGGCAGAACTCGATAATTGTATTGATTTTTTATCGGCAAACACAGGTGTTACGTTGGTGCTTGCCCTTAGCTACTCGTCTCGTTGGGAAATAGCTAATGCGGCTAAACGAATTGCAATGGATGTGAAGGCGAATCAATTGAGTATCGATGATATTGACGAATTGGTGATGGATCGCTACCTCAATACACAACAGATTCCAGATCCTGATTTGATGATTCGCACAGGTGGAGAAATCAGAATTAGCAACTTCCTTTTGTGGCAGATTGCTTACTCAGAACTCTATTTTACTGAAGAATATTGGCCCGATTTCGACGAAGAAAGTCTATATAAATCAATACTATTTTACCAGTCGCGCGAACGAAGATTCGGTAAAATCAGTGAACAAATCAAATAAAACGGGCTATTTAGCTACTAAAATCACAATATGTATAAGAAACTTATTTTTGTTATTGCCCTTTTTTCTGTTTTCCTTGGAATTAACGCTCAGGAAAAAGCTATTTCAACGGACAGCAGTTCGGTGAAGCCCGTTATACAATACTCCAATTCACCAAAAAAATATGAGATTGCCGGAATTACTGTTTCAGGAGTAAAAAATTACGAAGATTTTGTGTTGATTGGCTTTTCAGGATTATCTGTTGGACAGGTTGTTTCTGTTCCAGGTGACGAAATTACTAGTGCTGTAAAGCGTTTCTGGAAACATGGTCTGTTTTCTGATGTGAAAATTACTGCAACCAAAATTGTGGGTAAAAAGGTATGGCTCGATATTGCATTGAAGCAACGTTCGCGCATTTCGGACATTTTATTTATCGGAATGAAGAAATCGGATCGAGAGGATTTAGAGTCAAAATTGGGTCTTGTGAAAGGCAATCAGGTGACGCCAAACCTTATTGATAGGGCAAAAAATGTGATTCGCAAGCACTACGAAGAGAAAGGGTTTCACAACGTAGATGTCGATATTCGCCAGAAAGATGATTTGAGTAAGGAGAATAATGTGATTGTTGAAATCAGTGTTGATCGCAAACAGAAAACAAAAGTAAACCGCATATTCATAACAGGAAATAGTGCCTTGAGCTCAAATAAAATTCAAAGGACAATGAAAAAGACGAACGAAAAAAGTCGTTTAGTGAATTTTTTCCGGCAAAAGAAATTTGTAACCACCGATTTTGCTGCCGATAAGGAGCTTATCATAAAAAAATATAATGAATTAGGCTATCGTGATGCTGTAATTCTAAAAGATAGTGTAGCTCGCGTAGACGACAAATTGGTGAATGTGTATCTGACAATAGAGGAAGGTCGCAAATATTATATTCGATCCATTAAATGGGTTGGAAACACGGTTTATCCATCCGAATATCTTTCGACTGTGTTGAGGTTGAAATCAGGGGATATTTACAATCAAAAACTTCTCGAAGAGCGCACTCAATCTGACGAAGATGCGTTAGCAAATGTCTATATGGACAAAGGTTATCTGTTTTTCAATATCGAGCCAGTTGAAGTGAATGTGCAGAACGATTCCATCGATTTGGAAATGCGAATTTTCGAAGGCCGTCAGGCAACAATCAATAAAGTAATCATAACTGGAAATGACCGTCTTTACGAACACGTGATTCGCCGTGAGTTGCGCACTAAACCGGGTCAGTTATTTAGCAAAACGGATATTCAGCGTTCTGCTCGTGAAATTGCACAAACTGGGCATTTTAACCCTGAAAACATGGATATCCGACCAACTCCAAACCCAGAAAATGGAACGGTTGATATTCTTTACGGTTTAGAGTCGAAAGCGAACGATCAGGTTGAATTCTCTGCAGGTTGGGGGCAAACAGGTATTATCGGAAAATTGAGTTTGAAGTTTACCAATTTTTCTGTTAAGAATCTACTGAATCCAAGCACATACAAAGGAATTATTCCTCAAGGGGATGGTCAAACTTTTACCATCAGCGGACAGACAAATGGTTCGTATTACAACTCGGGAAGCATCTCGTTTATGGATCCGTGGTTTGGGGGTAAACGTCCAAATTCATTCTCAGCATCAGCCTATTACAGCAAACAGACAGGCATGAGTAATGCTTACAACAATAACTATGGTGGATATGGTAGTTACGGTGGATATGGTGGCTACGGAGGCTATAGTAGTTACGGTGGATATGGAGGTAACTATAATCCGATGATTTCGATTGACCCTGAAAAATACATGGAGATGTTGGGTATTTCTCTTGGCTTTGGTAAACGATTGACCTGGCCTGATGACTACTTTACATTGTCATCTGAATTCTCGTACCAACGTTACAACATGAGCAACTGGGACTACTTTATTATCCAAAATGGTGTATCCAATAACATTAGCATGACGTTGAGCCTATCGCGTAACTCAACTGATAATCCAGTCTTTACTCGAAATGGATCTAACTTCTCGCTCTCTGTTCAAGTAACACCTCCTTATTCATTGTTCGATGGAAAGGATTATGCAGCAATGAGATACGACAATCCAGACAAATTTAAATGGGTGGAATATCACAAATGGAAATTGAAATCAAGAACCTTTACTCCACTTTCTAATAATCAAAAATTGATTCTTTCTACTCGTGCCGATTATGGATTTGTAGGGCATTTTAATGTTAACAAGAAATCACCTTTTGAAACGTACTACATGGGTGGTGATGGTATGAGTGGATTTAGCGGGTTATATGCTACTGAAACGATTGGTTTAAGAGGTTATTCAAATGGTTCATTGACCCCTCAAGGGCAAGAAGGTTATGCTTATTCACGTTTGGGAATGGAGTTGCGCTACCCATTTATGTTGCAACCTACTTCAACTATTTTCGGAATGTTGTTTGCCGAAGCAGGAAATGCGTGGTCTGATATTCAGAATTTCAGCCCATTCCAGTTGAAACGTTCAGCTGGTGCTGGTGTTCGTATTCTGTTGCCGATGATTGGATTGTTAGGAATCGATTGGGCTTATGGATTTGATAAGGTGAATGGAAGCCGTCAATACAGCGGAAGTAATTTCCACTTTATCATTGGTCAGGAGTTTTAATCAACATTTTAGCTAAGTTTTGCATCTATTTCGTATAACAAACTTTATAAATTAGAGGATATGAAAAAAATAATCGTTGCAACATTTCTTTTTGTTGCTGTAGCATTTTCGGGAGAAGCTCAAAAATATGCAGTCATCGATATGGCTTATATTTTGAAAAACATTCCGGCTTATGAAATGGCTACCGAACAGTTGAATCAAGTTTCGACCAAATGGCAGGCTGAAGTTGAGGCTCAGTCGAAAGTGGCAAAAGAGATGTATAAGAAATATCAGTCGGAGATGGTTTTTCTGTCGGATGAGATGAAAAACAAACGTGAAGAGGATATTGTAAAGAAAGAGAAAGAGGTTGCCGAATTACAACGAAAATATTTCGGACAAGAGGGTGAGCTCTTCAAAAAACGTGAAGGGTTGATGAAGCCTATTCAGGAAGATATTTTTAATGCCGTTAAGGCCATTTCCGAAGAGAAAGGGTATATGATGGTGGTGGATAAATCATCGGCGCCAAATATGGTTTTTGTCTCTCCAAAGATTAATATTAGCGACGATGTGCTTTCGAAATTAGGTATTTCGAAATAATAGGCTATTTTTGCATTCTCAAAACAATTAATAATCCAATAATTAAAATTTTATGTTAAGAAAATTGATGTTCACCCTACTGTTTGTAACAACAGTTGGAATTTTTGCTCAAGATCTCAAATTTGGTCACGTTAATATTCAAGAATTAGCAGCTGGAATGCCCGAAATGACTGAGGGTAAAAAGAAATTAGATGCTACTTCGAAACAATACGAAGGTGAATTGGCTAAAATGTATGAAGAGCTAAACAAAAAATACACTGACTTTGTAGCAGCTAAAGATTCGTTGACTGATGCAATTAAGGCGAGACGTACACAGGAGTTGCAAGAGTTGGAACAACGTTTCAACAACTTCCGTCAAAGTAGCACCGAAGAGGTACAAAAACAACAAGCTGAATTAGAGCGTGGTGTGATGGAAGCTATCGTGAAAGCAGTTAGAGAAGTTGGCGAAGAGAATGGCTATGTTTATATTATGGACAAAAACAACACGCTATACATCTCTTCAACAAAGAGTACAGACGTGATGGATTTGGTTAAAGTTAAGTTAGCTGCTCGCCCAAAACCAGCTGCATCGACTGCAACTTCTACCACAATGCCAGCACCAATTAAACGACCTATTGTAAAAGGAAAACGTTAGGAATTTGATTCCTTTAAAATAGAACAATTGAAGGATGAAACGGAAAGGTCTCATCCTTTTTTTTATAAATCAATGAAACAAGAAATCACTTCAAACCCAGGACCAATTGGTGTATTCGATTCCGGATACGGTGGATTGACGATTTTGCAGCATTTTAGAAAAGTGATGCCTCAATACGACTATATCTACTTGGGTGACAATGCGCGAACGCCTTATGGCTCTCGTTCATTCGAAGTGGTATATCAATTCACCCTTCAAGCTGTTAATCGGCTTTTTGAGGAGGGTTGTCAACTTGTTATCTTAGCTTGTAATACGGCTTCGGCAAAAGCACTTCGCACAATTCAACAGCGTGATTTGCCAAATATTGACCCTAATCGGCGAGTTTTGGGAATCATTAGACCAACGGTGGAAGTGCTTGATGCGATTACCAAAACCAAACATATAGGCGTGCTAGGAACTGCAGGAACCATTCAATCGCAAACCTACGATATTGAGATTCAGAAGTTATTTCCTCACATTACTACCGTGGGAGAAGCGTGTCCAATGTGGGTGTCGTTGGTTGAAAATCGCGAATTTGATCATTCCGGCGCTGACTACTTTGTTCGTAAACACATCGATGCAGTTTTGGAGCAAGATGCTCAAATTGATACGTTGGTATTAGGTTGTACACATTACCCCTTGTTAATCGATAAGATTAAACAGTTTCTTCCCAAAGGAGTAACACTGCTTTCTCAAGGTGAACATGTAGCAGAGAGCCTGAAAAGCTATCTTAGTGCGCACCCAGAAATGGATGAACGTTGCACAAAAAATGGGAATTGTAAATTTTGTACGACCGAATCGGTGGAGAAGTTTGCAGATATGGCCTCGATTTTCTTGAGTGAAAAGGTAGCCGTTGAGCACTTGACATTAGAATAAACAAAGAGCGCAAACATAAATCGATGTTTGCGCTCTTTGTTTTAGTGGATTAGGGTAGAGGTTTCACATTCCCTGTTCCAATGATGGTCGATTTGATTTCTGGCTTGCCTCGGTAATAGATATTCCCAACGCCAGTGATGGTTGCTTTTAGCAATTTTGTGGCAGTACAGCCGATGTTTCCGTTCCCGATTAGCTTCGTAGATAGAGTCTCCACTTCGAACTTGTCGGCTCTGATTTCTCCATCACCCACCACGCTAAAATTCGCCTCTTTCGATTTCCCTCCTACAAAAACATCACCATTGCCCAAAACGCTTATTTTGAGGTTATCACAAGTTAGATTGTGAATCTGTATTTGTCCGCTACCAGTTACCGCGAGCTTCATTACAGATTGTTTTATTGGATCATTTGTTTCAAAAATAACACCACCGGTCAAGTCGATTGTCTGTATCTTGGAACAAAAAACATAGATCATCAACAGTCCGTGTTCGTTGCTTTTCATCCCTTTTGTTTTGATGGTTACCACCTGCTTTTCTGACGAAACATCGATCAGTGAAACAATATTTTCTTCTCCGTAAATCTTTACAATACCTGCAGAATCAGCCTCGTCCAGATAGATAACATTGGCTTTGACGTTGGATACCACTAACTTGTTGTAAACGCCTACTTTATGGAAAACCTCGGTGTATTTGTTGTTACCTACTACTTTCTTTCCAAATTGAGCAAAACTTGCAATTGCAACAACAGCAAGAATAAGGGAGAGGATTACACGTTTCATAAAATCTAAATTTTTGTTTCGATTAATAGATTGTTATTCACTAACAAATGCTGCATTCTTGGTTTCGATGTCGTCGAGAATCACAAAAAGTTGCTCCACCGTTTCGGCACGAAGCATCGCAATACGTGTGTCTCTAAAGTTCGGAATTCCCTTGAATAGGGGTGTTGCAGCTAAATGGCGACGAATATGTAGAATACCACGACGCTCATCAAAACGTTCGACGCTTTGCACCACCTGTCGTCGTATAATATCCATTTTCTCGCCAAATGTTAATGTTGGAAGGTGTTCTCCAGTTTTGAGGTAATGCTTTACATCGCGAAATATCCACGGCCGACCAATAGCGCCACGTCCAATCATAATGGCATCTACTCCGTAACGATCGAAATTCTCTCGAGCCCGTTCAGGAGTCGTCACATCTCCGTTTCCGATGATGGGAATTTTCATCCGTGGGTTATTCTTTATTTCGCCCATCAATGTCCAGTCGGCATCGCCTGTGTACATTTGACTACGCGTTCGTCCATGTACGGTGAGGGCAGCAATGCCACAGTCTTGCAGTTGCTCAGCCAGATCAACAATGATTCTTGAATCGTGATCCCAACCCAATCGGGTTTTGACAGTTACAGGTTTGTTTACCGCTTTGACCACTGCCGAAGTAATTTCGAGCATTGTTGGTACATCGCGCAACATCCCCGATCCGGCTCCTTTGCCAGCTACTCGTTTCACGGGACAACCGAAATTTATATCAATTACTTCCGGGTTTGCTGCTTCACAAATCTTTGCCGCTTCTACCATCGGCTCAACTTCTCGCCCATAAATCTGAATGGCAACAGGTCGTTCTTCGTCGTAAATATCAAGTTTGCGTTGTGTTTTGGATACGCAGCGCACCAATGCATCGCAAGAAATAAACTCCGTATAAACCATATCTGCACCAAACTCTTTGCACATAATGCGGAACGTAGGATCGGTGACATCCTCCATTGGTGCGAGAAAAACGGGTTGATAGCCCAAATCTATATTGCCAATTTTCATTGTCGGTTTGTTAGTTTCGGCGACAAAGATACCCTAACCCACAGAATTATGCAATTCTAAAATCCTTTTATTCATTAATATAGTTGTAAGAATATCTCTTTTATAATTATCTTCGTGGATGAAAGAATTTCGATTAAGATGAGAATCTGCTCACTGATTATATTGTTTTTATTTTATCTGATTTCATCTGTTGTTGCGGTTGAATCTCAAATGCAAAAGTCTCCTGCCGATTCCTTGTTGATTTCGGTGGACTCAAATAGCTATATAAAATCAAACATTTTCTACGATAATTTGGTGGAAAAGAGCAAAAAGTCAGATTTAAAAGGATTGCTCTTCAAATCTATTTTTGTAAATAACAATTGGAAAAATCCAGAAAGTGCAAGTGGTCAGTTGATTGAAGAGATTGATTACTACAAACAATTCGAAGGGAAACGAATCCGAAATGTGTTGATTTTTCGTTCGAATATTATCAATATGAACGATTCAACAAGAAATCCTGTCGAGCGTTGGCACGTCCTTACCAAACAATTTGTTATTCGCCGAAATCTCTTCTTCAAAGAGGGTGGGTCAATTGATGCAGCGGAGATTGTTCGAAATCAGCAATTTTTGCGATCGCTCCGTTTCTTATCCGATGCTTATATTCTGATTCAACCGCTCGACAAAGACCAAGTCGATGTTATAGTCTATACTCGCGACAATCTTTCGTTAGCACCAGGTTTCAGCTCTTTGGGTAGTGAACGGTACTATACTTTTAGTGCAGAGAGTAACATTTTTGGAACAGGAAATAAGTTTGAAGTGGGAATGATTGCCAGTCCGATTTCGCCACAATATCGTGGTTACAAGTCTGAGTACCAATTTCAGAATATCGGCTCTTCGTTCTTTAATCTTAATCTGTTTGCATACAAAGAACTATCGGATGAAAATTACAGAGCTTCAGCCTCTAAATCCTATCTTTTACCGTCTGATTATGCAGGAGGAGTAGTTTATGAAATGATAAAATCGCATCCCTACCAGCACATCAATGATAGCGTTGTTGCTTTAAGCACAAACGACTTTGAGCTTTGGGCAGGAAAGTCCTTCGAATTAAAACCTAAGTTTGGAAGTTTATTTGCTAATGTGGCTTGGCGCGATTGTCGGTTCGATTCGCCATTCAATTTACCTTCTTCGCTTCAGGCAAATTACAGTAATTTTCAACGATTACTTTGGTCGGTGGGATTGTATCGTGAAAACTTCTATCACGGTAGTTTAATTTATGGGTTTGGTCGAAATGAGGATATCCCATTTGGTTATAAAATTGAAGCCATTGGAGGTCATACCTGGGATGCTCTTGGTAAACGATGGTACATAGGTGGAAAAATGCAGTATGCAAATATCACTCGATTTGGATATGCCAACTCGAAAATTGAATTCGGTACATTCTTTAATTCGGAAACGAAAGCCTACCAGCAAAGTGTCCTTTCGGTAGAAAGTTCTTATTTTACGAAGTTGATTCCAATTGGAAATTGGGCTTTACGAAACTTTTTTGTGGGGAAATATTCGCATGGATTCAATCGACTTTCGGGTGAAGGTGAGCGACTCTATCTTAGTTCAGCGACTTCGCCGCGTGCCATAGATGAATACAAAAGTGGTGGACTAAATAGATTTCTTTTAAGCGTGGAATCGGTTGGGTTTTCTCCTTTTTATCTCTATAACTTCAGGTTCGCATTCTACGGATTTGCCGATTGGGCTTGGCTTGGAGACTATTCTAATGTTTTCAAAAACAATCAATTTACCTCTGTTGGTATTGGGGTGAGAATCAAAAACGAGCGATTAATCTTTCAAACCATACAACTCCGCATAGGGTTTGCAGTGAAGAATCCGACTAACGCCTCTACTAACTGGTTCGATTTGTCAGAAGAGGCACGTATGCGTAGTGATCGTTTGATTCCTGGTAAAGCTGACGTCGTAGAATATCGGTAGAGAAAATAAAAATCGACACTTCTTATTCATATGATAATTTTATATCCAATTCTCCTGCGATTAATTTATCAGCTTAATAATTAGTCGTTTATGGTTTCAGGGATACATAAATTAACTTTATGAGGTGATTTGTTTTATTTTGATAAGAATTTTATATCTTTGTTTTTTTACGGGTTAACGTTAGTCATTTAAATCTTGTGATTATGAAAAAATTTAAGATTGTTCTTGCCTTTATGTTTGTCGCTTTTTGTGCACATTCAACCACCAAAACTGTTAATCTTATCAATCCAGGCACATTAGGTGCTGCATTTACAGTGTATGACGATTATCTGATCACAGGCTTGACTGTTACTGGACCGATGGATTACCGTGATTTTTATACCATTCAAGGTTTACCGATGCTCGAAACTATTGATATCAGTGGTGCAAATATCACAGCTATAACATATCAAGAGAAGAATTATCTAGTCAATGAGATTCCTGATTATGCTTTTTACAATCGTACAAAAATTACAGCTGTTTCGCTTCCAAATTCAATTACCAAAATTGGTTGGTATGCATTTAATGGATGTACCGCTTTGACTACAATCAATATACCTACTTCACTTTCTGTAGTTGGGTACGGCTCATTTTGGAGTTGTACAAACATAAACAATATTACTTTACCCGTTGGTCTGACGAGTATAGAAGATTATGCCTTCAACAGTTGTAGTAATTTAACCGCCATCAATCTTCCTGCAACAATTACGTCTATCAAACAAAGGGCTTTTGAAAATTGCTCAAGTCTTACTACGATAGATTTACCAAATTTAATTACAAGTATTGAGTCTGGTGTGTTTACAAATTGTACTTCTTTAAGTAAAATAACAATCCCAAATTCGGTAACAATCATCAATCAGGATGCATTCAGTGGATGCAAGGCCTTGGTATCAATCACCTTACCTGAGTCTGTGGTTGATTTTGGGCCAGGTATTTTTGCTAACTGTAAGGGATTACTTTCAATCGAGTTACCCCCCTTTACGAAGGGGTTAGGTGGCTATACTTTTAATGGTTGCATAAACCTAACATCCGTTAAGCTCCCAAATACAATCCAATTTATGGGTGATTCAGAATTTGAGGGTTGTAGTTCGTTGAACAATGTTGTTTTGCCAACATTTATCACCAAGATTGGCGGTTATATGTTTTACGGTTGTAGTAGTTTAGAGGGAATAGTAGTACCCGACAATGTGACAAGTATTGGAGAACAGGCATTTATGAATTGCACAAATATAAAGAATATAAAAGTCCCATCTACAACCACATCAATAGGAAGTGGAGCGTTTGCTAATTGCAGTAATTTAGTCGGATTATGGGTAAATCAACCCGATCCTTCGAAAATCACATTAGGACAATATGTATTTTCTGGTATTAATTTTATGGCCTGTTCCTTGATTGTTCCACCAGGTTCAAAAAAACTATATGAAGTAGCCAATCAATGGAGTGACTTTGTGAAAGTAAAAGCCAAAGTTTCAGGGAAGAACATTAGTGGTTCGCAATTTCAGTCATTTAATAATATTGTTGAATTTGATTACGTCAATTATGCTATCCAATATCCGACTTTCGACTTTGTTACGGCCTACAATTACTTAGCTGAAACAGGAATACATGATGTTGTCTGTTCTAAAATTAGCGTGTTCCCAACTATCGTAAAAGAATCTCTTCGAATAACGGGAATAACTGGTCAGGTTGCAGTTCAGATCTATGATTTGCAGGGGAAAATTACGCAATCCACCACTCTCGATTCAAATGAGAAGCTAAATGTGAAACAACTGCCTGCTGGCACATATCTGTTAAAGGTTAAATCTGCAAGTGGCAATCAGAATTTGAAATTTGTTAAGCAATAAGTCGGTTTTATAACTGCAAGAATTCAGTTCGATTTGATTTAAAAATAAAGGGGGAGGTATTCCCCTTTATTTTTTTAAAAAATAGAGATCTATGCCAAAAAGTAAGTCCCGCGGAAGGCGGAATGCTTAATTTCTGTACTAGAATAGTGTAAAGTTGATGAGTTTTTCAACCAAACTTATTTACCCTTTAGAAACGTAGCTTTTCTCATCGATGTCAAAAGATGAGGCGAAGTCTCAAACTATTCTCATAATCTACACTTTAGCAATAATCATTTGAGTATTGCCAAAAATAGGAATGCACTTTTAGAAAGTCGTTTGTCTCAATATGGTTTTTCCAATTGGCAGGAGTGTCACTTTTTCCAATTTGCTGGTTCTTTGATTCACTAATTCTGTTTCGATTCTTCCCTTGGAATAGGTTGTCTTTTTACCTTTCGAATAGGCATATTTGGTCAATGAAAGGGGTTGATAAGTATAGTCGGAAAACTCATTCGAATACGATCTGCCAACGATTTCTTTAGCTTTAATGGGTAGAGCATAAAGCAAAGCGCCGTATGTAAAATAATGAGAACCTGCATTGTCTGTTTTTACTTGAATGTCTGTTTCGAATGATATTTCTACAGCATCATGAGATTTAAAACCTCTTTCAATGACCATAAAACCATTCTCAATGGTGTATTTTTCATTCGTTTTCACCTTCTTTACCCAGTCAGGTTTCCTTATTTTCAGTGTAAATTTGGAGGAATTAGCTTGGACTATCTTAAATTTAAAATCGTTTTCGGCAGGATATTGCGTTACATTTTCAATCTGAATTTTATTTCCATTGAGGATAGTTTCCAAAATATTCGGCATCAATAAAGTTGCAACCAAAGTGGTTTCATTTTCTCTCATCCAAGAGTTTTGAACAAAATAAGGCGAAATTCTACCAGCATTTGGATTGCAACACACAGCTACATCTTGATGTGCAGGCGAATATTTGTAGCGAGTTTGCTTTCTATCGGGTTCGACTTCACCATTTTTAGTGCCTAACATTTCGAAGGAGTTGTCCGTTTTCAAGTAAGCTATACAGGAGTGCTGCGGATTTCTTGCGCCTTGTGCTGCGTTGTAAAAAATATTCTCCACAACGTCACCCTTATTCGCATTTCCAGTTTTTTGAAACAACAGGCAATAACTATCCAATAATTCTTGTAGCGAACAATACTCGTATCCGGTATGTGTCGCATTTGCCTTGCGTTCGGCAATCCATTCATCGCCAATTGCACCGCCACTCATGGTTATTTCGGCTTTAATTCGATCTAAATAAATCTTTAAGGCGTTGTCTATTTCCTCGTTGTTGCCTGCATATTTTGCGATAATTAATGCTCTTATGTGTTCAAACGTATGTACCCCGTGTGATTTCAATTGGTAGGCAGGATTTAAAATGTTTTTCAGCTGAGCATCAGCTTCCGATTGATAACTGTTTGAAAAATCTCTGTAGAGAAACAACGCATATTGTCTGTATTTTTCGTCTTTGGTGAGAAAATACATGCGTTCCAATACATCGGTAAACGTTAAACCATGAGACACACCACCGTTAAAAGAGGTGCCCGAACTGAAAGGGCTTGAAGCATTTATCGGGTAATTTCGCATCACATTGTCGACGGCTCGTGCTACGGCTTTGAAAACAGTTTCGTCTTTCGTGAATTCATAATATGCCAATAAACCTCTATACAGTGTGGCTTTCGACCACAATTCACCATTTTCAGTGTTGAATTTATAGCGAAGTTCTTTGTCGTAAATGCCGATATATCCATCTTCATCTTGTGTGGCTAATATGGTTTTGACATATTTAGCGGCTTTTTCGATTCCCTGTTTATCGTCCAGCAGAAAGATATTGCGCAAATATCCATCCCACCAATTCGATTGAGTTTCGCTGTTCCACCATTTGTATTGCTCGTCGCCATCGGCATCGCCTGCTTTCAGGTTTCCAAGATCTTTTGCTTTAGACTGTTTTTGCAATCGGCTTACGCCGTAGATTGGATCATTCATGAGTTCGGGAACTAACTTGTCGAGATTTCCCACGAAACCTGCGATATCTTTTTGCATTTGCTCTTTGAGCCAGCCCGATGGTTTGATGCTTCCAAAAGGCAACGAATTGAACTTTTCGGAAGGTTTTTCAGCATTCACATTCATAACTGTTAGAAGTAAAATTGCGATTAATGTACGTTTCATCTGTTCGTCATTTTAAAAGTTAATTTCCCTCCATTCATAATATCTCGATACGTTATAAACGGTTTGTTTATCTTCTTTCCGTTCAACAAACGAGTTGCGTTGTAGATAGCCTGTTCCGAAAAGTTTTTGGTTTCAATGGTGAAGTTTTTGGTTTTAGAAAGATGAAGAATGGCTTTCTTCACTTGCGGACTTCCCAAAACAAACTCGCCATTAGCCGGATTGATGGGATAAAATCCCAAAGTAGAGAGAATGTACCACGCACTCATTTGTCCGCAATCGTCGTTGCCAATCATACCATCTGGAGTGTTGTTGTGAAAATCGTGAATCACCTGATGAATGTATTTTTGCCCTGTTTGGGGTTCGTTGCTGTAGGCATACAAATATAGAATGTGGTGGCTGGGTTCGTTGCCGTGTGCGTATTGACCAATCATGGCTTCTTGCCCTAAGAATTTATTTGGATTTTCGGATTCTGTCGTGAAAAACGCATTCAATTTTTGGGTGAAGCGATCTTTCCCGCCCAACAATCTCATTACTCCATTCAGATCGTGTTGCGTCGGCGTCCAAAAATATTGCCAAGCATTGGCTTCGGTATAATCACCGGGATTATTTAAGGGCGAAGTGGCCATTAGCGGATTGAACGGTGTTCGCCAAATGCCTTTGGTATCTTTTCCTCTGAAAAAGGTGGTTCCTTTGTCGTAAATGTTTTGGTAATAATTCGCTCTTTTGGAGAACGTTTCTGCTAGTTCTTTTTTACCTAATTTCCGTGCCATTTCTGCCACACACCAGTCGTCGTAGCCACTCTCTAACGTTCTGGAAACGGATTCGTTGTCTAATTTGTCAAAAGGATAATAGCCGTATTGATTATACAATTCCCAATCGGAATTGATGTGCGATTTCGTAGAAGTTTCTACCATAGCTTTTAGGGCTTCTGTTTTATTGAAACCGCTAAAATCGTTTTGAACTGCCGACAAAATCATCGGAATGGCGTGATTGCCAATCATACAATAATTGTCTTGTCCCCAAGCCGTCCAGATAGGTAGAAATCCTTTGGCTTTGTGGTGAATGAGCATCGTTTGAACGATTCCGTCGATCTTTTCGGGTGCGATGATTTGCAACAGCGGAAATGCTCCGCGATAAATATCCCAAATAGAAAGCGTAGAGTAGTATTCTTTGTGAGGTGCTATGGCTATTTTGTTGTCCACACCTCTGTATTTTCCATCTACATCGGCTATGTTGGAAGGTTGCAGAAACAAATGATAGAGCGAAGTGTAGAATATTTCTTTCTCTTTTTGTGGAGCTTCTATCGTTATTCGGTTTAAATAACGCTCCCATGTTTTAACGTTGTTTTGATACACTTTTGCAAAATCCCAATGCGAAATTTCAGCGATCATATTCCGTTTTGCCCCTTCTACAGAGACAGATGACAAAGCAATTTTCACCTTTAACGTTCGACTTTTCGACAATGAAAAGTCGAGCATGTATTTTGGTGCTTTTTCGTGTCCTTTTGGGTCGAGTCGAGTCGATTTTACGAAAGGTTGGTCGAAGGTTATCGTGAAAAAGTAGGTGCGATTCACCCAATTTTGAGTGGAGCAGTAGCCCGAAATCGTGGTACTGTTTTCAATTTTCACATCACTTCCTACCACCAATCCCTTTTGATTGTTACTGTCGAATGCAAATCGCAGTCCGTGTTGCAAATCCACTAAAACCTGCGCATCATTTTCTGGAAATGTATATTGATGAAAAGCCACTCGTCCGGAGCAAGTGAGTTCTACTTTCACATCATCTTTTTTGGTGAGGGCATAATAACCGACCTTGCCAGTTTCGGTCTCTTTGTAGTACGCATTCTTTTGCTTCTCTTTTCGTGGATTGATTGGGAGCAAGAGCACATCTCCCATTTCGTTGATACCAGTCCCGCTAAATCGCGTTTGCGAAAAGCCCATCAGCAAAGTGTCTTTGTATTGATAGCCACTTGTGTGGTTCCATCCATTGTCACGATTGTCTGCACCCGGTTGCACCATTCCAAAAGGCATGGAAGGTCCAGGGAAAGTATGTCCTGTTCCGTCAGTTCCAATAAAAACATTGACAAATCTAGCGTTTTGTGCAAAACTGATTGAACAACAACATAGTAATACGATGAGAATTTTGTCTTTCATTTTTTAGAGCAATGGTTTTTCTTAAGGTCTTCTCTTTGGCGCGAGTTTAACGAAGTGTAACTTGTGCCTATAATTGATACAGTTTGCAAACTGCAAAAACAAGTATCACAAGTTGCAAACTTGCGATAAATGGAATTACAAATTCGCGCAAGCAATTGAAATCCTTTTATTATTCGATGAGAGAAAGGGTCAATACTTGCGCACCTTGTTTCCAGACTTTGTTTCCAAACTCAACTAATTTGTGTTTGTCCTCGTCAACAACTTTAGCGAAGATATTACAAGCATCTAAGCCTTTGCCTTCACCATAGTAAATGCCAAAGCAATTAGCTGTTTTCGTTCTGCTTGGTTTGGTTGGCCCAAACACAACTTCTCCGGGTTCTGTGAAAACGGAAGCATTCTCCTGAATGATGTCAAGAGGAGGAACGTTGTCTATCCAAATTTCTTGTCCTGAAACTCTTGCATGGTAAAACGTGCAAGTAAATGGCAAAATGCCCATAAATGCGTTGGAGGTTACCGGTGCATCGTCAAGATAAAACTGAAACTTAATTTCTTGTCCTTCTGCAGTTGTCATTTTAAATCCTTTCATCTGCTACCTTTTGTTTTTAATTTTACATTCAATCGTTTAGTGCATTTTGTTGGCAATAATCATTTCCTTACTTTGGCGCGAGATATGAGTTTAACGAAGGGTAATTTGTGCCTATAATTTATACAGTTTGCAAACTCTTATTTACCCTTTACAAATGTAGCTTTTTTCATGGATGATAAAAGGAGAGGAGAGGTCTTAAACGTGACTTTCTTAACTGAGATTGACTCAGCTCTGATTTCTTTATCCGATTCCACATTCCGACTCGATGCCCCCAATGAGAAGGTGCCGAAGCCATCTAAATTCACATGATTACTATTGAGCAGCTCTTTCTCAATTGTTTTCAACACTATTTTTAGCGCCATTTCGAGTTCGAACTCAGTCATTCTGCCCGATTCGGCCGCAATTTTGACTAGCTCATTGAGCGATATCGTATTCTTTCGTATCACTACCGGATACAATCCACTTTTCTTTGAATCTGCATCGTTGAGATTATCTGTTTTTTTCCTCATTTTGTAATGAATGCTCATACCGTACTATTTAAGTGTAATTACCGTACTATTTAGGTGAAAAGACCTGAACAATTAACAAAAACTTACTGACTAATTAAATATAAGATGTACATCCTAGAAGTTTAAGATGTACATCCTACATATTTAGCATGTACATACTAAATATCTGAGATGTACAGTACAAAGATAATACTTACTTACTTTTTCACTAATACTTACTTATCTTTTTGCTAGTTTGTCCTGAAGTTTTTAGTAAAATAAGCTTATCGTTCGAAAAATCAATATATTTGTTGTCGGAACGCATTTCCTTATAATAAGCAAGGGATGGAATACAATTGCCTAATGGCGAACGCTGTTTCCGCCCCGACGAGACTTATATAGATGTTAGCGTTCATGCAAAGAAATAGAAACGTACGCAGATAAATAAACGCAAAATAAAAATTATCAACTTAAAAAAAGGAGACCACATGCAGATCAAATGTATATTAGGTTATCACAATTGGGACGGATGTAAATGTACAAAATGCGGACAAACAAGAGATGAGCAGCATGAATTGTCGAAAGATTGTGAAAAATGTTCAGTTTGTGAAAAATCTATACTAAATCGACACAAATGGGATGGTTGTAAATGTTCTATTTGTGGTAAAACAAGAGATGAACAGCATACATTGAGTAATAAATTTTGTAATAAATGTACCAAATGCAATAAATTAATTAAAGATAATTTAAACACTAGTTTTGTTTTTGGTGGGGTACTGTTGAATGAATTGCACGACTGGAATAAAGATTGTGAGAAATGTTCAAAATGTGGTATATCAAGAGATGAGCAACATGATTGGAGTGAAGATTGTGAAAAGTGCTCAAAATGTGGTAAACACAGATATGAAAAACATGTATGGATTAATAATTGTGAGAAATGCTCAAAATGTGGTAAGATAGAGATGCATCATGATTGGTCAGATGATTGTAAAAAATGTTCGAAATGTGGTAAAACAAGAGATGAACAACATGACTGGAGTGAAAATTGTGAGAAATGTTCAAAATGTAGGACAACAAAAGAAAATCAACACGATTGGAAAGGTTGCAAATGCTCTAAATGTAGTTTTATAAGAGACGAACAACACAATTGGAATGGCAGTGACTGCGATAAATGTAATGTCTGTGGCACAACTAAACATTCTTTTGAAAGATTATTTAATATAATTAGAAATAGTAGTCCAACACATCGTAATTCGGAGTGTTGTTACTGTCATAAAACACCTAAAATTGAAGATTGGTTAATAAATCTAAGGATTATTGAAAATATTCCAATAAGCCAAGATTTATCTAACAAAAATGATATACAGTTAATTAAGTCAACATTTCAAAATGCTGCATCATATTCTGAAGAAAGTATAGAATATAGTCATATTAAAGACTTTCCTACAAAATTGTGGATTTCCACCTCAGATAATAGTGATTCTGATCCTGGTATGCTTATATGGAGCCGGACATTTTGGTATGTATGTAGGACAGGAGAAGATGAATATACTATTTGGGGAGAATCTAGAAAAGGTGAAATTCAGAATTATTGGTGAAATTCACGCTTATTATTGAATGAAATAAATATATGAATACAATTATTACAATTTTAACTCCCCCCGTCATTCGTATATGAAACCGTAGAAAGATGATGTAACGTTGGCGTTCCGATAGCTATCGGGATGTGCTCCCGCCCCAACGAACGAACGATGTTTCCGCCTGGCGAACGCAGATTCCAGCCAAATTAGGGATTTACTGACACAACTCAAACACCCCTCGTCAGTTCGGATATAAAACCGTAGAAAAGATGATGTTCCGTTGGCGGGATCTGTGCTCCCGCCTTTTGAATATTATAGGAATTTGTAATTCCGAAAACAAAATAATTGCAGACACCAAAATAAAATAATGAATATAGCAAATCGCATCACGGGTGAAGTATGGTTTGTAACAGATACTGTTGTCGATTGGGTGGATATATTTACTCGTCCGACTTACAAACATATTGTCATCGAATCATTACAACATTGTCAACGCGAGAAAGGATTGATTATTTATGCGTGGGTGTTGATGTCTAACCACTTGCACATGATAGTGGGTTCGGAAGAGGGAATTAAAGTATCGGACATATTGCGCGATTTCAAGAAGTTTACGAGCAAAACAATCGTCCACGCCCTACAGTCGAACGTGCAAGAGAGCCGACGTGAGTGGATGCTTAACCGCTTTGAATATGCTGGTCGGAACGATAAGAAAATTAAGAACTTTCGCTTCTGGCAGGAGGGAAATGATCATCAGCAGATTTTTTTGGTAGATTATTTTGACCAGAAGTTGAATTATATTCACAACAATCCTGTCACAGCAGAGATCGTTAATCGACCAGAGGATTATCGTTATAGCTCGGCAATTGACTATGCAGGAGGGAAAGGTTTGCTAGATGTTGTTGTGGTTTAATAGTTGTCGAATCACAGATCCTAATATTAACTAAGGGGACGGAATACAATTCAGTCCCGACGGTGTAAAAAAATATTATGTAAAAACTCAAACATAAATTATCAAAAGAAAATTTATGTAGTATTTTTGCATAAAAATTATAGGAAATGAATACTCAAGACGACCAATCTAAAGGGTTTTTAGGCGGTTGGAAAGGACTCAAAGAGCTAATTCCAAATAACAAAGAGATTTTTTCTCAAATTTTCACTTCACTCCACTCCCGCAATTATCGAAACTTTTTCTATGGTCAAATTGTCTCAAATATAGGATCGTTTATCCAGTCAATTGCTCTAAGTTGGCTTGTTTATAGACTTACCGGATCGGTATTGTTATTAGCAACAGTAACATTTGTAACGCAAATTCCTTCATTTTTTTTAACTCCGATTACGGGAGTTTTGGTTGACAGAATAGGAAAAAGAAATCTACTGATTGGTACCCAAGCTGCCTTTATGATTCAGGCTTTTGCATTGGCCTTCTTGGTACTTTCTCATACAATCACTGTGTGGCAAATTGTTGGTTTAAGTTTGATTATGGGAATTATTCATGCGTTTGATATTCCTGCGCGCCAAGTTATTATAATTGATTTGGTCGATCAAAAAGAAGACTTAGGTAATGCTATAGCGTTAAATTCAGCTATGTTCAATAGTGCTCGTATCATTGGTACAGCGATAGGTGGACTTTTAATAGGTATTATAGGCGAAGGCTATTGTATACTACTGAATGCGTTTACGTATATTGCAGTACTTATTCCGCTATTCAAAATCCACATACCGGAGAATAGTAGCCCTGTAGTAAGGAAAAATATTGTACAAGAGATGAACGAGGGATTTACTTATGTAATTAAATCGGTATCACTACGAAGTGCATTGTTGATGACTTCTGTGATAAGTTTCTTTGGTTTTTCTATGTTGGTTTTTCTACCAGCATTTGTGAAAGACATATTGAGAGGAGATAGTACAATGTTGGGATTTATGATGTCTTCATTCGGTGGTGGAGCACTGGTAGCGGCATTGTATTTGGCTGCACGAAAGAGTGTTTTGGGTTTAGGCAAAATCATCATGTTGAGCACATTTCTAATCGGAATAGGACTTATAGGTTTGTCATTTGTCCATGTCAGTTGGATCGCTTACGTACTCGGATTCCCGTTAGGGTTTTCACTTATTGCATCTGTTGCATCTTTGAATACACAATTGCAAACACTCTCAGACAACGACTATCAAGGCCGAGTAATGAGTTTTTATACAATGGCCTTGATGGGTGTAGTTCCTATTGGGTCAGTAATTCTTGGTTATTTAGAAGGATACGTTGGTCTTTCAATTCTATTTATGATAAACGGAGTAGTTTTAATTATTGCTTCGTTGATTTATGAAAATTCACGACCAAATATTCGAAAACACATGCGCAAAATATATGTTGAAAAAGGAATTGTGACAGAAATTGCAAGCGGACTGGAAGCAGCAAAAGAATAATACGATTTTTTTGATATCCTGTAAACAGTTTTGTAACTCTGAATAGTCATATTAAACATTCCCTGTCCCTTGTTGACCGTAGTGTGCAATTAACCGAGCGCTGTCGTTGAGCAAAAACTCCGCCTTTGTTCGTGCTAAATGCAAAGCTCCGCTTTGCAAAAAAAAAGCAGTGCCTTTAAGAAAAACGACGTAGGCGGAGCCATACGCCGAACGACCAGCTTTGATTGAGTCTACGGTCAACAAGGGTATAAATATTGAGCGGCACAAAAGTAGAGTTTTTCTACTTTTGTGCCGCTATTTTGTTTCTATTTCATATATAGTGAGTCCTTTATTTATTGTAAACAATTTGTGCAAGTTGCACTTCGTTAACTTACGCAAACACGAGGAAATCGATCTGGACGGTATAAATGAAAAGTCCCCAAAATGCAAATATGCACGTTGGGGATTAATTTTCTTCTTCTAAAACTGAAATGCAATTAATTTTTCACAAAGAACTTTACTGTTTTACCATTATTTGATTTTAAGAAGTAAACTCCGGTTTTAAAATTCGATATGTTAATCTGATTTGTGTGATTTACATTCACTACTTTATTCCCCAAACTGTTCAATATTTGTCCATTTTCAATAGTTTCCGAAATAAGCAAAGTAGTGTTGTTAGTAGAATTTTGAGAAACGCTTAATTTTCCATTTCCTACAACATCTGTCACCTTAGTATCAGTTGTGTTCAATTCATATATGGAAACTGAGCCACTTACTTCATAAGAAACAATCAACAAATCTTTTCCATTTGGGCTTTCCGTTGCTGGGATAAACAATAAACCTTCTGGACCTAAGTCGCCACCTGTACCTACTCCAGTACCTGAAGTTGAGACAGGAGTTTGAGAGAAATCTCTTGAACTCAAATATTGCTCAAATATTGGTGAAGTAGGGTTTGTAACATCGTAAATTAATATAGCTGATTGTCTTTCCAGTCCAATGAATGCATAGGTCTTATTGTCAATTTTAGCAGTAATCACAGTTTCTGGTTCAGGTCCTTTGTCGTCGCTACGGTCAGATTTTTGATTGGTTGTGTTGTGATTAACATTGAAATTAGCAGGATAATTTGCAGCCACATATTGCTCGATATCATCGCCACTATCGAAAACTTGAGCAATCGTATCATTCCATACACTAAACGAGCGAGCGCCATAAGAATAAAGCACATCAAAATCATTGTCTCCATCGATATCGCCCAATTTATTGGTAACCTTCAATCGACCTAGACTCGCATTATTTTTTAATGTAGATGCCGTAGGAAAGATGGTTGGATCGAGTGTGAGTGTACTTATTCTCGCTTCTTCGTTGAGTGCAGTATATGCTCTTGCATCGCCTTCATTAGCGGTTATCAAATATACTTTATTGTTATACACCATTGATGCAATACCATCAGGCTGATACATCCCCTTTACAGGCCAGTTTTTGATGTTTATTTGAGTAGATGGGTTCGATGGGTATCTATCTGATGCGTCAATTCCATTACCTACTGCATTGTAATCTTTGTATCCCAATGGTTTGATATCGGTAACTGTTTTGGTCGCTAAATCAACAATAGCAATTGCATTGTTTTCTTGACAAGTTACCCATGCCGTTTTGGAATCCTCTGACACTGCAATATATTCGGGTTCCATATCTTTTGAAACAGTGGCATTAATACCATATATGCGAACTCCTTTATTGATAAGTTGTGTTTTAGATGCATCAAAACTATTAAATCCTGCATGAGAAACGGTTGCATTCAATACCCCTGCACTAATATCAATAATACTTACACAACCTTCAGGGTCGTTGGTATAATCGTCTGACGGCTCGCCTTCATTAGCTACAAGAACTTTTGTACCATCGGGTGTGAATGTAAGCATATCAGGCAAAGCACCAACAGTAACCGACTTTAAAAATGTTCCGTCATTTGCATTAAAAAAGACTACCTTACCGCTATCTTGCTTTAATACAGCCTCCACGGCCACAGCAAGTATGTTATTTTTCACACTAACACTATTGGCCGCTGCGCCATAAGGAGCGATTGAAATAGTATTAATAAAAGTCGGATTTGAAGGGATGGTAAGATTAATAACATGAATATTTCCAGAATTGCCATTCACAGAATACAATCTTTTGGAGGTTTTGTCATAAGCGCTAATCTCCATTACCCCGCCATCTAAATTGAAAAACCCTGAATTGTAACGTCCTGCGAATGAAGCAGTCAAGGTGGAAGATGCTGCATGCGCAACAGTTAGAAACAAACTAAACGAAAGCGTTAGTGATAAAAAACTTTTTTTCATTTTTGTGAATTTTAATTGTAAAAATATGACGCAAAAGTAATTCTCAAATATGTCAATCATATTTACTCATTGTTAAGAATCCATTAAACCACTATTGTGAAAAATTCATCTTCTATCCTTGTCTGTGCTTCAGCCTTTTGATTATTTTAGGAATATGTAATTCCGAAAACTATACAATAGCAGAGATTCGAAAATCAAGTAATGAACATGGCAAATCGCATCACTGGCGAAGTGTGAATCGTAACCGACACAGTGGTCGATTGAGTAGATATATTTACCCGACCGACTTACAAACCTCTTTTTAGCGCGGGTTTGCAACCACGTGCTTTTTGTTTATACCGTGTGAAACTGTATATTTGCGAAGCTAATAGAGCAGTTTGCCACTACTTAAATATAAGGTACGTGTCGCAAACTCGCGCAAACTAAGGGATTAACCAACGCAATTTAAATACCTTATCAATAAATTTAATCGATGAGAACAACAACTTATTTCACCCTGACGATAGTGCTTTGGCTTGTGTTTGGTCAGTTTAGCCGTGCTCAATTGGGGAAAGATGCGTTGGAAACCGTAGAAATTTCAGAGGTAGAGTCAGCTTTTCCGGTTGGTTTTTGTATGAAAACCTACAAAAACAACCAATACCTTGCCTATTACGATGCCTCTCACAACATGGTAATGGCAAAAAGAGAGTTGGGCTCATCGACATGGCAAAAAACGATTCTACCCACCAAAGTAGGATGGGATTCGCACAACTTCGTTACTTTTGCTTTTGATAAAGAGGGCTTTATACACCTGAGTGGCAATATACATGCCGTGCCATTGATTTACTTCAAATCAAAGAAATCAGAAAACATCGACGAGTTTGAAGTGCTCAATTATATGACAGGGAAAGAAGAACTTCGCACAACTTATCCCCAGTTCATGACAAACAACGAAGGTGATTTGATTTTTCATTATCGCTCGGGTGGCAGTGGCAATGGGTTCGAAGTCTATAATCGATACGATAGCAAAACCAAAACCTGGAAACGTCTGCTCGACACCCCTCTCATCGACGGGAAGGGGCACAGAAATGCCTACATGCAAGGGCCAACGATGGGGAAAGATGGATATTATCATTTGATTTGGGTGTGGCGCGATAGCCCAGATTGCTCCACCAATCACACCCTCTCTTATGCCCGCAGCAAGGATCTCATTCATTGGGAGTCTATCAGAGGTGAGCAAGTGCCACTACCCATCACCATCGAAAACAAAGAACTGGTAGTGGATGGCACTCCGGTAAAAGGAGGATTATTTAATCCCGGCATTAAACTCAGTTTCGACTCCAACAAACGCCCTCTAATCGGATACCACAAATACGACACCGATGGAAACAATCAGCTTTACGTTGCCCGCTTCGAAAACGGCAGCTGGAAACAGGTGCAGCTCACCAACTGGAAATACCGCTGGCAGTTTGAAGGCGGAGGCTCAATGAAAAGTGAATTAAGCATCAATGCACCAATGATTATCGATAGCAATACCATGGCTTTTGGCTACAAACACATTCGATACGGCAGTGCGCAGGTGTTGTTCGACCAAACTACCCTGCAACCGAAAGGGATAAGAGATACCCCGTCTTTGTTTCCAAATGAATACAGCAAGGTGCAATCTAACTTTCCCAACATGATTGTCAATACCCTTGTGGATGGCCCCTACCTACTTCGTTGGGAAACACTACCTGCAAACCGCGACAGAAAACCTGAAGGCGAATTGCCTCCACCATCTAAGCTGATGCTCTATAAAATAAAATAATGCAATGGCGATTGCCTTGCGCTTAAACATCGTTTCCTATAATTTGGATATCCGCAAACAACATGCAACAAAGAACTGTTTAATTGTATATAAATCAAACAACAGAAACTATGAATCTTGAAGAAGTATTGAATTATCGCCGTTCGGTGAGAAACTACGACGCAGCAAAGCCGTTGGATGTCGATAAAGTAAAAAAGTGCATCGAGCTGGCTACTTTAGCACCGAACAGTTCGAATATGCAATTGTGGGAGTTTTACCACATCATAGATAAAGAACAACTCAAGACGTTATCGAAATTCTGTTTCGATCAGAGTGCGACTGCTACGGCACAGCAAGCAGTCGTGTTCGTCACTCGGCGCGACCTGTTTCGCCAAAGGGCAAAAGGGGTTTTCGAGTTTGAAAAAGAGAATATTGCACGATATAGTCCACTTGATCGTCAAGAGAAGCGCACGAAAGATCAAAAACTCTATTATAGCAAAGTCATGCCGTTTATGTATGCGCAGTTTTTCGGGTTGATGGGATTTCTTCGCAAATTGATTGCACACACCGTTCATCCGTTCCGAACTATGATTACTGCTGTTTCAGAATCAGACAGCCGGATAGTGGTACACAAAAGTTGCGCATTGGCTGCTCAAACCTTTATGATTGCAATGGCAAACGAAGGGTACGACACCTGTCCGCTCGAGGGATTTGATGGTTTGCGTGTGAAGAAACTCCTTGGACTGCCGCGAGGTGCAGAGATTAATATGGTGATTTCGTGCGGAATACGAAATGGGAACAAAGGCATCTGGGGCGAACGATTCCGTGTACCGTTTGAGGAGGTTTATAGGCAGGTGTAATACCTTTATTTACTATTGCTGCTGAATGTTACAATTGCAAATGATAAAGTAAGAACACAATTTTGAATAACATAAAACAAATTATTATGGCAACAACTTGGTTCAAAAAAGTCGGATGGATTTATTTCCCGACACAAGTCATCGGTTTCGTAATCACGTTTCTAGTTATCGTCTTTTGTGTAACAGTGTTTTTTGCGGTGGACAGGAACTCGCATTCAATTTCAGACACCTTGTATGGGATTTTCCCTTACGTTGTTTCTGCTTTCACCATTTTATTTTGGATTGCAAGTCATACGTCGAAAAAAGAGTAATTAATAAAGCGTGATTTGTGCTTCGATAAATTCGCACTAAGAATGAGATGCAAATAGAAAACGCAAAGTGACGCAAAATCAGCAGAGTTCTGAATTTGCGTCACTTTTTATTTGTGTTACTTGTTTTATACCTTTTCCTTACGATTGTTCTGAATGGTCTTATACAACGTGTAGAGCGATGGCAACAGACACGTTCCATTTGCCAAAATCATAGGCATATCTGGGATAACAACGCCGTAAAGAAACCAGAAAAAGATACCCAATGTCATGATAGAATACATGGTTATCGAAATACCGTGCGTCTCACCAGTCTTAATCACTTTATACGCCTGAGGAAACTGTGCAAGGGCTGTGCAAGCTCCTGCAGCATACCCAATAATCGTAATATTGAAATCCATAGTTGTAATTTTTTATGCAAATGTAACTAAATATTTGTTTAAATTACACTTTAGCATAAAGATTTTGTCTATTTCCAAAACCCAATTTTCGTGTACACGTTAAAAACTAAAACAACGAAAGCTGAATTGCCTCTGATTGCTTTGCCACTGGCTCATACCGTCCGTAAAGCTGATATTTTTGTCTGAGCGATCCAATCTTTGCGTAAAGCATCGTTTCATATTCAGAATTTACAGTTGAATATCGATAAAGTTGAGCAAAATCTACTGCAATTTCAGGAAAATGGGTTTCGGTTACCTTCAAAAATTGGGGTTTGCCCGCACCTCGAAGAAACAGAACATTCGTCACGATATTCTCTAAGCCAAACTCTTTGGTGAGGCGAAATGCTGTATCGAGGTTTTCGTCGTTATCAGATATTAGCGGTATAATCGGCATAAAACCAACAACCGTTTTTCGGGCGATTCCTCGGAATTTAGCAAGCATCTCCATGCGCTCCATTGCCGAAGATCCGCCAGGTTCGATAATTTTCCGCACCGATTCGTCGAACGACGTAATACTAGTGGTAATATCCACAGTCGTAACCTTCGACAAATCTT
Organism: Bacteroidales bacterium; assembly: GCA_049315325.1. GTDB lineage: Bacteria > Bacteroidota > Bacteroidia > Bacteroidales > UBA7332 > CAXXIC01. The sequence continues at coordinate 75,155 of JBMOKJ010000005.1, forward strand.
TAATCAACTCAAAATCCCGCAAAATAAGATTCGATTTGGTCTGAATAAAAACCGGATTTCGGTGTTTCTTTACGATATCGTAAATTTTCGGCAACAGTTCATAACGCTTCTCAGCATGCTGATAAAGGTCGGTCGTGCCTCCAATCTTGATTTGATCGTGTTGCCAACTTTTTCGACTCATCTCAGCGTCTAATCGTTCAGCGACATTTATTTTCACCAAAATATCTCGGAAAAAATTATCCAACCCCAAATAGTTGTGCGAATACTGCGCAAAACAGTATTTGCAACCAATCGTGCAACCACGATAAGGATTCAAATCCCAATTCGTTGGAAACGCATTTGGATGAAAGGTTAATACCTTTTTGGCTTCAACTTCAGTGATCAAAATAATAATAATTAAGCAAATGGATTGAAGTATTCCAACCCACTGCTGTGAAAATCTCAATTAAAATTTCCTAACAGGGCGTTTACTTTTCACCTTAAACAGACCTGCAAAAATGGTATAACCCAACAATGCACCAACACCGATTTGTGACATCACACCCAGCAAATCAGTTGTTTGCCACTCTTGAATCACTTTTCCATCTTTTACTTTACGCATAAAAATGCCGTGAACTTCGAGATTTTTCTTGTTTGCAGGAGCCCCCATAAAACTACCAGTGTTGACTGCAGTCGAAATGAAACGAATTGAAACCATATCATCTTCCGCTACAATTGCGGGAAAAGTCATTTTCAGGTTAGAAAACGCAGCTTTCATATCCTGCATAAACCCAATATACTCGTCTTTGGTAAAGACAAATCCGTCGCCCGTGTAAGTAAAATCTTTGTCGAGAAGCAGATCAAGATCACTCCAACGACCTTCCAAAATTGCTAACGAAACGGCTAAAGCCGTTTTTTTATTCTCTTCCAATACATTCAACTCTTTTTCCATAAATTCCAAACTTTAATGATTAAACAATAAATAATTTGATGCAAAGATGAACCTTATACATCGTCCTTGCAATACACTACCCAAAAAGAAAGTACAATTTAAAAAGGTAGTGAACTGAATTTCTTCTAAATTTGCTGAAAAATAGTAATTATGAGACGTTACAAATTAGATGGTACATACTTTTACTGCCCTGTTGATCTTACACTTTCAGTAATTGGAGGCAGATGGAAAAGTTTGGTTTTCTGGAACCTTCGTGATGGCGCCAAACGTTACAGCGAATTGAAGCGTATTTTGGTTGGGATTAACGATAAGATGCTTTCGCAAGTTTTGAAAGAACTGGAAATCAGCGGAATAGTGAGTCGCAAAGACTACTTTACCATTCCACCTAAAGTCGAATATTCGCTGACTTCCGAAGGAGAAAAATTACTTCCAGTAATGAAAATGATGGAGGAGTGGGGTTCAAAATTTGAAGTTGATACAAAAGAGATTTTACCAACTATCGAAAACTAACTCAAAGATTGACAGGCTATTCTATCTTTATCGCCGAGGTATATAAAAAAAGCGGCTCCAACTAACCTGTCGAAGCCGCATTGAAATTATTCCAAAAGAATAAGTTTAATCGTGCTCTTGGTGCACTGCCTCGTACTCTTTGAGCAATTTATCTTGCACGTCTGCAGGCACAAGTTCGTAGCTGGCAAACTTCATTCCGAATGATGCTCGTCCACCTGTTAGCGAACTCATCGCTGTAGAGTAGTTCCCCATCTCTTTGAGTGGTACTTTTGCGTTCAGTTTCTCGAAGCCCTTTTCGCTCTGCATACCCATAATTACGGCTCTACGACCTTGCAAATCACTCATCACATCACCTAACTTATCGGCAGGAGTAAGCACTTCCACATCGTAAATAGGTTCAAGAATCTTAGGCCCTGCCGATTTAAATGCTTCGATAAATGCATTTCGACCAGCCAAGCGGAACGAAATTTCGTTTGAATCAACCGGGTGCATCTTACCATCGTAAACAATCACGCGCACGTCGCGAGCATAAGAACCCGTCAATGGGCCTTGTTCCAGTCTATCCATCACACCTTTGAGAATCGCGGGTAAGAAGCGAGTATCAATTGAACCACCCACGATACTGTTCACAAATACCAATTTGCCACCCCAATCCAATTCGTGCACCTGAGTATCGCGCACAGAGACTTTGAACTCTTGTCCGTTAAACTTATAGGTTTCTGGGATTGGGTTGCCTTCGTGATAAGGCTCAACAATGAGATGAACCTCACCAAACTGACCTGCACCACCCGATTGCTTTTTGTGTCGGTAATCAGCACGTGCAGCTTTTGTGATGGTTTCGCGATAAGGAATTTTCGGTTCAGAATATTCAATAAACATCTTATCGTTGTGCTCCAAGCGCCATTTCATGGTCTTTAGGTGGAATTCACCTTGTCCCGAAACAAGAATTTGTTTCAATTCCTTCGAATGCTCAATCACCCAAGTTGGATCTTCCTCGTGCATTCGGGTCAGCAATTCGCTCAATTTTTCAGCATCAGCTTCGTTCACCGGCTTGATGGCACGACGATATTTTGGTTCGGGATATTTGATAAAATTGAATTGATAATCGCATCCTTTCACATTCAATGTATTTCCTGTGCGTGTCTCTTTCAGCTTCAATGTCACACCGATATCACCAGCCACTAGCTCTTCGACTTTGTTGCGAATCTGACCTGCCGAACAGAATACCTGCGCGATGCGCTCTTTCGAGCCGCGACTGGCATTCAACACATCCACGCCTTCGTGCAATTTGCCTGACATCACTTTGAAATAGGTCACCTCTCCAATGTGTGGTTCTATGGATGTTTTAAACACATACACACTTGTTGGACCATTTACGTCTGGCGAAATATCTTCGCCATCAGCAGTGGTCACATGTGGCATTTCACTCACAAACGGACAAACATTACCCAAAAACTCCATCAAACGACGCACGCACATATCGCGACCACCGTCCACGCAGAAAACAGGGTACATTCCGCGAGTCAACAACCCTTTGTGGATTCCCTCGCGCATTTCATCTTCGGTCAACGTTCCCTGATCGAAAAATTTCTCCATCAACGATTCGTCGTTTTCGGCTGCGGCTTCCACCAATTTTTGATGCAGCTCCTCAGCTTTATCTTTTTCTGAATCCGGAATTTCGAGCACATCAGGCACACCACCTTCCGGCTTCCATCTAAACATTTTCATTTTCAAAACATCAATCACCGAATTGAATGTCGGACCGCAAACAATCGGGTACTGAATGAGAACCACCTTAGCGCCATAGTTCTCAATCAACTGTTCGACAGTGTTGTCGAAGTCTGCCTTCTCTCCGTCCAATTGATTGGTAACGAAAATTAGGGGTTTTTGTAATTTCTCCGTAATACGGAATTGATTTTGTGTGCCAACTTCCACGCCGTATTGGGTGTTCACTACCATCAGCGCGGTATCGGTCACATTTAATGCGGTATAAACCCCACCCACAAAGTCGTCGGAGCCGGGGCAATCGATAAAATTTAGTTTCTTTCCATTCCATTCGACGTGGAAAACGGTTGGAAATACACTGTATCCGTATTCTTGCTCTACAGGGAAATAGTCACAAACGGTGTTTTTGGCCTCCACGGTACCTCTACGTTTGATATAGCCACCCTCGTAGAGCATTGACTCAGCGAGCGTGGTCTTCCCCGATCCAGAACTTCCCAATAGAGAGATGTTCTTGATTTCATGCGATTGATAGACTTTCATAGTTCAATCAGATTTAAACGGTTAATGAATAAGGAAAATATATAAGCGCAAATTAGAACTATTTCAGCAAAAAAACAATCAAAAAGCGGTGTTAGAAAACATAATTTTTAGACAGAGATTTTCATCAAATTTATAACAAATAGAAGTCTGTTATTTGGGTGAAATTTTTGGAGCTAATCATACTATTTGTGACAAAAAATCACTATCTTTGTTGCTCAAAGTCAACAAAAAGAATGAAAAAAGGGATATTTAATGAAATTCTAAAATCATATTCTCTCAATGAAATTGAGACGCATTTGATTTATTATTATCTTACAACTTATAAGCTAGATTATTCAAATAACACAATCTTAACTAAGTTCTTAGAGGATTTTCAGCAAAACACAAAGCTCTATTTTGACGTATTCAATTTAGATATTTCATCTTTAAAAGACCTTGAAAATTATCTTGAATTATTAATTCCTCAACGAGACAGAAAATTTAATGGTGCATTTTTCACACCAACATATATTGTTGATTTTATTATTAATGAAGTAAAACCATCAAGATTCGCAAAAAACCTTGATCCAAGTTGTGGATGCGGCGCATTCTTAATTGGAATAGCCGAGTATTACAAAGCTAATTTCAATAAATCAATCAAGGAAACAATTCGAGATAATATTTTTGGTTCTGACATTTTAGACTACAATATTTCAAGAGCGAAATTACTTTTAACAATCTTTGCATTGCAGAATGGAGAGAATATTGATGAGATTGATTTCAACTTATATGTTCAAGATAGTTTAAAAGCGAATTGGACCATTCGGTTTGATAATGTCATAGGTAATCCACCTTATGTAAAGTTTCAAGATTTATCAGATGACAATCGAAAATATTTAGCAAAAAACTGGACTACCGTTGATAATGGAAGCTTTAATTTATATTTTGCTTTTTTTGAATTAGGATATAAACTACTCAATGACGACGGAAAACTAGGTTTCATTACTCCTAATAATTATTTCACCTCGTTGGCAGGTGTTTCTATTCGAAAATACTTTCAACAAAAAAAATGTGTTACTCGTATTATTGATTTTAGCCACAACAAAGTTTTTGATGCTCAAACTTACACAGCATTGACGTTTCTAAACAAACAAGAAAATGATGCACTCACATTTGATAGAATAAAAGAAGGTTACAAACCTGAAGATTTTTTACCTATTGCTAATGGTTCTCCCAACTACTTTAGAAATTTAGATTATAAAAAATGGCGGTTACTAAAAACTGATGAGCAAAAAAACATTAAGCAGATTGAAAGTATTGGAAAATCAATTGTAAAACTATTTGATATTTGCGTTGGCATTGCAACATTAAAAGATGAAGTTTTCTTTGTGGATGGAAGCGTTGAAAGAAATGGGTGTTTTATAAAAAGCACAGAAAATGGAACATTCGAAATTGAAAAAGAAATAACAAAATCGGTATATAAAATTTCAAACTTTAAATCTCAAAAAGAAATTGAAACTAATACAAAAAGGATAATATGCCCATATATCATTGGGAAAGGGGGAGCTTCACCTATTTCCGAGCTTGAATTTAAAAAAAAATATCCGAAATGTTATGCGTATTTATTATCCGAGAAAGAGAGTTTACTCGCAAGAGATAAGGGAAAAGTTACCTATGAACCTTTTTTTGTATGGGGTAGAACTCAAGGGTTAAACAAACTTGGAAAAAAAATACTAAATCCTACATTTAGTCAGTTTCCTCGATTTTTGCTAGTCGAAGAAGAAGATGCATTTTTCACAAATGGCTATGGTCTTTTCTTTAGAGAGCAAAATAAAAATATGTCGCTTTTTGATGAGCCCAATAATCCGATCTCGCTTTTAGAAAATATTGATGTCGTTCAGAAAATTCTAAATTCTATTGTAATGCACTATTATGTAAGCAAAACTAGTGTAGCAATTGAAGGTGGATATCCTTGTTATCAAAAGAATTTCATTGAAAATTTTACTATTCCAGAATTTACAAATGAAGAAATTAATATCTTAAGAAAATTAGATAATAAACAAGAAATTGATGGGTTTTTGGTTGAAAAATATCAATTAAACATACTTGTGCCAAATCTGTTTGTATAAATTCTAAGTAAATCAGAGATAAAGTTTTGGAAATCAATATTTGTTAAGGAAACAGTTGAGTTTTGATCCAAAAGATTATCAGCTTTCAATTCGTTTGCAGAGGTATAAATTTTAACAGGACTTTGAGAGAAATCAGCAAGTATTAGACATACTCTTTCATATTTATATGCTTCATTAATATTTATATTTCTATTATTCAAGTCATTGAAGACATTTATTGTTTCTTCTATTGCATCCGAAGTCAATTTGGTATTTCTGTTCTTTTTGACAATTTGAATAGACTCAAAAATGGGTTTACGTTTTTTTACCATATCTGAATTAAATCCTGTTATTGGTAGAATAAACAATTCACCCAAAACCATATTAGGGCATCTTAAGTGCAAATTAAGTGTCTCTGCAAATGTTCTTTCGATTATTGTGTCATCATTTTTAGTTATACTACTCATCTGACTTCTAACATTAATTGCTAATGTATGTTCTGTAAAATCTTTACCAAAATGATCGGTTTTCCCATTCATCATTCCAATATTCATTATCTCAGGCACTTCATTCCCAATATGGATATTTGAAACAACAGAAATATCCTGTTTTTTTGCTTTTATGAATCCAGCTAAATTGAGTTCTTCTTTTGAATTATTCAATGGGGGGAATATCAAGCTTGGTCTAACACCATTTTTGATCAATTCTGATTTAACAACTTCGTGAAAGAGATTTATATGCTTACTTGAGGTCACAAGAGCTGTTTTCCCTCGATCTCCTGCAATTTTTATTGCCTCCTCAAAAGCAAATTTGAAGTTTTCACATGCAACTTGCAAAATATTATTTGGATTTGCAGCACGAATATTTTCATCAATCTGTGTTTTCACATTAGAAAGAAATAGTTCTTCATTTTCACTTAGAATTTTGCTCTTTGCCATTATTTCTCGAATTCAACATTATTAAAAAACTCTTTTAAATTCACATTAAGCGCAATTGCAATTTTCTCAATATTAACTATTGAAATATTTCGACTCCCATTTTCAACTGAAGCAATATAACTTCTGTCTAAATCAGCAGTATACGCCAAATCCTTTTGTGAAATTGACGCTACCTCACGCAACTTCTTAATTCTTTGTCCAATTTTTTCTTTAACATCCATTTTGCAAAAATGCATTTTTGTTGACTATAAATCAAAGACTATAAGTAACACAATCTAGTTTTTCCTTGATTTCGTAAGATTTCTACAACCAAAAGGCTTGCACCGAACAATGCTATCAATTGATCTAAGATTTAACCATTCAATTTATTTCAACAATTTCATCTACTTTTGCAACATCAAACAACCGTATCGTGGCAGGCATTTATATTCATATCCCGTTTTGCAAAACTCGTTGCAGCTATTGCGACTTTTTCTCTTCGACCGACGATTCAACTGCGAGTCAATACGTGTCGGCTATCTGCGTTGAATTGGAAGAGCGAAGAAAAGAACTGCCTAACGAACAGATCGATACCATCTACTTCGGTGGAGGAACGCCATCGCAACTAACTATCGGACAGTTTGAGCAGATTTTCGAAGTTATAACTGCAAATTACCTCATCAGCGAAAATGCAGAAATCACCATCGAAGCCAATCCCGACGACATGACCGAAAATTACGTTGCTAGATTAGCAACACTACCCTTCAATCGGGTAAGCATGGGTGTTCAGAGTTTCGACGACGAAGATTTGAAGAGCCTTAACCGCCGGCATTCTGCCAATCAAGCCATTGAGGTCATCGAATTGTGTCGCCAGCACAACCTCACAAACATCAGCATCGATTTGATGTACGGTCTGCCCAACCAAACGATAGAAGCGTGGAAGAAGAATGTCGATGTGGCTGTTTCATTGCCTGTGCAGCACATTTCTGCCTATCATTTAATTTATGAAAAAGGGACCGACCTCTACCGCAAGCTCAAAAAAGGCGAAGTGAAGGAAGCCGACGAAGAGTTGAGCGTAGCCATGTTCGATTATCTTCGCTCAAAACTGATCGACAAAGGGTTTCTTCATTACGAAATTTCCAACTTTGCCCTCGATGGATTTTTCTCACGTCACAATTCGTCTTACTGGAAGGGAATTCCATACCTTGGAATTGGCACAGCGGCTCATTCCTTCGATGGCAAAAACCGCTTTTGGAATCCTTCGAACATCAAAATCTACCTCGACCAAGCAAAAAAGCGCAGTTTCTCTCCCGAGATAGAAGAAAGCACACCTCAAAGCCGCTACAACGACTTTATCATCGTTACCCTTCGCACCATGTGGGGGCTTGACTTCAGTGAACTTGAGCGCCGTTTTGGCTCAGAATACGCTCAGTTCTTTCTCAACGAAGCCAAACCATTCCTCGACCAAAACCTACTCACACAAACAGGCAAGCATTTTACCATCTCCGCCAAGGGGCTTTTCGTCTCCGACTCGATTATGTCGCAACTTCTATCTGTTGATTAATCAATCTACTGAATCTCATCTTTCATCTCTCCATTCGCTAAAAAAACAAAAATGATATGTATTTCCGTTATTCGATATACAGAATGACCATTTTTTCACGTTTAAAGAACATTTAGTTAAAACGAGCAATAATATGCAGCAAATGAAAAACTTAGCTAAAATAAAAAAAACAGCAAAAAATTTGCAATTAACAAGTAAATAGTTAAATTTGCAGTTTTAAGTTAAACAACAAGCACAAAGAAAGTGCTAAAAAATATAAACAATCCGACTGAGAATCTTGTTTAAATGATTGATTTGAAGAGATAAAAGGTTTAAAAATTGGATTGAACTGTTGCAATGAAAAAATCGACCATTTGGCTGCTTATTATGGTAATGGTGTTGACGTTCGTCACCCTGCTTGCCCTACAGATCGACTACATCAATGTGATGGTGAAAATGCGAAACGAGCAGTTTAACGAGGCAGTCACCCGTAGCCTTTATCAGGTTTCAAAAACATTAGAGAACGAAGAGACACGGAAATACCTCGAAGAAGACATCGTAGAAACAGCAGAAGTTGTACACAAATACAACTTTGCAAAACTAAGCGAAAAGTACCTCGACATACAGAAAAACAGCTATCCGTTTGATGAGCAAAATAAAAAATTGCAACTGATAACCGACAGTCTGAATAAAAACATTGTCACACCAAAGGTTTACATATCGTCGGGGCACGGCGCAAACAGCATTTTGCGCACATCTCGCGAATTGCAAGAAGTATTGAAGGGTCGATACCTCTATGAAAAGTCGCAACTCGACGACGTGATACTGAATATTCTTTACCAATCGGGCACTGAACCACTCAGCAGCCGAATTGATTTAGAAAAATTGAGTGACCTATTAAAGTCGGAGTTGCAAAACAATGGCTTGAATTTGCTCTTTGAATTTGAAGTAATTGACAAAGATAAACGAATAGTATATCGCAGCGACGATCTCGATTTTGATTCGGAAAATGATATTTACACACAAATCCTTTTCCCGAACGATGCACCGCTGATGCTGAATCTGCTTAAAGTACACTTTCCTACCAAGCAAAGCTACATTTTCAATTCGGTTCGATTCCTGATTCCATCGTTTATCTTTACGTTCATTTTGTTGATAACATTTGGCTTCACCATTTACATTATTTTCCGTCAAAAGAAAATTTCGGAGATGCGAAACGATTTCATCAACAATATGACGCATGAGTTTAAAACGCCACTCTCTACGATTTCACTTGCTGCACAGATGTTGAAGGATGAAGCGGTAGCGAAAAACCCAACCATCTTCAAACACATCTCTTCGGTGATAACAGATGAGACGAAACGGTTGAGTTTTCAGGTCGAAAAGGTGCTTCAAATGTCTTTGTTCGACAAACAAAAGGCCGTATTGAAGTTCAAAGAGATTGACATGAACGAGCTGATTGTCGATGTTTGCGATAAGTTTAAACTCAAAGTAGAGAAATACGGTGGTTCAATTGAGTCGAATCTTTCTGCAGACAACGCCTATGTGATGGCGGACGAAATGCACATAACCAATGTGATTTTCAACCTCCTCGACAATGCGGTGAAATACGCTAAACAAAACGAACCATTGATGCTGACCATAGCCACTTGGAACGAGGCCAACAAGCTGAATATCTCCATTATGGACAATGGAATAGGAATTCGAAAAGAAGATTTAAAGAAAGTATTTGAAAAATTCTATCGCGTTCATACAGGCAACGTTCACGACGTGAAAGGATTTGGTCTTGGACTGGCTTACGTCAAAAAAATCATTGAAGATCACAACGGCACGATACGTGCAGAAAGCGAACCTAATATTGGAACAAAATTTATAATTACACTACAAATAACCAAAAACTAAAAATTATGGAAGAAAAATTGAATGTTCTTCTTTGCGAAGACGACGAAAACCTCGGTATGTTGCTGAGAGAGTATCTGCAAGCCAAAGGTTTTGCAGCAGAATTGTGCCCAGATGGCGAGGCAGGTTACAAAGCATTTATGAAAGGAAACTTCGATATATGCGTGTTCGACGTGATGATGCCTAAAAAAGATGGATTCACTTTGGCTCAAGAGATTCGTGCTACAAACAGCGATACCCCAATCATCTTTTTGACTGCGAAAACATTGAAAGAGGATATCCTCGAAGGTTTCAAAATCGGAGCTGACGACTACATCACCAAACCATTCTCAATGGAAGAGTTGATTCTTCGTATCGAAGCAATCTTACGCCGCATCAAAGGCAAAAAAGGTAAAGACGTGCAAGCATATCGCATTGGTAAATTCTCGTTCGACACCCAAAAGCAAATCCTGTCAATTGGTTCAAAATCAACCAAATTGACTACCAAAGAATCGGATTTATTAAGCCTATTGTGTGCTCACGCTAACGAAATTTTGGAGCGCAACTTCGCTTTGAAAGCTATTTGGGTTGACGATAACTACTTCAATGCTCGCAGTATGGATGTTTACATCACCAAATTGCGCAAGCACTTGAAAGATGATCCAGAAATCGAAATCATCAACATCCACGGAAAAGGGTACAAGCTTATTGCGCCAGATGTAGAACAATCGTAATCGCAAGATTTAGAAATACAATTAGAAGCCGCTTTCAATAATGAGAGCGGCTTTTTTCATTAAGACTTATTTTGGTTCAGAAATTCATTGTATTTTTGCAACGCAAATCCAATCATACAAGAGAATATGTTGCGAATTTTGATTTTTCTTTATCAGTGGATTATTTTTGTGCCACTTCTTTGCATCACCATGGTTATAACCGCTACAGCTACGGGGTTGGGGTCTTTCCTTTTTAGCAGTAAATTCTGGGGCTACCATCCTGCGCGAATCTGGTCTATTATCACATGCTACACCGCCTTTTGTCCAGCAGAGGTGATTGGTAGCGAAAACATCAAAAAAGAAGAGTCCTACATTTTTGTAGCCAATCATCAGGGTTCATTCGATATTTTCTTAATCTATGGATTTTTGAATCACAACTTTCGATGGATTATGAAGCAAGAGTTGCGCAAAGTACCGTTTGCTGGAAAAGCATGTGAATTGGCGGGGCAAATATTTATTGACCGAACAAGCGTAAGTTCAATCAAGGCTAGTATGGACTTTGCACGTCGACAATTAGTTGGCGGTCTATCGTTGATGGTTTTCCCCGAAGGAAGCCGCACTTCAACGGGCAAAATTGGCAAATTCAAAAAAGGAGCTTTTCAATTGGCGGTTGATCTCAATCTCCCCGTTGTACCACTAACCATCGAAGGACCATTCGATATTATGCCCATCGGCACCAACACGCTTCGCCCTCACAAAATGCGCCTCACCATCCATCCACCCATTACCACTAACAAAGAGGGCGTAGAGGCTATCATCGACTTGTCGGCACGCAGTCGTGAAGCAATCGCTTCAGCATTATCGAAATAAGTCTAGATTTCGAACAAATCACACGCTCTTTTTGAGTGTAAAGTGTTGTGAGTTCGAAAATTATCACTACTTTTGCACCTCATTTATTAAATCAAATTATTAACTAGTATGAACAATTACGAAACCGTTTTCATTTTGACTCCCGTTTTGTCTGATGTACAGATGAAGGAAGCGGTAGAAAAATTCAAGGACATCCTCGCTGCAGAAGGCGCTGAGATCGTGAATGAAGAGAATTGGGGCTTGAAAAAACTCGCCTATCCAATTCAGAAAAAATCTACCGGATTTTACCAATTGATCCAGTTCAAAGCTGCTCCAACAGTTGTTGCGAAGCTTGAGCTCCAGTATCGTCGTGACGAGCGCGTTATCCGCTTCCTGACTTTCAGCATGGATAAATTCGCTACCGAATATGCAGCGAAAAGAAAGAGTGTTAAATCAGCGAAAAGCGTTAACTAAGGAGGAACTAAACTATGGCACAACCAAATTCAGAGATCAGATATTTGACTCCCCCATCTGTTGATGTAAACAGAAAAAAATATTGTCGTTTCAAAAAGAGCGGTATCCGCTACATCGACTACAAAGACCCAGAGTTTTTGAAGAAATTTTTGAACGAACAAGGTAAAATTTTACCACGTCGTATCACTGGAACTTCTTTGAAATTCCAACGTAGAGTTGCTCAGGCAGTGAAGAGAGCACGTCATTTGGCGTTGCTTCCATTTGTTACAGATATGATGAAATAATTTAACAGAAGGAGGAAACAACAATGAAAGTAATATTGAAAGAAGATGTAACCAACTTGGGTTATAAAGACGATATCGTAACTGTAAAAGATGGATATGGAAGAAATTTCCTGATTCCTCAAGGTAAAGCAGTGATTGCTTCAGTTTCGGCTGTTAAAGTATTAGAAGAAAACCTTAGACAACGCGCTCACAAATTAGCTAAAATCAAAGCAGATGTGCAAGAATTAGCAGCTAAATTGGAAGGTATTTCGTTGACAATTGGTACAAAAGCAAGTTCAACTGGTAAAGTGTTTGGTTCAGTATCAAACATCCAAGTGGCTGAAGCTTTAGCTAAATTAGGTTTCGAAATCGACCGCAAAACAATCGTTATCAAAGATGCAGCAAAAGAACTTGGTTCTTTCAAAGCAGTTTTGAAACTCCACAAAGAGGTTTCTGTAGAGATTCCTTTCGAAGTAGTTGCTGAGTAATCAGAACGATTCACCGAGTAATTCGGTGCAACATACAAAGACCGTTTTCGAAAGAAAGCGGTCTTTTTTTTATTCAATGTACCAACACGATAAATCGCAATGCTTTTAAAGTTGAATTCATTTCACTACTTTTGCAGAAAATATGACCCAAATGATGAAACGAGCCTCGCCTATAGTGAGACGAGTTCCATGTGACCTATAAAATAAATTATAAACTCATGAAAATAATCTCCTTTCCGCTCTCAATACTAGCCGCAATTTTCTTTTTACTTTCAATTTGTATTTTTCACCCTATTCAGTGGATATGCTTTAATCTTTTTGGCTATCAAACTCATAAAAAAAGTGTAGATGTATTGAGTTTTTTTCTACAATACTCGATTCTTCCACTTTTCTCGACCACCAAAGTTGAAAACAGGGAATTAATTCCTAGTGGAAAACCGCTAATCTTTGTGGCAAACCACCAAGGACTGTACGACATTGTAGGCATTCAGTGGTTTTTCCGTAAGTTTCACCCCAAGTTTGTAAGCAAGGTGGAACTTGGGAAGAGAATTCCCAGCGTATCTTACAACCTCAGGCACGGAGGCTCTGTGCTCATCGACCGCAAAGACCCAAAGCAAGCGCTACCACTATTGAAACAGCTAGGTGAATACATCGAAGCCAACAATCGTTCAGCGGTCATTTTCCCAGAAGGAACTCGTACAAAGAATGGCAAGCCGAAGAGTTTTGCACCAAACGGATTGAAAATTCTCTGCAAATATGCCCCAAGCGCTTTGGTAGTCCCTGTCACCATCAACAACTCTTGGAAAGTATATCGTTATGGTGGCTTCCCATTCGGAATTGGCAGTAGAATTAAGTTCACCGTTCATCCACCGATTGCCGTAAACGAATTCGACTACAACACCCTTTTCGAAATGACCGAAAAAGCTGTGGTGGAAAGTATAGTGTGTTGAAAAAAACTGAAAAATCAATTATTAGTAATTATTTCAAAATTTTAGTTGACAAAACTCCACCATTTCTGAATTGAAGACTAACAATATACGTTCCTCGTTTTACGGTCCCGATAAACAATTTTTTATTGGTGTCAACTATAACTTTTTGTATAATTCTTCCAGTGATATCACATAATGTCGCCAGACATGATTCATTAGAAACTATGTTAAAACAAATTTCATTCGAATAAGGGTTAAATCTAATAGTTTGACCTAAATCTGAAACTGGATTAATACTTGTGCTAATACCACCTATTGTTATCGATTTAACTTGTTGATTAACAATAATGCTTAATTCTAAATCATTTATTAAATCTGCTTTTAATGGTATTGACATTAATTGAGCTCCGTCAACTGGAGGTGTATTCAATGCGAATCCAATATTATAGGTATTTTCACTAATATTGGTTGCACGGATAATGTCTTTTAGCGAAGAATTCATTATTGGATTCGATAATATACCAATTTCTCCTTTAAATGAAATATTTAAACCAACAAGATTTCCGTATGACCGTAAAACTAAATTTGATCCTTCCTTGGTGACTTTTACATCGGCATCGTTGGTTTGTTTTGACTTGCTAACAATTGAATTTAAAGTCGCTTGTGTTTGGTTCTCCTCTACAGGAAATTTGTCAATCAAATCGATAGATTTTTTAAGAACTAATCCAGCATCGTAAGCGGTAAATATACGATTTCCATCAACGTCAGCAACAGACGTTCTAAACACATCCCACTTGGGTGAGATGCCAGGCAGAATGGGATCTAATCCAACCGATTTTTGCAATATAATTGCAGCATCGTATGCTTCAACTTCCTGATTGTAATCAACATCTCCATAAGCAATTATTTCGATAGCTCCTTTTTCAGCATATTCAACATTTTCAGTATTTAATACAAATTTACTAAAATCGAGGCCTCTAATTCCTGATTTATTGGCTCTAAAGTGTAGATAGATTAGATTCCCCTCAAATTCAAAACTTTTATCACTCATATATCCTACTTTCAGAATTCCTGGAACTTTACTATTTGAGAATAGTGTACCTCTATTTACAAATAGGCTATCTATATCGTAGTCTGTTAAAACCAATCTAGTCGAATCGTATTTTAATTCAAATTGAAAAGCTGAAATTGAATCTTCTAAGATTATGTCTGTTATTTTTACAGGAATAGTAAATTTAGTTCCGGTTAGAACTCTAATTTTTGGTGTTTTTATATCATAAATTACTGGAAGGATATTGATGAAATCTTTCCATTGATTTGCAGCAAGATACCTCTTTACAGATCTGCTCCTTACAAACAAACTGCAAATATCCTTTTTTACCCCTCCAAAAGTAGAACTATCAATAATGGCTGGAATTGGGGAGTAATTATGAATAGTTCGCAAAGATTCACAATCTTTGAATGCGGATTTACCTAAATAAATCAAATGAGTGGGTAGTGATAAAGATTCTAATCGCCAACATAATTCAAATGCTCTTTCGCCTATTGACAATAAAGAAGAGGGAAATGATAAAGATGTAAGTTTACTACAATTGCGAAAAGTATAATCTTCAATAGCGGTAATTCCTGAAGGTATGTTCGCTGAAGTCAGATTTGAACAACCCTCAAATGCAGATCGTCCGATTGCTGAAACTTTTGAAGGTATGCTTAAAGAAGATATACTATTGCAATCATAAAATGCGAATTCACTAATTGTGTTCAAAGTTGAAGGTAAAGAAAAAGATTTAACGCTTCTGCATTGCATGAATGTTGCGGGTTCTACTGTTGTAACCCCCTCAGGTATAATAATTGGTGATGATAAATTAATACAATTAAAAAAAGCTCTATTGCCAATTATTGTTACACTTTGTGGAATGTTGATTGAAATCAAACTATTACATTCATAAAAAGCGAATTCACCAATTGTTTTTATATTTGAGGGGAGATCAATTGAATTAAGACTAACACATCCTTCAAAAGTATGAGGGTTGATTGCTGAAATCCCATTAGGAATATTTATTGCTGTCAGTCCAATGCAGTTTTCAAAAGCTGCACTTCCAATCAATGTGTCATTTGCTGGTATATTGATTGATTTTAAACTACTACAATTATTAAATGCACTTTCACCAATTGACATCACATTTTCAGGTATATTAATGGCTGATAAACTATTGCAATTCATAAATGCACCACTCCCAATATAATTCACAGAATTGGGCACATTAATCGATGATAAAGCAACACAGCCAGAAAAACAATTTTGAGAAATTGCAGTTATAGATTTTGGAAAAGAAAAGGAAGTTAAATTCTTGCAATTAGCGTAGGCTTCATCACCAATATATGTTATTGTTTCAGGTAAACCAATTGCACTAAAGCCGCAACCAGAAAACGCAGCATACTCAATTGATGTTACACCACCAGGGAGTGTTATCGATATTAAGCTGTTACACCCGCGGAACGTACCATCTTTAATATTAGTCACTTTTAGCGGTATGTTAATTGAGTTCAATTTAGAACAGTCCTCAAAAGCATAGCGCCCAATAACAGTATCGCTCTCAGGGAGGTGTAAAGAAGTTAAACTGCTACAACCCTTAAAAGAATAATCGCCAATAGAAGTAATATTGTTTCCGAGATATAAAGAACTTAAACTGGAGCAATTTTCAAAAACATTATTGCTAATTTTTTTGACTCCAATAGGTATGAAAAATGATACCAAACCAACACAGTCTTTAAATGCCCCATTATCAATTGATACTACACTAGCTGGGAAATTTATTGATTGAAGAGAGCTACAGCCACTAAATGCCTCCTCTCCAATTGAATCTACACTTGAAGGAATATTTATGTATGTTAACTCAGCACACAAACTTACACCCCACTTTCCTATTGATTTAACTGTGTATTCAGTTCCCTCATTTATAACTTTAGATGGAATTGTAACACTTCCACTATATGTCCCGATATTACTATTCGGGTCATAGGTGACTGAAACTGTGTTTGGTCCAGTAACTTCATAATAGATGCCATTATAGTTGAATATAGTTTGGGCGTTAGCTGATGTTAAATAAAATAAAAACAAAAGCAAACTAATTTGCACCTTAGAACGTAGAAAAATCATAAGAGCAGTTCTATCTATAAATCTACAAATAATAGCTTTAAGAATTGAATGAATCTTTTTCATAAGGCATAAGTTATAATTGATTAATGTATCTCCAATTATTCTTCGATTGTAGGTTAAATAATACAGATAATCAACATTACATCAAAGGCATTTTTGGTCTTGAATTTGTTTTTCCAAATAAGTTTAATTTACTTTCTTTTATTATTACAAATTCAAATATACAAATATTTTCAAAAGACAACAATTTTTGTTCTAAAAAACAATATTTGACTTATATCGAAAGGGATTAAAATTGTGGTATAAAAAAAGCCTCCAATTTCTTGGAGGCTTTCGGTATGGAATTGTGAATCTTAAATTAGATTCCCAAGTTAGTTTTCAATTTTGCCAATTCAGCTTTCAACTCTTCTGGAAGGTGTGAACCGAAGTTAGCGTAGTGCTCGTCGATCAATGCGATCTCGTCAGCCCACTCAGATGGACGGATAGCCAAAGCAGCTGTCATTTCAGCAGCAGTCATATCCAAACCTTCTGTGTTGATAGCACCAACTGCCGGAACTTTACCGATAGGTGAGTCAACTGCATTGCCTTCGCCGTTGCAACGATCGAAGATGTAAGCCAATACACGGCTGTTTTCGCCGTAACCAGGCCACAACCATTTGCCGTCTTCTTTACGGAACCAGTTCACGAAGAAGAATTTTGGCAATTTGTCTGCAGTAGATTTTTTACCCATTTCAATCCAATGAGCAAAGTAGTCGCCCATGTTGTATCCGCAGAAAGGCAACATTGCGAATGGATCGCGACGTACGCCTGCTTTCAAACCGATAGCAGCAGCAGTAACTTCAGAACCTACGATAGACCCCATGAATACACCGTGATTCCAGCTAGAAGCTTCGTGAACCAAAGGCACAGTAGAAGGACGACGTCCACCAAACAAGATTGCCGAGATTGGCACACCTGCTGGGTTTTCCCATTCTGCATCGATAGCAGGACATTGGTATGCTGGTGCGGTGAAACGAGCATTTGCATGAGCACAAGGTTCGCCTGATGCTGGATCGTGTACTTGACCTTTCCAGTTGATTGTGCCTGCAGGACAGTCGTAACCAATACCTTCCCACCAGATGTCTTTGTCTGGAGTCAAACCTACGTTTGTGAAGATGGTGTTAGCACGAGCAGAAAGCATCGCGTTAGGGTTAGTTTCCATAGATGTCATTGGAGCAACACCGAAGAAGCCAGCTTCTGGGTTGATAGCGTAAAGACGACCATCAGCACCATATTTCATCCATGCGATATCGTCACCTACTGTTTCTACTTTCCATCCTGGAATAGTAGGAATCAACATGGCGAGGTTTGTTTTACCACAAGCCGATGGGAATGCAGCTGCTACATATTTTTTCTCACCTTTAGGATTTGTGATACCTAAGATAAGCATGTGCTCTGCCAACCATCCTTGATCTTTCGCCATTTTAGACGCGATACGGAGTGCAAAACATTTTTTACCCAAAAGGGCGTTTCCACCGTAACCTGAACCGTACGACCAAATTTCGTAAGTTTCTGGGAAATGAACGATGTATTTATTTTCTACTGGAGCACTTGGCCATGAAGTATCTTTTTCGCCTTCTGCCAATGGTTTACCCACAGAGTGAATACATGGAATAAATGTACCGTTTTCGCCTAATACATCAAGTACTGGTTGACCGATACGCGCCATAATGCGCATGTTGATAACAACATAAGCTGAGTCAGTGATTTCGACACCAATGTGTGAAATGTCTGAACCAAGAGGACCCATTGAGTAAGGGATAACATACATTGTGCGACCTTTCATTGCGCCAGTGTACATTTTGGTCATAGTCTCTTTCATCTCAACTGGATCTGCCCAGTTGTTTGTTGGACCAGCCTCTTCCTTAGTTTTAGAACAAATGTAGGTGCGGTTTTCGACACGAGCCACATCAGATGGATCCGAGCAGAAATAGTAGCTTCCAGGACGTTTTTCTTCGTTCAACTTCACAGCCAAACCAGCTTCTACGTACCCGTCAAGAAGGCGTTGGTTCTCTTCTGCAGAGCCATCACACCAAACTACATTGTTGGGTTGGAGGATTGCAGCCCACTCGTTAACCCAATTGATCAACTTTTGATTTTTTGTCATTTTAATTGAAGTGTTAGTGAAAGTTATTTTGTTATTTATAATCTTCAGAACTATACCCTACATTTGGTAGTGCAAAGATATAAATAATTTTAATATGCTAAACAACATATAAAGAAATTTTTCCTTAATTAAAATTAATTACAAATTGAAGAAATAGCGATTCGAAATGATGCTAAAATTGTATATTTGCAGAGCAAAATTGAGATAACCCTAATTCATTAACAGATAGCAAATTAAGTATGATAATCCACAACCTATCGGACAACAACTCTGAGCTGTTGCGCTTTGTTTCTGAAATCAGAGACATCGAGATCCAAAAAGATAGCCTTCGTTTTCGTCGTAATTTAGAACGAATTGGAGAAGTGATGGCGTATGAGATGAGTAAAACCTTCAATTACGAAGCAAAAGTAGTGCAAACTCAGCTTGGAATTTCGCCCACGTTTGGCAGCACCGATGCAGTGGTAATCTCAACCATTCTACGCGCTGGATTGCCTTTCCATCAAGGTTTTTTGAGCTATTTCGATCGTGCGGAGAACGCCTTTGTGTCTGCTTACCGCAAATACAAAGATGCACTGAAGTTCGAAATTTGCATCGAATATTTGGCCTCTCCCGATTTGAATGGAAAAACGCTAATCGTTGCCGATCCGATGTTGGCAACAGGAGGTTCGCTGGAGTTGGCATACGGAGCACTCCTAACCAAAGGAAAACCTGCACGCACACTGATTGCCTCTGTGATTGCGAGCCAACAAGCAGTAGATTATCTAGCCAAGAAATTCCCCGACGATAACGTTTCACTTTGGACGGCAGCCATCGACCCCGAGTTGAACGAACACGCCTACATCATTCCCGGACTCGGCGATGCCGGCGATTTGGCTTTTGGCGTGAAGTTGTAAGTTCTAATTCTAAAACTATCTAATTATGAAACGGACAAAACTAATTGCAATGCTTTTGCATGTGCTTGTTTTTATGAGCTTTATTCTGCCGTTTCAAAAATGTGCAGGCGGTTTTAACAAACCTGCGGTTGAATGCCCAGCACCTACAGCTGACTCAATAATTGTTTCTACAGCCAATCCAGATTCAGTCGAACATGAGGTCAAAGTAGATTCGATTGCACATGCTGATACATTAAGCAAACCGATTAAAGAAATAAGTTTGTCTGATAAGATAGTTGGCACTATTATATTTGACAAAGATGGTAACTTCACTGGTTTTGGCGCTATTTATTGGAATATTGATAGCTATCGGTCAAGTTTTGGTTTTATCAATGCTTTACTTCTTCTTTTAATAAGTTTCTTTATCTTAAGATTTCGAAAAAAAGATTCTACAAAGCTTGTTCTAATCATTGATTCTCTGGGTTTAATCTTCTTACTTCTTGCAAAAGGCGATATGTGGGGTTATTGGGTCTGCATCGGCATCTGGACTGTAATGGTGGCGTTTGACGCCTTCCTTGTTTACAAATCAAAAACGGCTGTCTCGTGATGATGGAATCCAAGTTTTCAAACTCACTTTTCGACATCTTTGAGCTTACCCCTGCTTTGGTCGAAGATGTTTTGGCAGAGAACATCGACCCGCACCGCCACGACGAAGAGGAGCTGATTATCCTTACCAAAGGCAGCCTTGAGCACTACATCGATTTTCAACTTGAGGTGGTGAATGCACCGGCTGTTTGTTACGTTCCACAAGGAAAGTTGCACAAACTGATGCCACGCTCAGAATCAGAAGGATGGGTAATTACCTACAAAAATGAGTTTATTCCAAATTCGGAACTGAGCTTTTACTCCAACTTTGCTACAAGTTCGGCCATTCCGCTCACAGGTGGAATGTGTATGAATCGCTTCTCGTCGTTGTGTCAATTAATAAACGGCGAATTCTTTCATGAACAATGCGATATGGCAACAATCAACCACCTATTGAAAGCATTGATAACGATGATTCTAGCAGAACGTAAAACAAATCTGCCCAACGAGGCATCAATCAAAAACAATCAGCAAAACACGTTCAACACCTTTCTGCGCATTTTAGAAGAGAATTTTCATCGCGCCGAAGGCGTGCAATTCTATGCCGATAAGCTCAATATGAGTGTGCGCAACCTTAACTTGATTTGCAAAAACAACTTCGATAAAAGTGTTTCGGAGATTATTGAGACACGAAAACTGATTGAAGCCAAGCAGTTGCTTCTCAATACCGATAAAACTGTCTCAGAAATCGGATATGCGCTTGGCTACAACGAAAAGTCGTACTTTACACGCGTTTTTCGCCAGAAAATGGGTATCACACCCACCGATTTCAGGGATAAAATAAAGAATCCAAGCTGATTTTCCGAAAAGTACCACACCTTTACCGATAACTGTTACCACACCCCTATTTCGCTGCCCTATCTTTGCATTATCAAATTTACGGGATTTCTAATTATATATTTTTCTTCGTTACGCTCAATCGATAAAATGCTCATCCCGTCCTAACGGGACTCCGCTTTTATCTCAATCGCAAGCCTCGAAAAATCTATTTTATAAAACCCTCTCATTACAAACAATTTAATAATAACAAAGATGAAAAAGTTAGCAATTCTATCCCTTTTGGTTGTATTGGCAACCAGCGCATTCGCTCAGAAAAAATTTACGCAAGACAAGTACCATTCAAAATTAGCTTTCAGCGTCACTCACCTGAAAATCTCAGAAGTAGAAGGTAAGTTCAAATCGTTTGATGCTACAGTAGCCGTTACAAAAGCTGATTTCTCGGATGCTCAAATCACAATGAAAGCAGATGTTAATACTATTGATACAGACATCGAATACCGCGACAAACATTTGAAGAGCCCTGATTTCTTCGATGCAGAGAAATATCCTTCGATCGACTTCAAAAGTAGCTCGTTCAAAAAAGTAGCTCCAAGTAAATACAAAATGGCAGGAACTTTGACGATGCACGGAGTAAGCAAACCAGTTGTTTTCGACGTAGTATACAACGGTTCGGCAGTGAATATGTCTAAAAAGAACAGCCACGGTTTTTCTGTGTCAGGTAAAGTAAACAGACTTGATTTCGGTATTGCACCAAACATGGGTAATGCAATGGTGAGCAACGAAATCGCTGTGAAATCGAACATCGAATTCACCGAAGAGTAACCGATTAAAACCACAAAGATTTCCAAAGTGCAATTCTCGCCAATGGGAATTGCACTTTTTGCTTTACTTTAAAAAATTTCGAATATGAATGCTACCGAAACTAAAAAGCCTTGCCCCAAAAGCGAGAAACTGCCCGTGTTGTTTGTTGGTCACGGTTCGCCGATGAATGCCATAGAACACAACGATTTGACAGATAATTGGCGTAAACTGGGTGTGGAAATGCCTCGTCCATCTGCCATTTTGAGTATCTCTGCTCATTGGGAAACGAAAGGAACACAGGTAACGGTGATGCAAAAGCCACCGACCATTCACGATTTCGGCGGCTTCCCCAAAGCATTGTTCGACGTGCAGTATCCTGCCGATGGTTTACCTGAGTTGGCTTATGAGATTAAGAGCATTATCGAAAGCGAAAATATCGAATTGAGCGACCGCTGGGGACTCGACCACGGAACTTGGAGTATTCTAAACCACCTTTATCCCGATGCGAATATTCCTGTGGTGCAGCTCAGCCTCGACTACTACAAATCGCCTCAACAGCATTTTGACTTTGCTAAACAGTTGACAACTTTGCGCAGAAAAGGGGTATTGATTCTCTGTAGTGGAAACATCGTACACAACCTGCGAATGGTGGCTTGGGACAAGATGAATGAGCCTGAGTATGGCTACGAATGGGCGATTGAAGCAAACGAAAAGGTAAAACAACTAGTGAAAGCCAACGATTTTGAAGCTCTCGTAAACTATATTTCCTTAGGGATGGAGATGCAACTGGCAGTGCCGACTCCCGATCACTTCTTGCCACTACTCTATTTGTTGGCAATGAAAGAGGAAAACGAGGAGATTGAGTTCTTCAACGACCGATTGATGATGGGCTCGTTGTCGATGCTTTCGATGAAGTTGGGGTAACGATTTCCCCTTGAATTGGATAAAGACTGAGATGCTGATGCGTTTCGGTCTTTTTTGTGGATAAAAGTTAATGAAGAGATTATCTATTTTTCAAATTTTGAAGTCTGCTCAATCTAGGCAAAAGCAAACTATTTCTCCGACGAGCTTGCCCAGCTTGGGCAAGGGCAAACTGAATTTTTTAGAGCTTGCCCAGTCTGGGCAACCGTGAAATGACTTTTTTTGTTACATGCCAAAGCTGGGCATGGTCAAATTGGATTTCATTCAGCCTTGCCCAAACCGGGCAAGCTAGACCTAAACTGCCTGAGTTGGGCTGACTCTTATTCTCGTTTGAAGTTTATTTAGACTTCCGCGCACAGCGAAAAATAGTTGTTGCGCTTTGGTTGTGTACTTCCAATAATAAGAGATTTTTCATGATAATAATTATCTGAAGTTAAAATAGTTTGTGTTTTTTCTTAATAATGTCTCCGCCTGTTTATTTCCGTTTTCGTATGCCTTAATCAAATATTTTAAAGATAAATCGTTTTGTCTTTTGTATTCGTATATTCTGTATAGTTCAAAATATGCAGAATCAAAGTTACAAATTTGAGTACATTTCAATAAGTCTTTGATTGCACCATCTATGTCATTAAGTTTTATTTTTGCAATATGTCTATTCCAATAGATCATTACATCTTCAATTGTTAATGTTTTTTTTGATTTTTCAGCTATATCAATGTATTCGTTGAATAATTTTAGGGCCTCTTGATTATTGCCATTTTGAAGAGTCAAAATAGCTTTTTTGCTTAGTTCTTCTTGACTATTGCTTTTGGTGTTGAATGCTTTATCTGACATAGTGTATAGATTGTTATGAGTTTGATGATTGGATTATTATTCAAATTTTTATTGTTTGATTATCTTGCACTGGGTAATGCTTTATAATTAATATTAAGATACTGACTTACATATACTTGACTTAATATGCTTTCTATTTCAGAATACGAATTTGGTGGAGATGAGTTAATTATAACACCAGTGACTTGTGTAATTGCATCTATTTTGCTAAAACCTAAACCACCAAATGAAGCCCACATTAAAATTGCTTGATCGATGAGTAGATAAAATAAATATGCAAATTCAATTTCCTCAATATAATACTACTCCCTCTTTTTGCTTTACTAATTCTGTCCTTATAACTTGAATATGAAAGATTCCCAACAATTCTATTAGGATTTTCTCTTAAAAGAATTGGTAGTTGATTATGTGTTTTTGCACTAGCAACAGATGAGTAAAGATTATTCAAATATTCAAACCCAGAATCAAAATCACACCATTTTTTTTGTACACCATTTTGAAAACAATTTTCGATGTCATTCCACATAAAATCAGTCGTGTATTTTCTGTAAAAAATGTTCAATAAAATTTTTTCAGGGTATTCTTCAAGACTATATCGACTCCGCCAGTTTTGAAGCAAGCCTAGTCCGATTTTGTGCAATTCGCTTAAATCTTTCATAGTTCAATTGTTAGTTTATTTAAGTTAGAAACAGCTTTATTTCATTCTATTTTTGTTTACGTTGTCATATATGATAACCACTTTGCGAATATAAAGTAAAATCTTTGTTATCACAAATGATAATAAAGAAAAAATGATGAATGAAGTGAAATTATATATTCTTATTGGTCAAAAGATAAGAAATGTACGTGAACTTCAGGGAATAAGCCAGCAAGACTTGGCAGCTAAATGTAACTTCGAAAAATCAAACCTCAGTAGAATTGAAGCTGGTAGAACAAATCTGACTATCAAAACGCTATATAAAATTAGTATTGCTCTTAATGTAAATATCAAATGCTTGATTGATGTGTATGAATAATGATTGATTTGCTTTCCCTGTAAAAGACATAGTAAGAAAGAGATGCAGTGGTTGTGAGAATTCATTTAATATTGCCCCAGCTTACAAATTTAATTTTCACAATAAAGCCTGACTTCATTACAAAGTCAGGCTTTTCGTTATCCTTAATTTTTTGCTTACTTCAACCACCGTTTTTTCATCGACCTCACCGGATACCAGGCTGAGAAGAAGCCGACCACAAAGACCGAGGCGAGAATGATTACCAAGTCTGTCCAGATCACTTTCACGGGATAAGCGTCGATGATAAATGAACCGATTTTGCTCGAAAGGCGGAGCAGTCCGAATTTCTCTTGCAAGAAGCAGAGCAAAAGGCCTAAAACAACACCTGTGAATGCTCCAATGGCAGATATCATCCAGCCTTCAAAAAGGAAAATGCGCGAAATCAGTCGATTGTCGGCTCCCAAGCTGCGAAGCGTAGAGATATCGGCTTGCTTGTCGAGTATCAGCATCGAGAGCGAACCGATGATGTTGAACACCGCAATCATCAGCACAAAGCAGAGAATGAGAAAGGTCATCCACTTCTCAATCTGCATCATTTTGAACGAATCTTCCTGCTGCTCAAACTGATTTTTCACTTTATAGTCTGCCCCAATGATAGCGGCAATTTTCTCTTTTTCGGCATCGGCATCCACACCTTGTTTCAATCTCAGTTCGATGGAAGTCACCTCGGTGGTGTAGTCAAACAACGCTCGGGTGAATTTGAGTGGAACAATAATCATCGACTCATCGTATTTGGGCTGATTGACGCTAAAAATAGCTGTCACATAAGCATAATCGAGGTTAAAAGCCGATGCTGGATTTGCCAAATTCACCTTCTGATTGCGGCGCGGCGCATAAATCTCCAATGGATTGACGAATCCCGCACCAACACCTAACGACACCGACAATCCACCACCTACTGTTGCATAGTTCGCAATGGGGTCGTAAAGTATAAATTTGCCATCGTATAGAAGACTATCGATGTTTGTCAACTGACGATAGTTATCGGAAACGCCCTTCAACGTAGCAGTCACTTGTCGATCTTTGTAGCGCACAAGGGCATTTTCTTCCACCACTTCAGTAAATACGGCAACCTCTTTAAGCCCTTTAATTTGTTGGAATTTAGCAGACGAAGCATCGAAGGTTTTCCCTTTTACGGGAGTAATCTTAAGCTGTGGATCGAATGCACAATAGAGCGTAGAAACGACCTGCTGAAAACCGTTGAACACAGACATCGTGCAGACCAGTGCCAACGTAGCAATGGCGACACCACCAACCGACACCATCGAAATGATGTTGATGGCACTGTGCGATTTCTTCGAGAAAAGGTAACGACGAGCTATTTTGTAGGATAGATTCATGCCATAAGTAAACGAGTTGACAAGTAAACGAGTAAACGCGTTTACTGCTTCAACAGATTTTCAATGTTTTCGATGTAATCGAGCGAGTCGTCGATAAAGAAAACCAATGCTGGCACTTTGCGCAACTGCAATTTCACACGTTGGCTCAAGTCGTAACGGATGGTTTTGGTCATACCTTTCACCTCTTTCAACACGGCTTCGGCTTTGTCGGAAGGAAAAATGCTGAGATAGACACGTGCTACGCCCAAATCGGGACTCACACGAACGGCACTTACCGAAATCATTACGCCATGAACGGCTTTCGTTTGCAACAAAAATATTTCGCTCAGGTCTTTTTGCAATAACCTGTTAATTTTACTCTGTCTGGTTGTTTCCATAATTTATCAAGTCATAAGTTATAAGTCATAAGTCATAAGTCATGACCTGATTGCTTCGGTCTAACTCCTAATTCATAACTCATAACCTTTTTATTATATCTCTTTTCTGAGTCGAGCCACGGGAATGCCCATTGCTTCTCGGTATTTTGCCACTGTTCTGCGAGCCAATGGATAGCCTTTTTCGTTCAATATTTCACACAATTTCTCGTCGGGCAACGGTTTTCGCTTATTTTCTGCCTCGATAGCTTCGCGCAGGATATTCTTGATTTCGCGGGTCGAAACCTCTTCGCCCGAGTCGGTCTGCATGCCATCCGAAAAGAAATATTTTAGTGCAAATACACCGTAATTTGTCTGCACATATTTGCTGTTGCTCACTCGCGAAACAGTCGAAATATCGAGTCCTGTTCGCTGTGCAATATCTTTGAGAATCATCGGTCGCAAATCGGATTCGTCTCCGGTGATAAAAAACTGCCGTTGCAAAGCCACAATCGCCTCCATCGTTACGGTCAGCGTATTTTGGCGTTGCTTCAGCGCGTCGATAAACCATTTTGCCGAATCGAGCTTTTGTTTAACGAACTGCACTGCAGCTTTGTTCTCTTTGCTCCGATTTGCTTGGTTCGACGAATAGTCTTGCAACATTTCAGCATAGTTTCTGCTGACGTGAAGCGACGGAACGTTCTTATTATTCAGCGAAATAAAGATCTCTTCATCAATGGTTTCGATAATAAAATCGGGTATAATCTGATACACTTCAGCCCGATTGCCATCGCTCAACGAATTACCAGGTTTGGGATTGAGCAGCGTGATTTCGTGAATGGCGCTCTTCAAATCCTCTTCGGTCAGTTTCACTACTTGAGCTATTTTATCGTAATGCTTTTTCGTAAATTCTTCGAATGCAAAGGTCAAAACCTGTATCGCATCTTCGATTGCTTTTGTTGGCTCCTTTCGCTGCAGTTGTATCAACAAACAGTCGCGAAGATTTTCTGCACCGACACCTGCCGGGTCTAAATCTTGAATAATAGCCAAAATATGCTTTAACTCGGAAACCGAAATATCAATGTCTGCTTGAAAAAGCAAATCATCGGAAATAGAACTCAGCTCGCGCCGTAAATAGCCATCGGCATCGATGTTGCCAATGATGTATTCACCCACTTTCTCTTCGAGTTCGGTTAATTCGCGAAGATGCAACTGCTTCACTAACTCTTCGTGAAAACTCTCGCTATTGCCTAAAAAGAAATTCTCAGAACGGTCCTCTTGACTTTGGCGTTCAGCCAGTTTATATTCAGGAATATCGTCTTCGTCGAGGTAATCACCTAACCCTAAATCGTCTCTCGAATAACTGTCTTCGTCGAAATTATCTTCTGCATCTGGTTCATTCTCAACCAACTCCATGCCCTCTTCGAGAGCGGGATTCTCCTCCAACTCTTGAAGAATTTTCTCCTCCAACTCCAGCGATGTGTATTCAATCAGTTTGATTTGCAAAATCTGCTGAGGAGTAAGTCGTTGCTGAAGTTTTTGCTGTAACTGAAGTTTTTGCATACTAAAAACGAAAATTCGAACGACAAAGGTACTACTTTTTGGATGTTTTACCTAATGGCACAATGTTCTAGCAATCCATAAAACCTCTACATAGGACTGCTATTTCAAAAAATATTTTTCCTCAATAATGACTCCATGCTCAACAAGTAATCTGCGGTATTCCTGCTCAAATGTCTCTACCTCATGGTGTTCCTGTTGATTTTTGATATAATTAACAATTAAATCTTTATCTCTGTATGCATACGTTAAAGCTGCATAGCCATCTGCCCAACCAGCGAACTGAGGAAATTTCCCTGTTGTTTTTAGCCAAAGAGACGTGGACGTTTTTATATCGCGTACAAAATCTGAAAGAGCAACGCTCGGATGCAAATCTGAAAGGATATGCACGTGATCTTCCATTGCATTTATTCTGTAAAGAGTACCGTTTCTTTTCTGGATAATACCCATTATATAAGCATAAAGTTCTCTGATATAGGCAGGCGAAAGGGTCTTTTCACTGTTTTTTGTTCTGAAAACAATGTGGTACAAAATCTGACGATAACTTGACATTTTATTCTGATTTTAGAGTACTGTTCACCCCCTTTGGGGATGGGTTTTATCTGTTTCTTCATCCGTGGGTTTCACCCACGGTTATTGATAGGAAACCACTTCGTGGCTTTTTCTAAAAATAATATATGACAAACGGAAATGTGGCTTGAAATCAACATCAATACATAGTTCATTTGATTATAATACGCTTTTCCACGAAGTGGAAAAATCTCAATAACCGTGGGTGAAACCCACGGAAAATCTACCAAACTTGCAACTTCATCCCCGAATGGGGGTGAACCATTTCAACCACAACACTTAGATCCCTCAATACCTAAAACTACTACCGCCCAAAAACTCCCGAATAAGCGATGTAGGCGGGATTTCGCGATCGTAAATCGGGTTGAAGTAGTGGAGAAATCGAAGTAACCGATTTGCTTCTGAAAACTCGTCGCAATTTTGAGGTACAGCTTCGAGAAGTGGTTCGGCATACCTTTTAAGCACAGCTAATTCGAATAACAGGGCAGAGTTGAACATTGCATCGGCATTCTCTTGAAATGGAAAAATCCACTTATCTTCTCCACGTCGGACACTTGTCCAACGACCGATTGTCTCTCGAGCTGAATAGCCTCTGTACTTGTGATCGCGTATGATTCGTCGCAACAACCGGTTGTCTGTTGTCGGAATCCAATTGTGGTCGTCAATAGAAATCGTTGATAGAGCCGAAACGTAGATATGATACTTCGTGTCAGTCGGAATATTTGGCGTCAGATCGGGATTCAATCCATGAATGCCTTCGAGAATCAACACATTATGCGGTTCGAGTTTCAGTTTGTTTCCTTTGAAAGTTTGTCGCCCAGTTTCGAAGCTAAAGGTAGGAAGTTCAACCTCTTCACCTGCCAACAGACGAGTCAAATGATCGTTGAATTGTGCCAAATTGAGCGCATAAAGCGATTCGAAATCATAGTCTCCAAACTCATCTTTAGGAGTCTCTTCGCGGGTCAAAAAGTAGTTATCCAACGAAATTGCAACGGGCTTCAACAAGTTCGTCATCAACTGAATACACAACCTCTTGGAAAAGGTCGTTTTACCTGAAGAGGAAGGCCCCGAAATAAGAATCACACGCGCATTGCGTTGTGCAATATCATCTGCAATGCGAGAAATTTTCTTCTCGTGAAGAGCCTCCGACACTTTAATAATATCTGTAATGTTATTATTTTTCGACGCACTATTGAGTGTACCTACGTTTTTGATTCCAATAATTTCGTTGAAATGAACATATTCGTGCAATACTTCGAGCATCTTTTTTTGCTCCACAATATCTTCGAGAACGGTTGGATTCTGACGATTCGGAGTTCGGAGCAATACGCCATCTTGGTAGCAAATCAGGTCAAAAAGCGATAAGTAGCCCGTAGAAGGAAGTAGATTTCCATAATAGTAGTCGATGCATTCACCCAACTCGTAATAGAAAGAATAGACTTCGCCAACAGTTTTCAACAGCTCAGTTTTATCGGGCATATTTTGTTCCTCAAACAATCGAATCACTTCCTCTGTTTGAGCCTCTTTTCTGCGAAAAGGTAAATCTTCATTGATTATTTCAATCATTCGTTGCTTTATTGCAGCAATATTCTCCTCTGTCACCTTCATACGATGGTTCATCGTGCAGAAATATCCTTTAGAAATAGGGTATTCAATACTCAATCTTGAACCAGGGAAAAGGTCTGACATTGCTTTATACAAAACGAAACAGAGTGAGCGAACATACGTTCGCATACCCGAAGAGGTTGATAAATCGACAAACTCAACAGTTTTAGAGGTGAATACGCGAAATCGCAGGCCTTCAATCGTGTTGTTTACTTTAGCACTTACCACCTGATAAGGCATCTTCACCTGCAAGTCGTTATATATATCGAGCAATGAAACTCCAATTTTAAAATCACGTGTTTCGTTTGTGTTTTTGCAGAAAATCCGAACTGTATCGTGCATAAATCATCACATATTTGTTGAGTAAATCGAATGCTAAATTTATCTCTAAAAGCTGAATAATGCAAGGATTCAAACTCTTTTTTGACTCCATTTATGAAAAAGAGGTTAAAAGTGCCGCGTGAAGCATTTTTTTTCGTAGGTTTGTTTAACGATTTTAACAACTACAAAATGAAACTGACAGACAACTGGTTTACCGCCATTTCGCAAGACGAAAATGAAAAACTAATCACTGTAACAGGACGCGAAGACCTCAAAGAGTTTGTACGCTCAGGCAAATTCAAAGAACGCGCCGAGATTTATTGGAAATTCGATGGGGATGCGCAAGGAATGCCAAAAGACAAACTGGCAGAGCAAATGGAGGAAGTAGAATTGGCTCTTCGAAAAGCAATGGAGAAAGATAAACTCGCCATTATGACTGCCATTTACACTGGAGGGAATCAGAAAACGTGGGTTTTCTATTGCCGCGCCGTTCGTGTGTTTGGCGAACGCCTCAACGAAGCTTTGGCAGGGTTTCCGCAATTACCAATCGAAATCTATACCGAAGTCGATCCCGATTGGGAAGAGTACCTCGATATGCTTGAGATGAAAGAGTGGGAAGAGTAGCTTCGACAAACAAAAGAATAATCTGCGAAATCCCCGAAATCTGTGGGAAATACTCACTATGAAAATTCAGAAAACCAACGCAGCGCGCATTCTCGACCGCATGAAGATTGCCTACGAGCTCATTACCTACGAAGTGGATGAGAGCGATTTGAGCGCAACGCACGTTGCCGAACAGTTGGGAGAATCGGTTGAGCAGGTTTTCAAAACCATCCTGCTGCGTGGCGACAAATCGGGCGTCTTTGTCTGCATCGTTCCTGGAGCCGAAGAGGTGAATCTAAAACAAGC
The DNA here is from genome assembly GCA_049315325.1 of Bacteroidales bacterium. Classification (GTDB taxonomy): domain Bacteria; phylum Bacteroidota; class Bacteroidia; order Bacteroidales; family UBA7332; genus CAXXIC01. Next base: position 106,871 of record JBMOKJ010000005.1, read on the forward strand.
CGCCATCGTTTCTCAAAACAAAAAAGCTGAAACCGTTGCCATGAAAGAGTTGTTGCCGCTCACAGGATATATCCGCGGTGGTTGCTCGCCGCTTGGGATGAAAAAGCCCTACCCTATTTTCTTACACAATTCAGCGGTAAATTTCCCGTTTATCTATATCAGCGCAGGGCAGCGCAGTTTGCAATTACGCATTTCGCCAATCGATTTAATTCGAGCTGTAGAAGCAAAAATTTGTGACTTGATTTAAATAGATCGCTATGAAACAGACAATTTTATTTGTCGCAACTCTATTTTTCGGTTTTCAACTCTCTGCAAAATCGCCTCAAATACTTAAAGTTTCCACGTTCAACATCCGTCTCAACACGCCAGTGGATGGCATAAACACATGGTCGTTGCGTAAAGATTCGGTTTGTGCTTTTATCCAAAAATCGAATCTTGCTGTTTTTGGAATGCAAGAGGTGAAGCACAACCAATTGGTTGATTTACAAAACTGCCTGTCTGGATTCACCTCTGTGGGCGTTGGTCGCGACGATGGAAAAGAGGGTGGAGAATACTCGCCTGTTTTCTTCGATAACAAACGTTTTAAACTAATTGATTCGGGAACATTTTGGTTGTCCGAAACCCCTTCAGTCGCAGGCTCCAAAGGTTGGGATGCAGCTTTCCCACGTGTAGCAAGTTGGGCTAAGTTGAAAGACACTGTTTCAAAACGGATATTTTTTGTTTTCAACACTCATTTCGATCACATCGGATTGGAAGCGCGTCGAAAAAGTGCACTGTTGATTCAGCAAAGAGTGGCAGAAATCGCACTTCATTCTGCGGTAGTCATTATGGGTGATTTCAACTCCACGACCAAAGATGAAGCGTACAATACAATGATTGCACCCGACAAAGGATTCTTCGATGCTCATCTGTTGGCAAAGGAATCAACCGGCGAACAGTGGAGTTTTCATGGATTTGGAAGCGTAAAACTAGCGGAACGCGAATTGATTGATTTTGTGTTCATTAACTCCAAATTCGGTGTCTTAAAATACGAAAATCTGTTCATAGAACACGAAGGACACTACCTGTCCGATCACAATCCTTTAATTGTTACACTTTCGATCAAATAAGAACATCGAGAAACCTATTGAAATATCAGAGATTATATCTATTTTTGCAGGCTCAATTTTTGATTTCACCTTATACTAAACTACATAGATGAGAAAATGGCGTATTGAAGATTCTTCTGAGCTCTACAACGTTAGCGGCTGGGGGTTGGATTACTTCTCCATCAACGATAAAGGTCACGTAACCGTATCTCCTAAAAAAGGTTGCGCATCGGTCGATTTAAAAGAGTTGATCGACGAATTGCAACTACGCGATGTCACTTCGCCTATGTTGCTTCGTTTTCCAGATATTCTCGACAATCGTATCGAAAAAATATCAAATTGCTTCAAAGTGGCAGCCGATGAATACGGTTACACTGCCAACAACTACATTATCTATCCGATAAAAGTCAATCAGATGCGTCCGGTGGTAGAAGAAATTGTACACCACGGAAAGAAATTCAACATTGGTCTAGAAGCCGGTTCGAAGCCCGAACTGCATGCTGTTTTGGCCATCGACATCGATGTTAATTCACTCATCATCTGCAACGGATACAAAGACGAAACCTATATTGAGCTAGCTCTTTTGGCTCAAAAAATGGGTAAACGCATCTATTTGGTGGTTGAGAAACTCAACGAACTGAAGTTGATTGCCACCATATCCAAACGACTCAAAATCCGTCCAAATATTGGCATTCGCATCAAATTGGCGAGCTCGGGAAGCGGAAAGTGGGAAGAATCAGGCGGTGATGTCAGCAAATTTGGTCTCAATTCGAGTGAATTGCTCGAAGCCCTCGATTTTCTCGACAAAAAAGATATGCGCGATTGCTTGAAACTGATACATTTCCATATTGGTAGTCAGGTAACGAAGATTCGCCGCATCAAAAACGCATTGCGCGAAGCATCCCAATTCTACGTTCAACTGCGCACAATGGGCTATGACGTAGAATTCGTGGATATTGGTGGTGGATTGGGTGTCGATTACGATGGTACACGTTCGGCGAGCAGTGGTTACAGTATGAACTACTCAATACAAGAGTATGTGAACGACTCTATCTCTACTTTAGTCGATGCTTGCAACAAAAATGACATCCCTCAACCAAATATCATTACCGAATCAGGTCGTTCACTAACCGCCCACCATTCGGTGCTGGTTTTTGAAGTACTCGAGACAACCACTTTGCCTGCTTGGGATGAAAACGAAGAGATATCGGAAGATGCCCACGAATTGGTGCAAGAGCTTTACAAACTTTGGGACGATATCACACAACCTCGATTGATTGAGACTTGGCACGATGCTTTACAAATACGTGAAGAGTCGCTCGAACGTTTTAGCCTCGGAATGCTCGACCTCACCACCCGCGCTCAAGTGGAACGTTTGTTTTGGTCTATTGCACGCGAAGTATATCAGGTAGCTTCACAGCAAAAGCACGCACCTGAGGAGCTGCGCGCCATAGCCAAAATGTTGCCCGACAAATATTTCTGTAACTTCTCGCTCTTCCAATCGTTGCCCGACTCTTGGGCAATCGATCAGATTTTCCCGATTATGCCTATCAGCCGATTGGACGAAAAACCAGATGTGGCAGCCACTATACAAGACATCACCTGCGATTCGGATGGCAAGATCGACAGTTTTATCTCTATGCGGGATTTCTCTTACCACTTACCTGTGCATCCGCTGAAAACAAAGGATAAATATTTCATTGGCGTATTCTTAGTAGGAGCTTACCAAGAGATCTTGGGCGACCTTCATAACCTGTTTGGCGATACCAATGCCATTCACATCAAGGTTTACAAAGACGAATACGAAATCGAAAAAGTGATCGATGGAGAAACCGTTGCCGAAGTGCTCGACTACGTGCAATACAATCCTAAAAAGATGGTACGCACCGTTGAAACTTGGGTTACCGCTTCAGTGAAAAATGGAACAATCACTGTAGAAGAGGGACGCGAATTTTTATCAAACTACCGATCAGGTTTATATGGTTATACATATTTGGAGTAGTACAATTAAGGTGTCCTACTTCAGTAATGCGCACAGGTTTTCCTGATGCGCATTTTTTTTTGCAGATATAACAATATTGATACTCTCAGCAGAAATATCTACTCTTTCACAGGAATATTTGCCAGAACGTCAACCAAATAGTCCCAGTATTTCTGAACTGATGGAATATTTACTTTTTCATCGGGTGAGTGAGGGAATCGGATGGTTGGTCCAAACGAAATCATATCCATTCCAGGGCAAGCTGCACCAATGATTCCACACTCCAATCCAGCGTGAATCACATTCACTTTTGGCTCAACGCCAAACAGGTTTTGGTATCCCGACTTCATTACTTTCAAAATCGGTGAATCGATGTTCGGCTGCCATCCAGGGTATGAACCGCTCAATTCCACTTTTGCTCCAGCCAACGCAAATACGCTTTCGAGCGACGAAGCCAACGACTCTTTCATGGTTTCGGCTGAACTTCGAATCAGAATTTGCACTTTAGCTTCGCCATCGCCAGTTTGTACAATTGCCAGATTCGAAGATGTTTCGACAACGCCAGGCAGTGACGAAATCATGCGTGCCACACCGTTTTTCGCTCCTTCAATCGCATTAATCAGGTCATCCTGTATCTCTTCGGGAATAAGCGTTTTTGGAAGTTCGGTTGGTTCAGCTTTAAAGCTCAATGTTGGTTCCTGATCGCTGTGCTCGCGACGGAAAATCTCTTCGATTTCGACCACAGCTTCTTCAAATTCGTCCTTCAATTGATTTGGAATCGTGACAATCGCAAACGCTTCACGTGGAATGGCGTTGCGCAACGTGCCGCCCGAAACCCACGCCAATCGTGCTTCGAACTCAGCAACCGCAATTTTCAGAAATCTGAAGAGCAGTTTATTTGCATTTCCTCTGCCCAAGTGAATGTCAACACCTGAGTGACCACCTTTCAAGCCCGTGAGGTTAAGTTTCATGGCAATATCGCCTTCGGGAACTTCCTCAACCTCTTTGTAACGGAAAGTAGCTGTCAAATCGATACCACCTGCGCAACCAACGAAAAGCTCGCCCTCGTCTTCGGAGTCGGTGTTGATTAGAATTTCTCCCGTTAAAGCACCTTTTTCGAGTCCGAATGCACCAAACATTCCAGTCTCTTCGTCGGCAGTGATTAACGCCTCTATAGCACCGTGTTTCAATGTTTTCGATTGCAAAACAGCTAGGATTGAAGACATTCCGATGCCGTTGTCAGAACCCAATGTGGTGTCCGTTGCTTTTACCCAATCGCCGTCTACAAATACTTTGAGCGGGTCTTTGGTGAAATCGTGAGCGGTGTCGGAGTTTTTTTGCGGCACCATATCGAGGTGAGCTTGTAGTACCACTTTCTTGCGGTTCTCCATACCTGGAGTGGCTGGCTTTTTGATAAAAACATTGCCCGCTTTGTCGGTCGTAGTCTCTAATCCGAGGTTTTTCCCGAAATCAACTACGTATTTTGTAATTTCTGTCAGGTGATGCGATGGGCGTGGAATTTGTGTGATGTCATAGAAAATGTTCCACAATTCATTGGGATTTAAATCTTTTAAGTGCATATCTCTCTTTGTTTAAGTATTAAAAATGCGAATAGTGTTTCGCTAAGTTACTGATTTTTTATTGTATCGCGGTCAATTTTCGAAGTCCCTGTAACCAAAAAGGCATAAAACCCGACAATAGCGTTCACTACCGTTTGCAATGTGTGTACAACTAACGCAAAAGCCGCCGCTTCTGTTTGCCCAACGCCGTAGAAAATAAGTGTTGAGATCACCATAAAGTGCCACGGACCGATTCCGCCTTGCACAGGAATGCTAAAGGCAATCGTTCCCATTACGAATGTAGCCAATGCAACTCCAAAATCGAGGTGCCGAGTGAAATCAAATGCGAAAAAGCAGACGTAGAATTGAAAGAAATAGGTAATCCAAAGGGCAAAAGACCAACCTGTGAATTGAGCTTTGTGAGGAAGCACCACGAGTGTTTTGATCCCAATCCACAAATCGTGAAGCAACGTTCTTACTTTAAGAAATAGCTTGGTTTTCTTGATTTTACGATAGATAACAGTACAAATCACCAAACCAACAGCAGAGAAAAGATAGAATAATCCAACATTAATTTTGAAGTTGAATGGATTTGTAAGTTGAATATTTTTTAGGACAAAATCTTCAAACACGTCCATCATCGTAAATAACGCCACGAGAATCATCAGTCCAACCACAAAAATATCGACCAACCGCTCCGAAATCATCGTTCCAAATACGCGGGTAAAACTGATTTGTTCTTTGCGGGAAACATACACACAGCGCCACACTTCACCCAATCGAGGGAAGACCAGATTTGCGCCATAGTTGATAAACACGGCATTGGTTAAGGTTTTTATAGATGGTTTGGCATCAAGTAGTTTTATAAGCATCTGCCAACGAGCAGCACGAATGATGTGGCTTATTATTTCCAAAAATACGGATAAAGCAAGCCATTGATAAGCAACTCCATTTTCGAGAATAGAACAGATTTTGCTAAAATCCATAGCACGATAAACCCACCAAAAGATAAGGATGCCCAAAGCCAAAGGAATGGTAATGCGTAGAATCTCTTTTAATCGTTTCATCAATCTATTAACAAATGCAGAATATATGCGGTTCGCATTATTATTTTATGTTATTTTGCAAAGATAATATTTCGGTGTGATTCACCTCATTCCAAAGCATAAAAGATTATAACACCCGATTGAATGTATAAAGTTCGCCCAAAAAAGTTCCTTGGACAGCATTTTCTAAAAGATTTGTCGGTTGCCGACCGCATTGCTGAAACAATAGATCAGTATAAAGATATTCCTGCGTTGGAGATTGGTCCGGGTATGGGTGTGCTCACCAACTTTCTTTTGGAGCGTGGTCATGACCTCACCGTGGTGGAAATAGACCGCGAATCGGTGCCTTACCTGCAAGAGCATTTTCCACAATTGAAAAGAAAAATTATTGAAGCTGATTTCTTGAAAATGAACCTCGATACGCTTTTTGAGGGGCCGTTTTGTGTAATTGGTAACTATCCCTACAATATTTCGAGTCAAATTTTCTTTAAGGTGATTGACTTTAAGGATCGAATTCCATGTTGCAGCGGTATGATTCAGAAAGAGGTTGCCGAACGAATGGCTGCCGGACCTGGCAATAAGACTTACGGGATTTTGAGTGTGCTGATGCAAGCTTGGTACAACATCGAATACCTGTTTACGGTGTCGGAGCACGTGTTTGATCCACCGCCAAAAGTGAAATCGGCAGTTATCCGGATGACGCGCAACGAAGTGACGCAGTTGGCTTGTGACGAAAAATTGTTTAAAACCGTAGTTAAAGCAGCCTTCAATCAACGCAGAAAGACGATGCGTAATTCACTGAAAGTCCTTTTGGGAAAGGACTGCGAACTGTTTTCGATGCCAATTTTCGACAAACGACCAGAGCAACTTTCTGTGGCGCAATTTATCGACCTCACCATTGAGATTGAGAAAGTGATGAAATCGACTTCGGAGAAATGAAACTTATTCGCACTAATTCAAGTAAAAAACGGATAAACCTTCTTGAGTTAAGATATTTTTACTTTATTTTGTAGTCATATTTTTTTTATTGCAATTACAACCAGTTTGCAAGAATGAAACAAACCTCGCCGAAGGCGAGCCGAGTTTTAATCTGATAACTTAAGAACAATTATTTACATGAAAGAGGAAATTATCGAGAAACTCAAAGAGTTGATCGAACTACCGGTGGAAGAAGTGAAAGATTCAATTGAAGAGTTGAAGCAGTCTTTTTACAAAATCCGTAAGCAAGAAGTGGAAGAAGCACGTAAACTGTTCGTTGAGGCGGGTGGCACTGAAGAGAGTTTCGTTGTTGCGCCAGATGAAAGTGAAGAGATCTTCAAAACCTTGCTGAACTCTTTCAAAGAGAAAAAAGCGTCGTTTCTTGCTGAACAACAACGTATTCGCGAAGAAAATCTGCAAACCAAACTTAAAATAATAGACGAAATAAAGGCATTGTGTGAGACTGCTGATGAAGTAGGTAAGCATTATCCTGAATTTCAACAGCTACAACTACGTTTTAAAGAAATAACGCTCATTCCTCAAACACAAGTCAACGATGTGTGGAAAAATTATCAGCAACAGGTAGAGAATTTCTACGAATTGCTGAAGATCAACAAAGAGTTGAGAGATTACGATTTCAAGAAAAACTTCGAACATAAATTCGCTCTATGCGAAGCTGCCGAAAAACTGGCTGCCGAAAAAGATGTGATTTCTGCTTTCCATCAGTTGCAAAAACTGCACGACGAATGGCGCGAAATAGGCCCTGTAGCAAAAGAACACCGCGAAGAGCTGTGGAACCGCTTCAAAGACGCTTCGACAGTTGTGAACAAGGCACACCAACAGTATTTCGATGTGTTGCGCGAAAAAGAACAAGAGAACGAACAACAAAAAACTGTTTTGTGTGAACTAGTAGAAGCGGTGAGCCTCGAGGGATTAACTTCTTTCAATAAATGGGAAGAGAAGACCAAAGAATTGCTCGAAGCACAAGAACAATGGAAAAAAATTGGCTTTGCACCTAAAAAGGTAAACAACGAACTTTTCGACCGTTTCCGCAAAGGATGCAACCGCTTTTTCGATGCGAAATCGGAATATTTCAAATCGGTGAAAGACGAAATGAACGTCAATCTCGAGAAGAAAAAAGCCCTTTGCGAAAAAGCCGAAGCACTTAAAGATAGTACCGATTGGAAGAAAGCATCAGACACGCTGGTTGAATTGCAAAAAGAGTGGAAAACAGTGGGTGCGGTTTCGAAAAAACATTCAGACCTGATCTGGAAACGCTTTATTGCTGCTTGCGATTTCTTCTTCGAACAAAAAAACAAACATTTCTCTGCAAACAAAGAGTCGGAACAAGATAATTTGGCAAAAAAGAAAGATTTAATAGCTAAGCTCGAAGCCATTGACGAATCGCTCGCTGGTGGCGAAGCTGTGAAGTTGGTGCGCAGTTTGATGGACGAATTCAACGCGTTGGGTCACGTGCCATTCAAAGAGAAAGACAAAATTTATACAGCTTTTCATGCAGCTGTTGATAAGCAATTTGCACGATTAAACATCCAAGAATCGAAAAACCGCATTCAGTCCTTTAAGTCAAACATCAGCCAAATGGCTGAGAATGACAACTCCCAAAATAAATTGTATCGCGAGCGCGATCGTTTGGTGCGCACTTACGAAACAATGAAACAAGAGTTGAAAACGTACGAAAACAATATCGGATTCTTCACTTCTTCTTCTAAATCGGGTGGTGGAATGCTGAAAGAGATGAATAAGAAAATTCAGAAACTGAAAGACGATATGGAAGTGATTGCCGAAAAAGTGGCAATTATTGATGAAAGTATGAAATAACGTTTTTCAAAACAGACCTTAAATAACAGTCGCAAAGATTAATTTCTTTGCGGCTGTTTGATTTTAATAGCCAATGTTTTAGCCTCCAAATATTGGAAATCTAATGCTAAATATTATATCTTTGTGCAAAGAAGATTTATTATGAACATACAATCAAGAAAACTGGAGTTGATAGAACAGTTTCTTCACATAAGTGACGAGAGTCTAATCACAAAACTTGAGTCACTGCTAAAAAAAGAGAAACTAGCTTCTACTAATAAAAAGCTAACTCCTATGTCGATGGAAGAATTTCATACAATCATTGATACTGCTAAAAATGACGCTGCTGAAGGTCGAGTCCTCTCTCATCAGGATTTAAAAAAGAGAGTCAAAACATGGAAATAGTCATTTTGTGGTCTGAAATAGCTGAAAGACAACTCAAAGAAATTTTTCAATTCTATTCAGAGCAAGCAAACACAAACGTGGCAAGAAAAATTGTGACACAACTGATTGATCGGGTTACAATCTTAAAAAACAACCCCTTAGCTGGTCAAAAAGAAGAATTACTTGCTAATTCTGAAGTTGATTTTCGATATCTGGTCGAGGGTAATTATAAGATTATTTACTGGAAAGAAGAGAATAGAGTAACTATAGCTACAGTTTTTGACTGTCGTCAAAACCCAATTAGAATGGTTGTGGAATCATAAAAGCAACATTGCTTCAAATAAAACAGCCGATAAGAAATTCATCTTATCGGCTGTTTTGTTGATATTGAGATTATCAACACATTCTACCTTTGTAATCTTCGTAACCATATTCGCGGTAAATATGCAATTCGTTGTTTTGCGTCCACAATGCTAAAGCCGGATGCGGAATACCGTTAAACATATTGGTTTTCACCACGGTATAGTGAATCATATCTTCGAAAATCAGCTTTTCGCCAATCTGCAATTCGTGGTCGAACGACCAATCGCCCATAAAATCTCCGCTGAGGCAAGAGTTTCCCCCCAAGCGATAAGTTGGTTTACCTTCAACCGGGTCTGTTGCGTTGCGAATAGCCGGTTTGTAGGGCATCTCGAGACAGTCGGGCATGTGGCACGTGAACGACACATCGAGAATCGCAGTTTTGATATTGCTATTTTCCACAATATCCACCACAGAAGCCACAAGTGAACCGGTTTGCCACAGGAATGCACTGCCCGGCTCCAAAATCAGTTTTAGGTTTGGGTATTTCGCATTGAAAGCTTTCAACAGCATCACCAAATGCTCGGTGTTGTAGCCTTTTTTCGTCATCAAGTGTCCACCGCCCATGTTGAGCCACTTCAGTCGGGGCAGGTATTTGCCAAACTTTTGTTCCACTTGTACCAAGGTTTTTTCCAAATCGAACGAAGTCGATTCGCACAAGGTATGGAAATGAAAGCCGTCGATGCCTTCGGGCAGTTCATCGGGCAGATAGGCTGCCGCAACGCCCAATCGCGAGCCTGGTGCACAAGGATTGTACAAATCCGTCTCTACTGATGAGTATTCGGGATTGATGCGCACGCCGCACGACACGTTGCCTTTTGCCAACGGATAGAATCGCTCAAACTGCGCCAACGAATTGAAAGTGATGTGCGAGCTATATTTTATTATAGTCGGGAAATCTTTCTCGGTGTAAGCTGGCGAAAAGGTATGCGCCTTGCTGCCCATCTCTTCGAATGCCAATTGCGCTTCTAGCGGCGAACTCGCTGTGGAATAGGGAATGTATTCGCGAATAATCGGGAAAGCTTTCCACATCGCAAAGGCTTTGAATGCCAGAATAATATCGACTCCGGCGGCATCTTTCACCCCTTTAATTAAGGTCAGATTACGACGTAAAAGTTCCTCTTCGAGCACATAGCACGGCGATGGTATTTGGTTGATGTCTATCATATTGTAATTAGCCCACCCTAAACCTCCCGAAGGGAGGGAACCGGAGTGGTTTTGTTTAATTGTTAATCATTGGACTCTTTAAGCCCCTCTTTAGGAGGGGTTGGGGGAGGCTTCTATTATAAATTTAGCATATTTCAGCAACAAAGTCCGCTCACCGGAGTGGTCGAACTGCACTTTGATTTTGGCTTCATCGCCGTTACCTTCTCGCGATAAAACAGTTCCGTTGCCAAATCGTTCGTGGCGAATGGTTATTCCTTCGCTGATTTCTGATGCAGAATGTGTGGAGAAATTTCCGCCCGAAGGATTCGCAGCTACTGTTGGTGTGGGTCTCGATGGCGTATTCGCAAACGGATTGACAGGTTTTGTTGAAGCATTAAACGATTGAGCAGCGGGTTTTGATTGATAAGAGGTCGAAGCTCTTTCGCCAAAAGCAGAACGGTTGAAATTCTGTGCGCGCTCTTTCACCTGATCGGCTAAGCGGTTTTCGGATGGCAAATCGATAAAGCGCGAATCAATATCGTTGAGGAAACGGCTCGGTTGGCTCATGTCCGTTTTTCCGTTGCGGAAGCGCGATTTAGCAAACGTCAGCACACAATTCACTCCGGCTCGGGTGATGGCTACATAAAACAGGCGACGCTCTTCTTCGAGGCTTCGCTCGCTCTCTTTCGCCCATTGGCTGGGGAAAAGATCTTCTTCGAGCCCTACCACAAACACATTATTGAATTCCAAACCCTTCGCTGCGTGAATCGTCATCATCGTTACTCGTTCCTGATCTTCGTTTCCTCCTTTATCTTGATCTGTTGCCAAAGAAATTTCAGCAAGAAAATCGACCAATCCGACCTGTTCGATGCCTTCTTCCTGTTTGCTTTCGCAGAATTCATGAATCCCGTTCAGCAACTCCTGTATATTCTCCTGCTTACTTAGGTTTTCGGGTGAGTGGTCGGCATACATCTCAGTGAGCAATCCTGATTTCTTAATCACAGATTCAGCTAGTTGATAAGCTGTTAATGTGCTTAACTCAGAAATATAACTTTCGATTAGTTCACGAAAGCCTGATAGTTTTTTTGCAGTTCCGGAGTTTACCGCCAAAGCATAACGCAACGGATCTTGCAATACGTCCCAAATGCTTACTTCGTGTAGATTAGCGCACTCTTTCAGCTTGTTTACTGTGGTGTCGCCAATGCCACGAGCGGGTCGGTTGATGATGCGCTTCAACGCCTCTTCGTCGTTCGGATTGATAATCATCCGAAAATAGGCCACCACATCTTTGATTTCTGCCCGCTGGTAAAACGACAATCCGCCGTAAATTCGGTAGGGAATATTTCGCTTGCGCAATGCCTCTTCCATGATGCGCGATTGCGCATTGGTACGGTACAGAATGGCAAATTGATTGTACGAATCGTGATCGCGCATCCGCAAATCACTTATTTTGCTTGCCACCAAATATCCCTCTTCGAAATCGGAATAGGCACTTATGGCTTGTATTTTTTCGCCTTTTTCTTTTTCTGAAAAGACGTTTTTCGCAATTTGTTCCTTGTTTTTCTTAATCAAACTATTGGCGGCATCCACAATATTTTGCGTAGAACGGTAGTTTTGTTCCAACTTAAAAATCTGACAACCGGGAAAATTCTTCTTAAACCCAAGAATGTTGTCGATGTTGGCTCCGCGAAACGAATAGATGCTCTGCGCATCGTCGCCCACGGCGCAAACCAACCCATGACCGCTTGATAATTGTTTGACAATCAAATGTTGCGCAAAGTTGGTATCCTGATACTCATCCACCAGAATGTAGCGAAACTGCGAACGATATCTGTCTAGCACTTCAGGAAAATCGCGAAATAGAATGTTGGTATTGAGCAGCAAATCGTCAAAATCCATCGCATCGGCCTTTTTGCAACGAATGGCGTAACGTTTATAAATATCACGCACCAGAGGCATCTTGGCGTGCATATCGTTTTCGACCAAATCTTTGTTGGCGGCGTACATTCCGGCAGTGACGAGGCTGTTTTTTGCACTCGAAATGCGCCCCTGCACAGACGATGGTTTGTAGATTTTCTCATCCAACTGCATCTCTTTGATGATGTCTTTGATAAGACTTTTGGAATCTGCGGAGTCGTAAATCGTGAAGTTGTTACTATATCCCAATGCCACGGCTTCACGACGCAAAATTTTGGAAAATATGGAGTGAAACGTACCCATCCATAGGCGCGAAGCCTCGCGATAACCAACAATTTTGGCAATGCGGTCTTTCATTTCGCGTGCCGCCTTATTGGTAAACGTCAGCGACATGATGGAGTAGGCAGGGAAGCCGTTTTGTAACAACCAAGCTATCTTGTAGGTCAGGACGCGCGTTTTGCCCGAGCCTGCTCCCGCAATAACGAGAGAAGCAGAGTCGTTGTGCAGCACAGCCCGTTTCTGACTTTCATTTAATTCATTTATAAAATCAACCACGTAGATTAGTTTTTTGCAAAAATAGCGAATTTATTCTGAGGGGACTGAACACTCCGATTCCTTTTTTGTTTTATATTTACAATCGCAAAATTTGAATCGGAGCTTAGTCTCTGTTTTCTATTCAATTAGCTTATGTTTAACAAATCAAAATAATAAGATTATGAAATTTGAATTGCCACAATTACCTTATGCTGCTGATGCTCTAGAGCCAGTAATCAGCGCTAAAACGATTGAATTCCATTACGGAAAACATCACCAAGCGTATGTTACAAACTTGAACAATTTGGTTCCTGGAACTAAATTTGAAAACGCTGACCTCGAAACTATCGTAAGAGAATCTGACGGTCCTATCTTCAACAACGCTGCTCAAATTTGGAACCACACGTTCTACTTCAACTCATTTTCACCAAACGGTGGTGGTGCTCCTGAAGGCGCTTTGGCAGATGCGATTAACGCAGCTTTCGGTTCATTCGAAGACTTCAAAAAAGAATTTACTGCTGCTGGTGTTACCTTGTTTGGTGCAGGCTGGGCATGGTTGGTGCTTAACAAAGATGGCAAACTCGAAATCGTAAAAGAGCCAAATGCAGGCAACCCAATGACCAAAGGAATGAAACCAATTCTTACGTTCGACGTGTGGGAACATGCATACTATATTGATTATCAAAACCGCAGACCTGATCACTTATCAGCGTTGTGGAGCAAAATCGACTGGAAAGTCGTAGGTGCTCGTTTCTAAAAGTCGCTTTTTAGACCGAATCACCAATTATAGTTTTAGTGTTATGAATTTGCAGAGCCTTGTCTTTTATAAAGACAGGGCTTTGTTATTTTGCAAGTCAAGTGGTTTCTATTTCACAAAGTATGGCGAGAATATTCCCACCATTTATCATTCTATTTTGGCTAATAATTATTGATTTACAGTGCATTATCAAGGTAACGCCAAATCTGACACATTACCTGTTATCCGGTACGACAGAAGGTAAATTCGGCGCGACAGGAAATCGCCCCGATATCATCTGAATTATTCCATTTTTGCTTATTAAATATTTTGTAGCGAATGATTTTTTACTGTACGTTTCTTTCGCCTTTGAAAAATAATCTTTTTTCAAGGCCATAGATTCTTTAATCTCAATAGTGTCCTTGATAAAAGAGGTTGAAATATCATCATACATTATGTAAGATTCTATTTCTTTATCATAATTGTTTTCGACATTTTCTTCGTCTCGGTCATCCGTCCTGAAATTATCGAATATTTTCTTACTACTTATATATTTCCCATTCTGATCAACAGTGATTAAGTACTGTTCTCCAAGTATTATCTCTTTTAAGTTAATATCGGATCCAATTTCAATTATTCTTAAGATGGTAAAAGCAGTATAAGTATTTGTTTTCTTTTGAATAGAAACTAGTCTAAGGTTAAAATTGAATACTTCCTTTCCCAAAAAAGGGAAAAGCCAAGCAGATATTTGAGATTTCGAAGGCTTTCGAAGTTTTTTTACTAAGTTGACATTCCACTCATCAAAGGAGTGACGTGGATATTTTAGATAATACAATTCCTCAGAAGGAATAATGGCTTTTGAAGATAATATATTTTGCAATTTGCAATTCTTTAAACCACCTTTGACTGGGGTTACTCCTTGAGTATACATTAAAGCCCCGACTAACAGTCCTAAAATAATCATTCTTTTCATACTTCAATCCTCCTCGGGGCGGAATTGCATTCCGTCTCCCTAAATTATATAAGGATCTGCGATCCGACAACAAATATATTTAAACTTTTGGAAATTGCAAACAACCTTTTCATGACGAATATTTATAGCACTAAAGAAATACGGATTATCAAAATCTGCTTATTCAAACATCTACAAACTCGCCAGTTCGTAGAAATTTCTTATTTTTGTGAATCCAAACTTCAAGTACTATCGTGAATTTCGTCGCCATCGATTTTGAAACAGCAAACAACAATCCTGCTAGTGCCTGTGCCATTGGCATTGTGGTGGTAGAGAATGGAGAAATCGTGCAAGAAATTTCGTATCTGATAAAGCCCTACACCGATTGGTTTTCGAAATACAATATTGCGGTGCACGGGATCACGCCACAAGATGTACGCACTGCTCCGCGATTCGAAGATATTTGGCACAAAATAGCACCATTTATAGAAAATGCAGATGTCATTGTGGCTCACAATGCGGGTTTTGATATGTCTGTGCTTCGCCGTTGTCTAGAGTTTGCCGATATTGCTTGTCGGTTGCCGAAATCTGCTTGCACCGTGCAATTGGCAAAGAAGAAATTGCCGCACCTCTACAACCACAAACTCAACACCGTAGCCGAATATTTCGACATTCAGCTCAACCACCATGAGGCATTGAGTGATGCTCGCGCAGCTGCGTTGATTATGCTTGAATTGGGAGAACGATAGTTATTTCCCTGCGATAGCGAGATAAAATTGCTCTCGATTCAGGTATTTTTTAGCGAGATTTTGGAGTATTGCTGCATCAATTTGGCGGATGGTCTCAATCTGATTTTGGTAGTAATCAATCGATAATTTGTTGGCCAACAACGATATATGCGCATCTGCAATCGCAAACGGACCATCAAACGAACGGGTGAAGTCTCCCAAAAGGTAGTTTCTTACGCACGCTAACTCTTCTGCTTCAACTTCTATTTCTTGTAGTTTCTGCATCTCTTCGAACACCGCCTCAATCAATGGTTCAACGTATTCCGACCCGGTTTGAGTAGAAATGCTCATATACGAGCCCATTTGTTGTGTGGCTACCGACGATCCAATACCGTAGGTGTAACCTTTCTCTTCACGAATATTAGCCATCAATCGACTACCAAAATAGCCTCCAAACAGAGTGTTTAATACTTTTAATCCATGAAAATCAGGATGTTCACGAGAAATACAAGGAGCTGCAATACGTATGGCAGATTGCATGGCGTCGGGCTTTTCTACTTTAACGATTTTCTGATTAGAGACAACGATTGGGTATGAAATTTGGTGTTTTGTACTTGCCTTTCCCCAATTCTCAAATCCAAAGCATTCTGATATCAGTTTTTTGGTCGTCTCGGTGACTTTTCCAGTCAGCATTATTTTGCAATTTCCAGAATGGTAATGTTTTTGATAAAAATCGAGAATGTCAGTTCTTGTCAAATTGTCAAAATCTGCCAACGATGCGTGTTTCCCATAAGGATGACTTTCGCCAAACAGCTGACCAACAGATGCTTCAAGACAAAGATGCTCCACTTTTTCGCGGTTAATGCGGTGTTGCTCTTTGTGTCTGTTTAATATTGTTTTCAGCTCTTCTTCTGGAAAAGTAGGCTCTTTTATGATAGCTTCTATAATTGGCAGTAGGTTCAACAAATGCTTGTTGAGCAAATAAACAGTGATGTATGAATTGTGTTGGGTGACTGAACTTTGAAGCCATGCGCCGTGGTAATCAAGTTTTTCGGCAATCTCTTTCGACGAAAGATTAGCGGTACCCTCTTTCAATAGCTGGTTGGTGAAAGTCGCTGCCAATATTTTCTCCTGATGCCATTTGCCCGAGGCGAAAATGAAGTCGATGCGCATCACATCCGAATCCCCTAAATTTATGGTGTATAGGTCAATCTTATTTGGCAATTCATCGTGTAGTGGTTGAGGAATGTCGAATCGTTCGATTGGACTTATTTTAGGAGCAAGGGTTCTGTCGAGCATACATCTATTTTAAAAAGAGTTTTTCAGCAATCGCAAGGTCTTCAGGCGTATCGATACCGATGGTTTCGTGGTGTGTAATAGCTACTTTTATTTTGTATCCATTCTCTATCCAGCGAAGTTGTTCAAGCGATTCTGCAATTTCGAGAGGCGATTGAGATAATTCAGTAATCTTGCACAATACATCCGTTCGGTATGCATATAAACCGATATGTTTGTAAAATGTTTGCTCCTTTAGCCAATTTTCTTTTGGATGGTTTCGAAGAAAGGGAATCACAGCCCGACTGAAGTATATGGCCTCGCTATTGCTATTGAGTATTACTTTGGGTGAATTTGGGTTGAAAAGTGCATCAATCGAATCTTCTGTTGTGAATGGTTTAACCAATGTTGCGATTTCAGTATCCTCCGCAGACGAAAAACACTTTTTTATCAATTCTATTTGCTCAGGTTGAATAAATGGCTCGTCACCTTGAATATTCACCACCACGTCGAAATCTTTGCCTGCTTTCTCGAAAGCTTCTCGACAACGGTCTGTGCCGCTTTTGTGGTGTTCGGAGGTCATCACCACATTTCCGCCAAACGATTTCACTGCTTCTGATATACGTTCGTCGTCGGTGGCAACACATACTTCGTCGAGGCAATCTTGCACCTGTTCATACACGCGTTGAATCATCATTTTGCCACCAATCTTCACTAATGGCTTTCCTGGGAAACGAGTTGAGGCATATCGAGCCGGTATTACTCCTAGAAATCTGGTCTTATTCATCGTACTCTTTGTTCGAAGGTGAAGTATTATAATGCAAACTTAACGAATTATTCTGAAATCAGATTACTGTTTTTTCGTGTTTTGCCGAAACGATGCTTGTTTGTGTGAAGAATGTTGAAATTCAACTTTTCTACTGAATTTATTGGTGTTGCGCAATTTTGTTATTTAGTTAATTAAGAGAAATTCAGTAAATAATTGTTTTCATTCTAAAAAATCGTATATTTGTTCTATGTGATTTGTTTATACCGTTAATGATTATTAACGTTTTTGCTTGTTTATATTTCTTCTAAATAGTTTGGTATTTAGAATAATAATAAATAATTTTGTCCTCTGTAAAACAAATGAGAGTAAAAAAGTTAGGTTTAAGTTAGATACAATAATAATGAACGTTATGAATACAATAAATTTCACCGAAAGATTGATGGGTCTTCAGGATAACCTGAAAAATTTCGCTTATCAACTGACTGCAAATAGAGAAGATGCCGAAGATTTGTTGCAAGACACAACGTTGAAGGCACTGGATAATCAGGAAAAATACCTCGAGAATGTCAACTTTAAAGGTTGGGTTTTCACCATAATGAAGAATATTTTCATCAATAACTATCGTAAAGTGGTTCGTAATCAGACCATTGTCGATCAGACTGAGGATTTGTATCACTTGAATCTTCCACAAGAGTCGGGTTTTGATACGCCTGATGGAAGCTATTCTGTGAAAGAGATTTTGAAAGCGATTAACAGCTTTTCTGATGAATATAAAATGCCATTTTCGATGCATGTGGCTGGATATAAATATCAGGAGATTGCAGATAAAATGTCGTTGCCAATTGGAACGGTAAAAAGTCGTATCTTTTTTGCACGTCAACGTCTGCAAGAAAATTTGAAAGATTACGCACAATAAAATATAATACAACTACTGTAATAAGCACGATTCTTAAAGAGTCGTGCTTTTTTTTTGTGATGACATTTTTTATCAATATATTTGGAATCAATTTAAATCTACTCTTATTATGCGTATAAAACTTTATTTACTGTTTTGGATTATGGTGTCAGTAGCAAAATCGCAGTCAAGTTTCGAGTTGCCGGTTTGGCCAAATGGAGCACCGATGGATAATGAAATTAAAGTCGAAGAGAAAGTAACGCCCGAAGGATACATCGAATTTTCGAAGGAGGCCAAACTTTTTGTCTATCTGCCAGATACGGCAAAAAATACGCACAAGACAATTCTCATCTGTCCAGGTGGTGGCTATAGAATGCTTGCCATAAAACATGAAGGATATGATATCGCAAAATGGCTTGCCTCAGAAGGCTTTACAGCTGTGATATTGAAGTATCGTATGCCAAATCATCACTCACTAATTCCATTATCAGATTCGCAAGAGGCTATGGCTATTATTAAACGCAATGCTAAAAAATGGAATATCGACTCAAATAAGATCGGAGTTTGTGGATTCTCCGCTGGTGGTCATCTCGCTTCAACTTTATCCACACAAGCAATTGATAGCTTAAGGCCTAATTTTGCAATTCTTTTTTATCCTGTGATTTCAATGAAAGAGGGAATTGGGCACATGGGATCGCGTAATAATTTACTCGAGAATAAAAATGATTCGGTTTTAATCAATAAATTTTCGAATCATTTACGCGTTGATGCTAAAACTCCACGTACATTACTTATATTAGCTGACGATGATGCAGCGGTTATACCGGAAAATAGCATATTATATTATCAAGCCTTAAAAAAGGAGCATATTGCAGCTTCGATGAGGATTTTTCCAAGTGGCAGTCATGGCTTCGGCTTTAGACCATCTTACAAATATCATTCGGAAATAAAACAGATTATGTTGGATTGGTTGAATATAAAAACGAAGTAATGTTGTTGAGTATGATTCCAAATTGCAAAAAATAGTCGCAAAAATTTTCAGAAATGATTCTAAACCTTTATTTTTGCACCAAATTCATTCACTAAAACTAAAACTAATGGCTTACGTAATTACTGAAGATTGTATCGCGTGCGGCACTTGTATCGACGAGTGTCCAGTTGAGGCAATCTCTGAAGGCGACATCTACAAAATTGATGCAGACATTTGCACAGATTGTGGTACTTGCGCTGATGCTTGCCCAACTGAAGCAATTCACCCTATGTAATTTTGCTTAGAAAATTTAAAGAGAGCTATCGAAATCTTCGATGGCTCTCTTTTTTTTGCATATTGACGAAATTTGCAAGTTTCATATTGTTATCAAATAATAAGTTATTGTATTAATATGATACAAAATTAAATAAAATAATTACAATTCAACTATTGGTGATTTTTTATTGTGGAATTATGTCAATTATTTAGGCTTATATTTGACAATATGATTACATTTGCATTATCAAAGTTTCAAAAAGAAAGAAAACAGGTGAATAAATAATTCAAAAAGACACATCTATTCTTTTGAGCTAAGATGATCTAATGTATTATTAATTTAAAAAAAAGTTTAGTTATGAAAAAAGTGATGATCGTTGTAGTGTTATTCGTGAGTGGTATTGTTGCAGCAACTGCACAAAGTAAAGGAACATTTGCCGTTGGAGCAGATTTAGTAAGTGACTATGTATGGCGTGGTATGCAACAAGGTTCTAATGAACCCAACTTCCAGCCTTCGTTGACTTACACAAATGGAGCTCTTACAATTGGAGCATGGGGTTCAGGTAATTTTAGCGGTTCACTTAAAGAGGCCGACCTTTATGCAACGTATGCTTTTTCTAGTTTGTTCTCTGCAACTGTTACAGATTACAATTGGATCTTCACACCAGGCAAAAGTTATTTAGAGTATGGTAAAGACAAAACAGACCATATTTTTGAAGTATCTTTAAACTATGCAGGTGTTTCTTCTTTCCCATTAAGTGTTTCTTTGAACACAATGGTTTATGGAGCTGACAAAAAAGCAACTGATGCTACCAAACAAGCTTATTCAACTTACTACGAATTAGGCTATCCTTTGGCTGACAATGCAAAATTGTTTTTGGGTGGTACTTTGAATGAAAGTGCTAACTATTACACTTCTGGCTTCGCAGTGACAAATGTTGGTATTAAAGTTTCAAAAAGCGTAGTATTCTCTGATAAATTTAGCTTGCCAGTTTATGGTGTATTTGGCGTAAACCCAGCTGGTCTTGCTGATACTCAACCAACAGCGTTCTTTGTTGTAGGCTTAACATTATAAAAAAAATAAATCGTAAATAGGAAAAGAGTTGTTTGGTTAATTGAAAATAGCAGATTTATATTTAATTTTAGCCAATCTCTTTACCTATTTATAAAATAAAAAAAACAGTTATGAAAAAAATTGAAGCAATTGTTCGCAAGAGCAAATTCGAAGATGTGCGCCAAGCGTTGCACGAAGCAGACATCGATTTTCTATCGTGGTGGGATGTGAAAGGTCAAGGTACCGCACGTCAAGGTTTAATCTTCCGTGGGGTAGCCTACGACATAAATACAATTGATCGTATTTATATTTCATTCGTGGTACGCGATATGAATGTTGAAAAATCAATTAACGCAATTCTTAAATCTGCGTTTACCGGTGAGAGTGGTGATGGACGCGTGTTCGTTACAGCTATCGAACAATCAGTTCGAATCCGTACAGGTGATCAAGGTGATGAATCGTTGTACGACAAAGAGAAATAAACAGAAGGTATTAAATAGGAAAAGATTAATATTATGGTAAAGAGAATTTTAAAACATATCGCATTGCCGCTATTATTTGTAGCTGCGTTGCCTTTTACTTCATTTGCTCAAACAGCTGATTCTACGGCTGTGGACTCTGCGGCTGTTGCTGCTGCACCAGTTGTTGCTACAGTTTCGGCTGTGAAACCTACTATCGATTCGGGTGATACTGCTTGGATGATTGTTGCTACTGCTCTTGTATTGTTGATGTCAATTCCTGGATTGGCATTGTTCTATGGTGGTTTAGTTCGCCGCAAAAACGTGTTGAGTGTTTTTATGCAGATCTTTATTTTGGTTGCAGTGATCACACTTGAATGGGTTGCTTTCGGATACAGTAATGCTTTTGGTACAAACTCGATTGAAGCATTGAAACCGTATGTTGGTGGTTTTGATTGGGCGTTTCTTAAAGGTATTGGTATCAGCGATTTGAGCCCATATTTCATTTCACATTCACAATTAGCTGCTGATGGTGTAAGCTCAATTGGCACAATTCCTCACCTAGTGTTTGTTTTGTTCCAATGTATGTTTGCTGTAATCACTCCTGCGTTGATTATTGGTGCATTTGCTGAACGTATCAAATTTCGTGGATTCTTGATTTTCTCTCTCCTTTGGGCGATTTTGGTTTACAATCCAATTGCACACTGGGTATGGTCAGGTGACGGATGGTTGTTCAAAATGGGGGCATTAGACTTTGCTGGTGGTACTGTAGTACACATCAATGCAGGTATTGCAGCTTTGGTGATGACTTTGATGATTGGCAAACGTAAAAACTACGTTGGTCGTCCAACAGAACCACATAATATTCCTTTTGTAGCTATGGGAGCTGGTTTGTTGTGGTTCGGATGGTTCGGTTTCAACGCCGGTAGTGGTCTTGCTGCTGATGGTCTTGCAGCTAGTGCATTCCTTGCAACACATGTTGCTACTGCTGCTGCTGCTTTGACTTGGGCATTACTTGAGTGGGTTATCAACAAAAAACCAACCGTCGTTGGTATCAGTACTGGTGCAGTCGCTGGTTTGGTTGCAATTACACCAGCAGCTGGATTTGTGGATGTATTTGGTGCAATTATCATCGGTTTTGGAGTTTCATTGTTGTGCTACACTATGGTGGCAATCGTGAAAACGAAACTAGGATACGACGACTCTTTGGATGCTTTCGGTGTTCATGGTATGGGTGGTATCTTCGGAGCGTTGGCAACAGGTATCTTAGCCACACCAGCAATTCAGTCTGCTTATAGTGGTTCAGCTCATCAGTTTATGATTCAGTTGACAGCTGTTGGCGCAACTATTGCTTATACTGCTATTGGAACAGTTGTATTGTTCTTTATTACTGACAAAATTTTCGGAGTGCGTGCTACTGCTGCTGAGGAAACCACTGGTTTGGATATTACTCAACACAACGAAATCGCATATTCTGAAGAAGAGTAAGAAACCTGTTTATTTTTTATATAGAATATCGATTTTTGGTATTCACCAAAGTACTTGCCCGTGAGGATCGGTACTTTGCTTCAAATAAAATCCCCGAAGATAAATCAGTCTTCGGGGATTTATTATTTTGATAAATGGTGTAATTATTTTCCCAGTTTCCATTCAAAACCTTCCTTCGTGTCTTTTACGACAAAGCCAAGGGCGGCAAGTTCGTTGCGGATTTTGTCTGATGTAGCCCAGTCTTTGTTGGCTTTGGCTTCCATACGCAAATTCAGCAATAAATCTACTGCTTTTGCAAAGGCTTCGTTGTTAGCCGAATCGTCTTTTGCAAGCTCTGTCAGTCCGAGAATTTCGAATAAAAAGAGGTTGAAGACAGACTTTAATTCTTCCAGCTCTTCAGTGGAAATGGTGCCTTGTCCATTGAGGACAGAGTTGATTGCTTTTGCACCTTCGAATAGATACGAGATGACAATCGGACTGTTGAGGTCGTCATTCATCGCTTCGTAGCATTTCTCGCGCAATCCTTTCACTTCGACGGTAGAAACGGCTGAAGCCGTCAGCTTCTCGAGATTCGAATGCGCTTCCATCAAGCGTTGCAGTCCTTTTTCTGAAGCTACGAGTGCTTCGCTGCTGAAATCGACCGTGCTGCGGTAGTGTGCCTGTAAGATAAAGAAGCGGATGGTCATGGCGCTAAATGGCTGCGTCAACAAGGAATGGCTTCCGCCAAAAAACTCGTCGAGTGTGATGAAGTTGCCGAGCGATTTGCCCATCTTCGTGCCATTGATGGTAATCATATTGTTGTGCATCCAGTAGTGGACGGTCTCTTTGCCGAGTGCAGCCACCGATTGTGCGATTTCGCATTCGTGGTGCGGAAAGAGTAGGTCCATTCCACCTCCGTGGATGTCGAATTGCTCACCCAAATACTTTGTACCCATAGCCGAACATTCGAGGTGCCAACCTGGGAAACCTTCGCTCCAAGGCGATGGCCAGTGCATGATGTGTTCCGGCGCAGCTTTTTTCCACAATGCAAAATCGGCGCTGTGGTGTTTCTCCTGCTGTCCGTCGAGGATGCGGGTGGTGTTGAGCAACTCTTCGATGTTGCGCCCCGAAAGTTTGCCATAGCGATGGTCTTTGTTGTATTTTTCTACATCGAAGTAAACCGAACCTTCGCTCACGTAGGCATATCCGGCTTCCAATATTTTCTTGATAAACTCAATTTGCTCGATGATGTGCCCCGATGCGTGCGGTTCGATGCTTGGCGGCAACACATTGAGAGCCTCCATCGCTTTGTGGTAGCGGTTGAGGTAGTATTGCACCACTTCCATCGGCTCCACTTGGTCGAGACGTGCTTTCTTCGCGATTTTGTCTTCGCCTTCGTCGGCATCGTTTTCGAGGTGACCTACGTCGGTAATATTGCGCACGTAGCGCACTTTGTAGCCTAGATGCTTGAGGTAACGAAACAATAAATCGAACGTGATAGCCGGACGAGCATGTCCGAGGTGGGCATCACCATATACCGTTGGGCCGCACACATAAAGCCCAACATAAGGGGAATTAAGCGGTACGAACTGCTCTTTTTTGCGTTGAAGCGTATTATAAATGTGAAGTGAATGATTGGTGACAGACATAGCTGAATTTTTTATTGAATTTCGAATAGAAGTGCAAAAATACAAATTTTTTCTGTTTGGCTTATGCGTTTATTCAAACGTTGAAGCTTAAACATTTATATTCTTCTTCAAATTGTAAAAAGGAACTCTTCATTGTATGGTTGAATCTATGTATCTTTGTCGTCAACAAAAGAGTTTATTTGTTGGGTTTTTAATTGTAGGTAACCGATTAAACAAACAGTAATTTCGTCAGTCTTATAATTCTCTTTTGGTAAAATAATTTTTTGTAAATGAAAAAGGTCACAACGGGAGTAGTTTCCATTGCGCTGATAGCCTCAGTAGTGTTGATTGGATTAAACAACAACCAATCAAAAGATAAGAAATCCAATAAGAAAGGTAAAAATAAGACCACAGCCATGGTGGATGCTTATGTGGTTAAGCCGGTTTCGTTGTTGAATGAAATTACCGTTTCGGGATCGTTATTGCCATTCGAAGCGGTGGAATTGAAAAGCGAAACAGCAGGGCGCGTAGTGAAACTAAATCTACCTGAAGGAAAAAAAGTCAAAGCCGGAACGCTGCTCGTGAAACTCTACGACGACGATTTGCAGGCCGGATTGAAGAAACTTGAATCGCAACTCGCGCTGCAAAAACAAATCTACAAACGCCAATCGGAACTCCTGAAAATAAATGGAATAAGTCAGAATGATTTCGACCAGACGATGCTGCAAGTGAATGCCCTGTCGGCAGAAATAGAAGTGCACAAGGTGCTGATTCGCAAAACCGAAGTGCGTGCGCCGTTTGATGGAGTGATTGGGTTGCGAAACATCAGTCTAGGAGCACAAATTACCTCAGTCACATCTTTGGCGACTATTCGTCAAGAAGATAAAATCAAACTCGACTTCAGTGTGCCCGAAAAATACGGAAGCGTGATGAAGCCAGGACTTGACCTCAAATTCACCCTCTACAATAGCGATAAAGTGTATGAAGCCTCGGTGATTGCCTCCGAGTGTGAAATCGAACAATCTACTCGCAGCATGAAAGTGCGCGCAGTGGTGAAAAGTCGTGGCACAGATTTGATTCCCGGTGCATTTGCCCATGTGCAACTTACATTGGGCGAAAATAAATCGGCGCTGATGATTCCATCTCAGGCACTCATTCCACAGGAGCGAAACAAAAGCGTAATTCTGGTGAAAAACGGTACAGCCCATTTTGTGAAAGTAAAAACTGGCAATCGCAAAGTTTCGAATGTGGAGATTATCGAAGGCATTCAGGCAGGCGACACGGTGGTGACATCCGGCATTCTATTCTTGAAAGAGGGCGATCTCATCCGCTTTTCTAACCTTAAAACCGGCGCATTATGATGATTTCAGATTTAGCGCTGAAGCGTCCCATCGGTTCGGTGGTGATGAGTTTGGCGATTATTCTTTTGGGAATTGTCGGGTATAATTTTCTCGGTGTTCGCCTTTTTCCGGCGATTGACCCTCCGATTATCACGGTACAAACAACCTACACGGGCGCGAATGCCGAGATTATGGAGTCGCAGATTACCGAACCGCTCGAAAAAACCATCAACGGCATCGAAGGGGTGAAGTCCATCTCTTCATCTTCTGCCATTGGCTCGAGCACGATTACCGTGGAGTTTGACCTCAATGCCAATTTAGAAAAAGCGGCTAACGATGTGCGCGATAAAGTGTCACAAGCCACCCGCAATCTGCCGCAAGACCTCGATGCCCCTCCGGTGGTGACCAAAGCCGATGCCAATAGCGAGCCGATCATCTACCTGATTGCCGAAAGTTCGACAATGAATTCGGTAGAATTGAGTGACTACGCCGAAAATGTGCTTCAGGAGAAGTTTCAAACCATACCGGGCGTGAGTGCTGTTAACATCTTCGGTCAACAACGCCCCGCTATGCGTCTGTGGCTCAACCCTGAGAAGCTTGCGGCCTACAACCTGACAGCCGGTGATGTAAAAGCTGCGCTCAACGAAGAGAATGTGGAGATGCCAGGAGGAAAAATACGTGGTACGGCTACCGAATTGACGGTGAAAACCTACGGCCGTTTGGTGACAGAAGAAGACTTCAATAACCTAATCATCAAACAGACAGATAACCAAATCGTGCGCCTGAGTGATGTGGGCGAAGCGGTGCTAGGTCCGCAGAACGAGGAGACGGGGGCTACTATTAATGGAGTGACAGGTGTTACTTTGGTAATTATTCCTTTACCTGGCGCAAACGATATTCAGATTGCAGATGAGTTCTACAAACGGTTCGATCAAATCAGCAAGAATCTGCCGAAAGGAATGAAGCTCAACATTGGTCGCGATAAGACAGTCTTCGTTCGGCAATCGGTGGATGATGTTTTGGAGACTCTCGCCATTGCCATTTCGCTGGTGGTGATTATCATATTCCTTTTCTTCCGCAACTGGACGATTGCCTTGCGACCTCTCATCGACATTCCGGTGTCGTTAATCGGGACGTTTTTCATCATGTATCTGTTCGATTTCTCGATTAATATCTTGACGTTGCTCGGTATTGTGCTAGCTACCGGATTGGTGGTGGACGATGGGATTGTGGTCACCGAAAACATCTACAAGCGCATCGAGCGTGGCATGGACAAGTGGCAGGCAGCTTTCGAAGGCACGCGCGAGATCTTTTTCGCAGTTATCTCTACTTCGCTGACACTGGCGATTGTCTTTATCCCCGTCATCTTTTTGCAAGGCTTTACAGGACGTTTATTCCGCGAATTTGGCATTGTGGTGGCAGGTGCCGTGTTGATTTCGGCATTCGTATCATTGACGCTGACACCAGTTCTGAATGTGAAAATGGGCGGATCAGGCGGACATTCACGGTTCTACAATGCTACAGAGTTTATTTTTGTAGGAATGGAGAACAGCTACCGCCGTTGGCTGCACTATTTTATCGAACGAAAAGGGATTTCGTTTATCGTGTTGGGAATTTGTGTGGGGTTGATAGTTTTGTTTACTTTTCTTTTGAAGTCGGAACTGGCGCCGCTGGAAGATCATAGCTTTGTGCGCACAAGCTTAACAGCTCCCGAAGGAACGGAATTCGACGCGACCAAAAACATCATCGACGAAGTTGCTCGAATGCAGCAAGATTCGATTCAAGGGATCAATTACGTAATGGCTCGATATGGTGGTGGCATGTCAAGTACAAGTGCCAATACCGGAACCATCACCACCTTTCTGACCGAACCTAAAGAACGGAAGATGTCGCAACAGCAGGTGTACGACAAACTCTCTGCCATTTACAAACGAATACCCGATGCGCGCATAATTGCGAGTCAGGAGCAAACGATTTCTATCGGTTCGTCGCGCGGACTTCCGGTACAGTTTGTGTTGCAGAACCTCGATTTCGACAAACTACACGAGGTTTTGCCCAAATTTATGGAAGAGGCGCGCAACAGTTCTTTATTTAGTCAGGTGGATGTTGATTTGAAGTTCAACAAGCCGGAGCTGAACATTGTGGTCGACCGAATGAAGGCCACCAGCATGGGCGTGAACGAGCGGGACGTGTCTGATGCACTGAACAATGCGTTGAGCGGCAGCCGATACGGTTATTTTCTGAAAAACAACAAACAATACTACGTCATCGGACAGCTCGAACGCGAGAACCGCAGCCTACCCGAGAATATTTCGTCGATTTATGTGCGCAACATCAACGGCGATATGGTGCAACTCGACAACCTCGTGAAGATGGACGAAAACAGCAATCCGCCGACGCTCTATCACTTCAATCGCTACAAGTCGGCAACCGTTTCGGCAAACACAGCTCCGGGAAAGACGTTGGGCGAAGGTATCAAAGAGATGCAGCGCATTGCCGATAAACTACTCGATAGCTCATTCAACACGGCGCTGAATGGTCCATCGCGCGACTTTGCCGAGAGTAGTTCCAATATTTCGTTCGCCCTCATTCTGGCGCTGCTGCTCATCTATCTGATTCTAGCAGCGCAGTTCGAGAGTTTCCGCGATCCGTTCATCATTATGCTCACGGTGCCGATGGCGATTGCTGGTGCAATGCTTTCGCTCTGGGTATGCGGGCAGACGATGAATATTTTCTCCGAAATCGGGATGATACTGCTCATTGGAATTGTGACCAAAAACGGTATTCTGATTGTGGAATTTGCCAACCAGAAATACAAAACCGGTCTGTCGAAAAAAGATGCGGCCTTCGAAGCAGCATCTGCGCGTCTGCGTCCGATTCTGATGACCTCGCTGGCAACCATTTTCGGTGCTTTACCGATTGCATTTGCACTCGGAGCCGGTGCGCAGAGTCGCATTCCGTTGGGAATAGTGGTGGTGGGCGGTCTGCTGTTTTCGCTCGTGCTCACGCTGTTTATTATTCCGGTAATGTATATTTTGATGTCGGCTAAAAAATAATTTCTACGCATGAAAAAACTACTTCTATTTCTCCTCATATTAATCAGTTGTGCCATTCAGGCTCAACAACTGTTGACCATCGACGATGCCGTGGCCAAAGCGTTGAAAAACAACTACAACATACAAGTGGCGCACACCGATGCAGACATTGCCAGACTCAACAACACGTTAGGCAACGCTGGCATGCTGCCCAATGTATCAGCTAACGGCTCTGGGACGTATCAACAAAACGATGTGACGCTCAAAACCGCGACCGCCGGCGAGACACACACTCCGATTGTGAACACGAAAAACCTCGGTGCGAATGTGGAGCTGACGTGGAAACTTTTCGACGGTGGTAAGATGTTTGTGACCAAAAGCAAACTGAATGAAATTGAGGCGTTGGGCGAAATCCAGTTTCGCGAGCAAATGATGCAGAGTCTCTACAATGTGGTGGCGGCTTACTACGATGTGGTGCGTCAGCAGCAGCAACTCAAAGCCATCGAAGAGGCCATCAACTACAACCGCGAGCGGGTGAAGATAGCGCAACTAGCCTTCACCTCGGGTGCCGCGGCAAAGACCGATTTGCTTCAGGCGAAAATTGATTTAAATGTGTTTACGGAAAATGCGGTCAATCAGCAAGCAGCTATTTTGGCGGCCAAACGAACGTTGAATATGTTGTTAGGCGAAAATCGTGAGGCAGATTTTACCGTGTCCGAAGATATTCCGCTCACGTATCAGCCCGATAAAGCGGCTCTTTATGGTAAATTGATGACAGCCAACCCATCGCTGTTAGCTATCGGCAAACAGAAAGAGATAGCACAGTTGTCGATGAAGGAAAACGAGAGAGCCTACCTGCCGCAGTTGAATTTCAGAACTGGATATTATCTTTCGAATACGGATAATTCTACCGGACAGACGTTGCTCAACAAAACCTACGGACCACAAATTGGCGGCTCGTTGTCGATTCCGCTGTTTACAGGTGGTGAGACACGCCGCAAAGTGAACGTTTCACGCATGGAACTCAAAGCAACGGACTTTGCGCTCGAGAATGCGAAGATTGCCATCGGCACCGAACTTCAAAACGCATTGACAGCCTTCGAAAATCAAAAACAACTGGTGGAACTAGAAACAGAAAATAATCTGTTGACCAAAGAGAACCTCGACATCAGTCTGAGCCGCCTCCGATTGGGGCAAACCACTTCGCTCGAAGTGCATCTGGCGCAGGAGAGTTTTGTGCAATCGGCCACCCGACTGACCAACTTCAAATATAATCTAAAGATTGCGGAAGCCAAACTCAAACAGCTGTTGGCGGAGTTTTAACGACTATTTTCGGGTGGAGCGCATCGCTTTCACCTTTTCGACCGAAGCGTCGTTGAGTAATCGTTCGTACTCTTCCGATTCTACTCCAAAAATAGCAATCTTTCCTTCTGCATTGCTGTGCACGCCCCATCCGTAGCGCTTCGATAGGGGCGAACAACGCAGGCACGCTTGTCCTTTCGAGAAAAACAATGTGCGTGCCGATTCCAATTCACTTTCAATCAACTCATTTTTGACGGCAAAGGTCTCGAATACCACATCGTCCGACGTGTATTCGTAAGGATGTTTGCTCACAAAATCGAACTGAATATTAGCAATGGAGGGCGAATCGCCTTTGATGGGAGGCGTTGTGCCACACGTGGCCGATGAATCATCGGCCACTTCAATCAGCGTGTTGCGGTAGTTGGTGGTGTGAGTTTTCATTGGAAATGACTTTGTACTAAAACAGGATTCTGAGCAGTTTTGTTTGTTAAGAAGGAGTTTTGCGGCGGAAGTCAATTCCGTTAGTCTGTTTAAAGAACGAACTTTTTGAAACAACCGTTGTTCTTTAAGCTAATGAAAAATCGCGCCATAGCCATATTGCATTTGATCGTTTTGCTGGTATTCCTAGCAAAACCCATATTGCCGTATATCGAATACGCGCTTTTCAAAGAGTACATCGCCAAAAATCTGTGCGAAAACCGCGACAAGCCCAAAAGCTGCTGCGAAGGAAAGTGTTTTCTCAAAAAGGAGTTGAAAAAGAACAGCGAAAGCGGCGAATCTGCTCCCAAAACTGAAAATAAAAAGACCCATGACAAGAGCGAAGTGAAGGAGTTTCTGTCTGCTCACGTTGCTCAACTAGCGTTATCCGAAAAAGATATTAATTATATTCAATACATCGAGCGATTGATGCCATCTACCTGCATCGACGCAATTTTTATTCCACCCGAAGTTTAATTTCATTATTTATTATTTCTGAGCAATCGAGTGCATTCTTAAATGTACTCAAATATTGTTTTCAACAATTTCGTGATAATTGTTGATGCATCAGGATGAGCATAAAGAAAAACTATGTGGCCTACTGTGTCTATGTGGTAAATTTTCTTTGCGCTCTCTGCGAATACTTTGCGCCCTTTGCGGTTTGAAAACACGCTGGATAGCAAGACTATTCTTTATTATATTTACAATAAACTAAAACAAAAATGAAAACTTCGATTATAAAATTATTCTTCGTATTTGCTATTTCAACGCTCTTTTTCTCGTGTGATAAAGAAAACACATTTACTGCTACCGATCCACTTTCGGGATTAGTCAAACTAAAAGAGGGTTATGCCATCGGGGCTGCCACTAAAGTCGAACTGTGGGGCAAAAAGAATTTTTTTGTTGGGTACAATAACGTGGTGGTAGTGCTCTACGATTCACTAAATCCAACGAAGAAAATCACCGATGCACACATACATTTTGAACCATTGATGACCATGAAAATGGGAATGATGACCAAAATGCATGCTTGTCCAGTAGAGAATCCTGCGGAAACTGCGGTGAGCGATGTATTCCCCGGATCAATCTCCTTCATTATGGGATCAACTGGTGCAACTGGCTATTGGTCTTTAGGCGTGAGTGTGCACAACCATGTGACGGACAAAGAGGGCGAAGTGAATTTCGATATCACAGTTGATAATCCTGCTACATCGAGCCTCAGCGTGTTTACTTCGCAAACAGCCGATAGCAGTAAGTATGTATTAGCATTTGTGCAACCAACAACGCCTAAGGTGGGTATCAACGACATCGAGTTTACGCTCAATCGTATGGAAACAATGATGAGTTTCCCTGCGCATGATTCGTGTACGTTCGAAATCACGCCTACCATGCCAAGTATGGGACACGGTTCGCCAAACAATGTCAACCCAGTGAGCATAGGCAATGGACACTACAAAGGCAAGGTGAACTTCACCATGACTGGCGAATGGAAAATCGATGTGTTGGTGAAAAAGAATGGCACGACGATTTCGAAAAACGCCTATTTCAATGTTATTCTTTAATTGTTTCAAAGCCGGGGGAGTGCTCTCTTTCGGCTTTGTCGTTTTACTCCCTTTGGGTGCAATGTCTCAGATGCGCGATAGTACGAAACTAACCGAAAAGACGATTCGTCTGTCGGAAGTGAAGGTTGCAGCCACATTGCCATTGACCAACAACAAAGTGGTGGATTTCTACCGAACGAACCACTTTGCGACGCTCGACAACATCAACGCCCGGCTCGACGGGATGTCGCTCATCAAGCGCGGTGCCTATGCGCTGGAGCCGCAACTCAACGGCTTTTCGGGCGGACAGCTCAACGTCACCATCGATGGTATGAAGCTATTTGGCGCCTGCACCGACAAGATGGATCCCATCACGTCGTATATCGAGCCGACGAATCTCAACAAGATTTCGGTGAAGCAGGGTACTTCGGGTTGCGAAAACGGCTGCACCGTAGGCGGAACGGTCGATATGACGCTGCAAGAACCCGATGAACTGACGAATCGACCCTTCTTTCTCGACCTCGGTGCGGGCTACGAAACCAATGCGAATAGCCGAAACCTGCTGCTTTCCACAGGATTTAGTAGTGGAAAATGGGCAATGGGCATCGATGGAGTAGTGCGCAATAACGACAACTACCGCGACGGCACAGGGCGAATTGTTCCCTTTTCGCAGTTCCGGAAAACAAACCTGCATTCGGTGTTGCGCTACAAAGCCGATTCTGTTTCTACCTACAAAGCCGATCTGTTGATCGACGATGCGAGCAATGTCGGATATCCCGCTCTGCCAATGGATGTGTCGCTGGCGCAGGCCTACCTGTTTGCGTTGGAGTATCGCCGCAAAGGGGATTTCCCATTCAGGATAAAGGCATACGTCAACACTATTCGTCACGTTATGGACGATTCGCAGCGCGACAGCCTTTATCATCTGAAGGTGAAGCCCGAAGGCAAGCCCGACTCCGTCTATATGCGGATGGATATGCCGGGACGCAGCACCACGTTTGGGGCATTTGCCGAAACCAACCGCACGTGGAGCGAACGCAACAAATTGCTGCTAAAGGTCGATAACTACACCAATCAGTCGATTGCCGAAATGACGATGCACATGCACTACCCTGGCTTCCCGCCCGAACGGCTGATGTATATGCAGACGTGGCCCGAAATGCTGCGCAATGTAAGTGGTATTTTTGCGCAAAACACTACGTTTATTTCGCAAGACCTAGCACTGACGGTGAATGGACGCCTCGACTTCAATGTGGATGTGATGCTATCTGATTCTGGCAGGAAGCAATTTTCGGTTTTTGGGTACAACTTGCCCAATGTTCAGTCGCGATTTGTAAAAAGTGCCAACGTCATCGCGCAATATCAATTATTGAAAAGTCTTTCGGTGACCGCCACTGTTGGATATTCCGAGCGAATGCCGACCATCGGCGAGCGATTGGGGTATTACCTCTATGTGGCGTACGACGGATACGATTACATCGGCAATCCCAATATTCGAACCGAGAAATCGAACTTCGCGCGTTTGCAGTTGCAGTGGACGCATCCGGTGTGGAAGGTCAATTTCAGTCAGTCATACAGCTACGTCACCGATTATATTTTGGGTCAAAACGATGCCGCCATTCCGCCAATGAATTTCTATGCAAAAGGCATTCGGGTCTACACCAATCTGCCGGCAGCGAAGCTATACAGTGCCGATTTGCAACTGCTTTGCACGCCATCGGATGCGTTGACTTTTTTCTGGAATTCGAAATACACCCGTGGCGAAATGAGCTCCGGCAGTGCGTTGCCGCTGATGGCACCGCTCAAGAATGTATTGGCGGTTCAGTATAAAATAGGGAGTTTTATGCTTCAAGCCGAAGGTGAATCAGCTTTGGCACAACACCGCATCAATGCCGATTATGGTGAAAAAGCCACACCAGGTTATGCAGTTGCAAATGCCAAATGTAGCTACGAAAAACAGCTTCACCATCACTCGCTTCGCTTGAGTGTGGGCGTTTCGAACCTTTTCGACCGCGCTTACTACGAGCACCTGGACTGGGGACGCATCAACCGCCCAGGTCGCAGCGTTGATTTGTATGTGGGATATGGTTTTTGATTTGATTGAACGCAAAGGAACAAAGACGCGAAGGGGGAATCTTTCGCGTCTTTATTTGAAATAATTCTTTGCCGCAAGAAATTGCTCACCTCCTTCGACTTTGTGCAATTTGTCGCAACAAATAGTGAAAACTCCTTCGACTTGGAGCTATCTGCAATGCAGATTACGCCAAGTCCTTCGACTTGACACTATTTGTTGCGACAGATAACGCCAAATCGTACGACTTGGAGCAATTTCTCGCGACGGATAGCTCCAAGTCCTTCGACGGAGCAAAATCTGTCACATAATTCTTCTGCTTTATGCCGCTATTTTATGTCTTACTATCACTAATCTTCGTTAATCAATGTCTAATCAATTTGTTGTATTAGATTATTTGTTAAATTTGAATTTCGAAACACAACCCACAATTGTTGGCAGTTCATAATTCAAACAAATGCTCTACATCTACACTTCGAAATTGACCCAAAGGCTTGAATACACGCTCAATTTTGTGTTCAACAATGTCTTGAAGGTGAAATACGAGCTGACGACCGATCGCGAATCGTGCGAGCAGTCGCAACAGCCGTTTATCAACTATTCGGAGGAGGCGTGTGGCAGAAGTTTCTGGATTCCATCTGTCGGTGGACTTATGCACGAAGAGGGGCATCGACCGATTGAGCCTTCGGAAGGAGTGTGGCAGGGGATGCCTTCGTTGTTTGTTTCAGCCAGTGGCGATGTGCAGTTCGATCTGTTTTCTGCTATTTTCTACCTAATTGCGCGTTACGAAGAGTACGACACCACGGCAATCGACAAGCATGGTCGCTACGATTTCAACGATTCAATTGCATTTCGGAAGGGTTTCCTACAACGTCCATTGGTAGATGAGTGGGTGATGAAGTTGCGCGACGAATTATCACTGAAATTCCCCACATTGGTGTTCGATGCAGGACGTTATTCCGCAGTCTCCACCATCGACGTCGACCACATTTACCGCTATCGAGCCAAAAGTAAACTGCAAATGCTCCTCAAGATTGCGGCGCAGCTAGCAAAACGCAATTTCGCCGAAGCATTGCGCATTATTCGAGTGCTTCTTTACCTCGAAAAAGATCCGTATCATCAGTTCGATTACCTCGATAAGTTGCACCAAGGCATTGCTTGCAAATACATTCTGTTTATGCACTTTGGCCCGTTTGGTCGCTACGATCGCCGCACGATTTATCCGCTGTTTGCTTTCTATCGCTACTTGCGTCGTCAAAACCATGCGCACATCATCGGATTGCATCCGTCATATTATGCATCGTTCGACAAAACCAGAATTGTAAATGAGAAAAAAAGATTGGAACGTCGATTACAGCATCCACTATCGTACACGCGCCACCATTTCTTACGCGTTCATGTGCCTGAGACGTATCGTATCTTAGAAGAGATTGGTTTTAAACGCGATTTTTCGCTTGGATATGCCGGCATGTATGGTTTCCGTGCCAGCACATGCCATCATTTTCCGTTCTACGATTTGGAAAATGATAAAGTGCTGAAAATAAAGGTGCATCCAACTATCGTTATGGACGCAACATTGAATTTATACCTCAAAATGAAGCCCGAACAGGCATTGCAGATAGGAAAAGAGTTGGTCGATAAATGCCGCGCGGTGAATGGGGAGTTTGTGATGCTATGGCACAACAATTCGGTGACGAATCTGTACGAATGGGAAGGTTGGCAGCCCGCCTTCGAGCAGTTGCTGGCGTATGCCACTCGGCCATCAGCGGTTGAGGAGTAGAAGTTCGTCGATGTATTCCCGCGAATTAGATAGGCGTGGAACTTTGTGTTGACCTCCTAGTTTGCCTTTCCCTTTCAACCAATCGTGGAAAAGATGTTTCCTCGCCACCACAATCTCTAAAGAGCTGAGCGTCATATCTTTGTAGCGTTTAGCTTCGTAGTCGGAATTGATTTCCTGTAACGATTTATCTAATATCTGCGTGAATTCGCTCAACGATTGAGGCGCTTTCTGAAATTCGATGAGCCATTGGTGGTGTCCTTTCTCTTTCGACGACATAAAAACAGGCGCCGCGGTATATTCGCGCACGATGGCTTCGGTCTCAGAGCAGGCGCGCATCAATCCTTTCTCAGCATTGTCTATCATCAGCTCTTCGCCAAAGGCGTTGATGTGGTGTTTCGTCCGTCCCGAAATCTTTATTTTATACGGATCGGTTGAAGTGAATGTCACCGTATCGCCCAGGTTGTATCGCCACAATCCGCTGTTGGTGGAGATGACCACTGCATAATTCTTGCCAACTTCCACCTCCCAAAGCGGCACAATATTCGGATTTTCGTCGCCATATTCGCTAAAGGGGATAAATTCGAAGAACACGCCATAATCAATCATCAACAGCATTGCTTGGTCGGCAGCGTCGTTTTGTGTAGCGAAAAATCCTTCCGATGCGTTGTAGTTTTCCACATAATGCATCTTGTCGCTCGAAATCATCTGGTTATACTCTTCGCGGTAAGGAACGAAGCTCACCCCGCCGTGAAAAAACACTTCGAGATTTGGCCATACCTCCGTGAGGTTCGATTTACCACTCTTTTCGAGGATGCGTTTAATCATCACCAGCATCCACGAGGGCACGCCCGATAGGCTTCTCACGTCCTGACTGATGGTGGTTTCGACTATGCGTTCGAGTTTCGCCTCCCATTCGTCCATCAGCGCCACACTGCGGTGAGGCGTGCGAATCCAGTTGGTGTAAAACGGATTGTTGTGTATCAATATGGCCGATAAATCGCCCACAAAGGTATTGTTGATTCGGTTGCTGATTTTATGACTTCCACCCAGAATGAGCGATTTACCTGCAAACAGATGCGAATCGGGGTTGATACGCGAGTAGAAGCAGAGGCAATCTTTCGCTCCGCGGTAGTGGCAATCGCGCAGCGACTCATAGCTGACGGGCAGAAACTTACTTTTGTCGTTCGTTGTTCCCGACGACTTGGCAAACCAGCCGATTTTGGAGGGCCAAATCAGATTTTTCTCGCCATTGAGCATCCTCGTCACGTAAGGCTTCACCTCTTCGTAGGTTTGCAGAGGCACTCGTTGCGCAAAATCTTCGTAGGTTTTGATGTGTTGGTAGTCGAACTGCTTCCCCCATTCCGTCTGTTTCGCCATCGCAATTAAGTGCTGTAGTTGCGCTTGTTGTGTTTCTGCCGGACGAGCATACAGCGCTTTAATCTCGTTGATTCGCTTGCCAAAAGTTGAAAACAGAAGGGAGGTTATATTCATATGATCAGTTCAAGATGTACAAATTTAGATAAATAAATGAACACAGGGCAACAACAAGGAATGAAATGCATCAAATTTCATCAGAAATTCACATCAGGCAGAGCTGTTTCCATTTGCAGGCGTTTGGCGCTTGCCTTCAAATTGTTTTTGAATTGTCTACTCTTCGTAAATTATGCCATATTTGAAGAGCAAATTGTTTAAAACGGTAATAAATAGGGAGTTATTGTGTGTTTCTGACAGCGTGTCATCGTTTTGTAATCAATATTTTGTAATTTTGTGGCTTCAATAGGTGCGACATTAGGTCGTTTTTTACTTACTTAAAAATTTAGTTATGGTAGAAGTAATTGGAATCAATGCTGGCTTAGTTTGGAGTGCATTGGAAGGAAAAGGTGAAGTAAGTTTGAAAGCTTTGAAAAAAGCGACAAAACTGAACGACAAAACAGTTTGGGCTGCCATCGGATGGTTGGCTCGCGAATCTAAAGTTTCGTTGGTAGAGACTGAAGATGACGTGTTGGTGTCGTTGATTGCTTAATCTCAATTAAGCGTAACGTATTCTAAAGAGGCGATGTGTGAGCATCGTCTCTTTCTTTTATGTTAATACTTTTTCCTTGATATTTTAGCAGCATTTAGATACTTTTGCAAAAGCATAATCCAATTTTCAGTTTCCTCAACTCAACGAGCAACAAATAAATATATGAAATCAATATTAACTTTCAGTTTTTTTACATTTTTTATACTCTGTTCTTGGGGTCAGAATTGCAGAGTTAATATTCCTGTTTCAAGTGTAGTTGTTGGAAAGAATCTTATAAAAAAGAATGAAATAGAAGCGGTTTCATATCTTTTCCCTGAGAAAATCATAAACTGTACAACGGACAAGACTACACAGCGATTAATGATTGAAATATGCGACAACTACGAATCTAACAATATGATTGCACGTATCGGACGTACAATCATGATTGACCGTGACCGTAAAATTCCTATGTGGGATAAGAAACTTGACTATTTAAGTGAGCGTTGTGAACTAATAAACGATAGAATGATAATTTATGGTTTTCGAAATGTTTTTGAAATCTACGACAGCAATTCTGCGAAATTAGTATTTAAAAGCAAACAAAAAGTTTATGGCTTCCTTCCAAAGTTTAATTTACTATTAGCTAAATATGAGGATGAATTATCATCGACAAGTACTCGGTATATTCAAGCACTAAGCCTCGAGAATGGTAAAGAAAAATGGCGGAAAAAGATTTCCTATAAAATGACTGCATGTAATCAAATTCAAATGGTAAACGACTCTACTTTCTCGTTTGAATCGGATGGATGGGAATTTTGCAATATATCCAATGGATCAGGCATGACTCTTCGATTAGAAACAGCAAAACCAAATTATACTAATGCTGCTATTGCGACTGTTGGATTAGCTGCAGGTTTATTGACCGGCACCTTTTTTTACCCAGTTGGAGGATCGTCCCAAATCGATGGCATAAGCTCAAATCTATTATCAGACAGTTTGAATTATTATTTGGCGGGGAAAACCGAATTGAAATCTGTTGATCTAAAAGGCAATATCCGTTGGGGCTTTGAATTAGATAAATCCAAATCATCGAAATCAGATTTAATAAATCTTGATTCCTTGATATTAATGATTAATAGAGGTTATGCAAATTATGCAAATAATCCTACGTTATGTGGTAAGGCTTTCGTTACTCTTTATAGGAAAAAGGATGGTAAAGAGTTAGCCAAAATTGAATTTGATGATAAGAAATATATTACTGATACCCACCTTAAGGGCGACACATTATCGGTTTTAATTGAAAATAAAATAATCAATCTTAACTTGCATTCATTAACAAAGATTTCAGAGTATGATATCTTACTTGATAAGAAAGAGTCTGCCCGTGAATTTACCAATCCATACAATTATGGTATAATCAAAAACAATAAGCTTGAAGCAATATCGGGTTATTGCTCTGAACGCCAATTTGTTTCCACCAGTAAAGGTAAAGTTATTGAGCTGTCAAAAACTGGTAAGACTGAGAATTTATTGTTAAAAAGTGACTTTTATACGTTTTACAAAACAATAGGAAGTCATAAGATTTATTTAAAAAATGAGCAAGGTTTTATTGTTGATAGAAATGACCAATGCATAGCTTTCTTCGAAACTGGAGAATCAAATATTGTGGTTGGAAATAGAATTTTCTCATTTTCTAAAAATAGGCTATTGGATATTGACTTGACAGATGTTTTGGAAAAATAAAGATATGATTTTTTAAATGACTGATTTTCAATATATTTTGCGTATCTTTGCACCATCAACAAATGAAGATTGACTTTTTCCCTGATTTGTAATCCTTCCTCTTTACACCTCACTAAATTTTTTTCTTCGCATTACATTCGATAAAATGTATCGAATGGCTGTCTGTGGCTTTTTGTCATTGATGGCTTATAATCAATAAATTAATATATGTCATTTGAGAAATTAAATCTCGCTAAACCTCTATTAGAGGCATTAGTGAAAAAAGGGTACACCGTACCAACACCTATTCAACAACAATCCATTCCACACATCCTCGACGGTAAAGATATCTTTGGTTGCGCACAGACCGGAACTGGTAAAACAGCTGCCTTTGCACTTCCAATTTTGCAAATGATGGCAGCAAAACCATCGAATCACCGCACCATTCGTGCTTTAATTCTAGCTCCAACACGTGAATTGGCTTTGCAAATCAGTGAAAGTTTTGGCGAATATGGTCGCAATTCCGGTTTGCGCCACACCGTTATTTTTGGTGGAGTGAACCAAAATCCGCAAATCAATACCATCCGTAACGGAGTGGATATTCTGATTGCTACACCGGGCCGTTTGCTCGATTTGATGCAGCAAAACGTAGTGAAGCTGAATGCAATCGAATATTTCGTGCTGGATGAGGCTGATCGCATGCTCGACATGGGTTTCATCCGCGACATCAATCGTATCATTGCCAAATTGCCAACTCGTCGTCAGACATTGTTCTTTTCAGCAACCGTTTCGCCAGAAATCAAAAAGTTGTCGCAAACCATTCTTTCGAATCCTGTTCATGTGTCGGTCACTCCAGTATCATCTACCTCGGAATTGGTGTCGCAATCGGTCTATTATGTAAGTAAAGACAAAAAACGGGCACTGCTTAAACACGTGCTAGACAATGAAGATATTGCACATGCGTTGGTTTTTACTCGTACAAAGCATGGTGCCGATAAAGTGGCTAAAGAATTGACCAGACAAGGCATTAAAGCAGAAGCTATACACGGCAATAAGTCGCAAAATGCACGCGAAAAAGCCCTTAAAGGCTTCAAAGATCGCACGATTCGTATTCTCGTAGCTACAGATATTGCTTCGCGCGGTATCGATGTCGATAAATTGAGTCACGTGATCAACTTTGAGATTCCTGAAGTTGCCGAAACCTATGTTCACCGCATCGGTCGAACCGGTCGTGCAGGGTCAGAGGGCATTGCATTGTCGTTTTGCTGTGGCGAAGAGGCAGGCTATATGAAAAGCATTACTAAGCTGATAAACAAAAAGATAGATGTGGTTAAAACACATCCCTTCGCGTAAATGTGAAAACTGCAAGTTTAAACATTGTTAAATTTAAGAGGAACTGTTAAACAGTTCCTCTTTTTTTGCATCTTACTTTCAAAGACCCAGAATTTGATATTGTTGTTAAACTAATACGATTGAGTTATGAAAGCGAAACAGATGAGAAATGGACTTTTAGCCCCACTTTTTTTGGTGATATTTACGGCTTGTGCTATTCCATTCGAAACAGCTACAAGTAGTCGTCCTGCTGTACGAGTAGTTTACGATAATCCAGCTTGGGCACCGACCTATTATGGAGGTGTTCGCTACTATTATTTCCCCGATTTAGAGGTATATTACGATTTGCAAAATAGAGATTTTGTCTATTTAAGCGATGGCCGTTGGCTGTTCTCGCGCGAATTACCTCCATTTTATTCCGACTACGATTTGTATCATAGTTACGTGATTAGTTTGAATGTGAACGTATTCCAACCTTGGAGACACCACCATTTTTATATTTCAAATTATCCCCGTTACTACTACCGCAATTACTACAAACACGATAGAGATTACGATGGAATCCGTGGCTTTAACGAAAACGATAGACATCCGATTTACCGACCAGACTATCGAAGGGGTGATGCGAATGAAGGGAATCATCGCTACAATACAGATAAAGGGGGTTACCGTGATAGAGATGGAATCAATAACCGCGATTCAAGAGGAAATGATGATCGTTTCAAAAACAATAGAAATGGCAATGAATCGACCAGAAATGAGCAAACTGGAAATACAAATGCAAACAACCGAGATTCTCGCTACACAGGCACTTCGAATGACCGAAATGATAATTCACGCACAACAAGATACGACAGTGGATCGCCTAAAAACGAACAAACTGTTCCTAAAACAGATGGCGGAAGAGACTCTCGATACACACGCGATTCGCAGGAGCCAAATTATTATGGAAAAAGAATAGGAAAACCCGTGACAGTTGAAAGTCAGATGCGCGAGCCTAAATCAGATGGTCGCTCAACTGGAGGAAGAAGATAAGTTTTGAGGTAAAATTAGGTTAGAGTTAAGGGTGAAAGGCCATTCGACAAAAGTTGAGTGGCCTTTTTTACATCTTAATCGAGCGTTTTCTGAGAATGAAAAAGTCGAAAACAATACTGCCTCGGTAAAGAGTTGGGAAGTTTTTTGAAGTGGACTTTAACCGGTTTTCAACTTTTTTTGTTTTGTATCTATTTTTGTGCAGATAAAAATCGACAATGGCCCGTGCAACTGCTGAACTGTTGCCAAATTGTCCCTTCATTGCCATTGTAGTCATTGCCAGTATGTCGAGTAACATGCGAGCTACAAGAATACCCCACAACCATCCGTTGGGTAGATTTTTGTATAGCATCAGCAGATTGTTTCGGAAGTTGAGGTACGTTTTGTGTGGACTTTCGACTGAAAGGGTAGCTGCTCCTAAGTGATAAACAGTGCTTTGAGGGATGCAGACAATCTCTTTGCCGCGGGCATTCAATCGCCAACAAAGGTCAATCTCCTCCATGTGTGCAAAGAATGTTCCATCGAGTCCTCCGACCTCTTTGTATTCGTCAAGTCGAATAAAAAGGCATGCGCCAGTCGCCCAAAATATCGGTGTGATGGTGTCGTATTGCGAATTATCTTTTTCGACGTGTGTGATTAGCCTTCCTCTGCAAAACGGATATCCAAGAATGTCAATGTATCCACCACAAGCCCCAGCGTGTTCGAAGTATTCGGGGCTGCGATGTGCCCGAATTTTGGGTTGGCAAGCTGCTGCTTCAGGATGCGAGTCGAGGTAAGAAACGAGTGACTCAAGCCAATTTTCAGTTACACGAACATCGGAATTGAGTAGCACCACATATTCGTGAGTTAAATCAGCTAATGCTTTGTTATAGCCCTCAGCAAAGCCAAAGTTCTCTGGCAACACTATTGTTTGTACCGAAGGAAAATCAGTTTTTAAAATCGAAAGGCTGTTATCGGTCGAGCCATTATCCGCCACAATCACATCCGCCAAATCGTTTGGTGTAAATGCCACTACTGAAGGAAGAAACTCTTTCAGAAGTTTTTCTCCATTCCAGTTGAGGATAACGACGGCGACTTTTTTCATAGGGATTGAGGGAGATTGATTGGCTGATTAATTGAGTAACTGATTAATTGAACGACTAAAGACTTACGACTTTAGACTTACTATTTTTTTCGTTTGTGTTTCCACCGTTTGTGAGTCCAAAGCCAATATTGAGGCTCTCTTACAATGGTCTCTTCCATCATTCGGGTGTATTTTTCGGTGATTTCAAATTCGGCGGTGTCTTTTGGATTCTCAGTAATGAGTTTCAATTCTGCAACATATTTTCCGCGAGCAACACGTTCCACATCCATATAAACCACGTCGTAATCCACCATTTTTGCGATGCGTTCGGCTCCGCTAAACATTGCGGTATCTTGATTTAGAAAATTAGACCAGTAGTGGATATTTTGCACCGACGGCGTTTGATCTGAAACAAAAGCCACCATGATTTGCACTTTTTCTTTACGAAGTTTGATCAGCTCACGCAGCGTTTTCTCTTTTTCGATTGGAATTGCACCGTAACTTTTACGAATATTGAGGAAGAAGCGTTCCATTTCCTCATTCTTCAACTGGCGATAAATGCCCGCTAAACGAAGTGGTGCAATGCGATAATTCAACGTGGCGAACCATTCCCAGTTAGCATAGTGACCTGTCATCATTATAATTGAACGACCGTTTTCTTTCCATTTGTCAAGGAACTCGGGATTTTTCAATTCAGTTCGCATCATTATTTCTTCTTTCGAAATATGCGCTTGTTTGAGACTTTCTACCATAAAATCGCAGAAATGGCGGTAGAATTTCTTCTCGATTGATAGAATTTCTTCCTCGCTTTTCTCAGGAAAAGAATTGACAAGATTGCGACGAACCACTTTTTTGCGGTAACCCACCACATGATACACCAGAGGATAGAGCAAATCGGAAATGAGGTACAATACGCGCAATGGCAACAGTGCAGGCAGCACCATAATGCCATAAATCAACCAATATTTCAGCTCTTTAATCATATCGTTTTACACTAATTTACCAATAACAGCCGTTTTGTCTGCATTTAGTTCGCAAAGCACTACATTGACCGTTTTGTTTACCAACTCTTCTTGATAGGGTAGTTGCACTTTTATATAGTTTTCTGTAAATCCGTTCATCAACCCATCGCGCACAGTGTGTTCGAACAGCACTTTACGCGTTTCACCCAAGTGTTGTTTGTAGAAGCTAACGGTATGCGATTCCGAAAGGTCGAGCAACCGCTTGCTGCGAGCTTGTTTTACTTTCGGGTCGACGGTATGTTCAATCTTGAGTGCCATGGTGTTAGCTCGCTCCGAGTAGGTGAAAACATGCAATTGAGAGAAAT
Organism: Bacteroidales bacterium; assembly: GCA_049315325.1. Classification (GTDB taxonomy): domain Bacteria; phylum Bacteroidota; class Bacteroidia; order Bacteroidales; family UBA7332; genus CAXXIC01. The sequence goes on from JBMOKJ010000005.1 coordinate 150,917, forward strand.
CTAGTGATTCGATAAATCGGTAGCTGTCTTCGAAATATTCGTCAGTTTCGCCACGAACGCCCACAATCACATCCACACCGATGAATGCGTCGGGCATCAGTCGTTTGATAGTCGCCACTTTGTGTGCAAAAAGCTTGCTGTCGTAGTGGCGTTTCATCAGCAGCAACACATCGTCGCTACCCGATTGCAGCGGAATGTGAAAGTGCGGTGCAATGCGTTTCGAACGCGCCACGTATTCAATAATTTCGTCGGTCAATAAGTTTGGTTCGATAGATGAAATGCGGAAACGGTCGATGCCTTCCACCTGATCGAGGCGTTTTACCAAATCGAAGAAGGTTTCGTCTGTATTTTTGCCAAAATCGCCAATGTTTACGCCAGTTAACACAATCTCTTTGCCACCATTGGCTACCACCTCTTCGGCTTGTTTCACGAGTTGATCGATGGTGCCGCTGCGGCTTCGCCCACGAGCATTGGGAATGGTGCAATAGGTGCAAAAATAGTCACATCCGTCTTGTACTTTTAGAAAGTGTCGGGTGCGGTCGTCGCTCGAGCAAGAATAGACAAATTTTTTGAGGTCTGTTTTGGTCGATTGAATGATTTCGCCTTTCGCCCCGTGGTCTTTTTTCTTCAAATCACCCAAATGTGCGGGAATATCCATCTTTTGATTCGAGCCCAACACCAAATCTACGTCGGGAATATTGGCCACCTCTTCGGGTTTCAGTTGGGCATAACAGCCTGTGACAACGACAAATGCACCGGGATTTTCTTTGATCAGTTTGCGAATGGCTTGGCGGCATTTTTTATCCGCCAGTTCGGTGACGGTGCAGGTATTCACCACACAAATATCGGCTTTTTCACCACGGCGTGCGTGGCGAATGCCGTGCTCTTCGAGCTGTTTGCCGATGGTTGAGGTCTCTGCAAAGTTGAGTTTACAGCCTAAGGTAAGATAAGCTGCTGTTTTATGTTCGAATTGAGAATTGTCTATCATTAATCAAGTTGATTTGGTGTGCAAAATTAGCTATTTATTGTCAAATCAATGTTTTATCTTGTACTCTTTGCTTGATTTCTATAAATAACCAGTCAAGTCCAATAACAATTTTATCGGTCAGATGTTCTGATAGCTTTAGATTACAGTTTAACGGTTCTTTTCTTGGCCTTCTTACTTTCGTAGTTGTAGCGATCGAGTGTGGTCACTGCATAGGTATATTTCGCAGTCCCTTTGTCGTAGGGCAATTGATAAGTCGTTTCGCTAGTGATGGTGACAATCTTTGACGCATCTTCGAGGTTGAATTTTTCGCCCGATTTGAAGCGATAAATGCAGTAGCGCACGGGCATATTGAGCGAATCTTTGTCCGCTTTGGGATGCCAAAAGAGGAAATAGCCATTCGGAGTCCATTCGGCCCACAATTTTTTCAGCTCGAGCGGAGGATATCCATCCATATTGGTGTAAGCCGGCACCAATGCAGGATCGTGGTAGTAGTGACTGCGCAGGCTGTCCATGATTCCACCTTCGTTGCGCAACAGGTCGTATCCGTTCCAAAGGCAGTTTCCTTGCACATTGTGTGCTGCCGCTGCTTGCGAAAATTTGGCCGGAAGTTGGTTTTTTTCGTTCGAAGCAATATCAACGGCCTGAACGGTACGCACCACGCTTTGACCGATGTAGAGTTGTTCGGTGTTGGTGTGCTCATTCCACCAATTGATGAGGGTGGTGTAGTCTGCCACTTTGTGCCCAATCTCCCAATAAAGCTGCGGAACCACGTAGTCGATCCAGCTGTTTTTAGTCCAAAGCAGCACATCGGCATAGAGGTCATCGTAGTTTTGCAATCCTTTAGTGTTGCTGCCTGAGCCATCCGGCGTTTTGGCTTTGTTTCGATAGATGCCAAACGGACTAATCCCGAATCGCACCCAAGGCTTGGTTGTGTAGATGGTCTCTTTCAGTTCGCTGATGAGCATATTCACATTGTTGCGTCGCCAGTCGCCTTTATTTTGAGCAAAACCTTGTGATGCAGCGTAGGTGTTGAAACTTTTGGCATCTGGGAACTCTTCGCCGGTAATCGGGTAGGGGTAGAAATAGTCGTCCATGTGTATGGCATCGACTTCGTAGCGAGTCACGATGTCTTTTACCACATCGCAAATGAATTTCCGGCATTCGGGCATTCCGGGGTCGAAATAGGTCTGTTTTCCGTACTTCACAAACCATTCGGGATGTTTCCAGTAAATGTGATTCGGGGCAAGTTTCTCGTTTTCGTTGTTGGTCACGCGATAGGGGTTGAGCCACGCATGAAATTCGATGTTGCGCTTATGGCACTCTGCGATGAGAAATTCCATCGGATCCCAAGCCGGATTGGGCTCACGACCTTGTTCGCCCGACAAAAAGCGGCTCCACGGCTCTAAATCTGATTTGTAAAAGGCATCGGCTTGAGGTCTGACTTGAAAGATAAGAGCGTTGATACCTGTTTTCTGAAACTGATCGAGCATACCGACGAAGTAGTTTTGCATCTCAGCTTTACCCATCGATTTGTATTGCGATTGCTGAACGGTGTGAATCCAGACGCCTCTGAATTCGCGTTTCGCAGCATATAGGTTCATTAATAAGAGTGATAAAAGAGCAATAAGGAGATTTTTCTTCATAAAATGTTTAATTTGTTTAGTGCCAAATTCACAATTTGACTCAAAGAAATGTACTTTATTGCAAATATCCCTCTTTTTTTCGGAATGGGCAAATCGCTATATGCCGTAACTCAAATGTTTTCAATTTTTTAATTTATGCTGTTTTGTTTCAATAATCACCTTTCTTCACCCATCATACTCGGCTTCCCAGCTAACTGCGCTGAAGCATCGACGTTGTAGGTGCCTTCGCTTACAATCTCTTCGCCTTCTTCTAGTCCACTCAATACAACGTAACTATTCCCCAAAGCTGGTCCAATCTCAATCTCCCGCATTTTGAAAATAAACTCATTCGATGCTGCCTGTTTGACATAAACTACTGAACGTTTGCCTGTCCACAACACAGCGGAACGAGGAATCACCAACTTGTCTTTGTATTCATCGAGGTGAGCTGCCACAATGCCGGTGGCAAACATTTCCGGTTTGAGTTTTCCGGCTGCATTCGAGATTTCCACTCGCACCTTTGCCACTCGGGTGACGGCGTCGATAACCGGGTCGATGAACTTTATCTTAGCCGAAAAATTGACTCCTGGCAAAGCTTGCAAGGTAAACGAAATCGGATTCCCCACTTTCAGGAACGGCAAATCGCTTTCGTAGGCATCGAACTGTACCCACACATTCGAGAGATTGGCAATATCGAACAGCACTTCGCCTTCCGACAAGTGGTCGCCAACGTTCACGCGCTTGGCAGAGACAATGCCTGAGGTGTTGGCATAGACTTCGAAATTGGTTTTCACCCGTCCCGATTTCTCGATGCGGGCAATCTGTGCATCGGAGAGCATCCATTGCATCAGTCGCTCCATGGCGGCATCGTACACCGCGGGTTGCGATTGCTTCGACTTGGCGGCTTCTATCAGCTCTTGCTGCGCGGTGATGAGTTCGGGTGAATAGATAACTGCCAACAACTGACCTTTCTGCACCGGTTGTCCGATGAAGTTGACGAGTAACTTCTCGATGCGCCCGCCGATGTGCGCCACCTGATTTTGTTGCAACCGCTCATCGACCTGCACTTTGCCAAAAAGACGCACTTCCTTGACGGGTTGCTGACGCGAAACGATGGTTGTCGCCACATCTGCCAACCTCGCGGCATCTTTCGAAAGATGAACGGCATCGGAGTCCATTGCGGCACCCGCATTTTGTTTCAGTAAAATCAAATCCATGCCACAGATAGGGCATTTATCCGGCGCATGCTTCCGAATTTGCGGGTCCATGGAGCAGGTCCAGATATCTTGATGAATGTCGGTTTTCTCTTTAGCAACCGTGGGTTTGGGAGAATGGAAAAACAGCCATCCGATGAAAAGTCCGACTGCCACTAATAGGATGCTGCGAACGTATTTGTTTGAAAATAGAGTGTTCATATTTTTTTTCTTTTCAACACAAAGGCACCAAAACACGAAGAAATCACGTGAAATTAGTCTTTGTATTTTGTTTAATTAAATCCAAATTTAATTTATATAGCAACGAGCCGCCTTACCAATGCTTGCATCTTACTCAAATCAATTACAGCGTCAAGTTTCCTCAGTTCATAATCTAGCAATTGCTGACGAATGCGCAGAATATCGCTCAATCCCGAGCCCGACGCCGAAAAGGTTTTAATCTGAATATCGAGCATTTTCTTCGACAATTGGCTTTGCGTTTCATACAGTTTCATTCGTCGTTGCGCATCCGAATAACTTTGCAACGCCTCTGCATAATCTGTTTGCAGCGCATTCACTGTCGCTTCGTAATTTTGTTTCGTGGCAGTTTTCTGATAATTCGTTTCGGCTTGCATCGCTTTGAATTTTTTTCTGTAAATAGGCAATGTAACCGTCACCATGGGCATAATCATATCTTGTCCGTTCATCGAAGAAGTAGCCGTCATCGAATTGGTCGATTTGCTCAAAATAGAATAATTGACACCCAAACCAACCACCGGAAACCCCATTGTGCGTTGCATTTTGCTGCGCGAATCGAGCGATTGTTGCTCGTAAGCCAACATTCCCAACATTGGATTTTGGGTGAACATCGAGTCATTGACCGTCAAATAAGCGATATCCAGCGGCTGAACCGACAGGCTATCAGGAGTGTGAATCGCCGTTTTGCGCGGCACATTGAGCAAATTGTTGAAACGAACCGCAAGTGCTTGTTCTTCATTTTTCAGCGAAACAAGGTTGTTTTCCACATCGCCCTGCTCAATTTGCAACTGATAAACATCTGCCAAACCCGATGCATTGGATGCACCGCCCATCGAAGGCGAAGATGAGGAACGAGACGGTGCATTTTTCGATGCGCCACCCATCGCATTCATGCCCGAAGGAGCCGCAGTAGGAGCATTTCCTGAAGACATACCCGCGGAAACGGATTTGGAACTACTTCCACTCGACGACCCGCTCCGATACTTTGCCACCGCTAGTCGTTCAATGGTTTTCAGCAAATCGAGGTTTTGCTCCGACAGTTTAATGGAGCGACGAACGCGATAAAGGTCGAGCCAAACTCGGTGCACATCATAGCCTACTTGCAACTTGGCATCGCGAAAGGTCTCGAACTTGGCCTTTGCCATCAGGCTCATCTCGTCTTTGGCATTCTTGATGACGCCAAACCACGAGAACATCTGCATCAGCTTAAAGTCTGCCACCCGATTGCCCGTGAGTTGCTCCATCGGACTGAGGTAGATCCCCATTTCCAATTGAGGGTCGGGCAAACTGCCCACTTGAGGCACTTTTTGCAACGCGGCTTGGTATTCGCTGTATCGTTGCAAAACGGTCGGATTGTTGCGAATGGCCGTTTCGAGGTAGAACGCGAGCGAATCTTGCGAAAAACCTTTCAATCCACACGCAAATAAACAAATATATAAAATGATTTTTTTCATTTCCTTTACTTTTTTACCACAATAGGCACATAGAACACATAGGTTTAATGTGCCTATCTTTCTATGTGTTAAGTTCTTTTTTTACAGCATATTCCCGCCACATCGCCTGAAACAACGGCACTACGAAAATGGTCATCACCTGAATAATCATTCCTCCAAACGTTGGAATCGCCATTGGAACCATGATGTCGGCTCCTTTCCCGGTGGAAGTGAGCACGGGTAGCAAAGCAATCACCGCTACAGCCGTTGTCATCATCGCCGGTCTAACCCGTTTTTTTCCTGCCAAAATCACGGCTTCGCGCACTTCGGTGACTGTACCGGGCTTCTTCTCTTCGAATACCTGATGAATGTAGGTTCCCATAATCACGCCGTCGTTGGTAGCAATGCCAAACAAGGCGATAAAGCCAACCCAGACCGCTACACTGAGGTTAATCGGGTGCATCTGGAAGAGGTCGCGCATATTCATTCCGGCAATGGAGAAGTTCAGAAACCAATCCTGTCCGTAGAGCCACAGCATGATAAATCCACCGGCAAATGCCACAAACACGCCAGAGAAATGGATAAAGGAAGCTGTCACCGTTTTGAATTGGAAGAACAGCAAGAGCAGAATCAGCAACAAACTGATTGGAATCACAATCGACAAACGCTCTGTTGCCCGAATCTCATTTTCGTAGTTTCCCGCAAATTTATAGGTCACGCCCGATGGCAGTTTCAATTCACCCGAATCCAGTTTTTTCTTCAACATATCGGATGCTTTGTTCACCACATCCACTTCAGCTTTGCCCTCCACTTTGTCGAAAATGACATAACCCACCAGAAACGTATTCTCAGTTTTAATCATTTGCGCTCCGCGGGTGTAGTTGATATCGGCGAGTTCACTTAGCGGAATTTGTGTGCCGTTCATCGCCGGAATCAGAATCCGTCGAATGTCGTCGGGATTATCGCGCAACTCACGGGCATACCGCACCCGCATGGGGAAACGCTCGCGACCTTCCACAGAAGCACTGAGCGACATGCCGCCCATCGCCACCTGAAGCACATCTTGCACATCGCTCACGGTCATTCCGTATCGAGCCATATTTTCGCGATTGAGTTTAATCTCTAAATAAGGCGCTCCCACAGCACGGTCGTAGAAGACTGACGACGCTTTGACTGACGAAACGCCCTTCAGCGCCTTTTCGAACTGCATTCCGGCTTTTTCGATTGATTCCAAATCCGGTCCATACACTTTAAGCCCCATCGGCGCGCGCATTCCGGTAGAAAGCATCACCAGTCGGGTTTCGATGGGTTGCAATTTTGGTGCGGAAGTCAATCCGGGAATATCGGTCACTTTTACGATTTCGTTCCAAATATCATTTGGCTTTTTAATGTGCGACCGCCACTGACGGAAATATTCTCCATTATCCGATTGAATCAAACTATCGGCAGGGATTGCGCGGAATGTCTCTTTCTCGGGATTGAAAGTCTTTCCGTTTTTTAGTAGAAAAGCACCTTCTTTATCCACCTTGAAACGTTCGCGATGCCCTTCTTCGTTCAGAATGTATTCGGGACGATAGTTAATCGTATTTTCGAACATCTGCACCGGTGCCGGATCAAGCGCCGAATTCACGCGTCCCCATTTGCCCACCGCCACTTCCACTTCGGGAATAGACGCCAATCGCTTATCCAGCGTTTCGATGTATTGTAGGTTTTTCTCGATGCTCGAATGCGGCATACTGGTTGGCATCAGCAAATACGAACCTTCGTTTAGCGACGGCATAAACTCTTTGCCCATGCCTTTCCAAAAATAGAATCCGAGACACAAAGTGACAATTGGCAACAGCAAAAATTTCCATTTATGAATCAATGCCCACCGCAAAATTGGTTCGTAGAAATGCACCATCGACATCAACGCTCCCAAAATCACCGCAACGATGCCCGCCACGAATAGGAAGTTGACAAACAGGCTGTTGTGTGCGCCCAGCGGCAACCATTCCAATGCCAGATAATATACCGCGACCAAGACTGTAATAGCAATATTGATGTAGTTGGGGAACTCTTTTCGTTCGCTCGACCAACGATAATCCTGCAAATTATTAATTCCCACAGCTACTAATGCCAATGCAGGCCAAACTTGCCAAATTGCTGAAAAGAGGACTCCGGCAACGATTAATCCTGCATTGAAATAACGGCGAATTTTCTTGGTGTCTATCCGTATATCAAAAACGATGTGCACCAACGTTGGCAACACCACAATACCAAGGATAAAGGCAGATAATAGTGCAAAAGTTTTGGTAAACACCAGTGGATGAAACAGTTTCCCTTCGGCTGCTTCCATGGCGAACACCGGTAAGAAGCTCACAATGGTGGTAGCAATGGAAGTCACTACCGCAGCACGAACCTCGGTTGTGGCAAGATATATCACATCCATTAGTTTTTTGCCACGAATGCCTTTGTTCTCGGGCATTTCGAGGTGCCGCAGAATATTTTCCACATCCACAATCCCGATATCCACCATCACTCCAATGGCAATGGCAATACCGGACAACGCCACGATATTGGCATCCACGTGGAAGAAGTGCATCAGAATAAAAGTCATCAATACGCCCAATGGCAACAATCCCGCAACGATGACCGAAGCCCGCAGGTTGAGCACCAACACGATAATGACAATGATGCTAATCAGAATTTCGTGCGAAAGAGCCGATTCGAGCGTGCCAATCGTTTCTTTAATCAGACCGGTTCGGTCGTAAAAAGGCACCACGGTTACTTTCGAAACAGTGCCATCCACCAGTTTCTTTTGGGGCAGTCCGGCTTCAATTTCTTTGATTTTTTCTTTGACATTGCCAATTACCTCCATCGGGTTGGAGCCGTAACGGGCGACTACGACTGCTCCCACGGCTTCGCTTCCGGCTTTGTCTAATCCACCGCGACGGGTAGCAGGGCCAAAGGAAGTCCGCGCAACATCTTTGATGCGCACTGGAATATTATTCCGCACTGCTACCACCGAATTATCGAGGTCATCGAGACTTTTCACGTAGCCCAGTCCGCGGATGATGTATTCCACGCTGTTCAGTTCTACCGTTTCTGCACCAATATCGAGGTTGCTTTTGCGGACGGCATTCATCACATCCATCACCGAAACGCCAAAAGCTTTCAATGCTTCAGGATTTACATCCACCTGATATTCCTTGGTAAAACCGCCCACCGAAGCCACTTCCGAAACACCTTCGGCAGCCGACAGACTGTATTTTACGTAGAAATCCTGAATGGTGCGCAATTCCTGCGGATTCCAACCACCATTCGGCTTGCCCGTTTTCGGGTCGCGCCCTTCGAGTGTGTACCAAAAGATTTGTCCTAACGCCGTTGCATCAGGGCCGAGCGAGGGTTGTACACCTTGCGGCAAAGTTCCGGCAGGCAATGAATTCAGTTTTTCGAGAATACGCGACCGGCTCCAGTAGAATTCCACATTATCTTTGAAAATAATGTAGATAAACGACATGCCAAACATCGATGTGCTCCGAATGGTCTTTACTCCCGGAATGCCCAGCAATGCCGACGTCAGCGGATAACTAATCTGATCCTGAATATCTTTGGGCGAGCGACCCATCCATTCGGTGGAAACAATTTGCTGATTATCACCAATATCCGGAATGGCATCCACCGCTATCGGGTCACGAGGAATCATCCCCGTTTTCCAATTGAACGGCGAATAGACAATCCCCATCACCACGAAAGCGATAAGCAGAATAAAGGTAATCAGCCTGTGCTCGAGAAAATATTTGACGAGTTTATTGAACATACGGCTAATGTGCTAATTGATTAATATGCTAATGTGCCAATTTCTTCCATTGACACATTAGTTAATTGGCAAAGTGGCACATTATCTGTATTTGCAGCAGCCTGGCAAAGTATTGTAAGTCGCGGCAGTCGCTTTGTACTTTTGCGTATCGTGGCCAACAGCAGCAATTTTCTTTTGAACATCGTCCGATTTCACTTTGGCATCGTCGTAAACGAGGGTCAAAACCTTGGTTTTATCGCTCCAGTCGGCTTTTGATACGCCGGGCACTTTAGCCGCTTTTTCGATGCGCGCTTTGCACGATTCGCAGTTGCCTGATACTTTGATAGATTCTGTTTTTGTGGCTGCAAATGTTGCCGAAGAGAACGCAAAAGCCGCAATGGTTATGAAGAATTTGATAGTTTTCATTTTGAATAAGTTTTTTTAGATGGATTAATCGCACACTGAATAAAATCAATGTACAAATTGTTTTGAATTTCAACCGACTTAATAGTCTAATTGAATTTTGTAATAAAAAGGATGTGACAAACCAAAGCCACTAGTCGTTTCTTAGTGAAACTTAGTGTCCTCAGTGTCTTAGGGGTAGAAAAAATCAAATTCGGAATACACAAATGTCGGGAAGACTGACAGCACTGGCGATGAAGTTGCCGGGTGGCTGGACATTTGTGTGAAGTGAAGAGTAACTTTTTGATAAGCAAATACCTACAGAAGAGGGTATCAGGAAAACCTGCAAAAGAGGTAGTTCCGGTTTGTTAATTTCAAAACTGGATGGGCTGTAATTGTGGTCAACGACCAAGAAAGAGATTTGGTCTTTGCAGCAGCCCTCCGTAGAGAGTTGTTTTTCAGACGGAATACTCTCTTCGTCGGCGCACATTCCACAACCAGCCTTTTCATGCGAAAAGGAGACTTTAATAGCCGAAAGTTCCCCTCCACACGAGTGTGCAGCCAACGATAGATTCATCCCCGAAAGAAGAATTATCAGTGCGAATAATATGGAAATCAGCTTTTTCATCTTTTACAAATACAAATGTATTCTACAAATGCTCATTTACTTACTTTGATAAACGGGTTTTAAGGATAATTAGTTTTTTAAGATGAATTGTTAAAAATCGCCTTTTGGATTGTAATCTCAAATTATGTCCTATTTTTGCACACTATTAACCAAAGTGTGCCATGATAGAACGTAATTTTGTAAAGCTATATGAAAATAGCTTTAAAGCAAACTGGGATTTGGTTGCATTGACCGACTATTCCGAAAATGAGGATTTTACCTACGAGCAAATGGCCGTAGAAATAGCAAAAATTCACATTGTATTAGCGAAATTGGGTATCCGGAAAGGTGATAAAATCTCACTAATTGGAAAAAATAATATTCGTTGGTGTATCTCTTACATGGCTGTTGTGACATACGGAGCTGTGATTGTTCCGATATTACAAGATTTTAACCCTAACGACGTTCATCACATCATCAATCACTCAGATTCTATTCTTCTATTCGTTGCCGATCAAATATGGGAAAATCTCGAAGAAGAAAAATTAGATCACATCCGTGTTGTTTTTTCTTTGACTGATTTTAGATGCTTGCATCAACGCGATGGAGAGAATATTCGCGAATACATCAAAACGCTAGACAAAGTATATCATCAGACCTATCCTATGGGTTTGTCTCCATCAAATCTTAAATTTGCTGATGTGCCAAACAGCGAAATTGTTTTGATTAACTACACTTCAGGTACAACGGGTTTTAGTAAAGGCGTAATGCTTACGGGAAATAACCTAGCTGGGAATGTCACCTTTGGTGTTGATACCGAATTGCATTTCAGAGGTAGTCGCTGTGTTTCGTTCCTGCCATTAGCTCATGCATACGGTTGTTCGTTCGACTTTTTGACGCCATTGGCTGCAGGTTCGCACATTTATCTCTTAGGTAAAATACCTTCTCCAAAAATATTGTTGAAGGCATTCGAAGAAGTGAAACCAAGTTTGATTTGTAGCGTGCCTCTTATTTTGGAAAAGATATACCGCAAACAAATTGTACCAAAACTGAATAAAACGTCTATTCGTTGGGCGTTATCGATCCCTTTTATAGAGGCAAAAATATATTCAAAAATACGGCAAACGTTGGTGGATGCATTTGGTGGTGAGTTTTCGCAAATTGTGATTGGCGGAGCTCCGCTCAACAAAGAAGTTGAAGAGTTCCTAAAGAAAATCAAATTCCCCTTCAGCATTGGGTATGGAATGACAGAATGTGGTCCACTTATTAGTTTTACTGAGCATCCGGCTTTTTTGATTCACTCAGCGGGTCAGATTCTGCGTGGAATGGAATTGAAAATTGATTCTCCCGATCCATACAATATTCCGGGCGAAATAATGGTTCGTGGCGAACATGTAATGGTGGGATATTACAAAAACGAAGAGGCGACAAAGGCTGTGCTCGATAGTGAAGGTTGGTTACACACCGGTGATATGGGTACGACAAACGAAGAAAACCATTTTTTTATCAGAGGTCGGAGCAAATCAATGATACTTGGAGCAAGTGGGCAAAACATCTATCCTGAAGAGATTGAGGCAAAGCTCAACAACCTACCGTGTGTAATGGAGAGCCTCATTATTGAAAAAGGGGGCAAATTAGTAGCGTTGGTTTATCCAGATTACGAAACAGTCGATTCGATGGGGGTGGATATGAGCGATTTAGCAACCCTAATGGACGAAAATCGCAAAGCATTAAATAAGATGGTTGCACCCTACGAAAGTGTATCATCTATCCAATTGTATCCGACGGAATTCGAAAAAACGCCAAAACGAAGTATTAAACGCTATTTATACACATCAATTTGAATTTTGTATTAAAATAAATACCTCATAATTAATTGTTTGTCAGGTAGTTATATGTTTTTTGCTGTTTTTGTGAAAAAAAATATAAAAATAGTTGTACAACATATTTATTTTATCCATAACTTTGCAACGTTTTAATTAAACAAACAATTAATTGTTTTACTATCAAAATTTAAAGAAAATGAAAAAGTTAGTATTGTTCTTTGCTGTTGTTGCTGCTGTTTCTTTCGCATCTTGCGGAAACAAAGCTGCTGATGCTGCTGCTCCTGCTGCTGATTCAGCTGCAGTAGTTGATACTGTTGCTGTTGTTGATTCTGCTGCTGCAGATACAGCTGTTGCTCAGTAATCATCTGAAGCTTAAAAGCATTGAAGAGAATGTGTTCTATGAACCATTCTCTTTTTGCGTTTTATAAGGTTGCCTAATTTTTCAAACCTTCTCTTTTTCTTCTCGTTCCTCTTTTCTCTCCATCTGTCAAAATGTGTTGATTATCGGTAAATTTGGTTATTTGTCGCTTTTTATCATTTATTTAACTCACTTTTTCGCACCTTTGCATTTGTAATCAATACAATTTAAGACAATTTTATGAAGTTGAATATTCCTCTTTTTCTAATAATGCTGATTACGATTTTAATATCAGCACATTCTCAAAATAGTGCTCCAAAAATTAATCTAAGTGGTATCGTTAAAGATTCTGAAAATGGCGAAGCCCTAATAGGGGTAACCGTTTTTGTGAAAGAACTTCGAGTTGGAATAGCTACAAATGCTTATGGATATTACTCGATGAATTTACCAAATGGTGAGTTTACTGTTGAATATTCCTACCTTGGTTATGAGTTTTCTTCTCAAAAAGTAAAACTAAACTCCAATACGGTATTAAATATCGAGTTGAAGTCGGCCGCAAAAGAGCTCAACGAAGTTGTTGTACGTGCGGAGCGGAAAGATGCTAATGTGACACGGAATGCAATGAGTGCGCAAAAGATTGAAATTGGAGCAATCCGCAAAATTCCTGCATTGATGGGCGAAGTAGATTTGTTGAAAGTGATTCAGCTATTGCCAGGTGTAGTCTCAGCGGGGGAAGGAACTTCGAGTTTTAGCGTGCGTGGTGGCGGGATTGATCAAAATCTCATTATTCTTGATGAAGCTACAGTTTACAATGCTTCCCACCTGATGGGATTTTTCTCGGTATTCAATAATGATGCGATTAAGAATATAACTCTATATAAAGGCGATATTCCTGCTGTGTACGATGGTCGTTTGGCATCGTTGCTCGAAGTGAATATGAAAGATGGGAATTCTAAGAAAATATCAGGAAGTGGTGGAATAGGCACCATTTCGAGCCGTTTAACTCTCGAAGGTCCGATTTCGAAAGATCGTACTTCCTTTATTGTTTCAGCTCGCCGCACCTATGCCGATTTATTTTTGAAACTCTCTTCAGATCCAGCGATTAATAAGAATCAACTCTACTTCTACGATCTGAATGCAAAGTTGAATCACAAATTCAGTGAAAACGACCACCTTTTTGTTTCTGCCTACATGGGACAAGACGTGTTTAAGAATAAAAATGCGGGTTTTAGCTTTGGTAACGCCACGTTTACTTCTCGCTGGAATCACCTTTTTTCGAAAAGCCTGTTTAGCAATTTGACTTTGAATTATAGCCGTTATACCTACGGATTGGAGTCAAGTTTTCAGGGCGAAAGTAACTTCTTGTGGGAATATCAAATGCGAGACTTGGGTTTGAAATATGATTTTACCTATTTCCCAGAACCTGATCACACATTCAAATTTGGTTATCAATCGACTTTTCACCGAATGAGCCCCGGAAGTATCACTACTACTGGAGGTTCAACAAACTACGATCCTTACATCCTACCTGATAATAATGCTCTTGAACAAGCTATTTACTATCAGGGAGAACATAAACTTACTCAAAATTTCTCGCTAAAAATGGGTTTGCGTCTTAATGCATTTTCAAATATTGGTGCAGGTACTATCTACCGCTACGATTCAAACTACAAATCTGTGGATTCGACGGTTTACGGGAAAGGCGACATTATTAAAACGTTCTTCCGTTTAGCTCCACGTATAGGCATGAACTATCAACTAAATAACCAATCGTCTGTTAAAGCAAACTATTCGCGCACAAACCAATTCTTGCAAATGGCCACCAACTCCACAGCTGGCACACCGCTTGATTTGTGGTTCACAGCTGGACCAAATGTGAAACCTCAAACCTGTGATCAGTTTGCGGTCGGTTATTTTCGAAATTTCCACGACAATGAATACGAAGCATCTGTGGAGTTGTTTCATAAAAGCATGAAAAATACGATTGATTTTAAGGATCATGCGCAATTGTTGTTGAACCGCAAACTCGAAGGTGAACTTCGTTTTGGCAACTCAAGTGCCTATGGTGCCGAGTTTTTGTTGCAAAAGAAAGAGGGGCGTGCCTCAGGTTGGATTAGTTACACATTCTCTCATTCTGAACGGAAAATAGAAGGAGTAAACGACGGTGATACCTATGTTGCGCCATACGACAGACCGCATACAGTTTATATTGTTGCAAGTTATGACCTTAGCAAACGAGTGTCGATTGGTGGAAATTTTGTTTACGCATCAGGTCAACCGATTACCTATCCAGTTGCAAGAATGGAAGTGGGAAAGGTGATTGTTCCTGTGTACTCAAAACGGAACGAATATCGAATGCCCGATTATCATCGCTTAGATGTCTCTCTGACAATTAAACAGGCAAATAAAAGTCATCGTCCGTGGGATGGGGAGTGGAATTTCTCGATTTATAATGTTTATGCACATAAAAATCCGTGGGCAATTAACTTTGTGGGTGATCCGGATAATCCAAATCGAACAAAAGCCGAAATGACTTACCTGTTTACGTTTATTCCATCTGTTACCTACAACTTTAAATTTTGAAAACTATGTTTAAAGTCAATTCCACATTACTTTTGCTGCTTGTTTTTGCTGCCTCTTGCACGCAAGACATTACGATAAATCTCGATAAGTCAACTCCCGAATTGGTCGTAGAAGGCGCGATAACTAACGAAGCGAAACAGCATAAAATTCTGCTTTCCAAGACTGGTGATTATTTCCAAAATCAACCTGTTTCAGTTATCTCTGGAGCGTTGGTTAAATTGTCTGATGGGATCAACACAATTACACTGAGTCAAAATAAAGATACTGAAGGGGCATACGTCACACCTGCTGACTTCGCAGGTGTTCCTGGTCGAACTTATACGCTCAATATTTCGCAAGTCGATGTTGACAGCGATGGCGTTCAAGAGCAGTATCAAGCATCTTGCCCAATGTTGCCTCTTGCTCCGGTCGATTCTATTTCGGTAGAGAAGAAAGCAATGTTTAGACAAGATATTTGGGAAGTGAAATTGTCGATGCAAGATCTACCTAAAGAGCGAAATTTCTACCTTTCTCGGGTCTATGTGAATGGCGTTTGCAGAACAGATAGTATCAACGAATGGGGCATCAGCAACGATGAGTTTTTCGATGGGAAATATTTGAATAATGAGACAATAATGTTCCTAGGTTCGCGTAAACCAGATGAAAAAGTTGTTAATGGTGATAAAGTGATGCTCGAAGTTTGCGGCATTACTGAAGATTATATGATGTTTATCTTCGAAGTGGGAGAGGAGTTTAATGGACGTAATCCGTTATTTGGTGGGCAACCAGCCAATATTCGAACCAATGTGAAGCGAACTTACCCAGTTGCCAACGAGATTAAAGGAGCACGAGGTTATTTCGCCGCTTATTCTGTTGGTTGGGGTGAAACTACCTACAAAGACGTCAAGTGATATACCTAATTCTAGGTATGAAAAATACACTTTAAGTGGTATTTCGGTAGTACAATTTATCGGGTAGTTTTGTATCATCAAAAGATAATAAATTACAACGATATGAAAACTGATGCTATTTGCCCGATTTGCGACACACGTGTCGATGAAAATATTGCGCGCCTGAATGGCTTTTTTACGGTTGTTTTGCTTGCCGTTTTTCTGCTGACAAACAACATTGCTCCAATCCTATTTCTGACTATCGATTTCTTGTTTCGCGGTGCAAAGCTAAGACAATACAGCTTATTGTATTTGGTTTCTTCTCAATTGGTTAATCTGTTGAAAATTAAACCTAAATTTATCAATGCCGGTCCGAAGGTATTTGCTGCACGTATTGGAGTTATTTTCTCTGTTGCTATACTTATCGCATCAGCCTTTGGTGCTACTTTGGTAGGATATTCTTTCGCGATTGTTTTTGGTATCTGTGCATTTCTTGAAGCGGCATTTGGCTTTTGCATCGCTTGCGAAATCTATCCATACCTCTACAAACTGACTTACCAATCGAAATTTGAGCGTGCTGAAAAGTAATCTTCACGCTACATTTTAAAAAAAGAGTCTGCTGTTTTCGAACGGCAGACTCTTTTTGTTTATTCTTTAATCATCCCAATTGCTCGCACCAGAAGTAACAATCGGGGAAATCGGCAGGAGAAAGTTGAGGTTTTTGTTCGAAGAGACCAAAAACTGATGAGCCTGAGCCCGACATTGAGGCGTAGCGCGCACCTTGCTTAATCAAAGTTTGTTTGACGGCATCGATGGCAGGGAATTTGGCAAATACACTCTTCTCAAAATCGTTCATCATCAAATTTTGCCATTCTGTGATGGGGTCTTGTACGATTTCGGTGAGGTTGAGATAAGGTAGTTGCGGTTTCACCATCGCATACGCATCGGGGGTGGAGACGTGTATTGGCGGTTTCACCAACACCAACCAATTGCCAGAAAGTGAAAAGTCTATTTCTTGGAAAATATTTCCTATTCCTGTAGCAAAAACGGGTCTGTCTTTGATGAAAAAGGCGCAATCGGCACCCAATCGACTCGCCAGTTCGAGCAGTTTTTCTTCTCCTAAATTAAGTGAAAACAGGTCGTCTAAAAGCAAAAGCATTGCTGCTGCATCAGCCGATCCGCCACCCAATCCAGCGCCAAAAGGAATCACTTTGTGTAGATAGATATCTACGAACGGAAAATCGGCAAATTCGCGCATCAACTTCAACACTTTCATCACTAGATTTTTGTCGGATGGTCCATCGATTGCTATGCCCGAATTGGTAAACGTATCTTCGTGCCCGCTCGAAACCACCACCTCAAGCGCATCTTTTATGCCAATGGGGTAGAATATCGTCTCCAAATTGTGGTAGCCGTCGGGTCGTTTAGAGACAATGTTTAGTCCGAGATTTATCTTTGCGTTGGGAAAACGAATCATGTTGAGTTACAATTTTGAAATTTACAATCTACTACCGCAATCGTCTTCTAAATTCTGCACAAACAATCGCAGTTGCCATCGCCACGTTGAGTGATTCAGATGTCTCTGTACCAACGGGATAGTTCGGGATGTAGAGCCGCTTGTTTACCAACCGTTCAATGTCTTTCGAAATCCCATTGCCTTCGTTTCCCATCACAATAATTCCGTTTCCCGAAAGGTTGGTTTGATAGAGATCATCGCCATCCAAGAATGTGCCATAAACTGGTGAAATTTTGTGTTTTTCCAAAAAATCAGGTAATGATAAGTAGTGCACTTTCACTCTAGATAAAGCTCCCATTGTGGCTTGCACCGTTTTCGGATTGTAAACATCTACACAGTCTAGCGAGCAGACGATATGTTTGATACCAAACCAATCAGCCAAACGAATAATCGTTCCCAGATTTCCTGGATCTTGAATGCAATCGGCAGCAATCAACAATTGTTGCTCAACATCGCTCGACGAAAGTTTATAAGTTGGCTTCTTGAAGACTGCAATCACCTCTTGAGGTGTGGTCAAACCACTGGCTTTGCGTATCTCTTCTCGGTCTGCTTCTATGATCGAATCTGCTTTCGCATCCGAGTGATTCTCGAGCCATTCGCTCGTGGCAATTAGCCAATGGCAATCGAATGTCGGTAGCATATCGGCAACCAACTTATTGCCTTCAGCTACAAAACAACCCATTTCGTTGCGCTGTTTTTTCTGTTGAAGCGATTGTATCTGTTTGATTTGATTTTTGCTCAGCATAAATTTGGTTTACAGGTCGATTGTTGATTGAAATCGAATTTAAAGGTGGTTTCGCATAAAAGGGTCGAAATTAATCGCGAATAGGTGTTGATGGAAATGCGCAATAAATTATCTTTGTTGCAAAAATAATAAAAAAAGCGGTGGAGTAATTCATTGCGTCTCTCTTTGATGAATAAACTAATCCAATACATACTGATTCTCTTCGTGTTCGTTACTACTTCGTGTAGTGTGACGAAATATGTGCCGCAGAATCACTATTTGTTGGACCAAGCCATCGTGAAAACGGATAATAGCCATCTCAATCCCTCTTCTTTGGAGCCTTATCTGAAACAAAAACCGAATTACCGCATTTTTACCCTTTTCAGAACTCAATTGCGTTTTTATAGCTTGTCGGGTCGCGACTCTTCGAAATGGATCAATCGCTTTCTTCGAAAATTGGGAGAACCGCCCGTTATTCTCGATGATGAATTGGTAGAGCGCTCGCGTCAGGATTTGCAGAAAGCAGTTTTGAATCAAGGCTATATGAATGTAACTGTCGATACTGCGATTGTTAGACGCAAAAAGCGGGCTGATGTGACCTTTATTGTAAATGCTGGAAATCCCTATAAAATCAGAAACTATACACTTGATATTGGGAATGATCAAATTAAGAATATTGTAGCCAAAGACTCTTCGAATAGTTTATTGAAATATGGAGTGAATTTCGATCGTGGATTGCTTGATAGAGAAAGGCAACGGATTGTGACTTTGCTTCGAAGAAATGGTTATTTTGCGATGGGTAAGGAGCGAATTTCTTATTTTGCAGATTCGGCATTGAAATCTAATACTGTTGATTTAACGATGCGCTTATTTTCTAATAATGGTCGCGCTCCTCAAGCAAAACTCTCACCCGAGGAGTGTCAGTATTTGGTGAAGAATGTTTTTATTGTCACCGAGTACGACCCAACTCAAATGACCGAAAACGTAATTTTTTCACACGACACATTAGCCTACAAAGGGTATAAATTGGTGTATGGTCAGAAGCGCTGGATTCGTCCCGAAGTGTTGCGAAGCAGTTGCTATATTCTGCCAAATCAACTTTTCGATGAGCGAACTATCGACCTGACATACAGTTCATTTGGTCGTTTGAAAGCCGTGAAATATGTAAATATTCGTTTCGAGCCAATTACCGAAAATGATTCGTGTCAACTGAATTGTTTTTTGATGCTGAGCGACTCAAAAACGCAATCGCTAACCTCAGAAATAGAAGGGACAAACTCATCTGGCGATTTTGGTGCAGCAGCTAGTTTAACGTATCAACACCGAAATGTGTTTAACGGTTCTGAGACTTTTTCGGCTAAAGTCAGAGGTGCCTACGAGCGTCTAACCATTGACGGATTGAATTCGAGTGTAACTGAACTCGGAAGTGAAGTTGGACTATCGTTTCCGAAATTTGTATTTCCATTTATCAGTTATGATACTCGCCGTCGTGTTCGAGCCATTTCAGAATTAATTGGTTCGTACAATTTCCAACAACGTCCAGAATATTCGCGCGTGATAGCTGGTACAACTTGGCGCTATAAATGGTCAAACACCAGTGCTTCACAACGTCACAGCGTCGATTTGATTGATTTGAATTATGTCTATTTGCCGTGGAAAGATCCTGTGTTCGCCGATAGGTTGAATGCCGATAATCCTCTTCTGAAATACAGCTATGAGAATCACCTCATTATGCGCACTGGTTATAGTTTGTACTTGTCGAATCAAGGAACAGTAAACGGTAGAAAAAGCCCATATTCATTGCGATTTAGCGTAGAAACTGCTGGTAATTTACTTAGTTTGATTTCGAATCTGACGAATGCAAACAAAGTGAATGGTTCGTATGAATTTATGGGAATCAACTATTCGCAATACGTTAAAACCGAAATTGACTTTTCTCGATCACATATAATTGACGAAAGCAACTCTTTTGCTTGGCATGCAAACACTGGGGTGGCGGTTCCTTATGGCAATACTTCTGTGCTCCCGTTCGAAAAACGTTATTTCGCGGGTGGAGCAAATAGTGTGCGTGGTTGGTCTGTCCGCTCCTTAGGCCCAGGTATTTTTAAACCAAAAACAAGTGCTACTGATTTTGTTAGTCATTCGGGTGACCTTAAACTTGATTTGAGTATGGAGTTGCGTTCGAAACTTTTTTGGAAAGTGGAATCAGCCTTGTTTATCGATGCTGGAAACATTTGGACGATACGCGATTACAGTGATCAAAGTGGAGGGTTATTTAAATTTGATTCATTCTACAAAGAGATTGCATTGGCTTATGGATTAGGAGTCCGACTCAACTTCGATTATTTTGTTTTTCGTCTCGATATGGGTGTGAAGGCGTATGATCCATCGCAAGACGAGGCTCTACGCTGGCGACTTTCTCACTTTAGCAGCAGTGAAATGGCTTGGCACATCGCTATTGGATATCCGTTTTAATCAAAAAAAATCGAAATATTTTGTGTAATCAAATCAAATGGCTATCTTTGCAGCCCATTTACACTCTTTTTACCAACTACTAACAATTAATTGAATATTAACAAAAAATCCATATAAGGAAATGAAAAAAGATCTTCATCCTTCAAATTATCGCCCTGTAGCGTTCAAAGATATGTCTAATGGTGACGTATTTATCTCACGTTCAACGATTAACACAAAAGAGACAATCGAAGTTGACGGTGTTGAGTATCCAGTTGTAAAAATGGAGATCTCAAGTTCATCGCACCCATTTTACACAGGTAAATCTAAATTGGTAGATACTGCTGGTCGTGTAGATAAGTTCATGAACCGTTACGGAAACAGAGCTGACAAGAAATAATTAATTTCTACGGAGATTAAAAAGCCCCGATACAATTTTGTATCGGGGCTTTTTTGTCTTTAGCTAATTTGCTTAGATTACAATACTGGTAAGCTCATTCCATTAATCTTTCGATAAAGATCGAGCGCATAAACATCTGTCATGCCAGAAATATAATCCAGCACCGCCTGAATCTTCTCGTAATCGCTACTCGCGCTCATATCGTATTGCATAGGCACACGGTTGAGGAATAGTTTAGAGTAGGCTTCATCGGGATTGAAAACAGAGTAGAGCAATTTGTCGAGCAATGTCGAAATAATTTGATAACCAGCCAATTCAATGTCGATAACCTCAGGAGAATGGTAGATACGAGCATAGGCAGTTCTACTGCACTCTTGATAAGCATGTGCAGGCGTTTTCGATATGTGATCAATTAGTTCTCCGTCAAGTTTGCCTTCTAGAATAGGCTCCTCATTTTCAATGAAATATTGGGCACATTCGTCAACCAGCAAACCAATAACAGACGAACGTAGGTAGGATACTTTTTCGTTAACGTCTTCAACATAATTCATCGTGCGATTAATACGTGCCAAACGATCACCTTCGAAAAATCCGGTTAATAGATTAATGGTTTCATCAGTCGTGAGAATTTTCAGCTTGTGTGCATCTTCAATGTCCATTATTTGGTAGCAAATATCATCAGCAGCTTCTACCAGATAAACAAGAGGATGTCGAGCGAAGCGCATTTCTTGCTCATTGAGACAGATTAACCCAAGTTGATTTGCAATTACCTGAAATGCTTCTCGTTCACTTTGAAAGAATCCGAATTTTCCTTTTTTGCCCGATTGTCCCGAAGGATAAGGATATTTGATGATTGTTGCAAGCGTAGAATAGGTGAGTGCAAAACCCCCTTTGCGCCTACCTTTGAATTGATGCGCCAAGAGGCGGAACGAATTGGCATTTCCTTCGAAATGGATAAAATCTTCCCATTCTGCGTCTGTAATATTTTTCTGACGGAACTCCTTTCCATTTCCTTCCGAAAAATAGGAGCTGATTGCACGTTCTCCCGAGTGTCCAAATGGTGGATTACCAAGGTCATGCGCTAAACAAGCTGCAGCTACTATCGAGCCACATTCGTAGAACATTTTACGCCACGATTCGTCTTTGTATTTGTCTTTCAATACCTTCCCAACATTGTTTCCCAACGAACGCCCAACACACGACACCTCAAGACTATGCGTCAAACGGTTGTGTACAAACACACTCCCTGGCAGCGGAAATACTTGTGTTTTATTTTGTAATCTGCGAAATGGTGCAGAAAAAATAAGTCGATCGTAATCGCGTTGAAATTCTGTCCTATCGTGTTTTTTTTCTTCGGTCAATCCTTCCATTCCATATCGGTTGGACGAAAGTAGATTATCCCATTTCATCTTAATCATATTCTCTGTTTTTGAGATTTTTTGTAAAAATAGTCAAAAGAAAAACGGGAGAAGGAAATCCGACTCACAAATTTTCTAAACAGGCTGCTATATTCATCGATATTGTGACAATTCTGTTTCAATTTTACTATCTTTGCGCAATTTGAAAAGTCTGAAAATGACCTTTTGAAAAGAGCTACTTTTATAACAACCTTTTACCCCAAAATGATTTCAATGGAAGTGAAAATTGTCAATAAATCGAAACACGATTTACCAGAATATGCTACGATGCACGCTGCAGGAATGGATTTGCGTGCGAATCTTGATCAACCAATCGCGTTGAAACCGCTAGAGCGCAAACTGATACCAACAGGTTTGTTTATCGAATTACCAATGGGTTATGAAGCACAAATCAGACCCAGAAGTGGCTTAGCTTACAAAAAAGGAATTACAGTCCTCAATTCTCCTGGAACCATTGATGCAGATTATCGAGGCGAAATAGGAGTAATTTTAGTCAATCTT
This sequence comes from Bacteroidales bacterium, assembly GCA_049315325.1. Classification (GTDB taxonomy): domain Bacteria; phylum Bacteroidota; class Bacteroidia; order Bacteroidales; family UBA7332; genus CAXXIC01. The sequence goes on from JBMOKJ010000005.1 coordinate 173,850, forward strand.
TCGTCAGAAGAGTTTATTGTAAATGATGGCGAACGCATCTGTCAGATGGTGGTAGCCGCTCACGAGCAAGTAGAGTGGATTGGTGTAGATGAACTGCAAGAAACTGCAAGAGGTGAAGGTGGCTTTGGACACACTGGCCGAAAATAAGAGTATGCGAATGAGAGACTCAATCCGCCAATTTTGTACGGTTTTTATCCTGATTTCGTTGTCTTTTATTGGTAGTTGCCAAGCGAAAAGAGCTGAGGTGCCTGCAACTAAACTGCATACGTCTCATCCTGTTTTGACTGAAGAAGAACAAAACAAATTTCAGAACTATTTTCTTGAAGCTCAGCGACTGAAATACCTTGATAAGGCTGATGCGGCATTCGACTTGTTTCAGAAATGTGCCGAAATTGATACAGCAAGCGCTGCTGTTTGCTATGAATTAGCCGATTATTATCTCAAAATGAATGATGCCGCTTCGGCATACCATTGTATTCGTAAAGCAACTCGTTTAGACCCCGAAAACTACTGGTATCTCTATTCATTGGCGAATCTAGCACAAGGGTTGAACCAACCTGACGAAGCTATCCGTGCACTCAGCAAGCTATCTGTAAAATATCCAGATAAGTCGGAGTTGAATTATGCTTTAGCTGAGATTTATTCCCAAAAAAAAGATTACAAAAAGGCAATTGCAACGCTTGATAAACTCGAAGAGCAATTGGGTTTGACAGAAGAGATTAGCATCGAAAAATACCGACTCTATTTCGTTGTGAATGATCCCAAAAAGGCATTCCTTGAAATACTAAAATTAGTGCAAGCTTTCCCAAAAGATGTTCGTTATCGAATTATTTTAGGGAATATGTATCTTGAAAACAACCGTTTAGTAGAGGCACTATCGCACTACGATATTGCAAAATCAATCGAGCCAAGTAACGGATTTCTGGCAGTTTCGATGGCTAACTATTATGAAAAAACGGGAGATAAAGCAAAGTCAGATGAACAAATTCGGTCTGCTTTGATGAATCCAAAGACCGAAGTTGAAACCAAACATCGGATTTTGAACAGTTATTTAACGACCCGTTTAGAAAAGCCCGAAGAGCGTGAAAATATTCAATCACTCTTCAATGCTCTGATCGAAATGCATCCACAAGAAGATAGCTTCTATCAGTTATTCGCGAGCTATCTTGCAACACAAAAGAAATTACCGGAAGCGAGAGAAAAACTGCTTTTTGCCGTTGGATTGTCGCCTACCAATGTTGAGTTGTGGCGTCAATTGTTGAACGTGAATCTGGGTTTAACAGATTATCCTGCGGTGATTGATGTCTGCAAAAAAGCGATTGGTTACTTTCCTGATGCTGCAGAATTTTATTTCTACAAGGGTATGGGATTGTTTCTAAGCGATAGTTTGACGCAGGCAATCGATAGTTATCAAGCTGGTTTAAAAGTTGCCGACGAAAAGAATGTTACCTTGATTTCTGATTTTTACGCTCAGATTGGTGATGTTTATCAGAAAATGGAGAATCTCAAATTAGCATTTGAAGCCTACGATAATGCTTTAAAATACAATGAAAATAACTTTGTTGTTCTCAATAATTACGCCTATTTTCTCTCGATTCACAAACGCGATCTTCGCAAAGCAGAGCAAATGAGTGGGAAGTGTATTGCTGCTGAACCCAACAATCCAACGTACCTCGATACGTATGCTTGGATTTATTTCGTGCAGAAAAATTTCACTCTTGCTAAATTTTACATCGAAAAAGCGTTGAAAAATGGTGGAGATAAGAGTGAGGTTGTGGTAGAACATTATGGTGATATACTTGTTATGTCAGGAGATGTTGAGAAAGCCCTACAGCTGTGGAAAACTTCACTTTCGATGGGGAATACATCGGAGACATTGAGCAAAAAAATAGAATCTAGCACCTACATCGAAGAACCTTTAAAATAGAGGAAAATGAACCGTATAACATTTAGTAACTTTCTCTTGGTTAGTTTAATATTCACACTTCTTACATTTACTTCATGTCGTTCTAAGCAGATTGGGGTGAAGGAAATCGCCTCAAAACAAGAGGTTTCAACACTTTTCGAACAAGTGCCCCATTTCGATACATTTCGTTCTCAGATTCAGATTGAAACCAGTGGGTTGAATGCTAAAGGTGATTTGAGGGTCATAAAAAACAGTGCAATATACCTCTCTGTGCAGGCTTTTTTAGGGATTGAAGTGGCTCGTCTAAAAATTACACCAGATAGCCTCATCGCTATTGATAGACTTCATCGTCGCTATTTTGCCGATACGTTCAATCATATTTATGGGTTTAAGAATCAAGGGATTAACTATTTTACCATACAAGGGCTTTTAACCAACACCCTTTTTCTACAAGGGCTAGATTCATTGAGTATGAATGACGTTGATGCTTTTCGTTGGGAAAAGACAGGTGCAGAGACTGAGCTCACCTCTAAACAACAGGAGTTCGCAAAATTTACCCTCGATAAAGATTTTCAACTAAAACGAACAACATTGGGGGACAATAGCGATCGACTGAATATGAAGTGGGAATATTCTGATTTTACTACAATTGCGAAATACATATTTCCACAACATTCGGACATTTATATCTCATCTCCAAGAAAGAAGGTCAGTGCATCTCTACAATTCGGCAGAATTGAGATTGGAAAACAATTTCAAGTTGATGCTCAAATTCCTATTCGTTATTCAAGAGTCGATTTGACTGAAATTCTAAAAATATTTTCTGAGTTATGAGAATTCTTTTCCTGTTTATAATTTCAATTCTTTTTTCTGCCTTAGCGATTGGACAAAACCCGAAGCTAAAAGATCTTGAACGAAAGCGAAAGGCAACTTTTGAGCAAATTTCGGCTATCAATAAAGAGCTGAGTGTCAATAAAAAAACAGCAGTAAACTCTTTGAAGCGAATCAAGCTCATTGAAACGCAAATTGCTTCTCGTAAAAAGCTGATTCGGTTGTTGAATGATGAATTGGAAGAGCTAGAAACTCAGATAAACAAACTTGAAAAAGAGATATTTCAACTTGAAATTGAGCTAAACCAGAAAAAAGAGGAATACGGAAAATCAGTGCAATTGATGTTCTTGAAGCGTTCGTCTTACGATCAATTGATGTTCGTTTTTTCAGCTAACTCTCTTTCACAGGCTTATCGAAGGACGCGTTATCTAAAAGAGTATGCTCATTGGAGCCGCCAAAAGGGAGAGGAGATTATGATTCAGCAAAAAGAGTTGAATGCTAAGAAAAATGAACTCCAGAAATCGAGGGCTGATAAGGTTATGTTGGTGAAAATGCGAGAACAAGAGAGCGCAAAATTGCAATCAGAACAAAGCAAACAGAAAGTCGTAGTGAAAACGCTTGATAAGAAACGAGGAGAGTTGCAAACTTCGCTCGCTAAGCAGAAAAAACAAGCACAGGTACTAGATCAACAGATTCAACGAATTATACAAGAAGAGATTCGAAAGGCGCAAGCGGAAGCACGTAGAGCGCAAGAAGAAGAGGAGCGTAAGCAACAACTTGATGCTGCAGAATCAGCTCGAAAAAAAGAAGCAGAGGCTGTTAGAAAGAAAGAGGCTGAATCGACAACTAAAACAAAAACACCAAAATCAGAAAATACCAAGCCAACGCCAAAAGTCGTTGAACCAACTCCTCAACCTATTGCAGTAGCACCTGCACGCACGCGTAAGGCTGATACTCAGGGTGGGTATGCAATGACTAAAGAGGAGAAAAATCTGTCGGACGATTTGTCTAAAAACAGAGGCTCACTTCCGATTCCTATTACAGGTCGCTTCCGGATTGTGGGTCACTTTGGTCAACAACAGCATGAGAATTTGAAATACGTTGTGACCAACAATAATGGTGTGGATATTCAAGGTGATCCTGGCGCTGATGCTCGAGCTGTATTTGGGGGAGTGGTTTCTAAGGTTTTTGCGGTGCCAGGTTATAATAGTTCAGTCATCGTTCGACACGGTAATTTCTTGACCGTTTATTCAAATCTAAGTCGAGTTTATGTCAGTGCTGGCGATCGGATCTCTACTCGCCAAACTTTGGGAAAAGTTTATTCAGACCCAGACTACGACAATCAAACAATTTTGCACTTTCAAATTTGGAAAGAGACTTCAAAACAGAATCCTGAATCTTGGATAAATTTCTAATATTTAGTAGTTAAAGTGTTCTTTTAGCCTCTTTTGAGTGAGCTGAAAGCATCTCTTAACTTAATTTTAAATATGTTTTAGATTTATTTAGTGGTTTGAAGTTAAAATTTTCAAATATTACGGAAATTAGAAGGCTGATAGTAAATATTTTATTTTTATTTGAATTATCTTTGCGCTCTGTTAAAGTATTGTTTTGAACAATTCTTAATAAGGAATTGTTTTATAGGCAAGAAATCTCAATTACACACATTACACAGTCAATTTAATTTAATTTTTAACTTACACATTATGAAAGCAAAAGCTCAATTGCTTACTAAATGGTCTGTATATATCGCTCTCTTTTCTCTTTTAACTTTTGCTTGTACAAGCGAATTTTCCACTCAAAAGAAGAACGATATTCGAAGCAATACAGCCTTTAATTATTCCAACTCATCTGAGGTTACTATCGATTTGTCATTGAAAGGTATGGATGCTAATCCGATGAAAGGTATTAATATTGAAGTTTACTCAGCTAATCCTTTTGAAAAAGGAACAACCCGAATCAAAAGTAATGCAACTCTTTGTTTTAAGGGGATGACAAATGAACAAGGAAATTTCTCTAGTTCATTTACTTTCCCTAAATCGTTAGATAGCATTTATGTTCGTGTTTTGGCTCCATCGTATAATCAGTTGAATGTTTTTGCCAAAAACTCATTGGTTTCAAAAACATTGTTTCCTATTGGTTATGGAGTGAAGGCTTCTTTACGCTCTGCAATGGGAGCTACAGACCCAATGCTATATGACAAAAGTACAACTCGTCTACCAACAGCCGCTGACTTATGGGTTTTAGGTACTTACAACAGAACGAATGGTTTGCCAAATTTCTTGACAACCAACGAACCTATCCCATCTGATTTGTTGGCGCGTATTAATCGTGCACTTCCAGAAGGAAATGGTAACCCTGCCACATTTCTGCCTGTTACTAAACCGCAGTGGTTTGTAAACAATGGTGTAACCAACATTAATATTGTGGCAGAAGCTCATGTATGGTTGACTTTCTTAGGTGAAGGCGCTGGAGTTAATAATACTCTTGGATACTTCTACTATCCAACAAATAATCCTCCGAGAACAGCTGCTGAAATTTCGAAGCGCATCATTATTTTCCCAAATTCATCTGCTGCTGGAAGTGGTGGTGCTTTGGTGCCGGGTAATACAGTGACTTTGAAATTCTACGATACTGCAACTTCGACTTGGAAAGAAACTTTCCCTCCAGGTTACACCGTTAGCTGGTATTTGGCTACAAATGGTTGGGTTGATAACTCACAATACGGAAATTTGCTTGTAAACAATACAGTGAATCAGTATTCTTTGGATTACCTTAACAACGGTGGCAAAGAACAAACAATAATGCTTTATGATTCTGAATACCAGCGTTTGATTCTCGGTATCGAAGATCTTTCTTGTGCCGATGTATCAGGTCCAGGCAGATATCCTTCTGATCAGGATTTCAACGATGTGATGTACATTATACATACAGACCCTGTAAATGCTGTTGACTTACCTAAATTCAATAAGTTAACTGATTTGGATGATAATGATGGAGATGGTGTTCCAAATCAAAACGATGATTATCCGAACGATCCTGAACGTGCTTACAACAACTATTATCCAAATGCATCGACCTATGGTTCTCTTGCATTCGAAGATAATTGGCCAAACAAGGGAGATTATGATTTTAACGATTTAGTGTTGGATTATCGCATTATGTATGTGACCAATTCTGCTGGAACCGTGAAAGATGTTGTGCCAACCATTCGTGTAAGAGCAATTGGAGCACAATATCGTAATGCTTTTGCTTTCGAAATTAATGGTGATCCATCGAATGTCCAATCAGTCTCTGAGACTTATGCAGGTCCTGGTTCACTTTTAAATGGTCTGTTTAGTTTGAATGCCAATGGAACCGAACGTGGCCAATCTAAAATTGTTGTTCCATACTTCGATAACGCATATACGCCTTTTGGCCCACTGGTTTCTGGCTATATGAATACCGTGAATGGAACAAGCTATATTTATCCATTGCAGATTACAAAACGAATCACGTTTGTAAATCCTGTGACGGTTGCATCTCTGGGTGCATTGCCTTACAATCCGTTCCTTGTTGTGAATCAAGATAGAGGAAGAGAAGTGCATAAGGCTGGAAATACACCAACAAACTTAGCAAATAGAAGTCTATTCATGACGTTTGAAGATATGACTAATCAGACCAATCAGTGGTATGTGGGTAGTCAAAACTATCCATGGGTGATAGATACTCCTATTCCATTCGAGTATCCTGCTGAAGGTAATCGTATCGAATCAGCTTATCTGAAAGTAAACGATTGGGTAACTTCACAAGGTGCTTCTTGCTCCGATTGGTATTCGAACACTGCATCAGGTTATCGTAATTCAGGTTTGATTTATCGAAACAACTAATTATACTAAAAATAGATCGGAAGGCTATCGAGAAATCGGTAGCCTTTTTTTTGTGCGTGAGATCAAAATTATACCATTCATAGTTTAAATGTTGGGATAAAGCATTATTTTTGCTTTGAATGAAAATGAGCCATATCAAATTTGAATTTTCATTTTCAAAAGAGCTAAATAACCCAAAAATAGTGTAGTATTATGTTGAATTCAAAGGATTTGGATCAGATTCAGAAAAAAGGTATTTCTGAATCGCAAATTGAACAGCAGTTGCAAAGTTTTAAAAGCGGTTTTCCGTTTTTACCTATCGAAGCAGCAGCCTCGGTCGAAAAAGGTGTAATAAAGGTTGATACCAGTCAAGTGACTCAGTTTTCTGAGGCTTGGAACTCTTATTTGCAAGCCGATCATACGATCATGAAGTTTGTACCAGCTTCAGGTGCAGCAAGTCGAATGTTCAAAGATCTGTTTGAATTTACAGAAGCGGCATACGAGGTTCCAACCACTTCATTCGAGAAGAAGTTTTTCGATCAACTCGAAGATTTTGCTTTTTTAGCCGACTTGAATGCTGCTTGCGTTAAACTTACGGGGTTAGACGCAGTTGCTCTTCGCAATTCAGGACGGTATAAAGAGGTGGTGAATGCCCTTTTGTCTGCCAATGGGTTGAACTATGGTAGTTTGCCGAAAGGATTGCTCGAGTTTCATGCGAGTGAAAACGGGGCGCGAACTCCAATGGAAGAACATTTGGTGGAAGGTGCGCTTTATGCAGCAAATAAGAAGAACGAGGTGAAAGTTCATTTTACCGTATCGCCAGAGCATCGACCACTTTTTGAAAAACTGGTGGCTGAAAAAAGTGCATCATTTGCTGCAAAATTTGGCGTTAAATACGAGGTTGGCTTTTCTGAACAAAAACCGTCGACCGACACCATTGCTGCTGACGAGCACAACGAGCCGTTCAGAGACAAAGATTCGCTCTTGTTCCGTCCGGGTGGTCACGGAGCTCTAATTGAGAATTTGAACGATATTTCGGCGGACGTTATCTTTGTGAAGAATATTGACAATGTGGTGCCCGATAATTTCAAAGAGGCAACAGTGATTTACAAAAAGGTGATAGCAGGAGTTTTGGTCTCCATTCAAGAGCGGATTCACACCTACCTAAAACTGATTGATAGCGGTAAATACACAAACGCCGAATTGGTTGAAATGATTCATTTCCTGCAGAATGAGTTGTGTATTCGCAATAAAGAGATTAAGTCGCTCGAGGATTCTGAATTGGCGATTTACCTAAAACACAAACTCAACAGACCGATTCGTGTGTGTGGCATGGTGCGCAATGTTGGAGAGCCAGGCGGTGGGCCATTTATTACGCAAAACAGCGATGGTACGTGGTCGTTGCAGATTCTCGAGAGCTCGCAAATTGACCTTTCGAAACCTGAGATGAAAGAGTTATTGAATAGCTCCACACACTTCAACCCTGTGGATTTGGTGTGTGCGGTGAAAGACTACAAAGGCAACAAATTTGATTTGACCAAGTTCGTGGATAAAAACACAGGCTTTATTTCTCTGAAATCAAAGAGTGGTAAAGAACTTAAAGCATTAGAACTGCCGGGTCTTTGGAATGGCGCCATGTCTGACTGGAACACCATCTTTGTGGAAGTGCCCATCGAAACATTCAACCCAGTGAAGACTGTTAACGACTTGCTACGCAAAGAGCATCAGGCATAACAATTTGACTACAAAAGGATGCGTTCATGATGAGCGCATCCTTTTTTTGCACAATGGCGGCAGCGTTAATGCTTAACTAAAATATACGAGTATCAACCGTGCGTTGAAACTGGCCTGCACCGCGTCCATTAGAGACTCTGAGCCACTCTGGAGTGTGACGCTCTCACTCCAAAGTGACTCAGACACTCTCCCGACTGACTACGGCACCCACAGGAGTGACTCGCTGCCTCTTCGGAGTGGCTACGAGACACTCTCGACTGACTCGGAGTCACTCTCGACTGGCAAAAAGAATCTTCAGATAGGCTCAGAGTCACTCTCGACCGACTAAAACACACTTCGGAGTGAGTCGGAGACACTCCCGACAGGCAAACAGACACAATGGAGTGAATCGAAGAGACTCCAGACAGACCGAGGAATCTGATAATTTAGTATTTTTGCTGAAGAATAACAGAGACCATCATCGGAAATGACGAAGTCTTTCAACTTCTAAAGCTGTTACAAACTGCTTAAATAATAGGCACGAGTTTGCAAACTCGCGCCAGTAGGAAATTAAAGCGCATAATAAGCAATGAAAATTCTAGATTTTTATTTTTCTATTTGGTTAGATTTTTTGATGTAACAGACCCTAAATCTAATAAATTTAAATCTCATATTGATCAAGCAGCTTACGTTTTAACCACATGCTCTATACTTTGGGCTGTTTGTATAGATGAGGTTGTAGAATTTGTATTATTTGATACGTTCAAATCTAAAATACCTAATCTTGTATTTGTTGGTATAGGTATAGTTTTGTATTTTTCCTATCGATATATTTATATTAGGCATCAAAGATTTAATCTAATATTGGAAAAGAAATTACCGTTATTTCAAATGCCTGATAAAATGGGTAGATTTATTACAATTGTAATAGTTTTTATTCCAATAATTGCACTAATATATTGTGTGATATTGTGATGTTACGGTAGTTGGATAAGTGTCAGATTTGGCGGTACTCTGCTTCGCTAGAGCATTGCAGATAGGTTTAAGATAAATTTGCCGGAACATCAAAGAGGCTTCAATCGATAAATCCGATTGAAGCCTCTTCGTCGCTACGGATATGAAGCCGTAGAAAGATGATGTTTGTTGGCGGGATCTGTGCTCCCGCCATTCTTTATATTATGAGCATTTGTAATGCGACAGGTAGGTTTGTAATGCGAAAAAATAGATATATTTGTTGTCGGAACACAGTTCCTGGTAATACTTAAAGGGGACGGAATGCAATTCCGCCCCGACGGTCGCATGGTATGAATGGTGTAAAATGGATTTGCAAATTTTGAGAATATGACAAAGATTAAATTGACGAAACTTTGGCTGGTATTGGTTTTTGTTCTAATTATTGGATATCTTTATATTAATAGTAGTATTATTACTGGTAAGTTTTATCGAAATGATATTCAATCAATAATCGTTGATTCAAGCGATTGGCAGAAAAGGACAATTGAATACTATACTAAAGATGGTTATCAAGTAGATGCCGTGATAGGTTTGGGTATTAATTGTGATATCCATGTTGGCGATTCAATATCAAAGCAAGCAAATACAGATTCATTTTGTATATATCGAAAAAATAAAACTGGAAAATACGAATTAAACCATAGATATTGCAATAAATAACCTCCAATTGGTGCGAGTTTGTAACTCGTGCCTTTTACTAAATCAGTCGGTTTCCGATAGTCATAGGGATATATATTTGCGAAGCAAAAAGGGAAGTTTGTAATTTGATAGCAGTTAAAGACCACTTAAAAAAGAGATACGAGTTGTAAACTTGTGCCAGAAGTGTGCAAAATTGTGATAAGTATTTGAATAGTTTATTGAAAAAAGTGTATATTTGAGGTGTCTGCGTTGCGCACGTGGACGCCCGAAATGGCGGATGCTGCTTATGTTGTGTTCGCCATCCGTATTTTAGACGCATTAAGTGAAACAACCTCTTGCTGCCGCACGACTGCATCGTGTGGCAAATAATAAAAACAAATAGAGGCTTCAATCGACAATTTCGATTGAAGCCTCTTCTATTTTTAGAGAATGCTTGTTATTTCTTGAATTTCAATTCGTTGAGTAACTGTGGCATTCCGCCGAGGTGATCAATGGAGTAAATCATGTAGCGGATATCGACCACGATGCATCGCTGCAGGTCGTTGTCGAATCGTAGGTTGCCGCTCAGCGACTCCCAGTTTCCATCGAATGCAAGACCGATTAAGCGTCCGTCTTTGTTGAAAACTGGACTGCCCGAGTTCCCACCAGTGATGTCGTTGGTGGTGAGGAAGCAGGTGTTCAGAGGTTTCACCTTGTTTGTCGCCTCTAGTTTGGCAATGTAATCAGGTTTTAGGAAGTAATCGGGATTCTCGGTGATGTTTTTCTCAATCAATCCTTTGGTGGTGGTGAAGTAGTTGTACGATACACCGTCGCGAGGTTTGTATGGCTTCACCGATCCGTAGCTAAGGCGCATCGTGAAATTTGCATCTGGGTGAAAAATCGAATCGGGGTAAACCTCGCGTTGCTCACGCATATAAAGTCGTTCGTTTCTTTTCACTTGATTGTCCGTTGCGTCAACCTCGTCTTGCATCATACGCATTGTTTTCGATATGTCGAGCGACATTTTATAAATTGGATCCTCTTCAATTGTCTCGAAATCATTTGTTCTGATGGCTTTAAACAGTTTGCTACTGTCTGCGAAAACAGATTTGCGAATCGCTTTCTCGGTAAATTTGGTGTAGTTTCCGTGAATTTTCTCGTAAAAAGGAGGTAAGTATTTCGCTTCAGATACGTTTTGTTGAAACACCTCGAGCATCGCAGCCAGCACCTCTTTTTCGACACCCAAATCGGAATTTTTATAAATCTTCTTCATATCCGAGACGATTTTGTCGCTGTTTTCACGCCCAGCTTTCGCTTTCATTGCAGCAATGTACGTGGTAGCAAGTGTAAGCAAGTCGGAACTTCCCCTTAGAGCTTCGCGTGCATAATTAAGGTTAGTGCGCATCACTTCACGTTTGAGGTAGCCCTCTTTCATTTTGGCTAATACGGTATCGTATTTAGCTTTCAGCTCTGGATGGGCGCTCAATGCTTTGGTAAAGAGCATCTCCTCGTTCTGCTTATCTTCAATCAAGCGGTTGTTGCGAATGGCGGCATTCATACCGATGCTGTTTTTGTAGTAGTTGGCGCTACGAGCAAACTTGGCGTCGTATTTGATGCGAATGGCTTGACTTTGCAGCATGTTTTTCTTCCAAATCTGCTGTTTCACCTCGCGCACTTTGATGCGTGGTATATTGACTGTTTTCACCATCTCTTCTACACCAGCAGCGGATAAGTAGCGGTTGGTGGTGCCAGGATATCCAATGGTCATGGTCAAATCGTCGGGCTGATAGCCGTCTGTAGAGATTGTGGCTACATATTTTGGATGAAATGGAACGTTGTTTTTGTTGTATTTCACTGGATTGCCCAACGAATCGGCATAGACACGGAAAACAGAGAAATCGCCTGTGTGACGAGGCCACATCCAGTTGTCGGTTTCGCCACCAAATTTGCCAATACTGGCAGGAGGTGCAAATACCAAACGAACATCTTTATAGACTTTGTAAACCAACAGTCGATAGGCGTTTCCTTCGTAGAATCTTGTCACTTTTGCATCAAGTAGCGAATCTTTCTCCACCTCTTTCACGATTACTTTCGAAATAGAATCGATGATTTCGGAACGACGAATCTCGCTCTCCAAGTTAGTTAATCCTGATTCGATGCGTTTGGTCACATCTGTGGAACTTACTAAAAATGAGACGTTCAACTCTTCGGCAGGGATTTCGTTTTCTTTTGTTTGCGACGCAAATCCGTCGCGCAGGTAGTCGTGCTGCTCGTTGCTTAGCGATTGAATAGCACCAAAACCACAATGGTGGTTGGTGAAAACCAGTCCCTGATCGGAAACCGCCACTCCGGTGCATCCTGCACCAAAAATCACTACCGCATCTTTCACCGAACTTTTGTTTTCGTTGAACAGCGAGTCGTAGGGGATTTTGAGCCCCATTAGTTGGATTTTGTCAATCACTTTTTTATCTGGATGAAACGGTTGAATCATCCCTTGGTCTGCCAATGCAGATGAGGCCATGCCAGCAAGCAGAGCCAATGTGAAAACAGTTTTCTTCATTACTGTTGGTTTAAAAAATTACATACTATCTATTCGGTACTTCTAAAAATTGCTTTTTCTGCGTTACGCTCAATCGATAAAATGCTCATTTACATAAGTAAACTCCGCTTTTATCTCAATCGCAAGCCTTAAAAATCTAATTTTTAAAACCCCTCTTCTCTTAATTTCTCTCAAATAAGTTATCTCTTAACTAATTTGTTTAATATTGGAATTGCACTTAGAGGCAAATCCTTCTTCACCATATAGGTGATAAAAATGGCAAGCAAAACGGTTCTGAATGTTAGATTCAACCCAAATGAATGCAAATCTACTAATAGGAATAGTGAATAAAGCACGGTCGTAAGCAAAACGTAAATCAGAATTCGTCTGTATTCGTAGGCAATCGGGAACTTTTTGTGTCCCATAAAGTAGGATACAATCATAATCACAATATTGCTGATAAGGGCAGCCCAAGCACTTCCCATGTAGCCGAAAGTCGGAACCAATGCCACATTCAGCACGACTGTCAATGTACAAACGATAATTGAGAAGTAAGCGCCCCATTTCGTTTCGTCTATCAGTTTGTACCAAATAGAAAGGTTGAAATAGACGCCAAAGACAAACTGACCCAGCATTACGATTGGCACCACGTTCAACCCTTCGAAATAAGAGGGATCGATGATGTATTTCAGAATATCCATATAGAACATAATGCCCAAGAATATGAGCAACGAGATGATGATAAAATATTTCATCGCATCGGCATACACTTTCTTGTGGTCTTCGCCCTTGTTTTTGGCAAATACAAACGGCTCGTAAGCGAATCTGAATGCTTGTGTAAACATCACCATCACGACCGCAATTTTGAAGTTTGCGCCATAGATTCCAAGTTGCGCCATAGCGCTCGATTTGTCAGGAATCAGATAAGGGAACAAGATTTTATCCACCGTTTGGCTCAAAATGCCTGCTATGCCCAACACCAAAAGGGGCAGACTGTATTTCAGCATTTGGCGAAGTAGTGGCCAGTCGAGTCGTGGCTTGAAAATGAATATCTCGGGAGCCAAAAACAGCAACGTGATGAAGGTAGAAATGACGTTCGAAACCAATATATAACCCACGCTGTAATCTGGATTGTAGAACCACGAAATCCACTCTGGATGCGATTTGTGTAGGTGCGGACAAAGTATCAGGAAGAATAGATTGGTGGCAATATTCAGGAAAATGAAGATCATCTTGATGGAAGCGAAACGTAACGGTCTGTTTTTATAGCGCAAATAAGCAAACGGAATGGCACTGAACGCATCCATCGCCACAATGACCACGAGCATAGCCACAAAGTCTGTTTTCACGCCGTAGCCAAGCAATCCTGCAATTTGAGGTGAAAAGAGCAATCCAACAACAACGAACAAAAGCGATGTGATTCCGACCGATGAAAGTGTGGTCGAATAGACATTTTTGGCATCAAGTTCGGTTTTGTTTGCAAAGCGGAAAAACCCAGTTTCCATACCGTAGGTGAGCAACACCAACAGAAAAGCCGTCCAACTGTAGAGGTTGGTGACCACACCATACTCTCCAGTGGATGCTAAAACTCGTGTGTAAATCGGTACTAATCCCCAGTTGAGAAATCGTCCCACAATGCTGCTAAGTCCGTAAATAGCGGTTTCCTTAGCCAATTTTTTCATTCCTGACATATAAATAAGTCGTAGGTCAAAAAGTCGTTTCGCAAGCGGAATGTCCGCTGCGCTTCCATAAGTCGTAAGTCGTGTACTCGTAACTCATAACTCACAATTCATAACTCATATCTAAAATAAGCTTCCCATATCGGTTGCTCGTTTTCTATTTAAATGTTCGTAAGCCAAATCGGTCACTTCACGACCGCGTGGTGTGCGTTTCAAAAAGCCCTCTTTGATGAGGAAAGGTTCGTAAACCTCCTCAATCGTTCCTGGATCTTCGCCCAAAGCCGTTGCAATGGTGGATAAACCAACTGGACCACCTTTGAATTTATCAATCAACGTCAACAGGATTTTGTTGTCCACCTCGTCGAGACCATATTTGTCGATATTGAGCGCTTCGAGGGCATATTTGGCAATGTCGATATCTATCTTACCAGAACCTTTTACTTGAGCAAAATCGCGCACCCGACGCAACAATGCGTTGCAGATACGTGGTGTACCCCGACTTCGCGAAGCAATTTCGCCAGCAGCCTCTTCTGAACATGAAACACCCAAAATCGAAGCCGAGCGTCCGACTATGGAGGTCAACACCTCGTCGTCGTAATACTCCAAATGGCAATTGATACCGAATCGTGCGCGCAATGGACTGGTCAGCAAACCACTACGAGTAGTGGCGCCAATCAATGTAAAAGGCGATAAGTCTATTTGAATGGAACGAGCGCTGGGACCTTTGTCGAGCATAATGTCGATTCGGTAATCTTCCATTGCAGAGTATAGGTATTCTTCTACGACAGGACTTAGGCGGTGTATTTCGTCGATAAAAAGCACGTCGTTTGGTTCAAGTCCTGTAAGCACTCCAGCCAAATCACCTGGTTTATCGAGAACAGGTCCAGAGGTAACTTTAAAGCCCACATTGAGTTCGTTGGCAATGATGTTCGAAAGCGTTGTCTTTCCCAATCCCGGAGGGCCGTGAAGTAACACGTGATCAAGTGACTCTTCTCGCAGTCGGGCTGCCGCCACAAAGACTTTGAGATTGTCCACCACCTTATCCTGACCACTAAAATGGTCGAAACTTAGTGGACGCAGCGCTTTGTCTATCTCTTTCTCTTTGTCAGACAGATTTTGATTTCGTATATCGTAGTCAGATTCCATAAACAAATTTGTAGATGGCAAAAGTACAAAAAAAGTCGCAAGATTATTGGCTTTGCAACTCTAATCCCTTTTTATTCAAAGTTGCTAGGGAAATAATACCTCAATCCGTTTAAATAAGAAAGTCAACAATCAGTTAGTCAGATTGTTGACTTTCAAAGCGGAGAGGAAGAGATTCGAACTCTCGATACACTTTTGGCGCATACACGCTTTCCAGGCGTGCCTCTTCAACCACTCGAGCACCTCTCCTTGAATCGGGTTTTTCCGTTTCGGCTTGCAAATTACACTCATTTTTTTGTGAGAAGCAAATCTGAGGGCGATTATTAATGAAAATTTTACTATTTGGTCTTAAAATGCTTTTACGAAAAGCTTAGCAGCGTTTTCGCTTGTTCGTTTGGCAATCTCTTCCACAGGTAGTTGATAAACTTCGGCTAGCCGTTTCGCAATCAAATGGAGGTAGGTAGGATGATTGCGCTTTCCTCGGTATGGAGCGGGAGTGAGGTATGGTGAGTCAGTTTCGAGCACAACTCTATCGAGTGGAACATCTTTTAGCACATTTTCTAAATCGGAGTTTTTGAAGGTTACAATGCCATTTATTCCGAAGAAGAAATTGTCGAGTTTGAGAATTTCGATAGCTTCATCTGTCGTGCCGCAAAAGCTGTGAAAAACGCCTGAAAGCAAAGATGTGTCAAATTCTTGAAGCACTGACATCGTTTCGCAAAACGAATCACGCACGTGAATGACGATGGGCAGATTAAGCTCAATAGCCCACCGAATCTGAGTTCTGAATGCCTCTTGTTGCTCTGCTAATTTAGTTTTATCCCAATACAAATCGATTCCGATTTCGCCAATGGCACAATAGTCTCGCTTGTTGAGCTCGTTTTCGATTTGTGTAAGCTGATTTTTATAGTCGGAAGTAATGCTTGTGGGATGAATTCCCATCATCGGAATGCAGAAATCGGGAAACTTTTCCGCGAGATTGTGCATTGCAGGTGCGGTTTCAATATCAATGTTAGGCAGGAAAATGCGGCTTACACCATTTGCTTTAGCTGTCGCAATGACTTCGTCAATATCGTTGTCGTAATCTTCGGCGTAGAGGTGCGAATGGGTATCAATCAAATTCATTTTCAACAGCAGTTACGATTCGCGATACATCAGTTTTTCGCTCAACGTGACGAGCTCACTTTTGTGCAACATATTCACATCAACAGCATAGAGTGCATCCATTCCTTCACGGAAGTAGTCGCTGATTTTTTGCTCACAAAGCTCCTTTACACCGCATTTTTTGTAAATCTGTGTAATTGCATCTACCTTCTCTTGACGATCGAAGTTTTCTAAAGCAAGCCATTTCTCAACGGTTGCTTTGTCTTCATTTTCAGCAAGTTCAAGGGTTTTTATCAGCAAAAATGTTTTTTTGTTGCAGGCAATGTCACCACCAATAGCTTTCCCAAATTTCGCTTGGTCGCCGAATGTGTCGAGCAAATCGTCTTTGAGTTGAAATGCCAAACCAATCTTCTCTCCAAATTTATAGAGTAATTCGGCATCGCGCTCCAAAGCTCCACCGATAATGGCTCCAACTTTAAGCGCACAAGCCAATAGTACGGCTGTTTTCAGGCGAATCATTTCGATGTATTCTTCCACGGAAACATCGTTGCGCATTTCGAAATCCATATCAAATTGCTGACCTTCGCACACTTCGAGAGCGGTTTTTGAGAAAACAGCCAAAACTTCAGCCAGATTTGCCGTCGGTGCTTTGCAAACTTCTTGATAAGCAATGATTTGCATGGCATCGCCAGAAAGGATGGCACTGTTGGCAGACCATTTTTTATGTACCGTTGGATTTCCTCGGCGGATTTCCGATTTATCCATCAAATCGTCGTGAAGTAGCGTGAAGTTATGGAAAATTTCGATGCCCAATGCTGGTGAAACCGACTCTTCGACTGAGTCTTTAAAGAGGTTGCATGCCAATAGCGTCAGTAGCGGACGAATACGTTTGCCCCCCAAAGAGAGTGAATATTCGATAGGTTCGTATAGTTCAAGTGGCGATTTTTGCAGTTGAAGTTGCTCAATTTCGCTATTTATTCGTTCAATAAGTTGTTCAGTAGAGTAATTCATTGCGGTGTTAGGTCAATGTTTGTTGTGAAAAAAACTGAATATTGATGTTGATTTGAAAGAAAGCAAAGGTAATATATTTTTTGTTGCGGTCATTTTTTTGGAGTACTTTTGCAATCTCAAATTTATGCTCAAATATCCTTTGTCTTTAGCGATTGGAGTTGAGCAATTCGAATTTATTACCTATTTTTGAGGAGATTTCCGGCATTGAATACTAAAGTCGGGTAAAATGCTGTTAATACTGTTTTAAACGTATAAATAATCCCTTTTTCGATGAAGAAGAATCTGATATTTTCTCTCGTATTGTTTCTTGGAATAACGCAACTCGCTAAAGCTCAGACTGGACAATCTGCATACGAGTTTCTACGACTGCCCACATCGACACATGTTAGCGCATTGGGCGGAACAAATATTTCGCTAGTAAACGACGACAACTCGATGGCTTTTCAGAACCCAGCTTTGTTATCACGAATTCCTGAAAAGTCAATTAGTTTGAACTACATGAATTATGTTGCAGACATCAATTATGGAACAGCATTTTTCAGTATGTCAGCATCAAAACGAGCAGTTGTTGGTATAGGAATGGTCTATATGGATTATGGTAGTTTTAGAGCTACCACTTCCGATAATACAACTTACGGTACCTTTGCTGCAAAAGATATGGCGCTTCATTTAACCTACTCTTATCGCTTGACCGATACGTGGTCGGGTGGTTTCACAGGAAAGGCAATCTATTCTGTGTTTGAAGACTATTCGTCGATGGCTTTAGGTGTCGATTTGGGTTTAAACTACTTCAATCCAAATGAAAATATATCGGTTTCTATTGCACTAAAAAATCTGGGAGATCAATTGAAAGACTACAACGATGTTTACGAAAAACTACCGTGGGATTTGCAATTCGGAGTGTCTAAGAAATTAGCTCACGCTCCATTTCGCATCCACCTTACGGGTAAATATTTGAATGTGTGGGATTTGTCTTTGCTTCGCGAAACGTTGAGTACTGATGGCAGTGGCACAATTCGTAGTTCCGATACATTTTTCACCACGTTGACGAAGCACATGGGTTTCGGACTTGATTTTTTATTTACAAAAAACTTCTATTTGGCATTGGGATACAACCCAAAAGTAGCCGACGATTTCAAAGTGTTGGAGCAGAAAGGATTTTATGGTTTTACCTCTGGAATCGGATTCGATATTAAACGATATCACATTGGTGCAACTGTGTTCCAACAACACGTAGGAGGCACATCGTTGATGATTGGTGTCAGCACAGACTTAAAGAAATTATAATCACATAATTTATGAGAAAAATCGTTATCGCCGTCGATGGCTTTTCGTCGTGTGGCAAAAGCACTATGGCAAAAGATTTGGCGCGTGAAATAGGGTATATCTATATCGATAGTGGTGCGATGTACAGAGCCATAACCCTATTTTGCCTTCAAAACGAATTAATTGAGAATGGAATCGTTAATGAAACTGAATTAATCTCCAAACTGAACCATATAAAACTTTCGTTTGTTTTAAGTCCTGAAACGGGAAAACCCGAGACAATGCTCAACGGAGTCAATGTCGAAAAGGAGATTCGGACATTAGAGGTGTCGAATCATGTGAGTCTGGTAAGTGCTATAGCTCCTGTCCGTAGAGCGATGGTGGCGCAGCAACAGCAAATGGGACTCGAAAAAGGGATAGTAATGGATGGTCGCGATATTGGAACGACTGTTTTTCCAGATGCTGAATTGAAGATTTTCGTCACAGCATCTGCCGAAATCAGAGCGCAGCGCCGACTCGATGAGATGACAGCAAAAGGCGAGTTCGCAACTTTTGATTCGATTCTCGAAAACGTGAAAACGCGCGACTATTTAGACCAAAACCGCGAAGAGAGTCCGCTTCGCAAGGCCGATGATGCTTTACTCCTTGATAATTCGAATTTGACGATTCCAGAGCAGAAGCAGTGGTTGATCTCGCAGTTCGAACGCGTGATAAATTCATAAAACAAATGGAGAAAAAGATAAATATTGAGATTGATGATAAATCCGGATTCTGCTTTGGTGTGGTGAATGCCATCAAAAAAGCCGAAGAGGAGCTCCAAAAGGGAGATACACTCTATTGCCTTGGTGATATTGTGCACAACAGTCACGAAGTGGATCGATTGGGTAGAAAAGGCCTATCGTCTATCGACCATACTCAATTCAGGGATTTGAAAAAGACGAAAGTAATGCTTCGTGCGCATGGCGAACCGCCTGAAACCTACAAATGGGCTGCTGAAAATCAAATCGAAATTATCGATGCAACTTGCCCTGTGGTATTGCAACTTCAGCGAAAAATCAAGAAAATATACGACACCCGCGATTCTACTGATGTGCAGGTCGTAATTTATGGTAAAATCGGTCATGCTGAGGTCAATGGATTGGTAGGTCAAACCAACGGTGAAGCGATCGTGATTGAATCTGTCGATGATTTAAATAAGGTAGATTTAACCAAAGGCATTCGTCTTTTTGCTCAGACAACCAAGTCAATTGATGGATTGTTGAAAGTTGTTGCGGAGATTGAAAAAAAGAAAACACCCGATGCGTCCTTTCAGTATTACGATACGATTTGCAGGCAGGTTTCGAACAGGGTTCCAAACATCCGGAAATTTGCTGCTCGCCACGACATGATATTGTTTGTAAGCGGAAAGAAAAGCTCAAACGGCAAAGTACTCTACAACGAATGTCTGAAATTTAATACAAATTCATACTTGATTGAAGGTTCCACTGAGGTGAAAGTTGAATGGCTTGAGGGAGTTTCCTCAATAGGAATTTGTGGCGCTACATCGACTCCAAAATGGTTGATGGAAGAGGTGGCAGCAAAGATTAATGAGCTGATAGCCTAAACCGTAATCAACCCAAAAACAGTTTAAAATAGAGGAGTCATTCGATAAATATCGTTATCGAGTGACTCCTTTTTCTATAATTTGTTGTAAATTCGTGCTCTTTTTGTTCTCATTAGGTAAAGGTAAAAGTTATGGCATTAAAATGTGTAGGAATCTTAACATCGGGAGGTGATTCTCCTGGTATGAACGCTGCTGTACGTGCAGTGACACGCGCAGCAATCTTTAACGGCTTTAAAGTAAAAGCCATTTATCGTGGTTATAAAGGCCTTATTACAGGAGAGATTGTCTCTTTCAAAACGCAAAACGTAAGTAATATTATACAGCAAGGTGGTACCATTCTAAAAACAGCTCGCTGTATGGAGTTTATGACTCCCGAAGGGCGAAAAGTGGCTCATGATACGATGGTGAAAGAGGGCATCGACTGCTTGGTTGTCATAGGAGGAGATGGTTCGTTGACAGGCGCGCGTATTTTTGCATCTGAATATAATATTCCGATTGTTGGAATCCCGGGAACGATTGATAACGACCTCTTTGGCACCGATACAACGATTGGTTACGATACGGCTCTCAACACCATAATGGAAGCGGTGGATAAAATCCGCGATACGGCGACTTCACACGACCGACTTTTCTTTATAGAGGTAATGGGTCGCGATGCTGGATTCTTGGCTCTTAACGGCGCTATTGCTTCGGGTGCAGAGGCAGCAATTATCCCCGAAATCGCTACCGAAGTAGATCAACTGACGGAACTGATTAAAAACGGTTTCCGCAAATCGAAAAACAGTAGTATCGTGTTGGTTGCTGAGAGCGAAATTACTGGTGGCGCAATGGGCCTTGCCGAACGCGTGAAAAAGGAGTATCCAGAATACGATGTGCGTGTCACCATTCTCGGTCACATTCAGCGTGGAGGTTCACCAACGGCAAATGACCGAATTCTTGCTAGTCGAATGGGTTCTGCGGCTATCGATGCGCTACTCGAAGATCAACGCAATGTGATGATTGGTGTGCAAAACGATCAAATCGTTTATGTCCCTTTCAATAAAGCAATTAAAAACGATAAACCAATTAATCGAGAGTTGCTCAATGTGTTGCGCACGCTCTCTATTTAAGGGTTGACAGAATATGCAAAGGTTGTTGAGCGACTGTTCAACAACCTTTTTTGCTATTAACCTGAGTTCGGGATAGCATTTTATTTTAGCATTAAAGCCGAAAAAAAATAAGGTAATAAGGTTTAATGGGACTCGTCGCCTTTGTTCTACTAAGGTGAAAAAAGTTAGCAAATAAGGTTTTAACCTTAGTAGAAATTGAAATTAGCGCAAATCTCAACCTTATTAGCTAATTGATAGTGCTAATGATTTATTGTTCAGATTTTTATATAATGTTTTATCCCGAACTCAGGCTATTAATGAAATTTTCAAAAAATGAATTGGAATAGAATTATCGATTTTCTATCGACCGTTTTGAATTATGCGAAGCGAAAAATTACACGAAAAACGCTTTTGTGGGCTTCGGGCATTTTTGTCACGCTTGTGGTAGTGGCATTTTTGTTGGCTCCAACGATTATTCGATACACCATTCAGAAGAAGATTGCACAAATTGAAGCCGACAAGCAAATCAAGATTGAACTCAATGGTTTGCAACTGAACGGACTAACAGGTGTTAGTATCGAGTCGATTTATGTGATTCCGTTGCCGAACGATACCCTCTTTTCGATGCGAAAACTGGATGCAAAACTCAGTTTTTGGCAAATGTTGCTGTTTCGTGCCGATTTAAAATCGGTTTCAGCAGAAGATATAGCATTGCGCTTTGTCAAAAAAGGAGAGTATTGCAATTACTCGTTTCTCTTTAAATCGAAACAGAACGCTGATACGACTTCGACGAACTCTGTGAACTATTCCAATAAAGTCTCTTCGCTGCTCAATTTTGTTTTCAGACTCTTACCTTCCGATTTAGCCATTAATCGATTGTCGGTTGCGTCGCAAAACAACGACCTGAAAACCATCGTTTCGGCGCAGCAAATTCGGGTTGAAGACCATGCCATTAAAACAGCATTGCGTGTAGATGACAACTATCAGCACCAAATGTGGCTGGTGGAGGCGTTGCTCGACAAAGAGAATCACAAACTCTTTGGAAAAATCATCACAGCTGACGGACAAAAGGCTACATTACCCTACATTCATCAAATCTACAGCACACACGTGGCGTTCAACGAGTTGTCGTTCAACTTTGTGTTTGATGAGAGTGGCGGAGAGGTGGCGTTGAATGGTCGTGCTGCTTTTAGTGGTTTGGAATTGAATCATCCACGACTTTCTCCCGAAGATATTCAACTTGGCAACGGTGCTTTCGACTACCGATTGCGCGTGGGTAGTGATTTTGCAGAGTTGGACAGCATATCCGAAGTGTCGTTCAACCGACTGTCGTTTCATCCCTATCTTTTCGTGCAAAAACGTGAAAAACTTCATCTGATTGCCGCTTTGGATAAGCGTAATTTTCCGGCAGAAGATCTATTCGCATCGTTGCCGCAGGGATTGTTTCACACCCTGTCTGCTGTGCGTGTGCGTGGTAATCTCGACTATCACTTTCTGCTGGATGTCGATTTGAATAACCCTGATAATCTTAAGTTGGAATCGTCGCTTCGGAAAGTCGGTTTTGCAATCACCAACTACGGCGAACTGACCAAAATGAACGGTCCGTTTCTCTACACGGCTTACGAAAACGATCGCCCAGTGCGAACCTTCGAGATAGGAGGCGGCAATCCCTCGTTTAGATCTATCGAATCTGTGTCGATGCTGCTTCGGCAAGCTGTGTTGCAGTCCGAAGACGGACAGTTCTACTTTCACCGAGGCTTTCGGCTCGATGCCTTGCGCGAAGCATTGATTCACGACATCAAAGTGAAACGGTTTGCCCGCGGAGGTAGCACCATCAGTATGCAGTTGGTGAAAAACGTATTTCTGAACCGACACAAAAATATTGCCCGCAAACTCGAAGAGGCTTTGCTGGTGTGGCTTATAGAAGAGAATCACATCACACCCAAAGAGCGGATGTTTGAGGTTTACCTCAATATCGCCGAGTGGGGTCCGATGATTTATGGCATTGCCGAAGCTTCGCATTTCTACTTCGACAAAGAACCATCCGATCTGACACTCAACGAAGCCATCTTCTTGGCATCGATTATCCCATCACCCAAGCGTTTTGCGTCGTCGTTCGATGCCGCAGGGCAACTCAAGCAAAACCGCTACTGGCAGTTTAACCGCGTTGCCGACCGCCTGTTTCGCACCGGCTACATCACCGAAGAGGAGAAAGCCACCTTCGCTCCTTCGGTGGCATTGACAGGTGCTGCGAAAGATTTAATTACCGCCGTGCCCGATTCTACGGCTGTTGTACCCGAAGAGGAGATAGTGGTGGAGTGATAATTATGTTGTCATTTTTGAAAAATTCAATAGAACAATAGCATATTCGCAAGCGATTTCCTACTTTTGCGTTGTCATCACACCCACACAATTATGGAGACGCCCTATTTTATCCCTTCCATTCTGATTATCTACACCGGTGGTACCATCGGTATGATCGAAAATCCGACAACTGGAGTGCTCGAGGCATTCAGCTTGCGCAGCTTGCTCGAGAGTGTCCCCGAATTGAAGCGGTTTGGGTACGAGATTTCGACTCTGCAGTTCGATCCACCCATCGATTCGTCGGAGATGGAGCCCCTACATTGGTCGAAGTTGGTGAAGATGATTGCCGATAATTACGATTTCTACGATGGTTTTGTGGTTTTGCACGGCACCGATACGATGTCGTTCACCGCATCGGCGCTCAGTTTTATGCTTGAAGATTTGTGTAAGCCGGTTATTCTCACGGGTTCGCAGTTGCCTATCGGTAAACTCCGCACCGACGGTCGTGAAAATCTAATTACTTCCATCGAAATTGCAGCTGCCAAAAAGAATCACAAACCAATTGTGTCGGAAGTGTGTATCTTTTTCGAAAGCCACCTGATGCGTGGCAACCGTACCTCGAAAGTGAATGCCGACCGTTTCAACGCCTTTCGGTCTTACAACTATCCCGTGTTGGCGCGCGCAGGAGTACAAATAAAATACGACACGGCGAAGATTCACTCTCCGGGTCGTGTATTGCGATTGAAACCTCATTTTACGCTCGATCAGAATGTGGTGGTGCTGAAACTTTTCCCCGGCATTTCGCCTCAAATTGTGGAGTCAATTCTTTCGATTCCGTCGCTGAAAGGCGTCGTGCTCGAAACATACGGTTCGGGTAATGCACCTGGCAAAGAGTGGTTTATCGAGAAGATAAAGCAAGCTGTGGATAGAGGTTTGGTTGTGGTAAATGTCACTCAATGTCAAGCTGGACGTGTGCAGATGAAGCGTTACGGCTCTGGGCACCGCTTGCAGGAAATTGGTGTGGTGAGTGGCTACGACATCACCACCGAAGCTGCCATTACGAAACTGATGTTCTTGTTTGGAGCAGGTTATTCCGCAGCGAAAGTAATCGAAAAGATGAAAATGTCTATTTCTGGCGAGATAACGACCGACTATTCGTACGAAGATTAACCCTTGAAGCACTGCATCACGACCACGTTTTCGTGTTTGTCGTTCCACCGAATCCACCCCTTCAAAACACCCGATTCTTGAAACCCTGAAGATTTGAATAGAGCGAGGCTTGCGCGATTGTTCTCAGGAATATGAGCGAAAAGTTGGTGTAACTGAAGGAGATCGAAACAGTAATTCTTCATCAATCCCAATGCTTCTTTGGCAAAACCTTGCTTTTGAAATTCCACATCAATAAATACGCCTATCCCAATGCGTTGGTGAAACGGATCTAATTCGTACAAATCAACTGCTCCGATGGGTTGGTTATTTGCTTTATCAATCACCATCATTCTGGTCTGTTTGGTCTCAAAAATATTCTCACTACAGGAGGCGATAAATTCGCGCAACGCAAATCTTGAGAGCGGATTGAGGGTGTTTCCGTATTGCCAAAGGGTCGTGTCGTTTTCCCAACGATAGAGAGTTTCTAAGTCTTCGGGTTCAGGTGCGCGGAGTATTATTCGGTCGGAAGAGAGCATTTTATTTGGATTAAAAGTCATACTTTAGGCGAATATAGTATAAAATCTAGATAAGGCGCAAATATTTCTTAAAAAAAGTATAAATCAGAAACAAGAGCAGACGTTGCATTGTTCTTTTATTATATTTGTAACTCTAAACACCATTAAAATTTTTAAATTATGAAAAGATCAAACGTATTTGTATCGTTATTGTTGAGCGCAGCTCTTCTATTCTCTGGTTGTTCATCAATGTCGAACATGGGTAAAGGCACTTTGCTAGGTGCAGGTGCAGGTGCCGCGCTAGGAGCTGGTATCGGAGCATTAGCAGGTAAAGGAAAAGGCGCTGTAATCGGTGCTGCTATTGGCACAGCTGTAGGAGCAGGTGCAGGAGCATTGATTGGCAAAAAAATGGACAAACAAAAAGCTGAACTTGAAGCACTTCAAGGAGCAAAAACAGAAGAGATTGTTGACGTGAATGGATTGAAAGGGTTGAAAGTAACTTTTGATTCAGGAATTTTGTTCCAAACTGGCAAAAGTGAGTTGTCTGCTGATTCTAGAGCTGCTCTTTCTCAATTTGCTTCTTCTATCAAAGGCAATCCACAAACAGACATTTTGATTCAAGGTCATACCGACAACACAGGTTCTGATAAAGTAAATATTCCTTTGTCGGAAAAACGTGCTGCAAGTGTAAGCAGTTTCTTGAAAGCTCAAGGCGCTTCTAACAAAATTGTTGCATCAGGTGCAGGTTCAACTAAGCCAGTTGCAGACAATGCTTCTGCTGAAGGTAGAACTCAAAACCGTCGTGTAGAAGTCTTTATCACTGCAAACACAGAGATGATTAAAGCTGCTGAAAACGGAAATCTTCAGTAACCTTAATATTCTGAAATACAAAAGTGGCTGTTCGAACTCGAACAGCCACTTTTTTTATGCTTTTTTATTTTGCCTTATTGAATCAAAATCTTGTGGTTTGTATTCCCCACTTTTACGAGGTACATTCCTTTCGCAACAGTGAAGTTTTGTCGCGATGCATTGATGACTCCTGACAGCACTTTCTGACCGTTCAGGCTGTACACAGATACTTTTTCACCCTCTTTAGCCCCCATGATGGTGAATCCATTTCTGAAACGAGTAACCAACGTTTGGTTAAGCATTGGAGCAACGATTCCGTCTGTTGATTTGTAGCTGTAGTTTACAACCGGACAAATCATCAACACAGGATTGAAATCGAGGTAGTAGTAAAGACCATACCAAGCGTGTCCGCCATTTCCATCGTCAGAAAAACTCCAAGAAGAGTTTGATGCCACATTTTGGAAACTATCCGCAGGAATTGGATCCAATGGGTTCATCATGATACAAAATGAATCTTTTTTAGCTAAATCATTTCCAAAGTTTTCGACTGCCGCAAAGAAGTAAGAACCTACTTTGACTGGTGCAGCGAATTTGAAATTAGCGAGACCCATCACTTCTTGTCCGTTTGCGTAAGAAATACCTGTAACAGAAGAAGATCCTGGCATCATTTCACTGATTTTCAATTCTGAAGTTGCCAATACTTTTTTGTTAGGGATAAAGTATCCATCAGCATCGTCACCAGTTTCGTAGATGGTGAGTTTTACTTTGTTATCTGGGTTAGCAGCTGTTGGGTTAGGTCTGATGTAAACAGAAACAGATTCAACTGTAGCACTGTCTTGTCCGAGGAAAACCAAGTTTCCAAAACCTAAGTCACTCCAACCATTTGACCCTGCAACAAAACCGTAATTATCTTGCCAAGATGGATCGTAAGGAATGTAAGTTGAGTCAAGCATAAATGAGTTGAAGCTACAGATTTCAGCTTTTCCACCCACTTTGATGCTTCCAGTGGCAGTGTAACTGCTTCCGCCAGCTGTAAGTGTAGGGAATGCGAAACGTCCTTCTTGGCCATATACAACGTCCATATCTTGAGTTTCAGCCACTGCTGGTGTTGCACCCGGTGCATTCCACAAATAACTCGATGGAGAGTTTGTCGATGCATCGATGTAAGTTGTTGCTGAATCTTTAGGGAAGAAGATATAGTCTTCTTTTCCAGCTACAGAATAATCGTTGATAAGTGTATTGAAAGAAATATATGTTCCATATCCATCGTATGGAAGTACACCCGGGTAGTTGTAAGCAGTACCAGTTGCGTCTGCTTTGGCTGATCTCAATTTAAGTGTATGCCCTTTTTTGAAAGGAACAACTGTTTTTTCTTGAATTTTGGCTACAGGTTTTACCATCTTAGCCTTAATTACGGGCTTAGAAGCCTCCATGCTGGTCGTAGAGCAAACAAATGCTACTAAGATTGCCAGCCACATGCTGTTTTTTTGTAAAGTCATTTTCATCTTTTTTTTGTTTTAAATTAATAATATTTGGGTTATAAAGTTTTTACTAAAGTTTGAATTGGAGTAGTCAATGCCCCTTTTCTGAGTTTGAGCCAACTTTTTCCATCCTTGATATTTATCAAATATACGTCAGAATTTCGTAAAACTACTGTTAATCCTGATGTATTGTAGAAGAAGAGTGGTATATTACGAACGGTTTTGTTTGTATTTAGTTCAGTCGCATTCTCTCCATCTCTGATGCCTTGAGTAAGTAAAATCTGATCTTCTCTCAATTTTGTTATTTTGGTACCCTTGAAATTATTCCAAACTGTGCCCACGTTTGCTTTGTTGAAAAGGAACGAATAGCTAATCATAGTGGTAGAAACGGTGTCTCTACTGACCACGGTGGTGTCTGTACCTGCAATCTTCACGCTTTTTGTAACTAATTTAGTAGGAGCACCAAGGTAAATTTCACTTTCGCGGTAGTTTCCAAATGACGATTTCAGGGCATCAAAGTTAGCATATTGCCCAGGTCCAATATCGGTTAAATTGTAGTATGACCCAAGTACCTGATCTACTGTAGACCCAATGGAGAAGGCAGGAGCATTCGACGCTTCAATCGTCGACGTTGCATCAATGCCAAACTTTTTAGTCACATCACTCCAAACGAACTTACTGATTGTTGTACTTCCAATCGTGATGGGAGTTTCCAAGTCGAATCCTTGTGAGGTGTAGTTGATTGCCGAACTTATCGTGTTGCCATCAGCCACAGTTACTTCGAGTTTTTTCTTGTCAGCCGACAATAAAATATCTGCTTTGTTTGTACCAATGGTGATGCTGTGGAAAAAACTAATGTTGTTGCCTAAATCGGTATCCATCTGTTTCATAAACCGAATTTGATTGGCTTTACCCGAAATGGCTTTATGCAGAACAACACGGTCGCGGTTTTTTCTACCATTTAACACAATAGAATCGGTAGATACCGACATAATGATGAATTCGTAATCTCCGCCATGTCCAGTGCCAATAGGATTGACTTGTGGATCAGACATAGTATGCAACTGACCATACGAGTCGAAGGATAAAACAGGTCCTTGACCATAGTTGAACGAATACGTAGAGAAGGTTGCGATATCAGAAAAATCGGCATACGTCGAAACCGAATCGTGAACTCCAAAATTCATCACAAATTGAGCGCTGTAACCATCTGGAGTCGTGTAATTCAAATACCAACCTCCTACGCTGCTCTGAAGGGTGGTTTTGCAATCATCTAAAATCTTTTTCACCCGTTGAGTGGCTGGCGTGTCGAACACCTCGTCCATCTCCAGTGAACAAGAAGCCAGAGTCGCAATTAGCATTATTGCAATCAAAAATGGACTCTTGAAATATCTATAGTTGTTGTTCATATCGTTTAATTTGCTTCAAATTATTGACGTGCTTTAGCTAATACCTTTTGGAATGATGCGTTTACTCTTGTACGTAACGATTCAGCATCTATTCCCCAAGCGGATTTGAGGTATTTCACTACAATTTCTTGTTTATCGATAATGGCTTGTTTCGCTGTTGCATTTTGTATACTGCCAATTGTACTATTCCAATATGCAGGCGATGTGGTTAAAAATATAGACAAAATTTCCACAAAATCTTCGTCAGGTCCACTAAGAGAGTAGGCGGTGATAAACCCTTTTTCACGCGCTTCGGTATCAGAGAAATCTGTCCATGCAGCAGTATATCCAGGAATCGTCTTTTTGTAATCGGGGTTGTAAGGTTTAATTTGGTGCATGATGTGGCCAAATTCGTGGAAAATAACGTGAACATACTCTTCCCACAACTGAGCGCTGTCTTTGGGGTTATACCAATTCACTGCATATAAAACGATTTTTCGACCACCTTCGGCCGTTCCTTGTGTTCGTGAACCATCTGAGTTGTAGCTCGGACTTCCAATCAGTAGAAACTGCTTAGGCGAAAGATCTTTGAAAAATTGTGCGCCAGCTTCTTGTATATACGGACTAATCCAAACACTGTCGATCATGTTCATCAATGGCGCTACCAATTCTTGCTTTGGAGGAATCAGATTTTTGCCAAAGGTTGTTTCGCCATCATTCCATTTGTAAATCACCGATATATTGTAAGGCACAGTGTAGTTTGTGCGAATCCAGTTGTCTGTTTCGGACAAGTATGGTGTGCTTGTATCGATAATAGAATCAGTCAATTTTTCTTCTTTACAACCGAAGAATCCGACCAAAAGTACGAGTAGTAAGATGTATTTAAACTGTTTTTTCATCTTTTATGAGTTTGAGCAATAGTCAAATTTGGGTTTTAGTTAATCGATGCGTGTGATTGAACTTGATGGCACATCGATTCTAGCATTTGGTATTAATCCGAATGTTTGCGCATCTGTCGGTATTTGTACCGCTCTTCTTAAATCGCTTGGGTTCAATGTCATTGTTTCACTTGGACTGCCATAAATTGCATGTTTTACAGTAAGATGCATACGCTTGATGTCAAACCATCTAAGTCCTTCGTGCAGAAACTCAGATCTGCGAATGTCTAAAAGAACTTTGATGTAAGGAGCTTGCTCTGAACTGATCGAGTAAAATGGAGATGGAACAGTTGCGTCTGTTGTTGTATAAGCTAGAACCTTAGCACTTGTTACATTGTGTGTCACCGCATTGTATCCTGAAATTCGTTTTGAATAATAGGTGTTTATGTCCTTCAACGAACTCGTGAAATCGCTCTTCATGGCATAAGCTTCAGCTCGGTTCAAAATAGCCTCATCCGCTGTGAAAATAGGAATCATCACATAGCCAAGACCATAGTTAGCATTTATGCTTTCACGCTTGAAGTACTCTTCGTATTTTGGAACAAAAACGAAGTTTGATGTGCTACTTCCATAAAAAGAAAATGCATTTGAACCGCCAGTGACGTTTTTCTTCCGCCCCACTGTATTCATTAAATTGAAGTCCATGCCATAGCGATTGTAAATTGCTCTACTCAACCAAGATACACAACCGACAATGAGCGTATTACAAGTCTCGGCCGATCGGTCAAACTGTGTTGAAATTGCTGGACTAGAAGAGAAAGATTTGTAGACGCCATTCCAATCTCGCAACATATAGACAGGCGATTTGCCTAATATGTAAGACGAGTATTTGATAACAGAATCCGGTTGATTTGTGTATAAATAGAGTCGCGATGCGAATGATGCTGCAGCATTTCGTGTAAAGTGCCAACTTTGAGTTGTTCCATAACTTCCATCGTTAAGTAATGGGAATCCTGCATTGAAATCGGCAATAATGTTGTCGTAAACCTCTTTAACGGTATTTCGTTTGTAGGTTTGAAAAACCACTTTCTCAGGAGATGTTACATAAGGAACGCCAAGGGCAGTCGCAGCTGTGGTTGGATCGTAATGTTCTGCAAAAATATTCACCAACATAAAGTGAGCATAAGCTCTGCAAATCAACGCTTCGCCCTTTGCAGCCATAAAATCAGAACCCGTGCCGCGCAGTTTGTCGATGGCTTCAAGCGCATGGTTACAGGCCGCAATTGCGTTGTAGCATCCAGTCCAATAAGCCGTTGGGCTATCTTGATCGTCACCTTTCATATTTTCCCAACTGTAAGCTTGTTGGCTCAAAAGGTTTGTTGGTGAGTTTGTTGCAATTTCATTCGCTTGAGCACCTCTGTCGGTCACATTATCTGACATGCTTTCGGTGAAAACCTGATACGATTGATCGGGATAAGCTGAAACTAAAAGTTGTTTAATGGCTTTGGCACTTGTCAATTGTGCTCTGTTATCAGGTGTTTTATCCAGATAATCGTTGCACGAAACCAAAATAAGGCTCGATAACAGTGCAAATATGAAGATTACTTTTTTCATTGTTCTAATCGTAAATTCGTTTAATTACATTCCAACTCTAAGAGACACCGTGAATTGTCGCGGCATCGGCATAGCAACACCACCCGAACGGAAAAATTCTGGATCTTGTCCTCCTAGTTTTTTGTCGGCATACATTAGCCAAACATTCGTAGCCACCAATTTTATTTGCGCATTGCCAAGCTTCAATTTTCTAGATAATCCAGGCAAATCGTAAGTGAGCGTGATGTCTTTCAAACGAATAAAGTCACCTTTTGCCACTCGTATGTCTGAATAGTTATAAGCGTTGTAGGCAATTCTGAGATCTGGGTAGTCACTGTTTTGGCGACTTGAAGGAATTACTGGTATATTCGTGATGTTTTCATCGCCCGGTGCCATCCATCTGTTTTTGAAGTCTTTTGGCATAGCATCCAAATCGGTGTATTCGTTTCTGAAGTCAGGATTTAGTCGAATCACATTGCCAAATTGATACGTGAAAAACAGATCAAATTTCAAGTTCTTGTATTTCCAAGAACTCTCAAGTCCTCCAATGTATTTCGGGTCAATCGAACCTTCGTATTTGAGGTGATTAATGCTGTCTCGCTCCTGAAACCAAATGTTGGTCATCGTCTTTTCGCCATACTCATTGATGAAAGTGGGTAAACCTTCTTTGTTCAGCCCATCAAACTGGACTGAGAATAGACCGCGTACTGGATATCCTTCTCGCGGCGCACCTTCAGCCGACACCATATCGATAATTCGTGGTTGAGATTTCAGATTGGTAATCGTGTTGGTGTTATACGAGAATGTTAGATTCGTAGCCCACGTGAAGTCCTTTGTCGAGATATTTTTCGTGTTCAACGTAAACTCAATCCCGTGAGATTTCATATTGGCGTAGTTGGCAAATTTAGTCAACTCACCACCGATCCCCGAAGTGCGAACCGATCCAATCAAATCAAATCCATTACGCAGGTAAGCATCCACACTTAAACTGAGGCGATTTTTGAAAAAGCCAATGTCTGTACCGATGTTTAGCTCGTGCTGCTTTTCCCAAGTCAATTGGCTGTTTTCGAGTGACTCAATAAAGATTCTATTCTCTTTGTCGGCAGTGTAAGGACGATAAGTCATTTCACTTCTAAAAATAGCTAAAGCATTCATTGCAGGACCCATAGATGCAACAAGTCCATATGTTCCTCTCAACGAAAGAGTCGAAAGAGTCTCATTGTCACGTAGGAACGGTTCGTTGCCGATGTTCCAAGATCCAGAGACGTTCCAAGTGGGAAGCCATCGAGCCGAACGTGCTCTACCCAAACGGTTTGATCCGTCGTAGCGTGCAGTAGCGTTCAATGTGTATGTCCCGTCGTAAGAATAGCTTGCAGTTCCAAAAAAGGCTACAAAGCGATCAAACATTTCTGACATTCCATAATAGTCGTCGCCACCTTCAATAAGCTGTCTCATAAATCGGTAATCAACAAAGGGCACACCACCATTAGCGTATTGATAACCAACGCCATTGGCATATCTGTTTTGGCGATCGGTATATTTCACCTCTTGTCCAATCAGTGCGTTTAGGGCATGTTTTTCGCCAAATATCTTGTTGTAATTGGCAGTCGAACGGAAATAATAATTCAGCAATCGGTTATCTTCAGTATTGAAAAATCCACCTTCAGGCAACACCACTTCAGGCAATGCGTCTACATTATCAGGATCGTGGTATAAAAAGTTGTTTTTACTTCCAATTGTTCCATCTTGATTGGCTCGATATGCCATTGGCATATTTGAGTTGTCGAGAATGTTATGCTCTTGTGTGCTTTTCACATATCTGAAAGCTCCCAAAGCTGCAAGTTCAAGCTCTTTAAACGGTTTATACGAAAGGTCTGCCTGAAATTTAGCATCCATCATATCCAAATCGATGTAGTTGTTTGCCATCTCATTTTTGATGCTAAAATCGGCAAAATTCATACGGTAAGTATCGTAAGGACTCGATATCCGGCTTGTATTCAACGCATAGCTAAATGGATTGATGTCGAAATCGCGGTTGTATTCGCCTTCAACCACATTGGCAGTTCTGTTTAATGTACCAGGCGCTTGTTGGTTTCTCACCGAAACATTCAACGTGATTCCAGTGGTCAGTTTGTTGTTTATTTCAAATGAAGTGTTTGAATTAGCTGTGAAGCGTGAAACCTTGTCGGATTTAGTCCATCCTGGATCACTATAAAGGCTTAATGAAGTGTAGTTTTTCGCTTTTTCAGTACCAAATGTTACACTTACAGAGTGGTTTTGTTGGAGTGAATTTCTAAACAATACGTCAAACCAGTCTGTGTTTGCTAATTCGTAAGGTTGAAGGAATTTAGCTTGATCTTCAGCTGTATGAGGCAATTGAGATTTAGTGACTAACTCCGACCATTTGAAGAAAACTCCACCATTTTTACTCCGCGAAACATCAGCATAGTTTAGATAGCCTTTCTCTTTTAACTCTAAATCCACAGACATCTGATCCTGTGAATTCATAATGTTGTAAGCAGAGTAAGAGGGTTTCATCCGAACAGTATATTCGCCCGTATAGTTGATCTTCGCAGTACCTTTTTTCCCTTTCTTGGTTGTAATTACTACGACACCATTCATTGCACGAGCTCCATAAAGTGCTGTGGCTGAGGCATCCTTTAGAATTTGAAAATTTTCGATGTCATCTGCATTCAGTCCGGCAACGGCAGAGCTAATTAGTGTTGCTGCGTTTCCTGAAGACAAATCATCCGCCGAAACTTCCACAACATCTTCAAGCACAACGCCATCGACAACCCACAAAGGAGTTTGATTGCCATAAATAGAAGATGCTCCACGCACCCTGATTTTTGGAGAAGCACCAAATGTTCCAGATACATTGGTTATCTGAACCCCTGCAGCTTTTCCCTGAATCATGCGGCTGACATCGGTTACCCCATCGATTTTTGCATCTTCAGCTTTGATGCGCGATGCAGCACCAGTAAACATTTTCCGGTCGATTTTTTGGTAACCAGTCACCACTACCTCGTCTAAAGACTTTAAGTCTTCTTCTAAGTAGATAATTTGACCATTTTTTATGTTTAGTGACACTAAACTCTTTCGTTTGTAGCCAACGTAGGTGACTGATATCGTGCTATTTGCAGGCACAGTCAGTTCGAATGCACCGTTGAAATCGGTCATTGTGCCAATCACAGATTTTCCTTCGGTTCGTACACTGACACCAATCAACGGTTCCTTGTTCCCTGAGTCAAGAACACGGCCTTTTATTTTTATTGATTCACCTTTTTGTTGGATAGCATTGTTCGATTGTTCGGCGGCATTGATTGGTGAGCCGATCCACAATAGAAAAAATGAAGTTAATCCAAAAAATAGGGCTTTTGTGTAAGTTTTTTTTCTATCTCTCATTATGTTTTATACTATATGCCCACAAAAGTGGTCTAATTTGATTGAGCGTTGTTTAAATCGTATTATTGAAAATGTATTTATTGATGAAATTTCACCAGTAAAGGTTTCAAAATGTAACTTATTTGCAAATATATTCTATTTTTTTATAAATAAAGAATATCTTACGTGTGAAATAGGCAATTTCAACCATATTCTTTATTTTTTTAAATATTAAGCCTGTTTTTGTTAATATGTATAAAATATAGGATATTGACCCTGAAAATTGGGAAAGTCAACAATAAAAACGGATTGGTTTTCTCGATTTTATGCTTCGCGCTCCATTTTTCCTTCGAAAAGAAGTCTGTTGAGAACAAAGCGAATTTCACTATACGAAATATCTTCGCCAAGAGCCTCTCTTGCAGCTACAAAGGAGCTTTTTTGTGTTCTTAGAAAATAATCTCGAATCAATTCAGCCTGATTCTTGTCCATCAGCTCCTCTGGAAGTAGATCTCCCGACGTGACATGTTGTGCCAAATGACCTTCGATGGTTGAAATAGAAAAATTCCGTTCTTTTGCAATCTCCGCAATACTTTTCCCTTCGCGAAACAACTCCAATGTTATGCGTTTGCTTTCACCTTTGGGCGCTTTTGGTTTCTCCTCTTCAACGATTGAAAAATCGACCGAAAGATTCGTCTCGAGCTGATTATCTTGTCTGTAGTTGATTATGATTGCTAAGATTTCTGCACCAAATTCTCTTTGTTTTTGTGCCCCAATGCCGTGTATTGCCTTAAGCTCTTTCATCGAAATAGGCATCTTTTCGGTCAAAGCGAGAATGGATTTTTGCGATAAAATATTGAATGGATTGATGTTCAAATCGTCCGCTTTGTTGTTTCTCCATGTTTTGAGTAGCGTAGTCAAGCGGTGTTCGTTCGATTTGTGTGTAGCCGCAGCTCTTGTTTTGCGGCTTGGTTCTTCGATTTGTGCTTTCGCTCTGATGGAGAGGTAGTCTTTGAAGACAAAGCCATTCTGACAAGCAGCAAGGCAAGTCACTTTGACTTTAAGTTCGGTGAACATCCGTTCGAGCGGGTCGGTGAGTGATTTCTGCACCGCTTTGTTGTCGAGATCGAACACATAGTTTGCACTCAAGTCGTTGATGAGTTGTTCGGTTTGAGTCTGATAGTAGCCAACCGCTTTCGTTATTCGCTCCTGCAATGCTACGTTACTCTCAATATCGGTAGAAATTGTCGCCAATTGTCGAATTTGCACGCTGAATTTTTCTGCCACTTCAATAAAACTCTTTTTCAATGTTTCGATCGACGTAGCAGTTTTTTGCACAACATCGCTTGGTAGAATTGTACTGTTTTCTTTTGCCTGTTTCTGAATGGTATAGAGATTGCGCAGAACTGACTGGTAGTCGAACAGCTCATTCAGTAACTCGATTTGGTAGGCATTTCTCGAATCGTCTAGTTGAGCTTTGTCTGGTTCGTTCTCCTCCATTTTTCGGCTGAAATCTTTCACTTCGCTGTCGCTGATAATGCCTTGCAGTCGTATCGGTGTGCCGAGCACCAATCCTTCGAGCGTTTTGCAACGGCTCAGTGCCACATAAACTTGACCGTGGGCAAAAGCTGCCCCAGCATAGATAATTGCTTTTTCGAAGGTCAGTCCCTGGCTTTTGTGTATCGTGATTGCCCAAGCCAGTTTGAGCGGGAATTGCGTGAACGAACCAATGGGTGTTTCGGTAATCTCTTTGGTGGTTTCGTTGAGCGAATATTTCATATTTTCCCATTTCTCTGGACTAACCGAAATGGGGTCGCTCATGTCAGGGCATTTCACCAGAATACCCTCTTCGATGAAGCCTGTTACGATGCCAATTTTTCCGTTGTAGTAGAGTTTGTCGCGCGAAGAGTCGTTTTTGATAAACATCACTTGCGCGCCAATTTTTAGCGTTAATTCTCGGTCTGTTGGAAATGATAACTCTGGAAAATCGCCCTCTACCATTGCTGGAAATTGGCTTTCTGGAGCTTTAATCTCGAATAGCTTCGATTCGTTCAACTCCTGCGCTTGTCGATTGTGGGTCGTGAGCGTGATGTATCCCTCTTCCGATTTCGGTTTAAAATCTGGAATATAACGTTTGTTGAGTTCGTCTAACGCTGATTGATCGAGCTTGTTGTCGCGAATTTTATTGAGAATCGAAATGAAATTTTCGTTGCTTTGACGGTAAATATGTTTTAGCTCAATGGAGATGTAGTTGGTTTGTTTTAGGGCAATGCTGTCGAAGAAAAAGAGTGAAGGGTAGTGCGGACGGAGCAAGTCCCAATCTTCGTTTTTGACCACAGGCGGCAACTGTTGTATGTCGCCAATCATTAGTAGTTGTACTCCACCAAACGGTTTGCTATTTCGTCGATAGCGTTTCAAAACTTCGTCGATGGCATCCAGTAAATCGGCGCGCACCATACTGATTTCGTCGATAATCAACAAATCGAGGCTACGCATGATGTTGATTTTCTCCCGACTGACTTTAAAATCAGAAGTTGAAAAGCGATTGCGAGGGTCGGTGAATTGCGCCTCTTCGGTAATCTGTTTGGGTACATTTGGTCCAAATGGGAGTTGGAAAAACGAGTGAATCGTGACGCCACCCGCATTGATGGCTGCTACACCCGTAGGTGCCACTACCACCATTCGCTTGAGCGATTGCGCCTTGAGTTGATGGAGAAAAGTTGTTTTCCCGGTGCCAGCTTTTCCTGTCAGAAAGATGTTGCGGTGCGTATATTGTACAAAATTGTAGGCTAATTCGAGTTGTGGGTTTTTGATCTGCTGCATAATGTTTTTGTTCTTTTGGCGAAGATAAATATTTTTCAGGTAATAAACGAAATTTGACTATCGAAGTGGGTTATGTTTACAGAAATTATTAGGAAACGCGGCATACGTCAAATTTCCATAACGAACACACCCTTTTTTGTCGCATATACTACAAAAAACTATCTTTGCGTTATTACACATAAAGTAAAGATATGAAACAGATGCAAATGGTCGATTTGGTGGGGCAATACAATCACATTAGTGAAGAGATTGACCGTGCGATAACTGATGTGGTGCGAAGCGCTGCTTACATCAATGGGACACCAGTGAAACTGTTTGCAACAAATCTGGCTCAATACCTTGATGTGAAACACGTAATCCCCTGTGGCAATGGAACCGATGCGCTTCAAATCGCACTGATGGCACTCGATTTGAAGCCCGGCGATGAAGTGATTGTTCCTGCTTTTACCTATATCGCTCCAGCTGAAGCGGCTTTGTTGCTAGGGTTAAAGCCTGTTTTTGTGGATGTCGATACCGAGGCGTTTAATATCGATATTTCTACGCTAGAAGCTGCTATTTCTGCCAAAACCAAAGCGATAATTGCTGTGCATCTTTTCGGACAAAGTTGCGATATGGAGGCCATTCTCGCCGTTGCAAGAAAACATAATTTATTTGTTGTAGAAGATAATGCGCAAAGTATTGGTTGCGAATATTGCTTCACCGACGGTAGAAAGGAAAAAACCGGCACAATGGGGCACATTGGTTGTTTATCGTTTTTTCCATCAAAAAATCTAGGTTGTTTTGGTGATGGAGGTGCAATGCTCACGAACGACGAGGCACTAGCCAATCGATTGAAAATGATTGCTAATCACGGTCAAGAGAAGAAGTATTATCACGAAGTTGTTGGCGTAAATTCTCGACTTGATACCATTCAAGCAGCCGTTTTGGATGCGAAATTGAAACACTTAGATCTATACATTGAAGCTCGTCAAAAGGCGGCTGCCCGATACAACGAGCTTTTGCAAGATTGCGAATCGGTCGTTTGCCCGAAAGTGGCAGAAGGTCAACAGCATGTCTATCATCAATATACGCTTCAAGTACCGGCTGAGAGTCGCGAAGCTCTTGCCAAGCATCTATTAGAAGTGGGTGTTCCTACGATGATTTACTATCCGCTGCCTCTTCATTATCAAAATGCTTTTAGGGGAAAATGCCGACTGAGCGGTTCGTTAGCAGTCTCTGAACATTTGTCGCAGACGGTGTTGTCGCTGCCGATGCATACCGAATTGACGCTTGAAGAACAAATTTTTGTCTGCGATGAGATTAAACGCTTTTTTGAATAATAAAACTAATTCAGACCAACCACTGATGCGAAAAATAATTTTCATCCTTTTTCTCTCTTTCATCAGCATTAGCTCAATGCTTGCTCAAATCAATACAGATCGGGTGATGGCCATTGGGCGAAATGCGCTCTATTTTGAAGATTATATTCTGTCGATTCAATATTTCAATCAAATCATAAAGGTAAAACCCTATCTCGCTGAGCCTTATTTCTATCGAGCTGTTGCCAAGCTTTACCTTGAAGATTATACTGGTGCCGAAGAGGATTGCTCTGCGTGCATCGACCGAAATCCGTTTATCGTGAATGCTTATCAATGCCGTGGTATTGCGCGCCAAAACCTAAAACGGTATGCCGAAGCGATATCTGATTATGACAAAACGTTGCTTTATGATCCCGAGAATAAGAATAGCTTGCTCAATAAATCAATTGCTTTTCAGCAGAATAAAGACACACTTAATGCGAGGCAGTCTTTCGATTTGTTGGTGAAACTGCAACCAAATTTCTTTAATGGCTATTTGGCTCGTGGTTCTTTTTTGGCTGAAAAAGGAGACTCCGCTCGTGCGATTGAAGATGTGACGAAAGCCATTTCTTTGGATAAATACGCTTCACAAGGCTATGCAACACGCGGGATTTTTTATTATCAACGTGGAAAATACAAAGATGCTTTAGCCGATATGAATGAGGCAGTTAAACTCGATGATCAAGTGTCTGGATACTTCATCAACCGCGCGATTGTGAAATATTATCTCAACGATTTGCGTGGAACGATGGCCGATTATGACAAAGTGATCGAAAAAAAGCCTCGTAATGTGATGGCGCTCTACAATCGAGCATTGCTTCGTTCGCAAGTTGGTGATAATAACCGTGCGATTGAGGATTACGACAAAGTGCTTCAACTCGAAAGCGACAACAATTTCGCATTGTATAACCGTGGATTGCTGCGTGCCGAGACAGGTAATTTCAAAGGAGCAGCCTCCGATTTTTCGAAAGTAATCAAGCAATACCCCGACTTTTTACCAGCTTATTCCAGTCGTGCCGAAGCGCGAAAGAAGATTGGAGACGTAAAAGGGAGCGAGAAAGATTTCTGGATGGCGATTAATCTTGGGAAAGAGGCGGAAAAGAAACGTAAAGAGAAAAAACAACAGGATGTAGCTGATAGCAAGGATAAAACCAGAAAGCAATCGGATAAAAACATCAATAAATTCAAGAATCTGTTAGTTGCCGATGCTTCCGAAACCGAATCGCCGAAATATAAAAACGACAGTCGTGGTCGGGTTCAAGACAAGAATATCAATGTCGGACTTGAAGATATGTTTGTGTTGACATATTACGAAAAGGGTGATAAACTAGATAGAAAGCTTAATTTCACAGGGATATTTGATAAGCTGACGACACAAATTAACCTCAAACGTCGTCTACTGATTACGAACGACGAGGTTGCACTGACCGAAGATAAAATCAAGGAACATTTTGCTTCGATAGACGAACATTCGAAACAGTTGGAGGCCAATCCAAACGATGCAAAAGTCTATTTTGCACGCTCCATCGATTTTATGTTGGTGCAGGACATCAATGGTGCGCTCGAAGATTTGACGCGTGTTATTTCACTTAGCCCAAGTTTCTCGTTGGCATACTACAATCGTGCGGTTATTCGCTATAAACAGTTGAAGTATCAATTGTCTTCTGATGATGAGAAGTCGGAGCAAGCCTTGACAGAGAGTTTCTCTATCAACAATCTGCGTGATGTGAAACGCAAACCGCAAGATGTGAAAGAGCTTGATAAGTCGAATCGACAGTTGGAATACGAGTTGGTGTTGCGCGATTTCGATGCGGTGATTACCCAACAGCCTAACTTTATTTGGGCGTTCTACAACAGAGGAAATGTGCGCTGTATTCAAAAGGATTACCGCTCGGCATTGACAGATTACAACGAAGCCATTCGAATCGAACCAGAGTTTGCCGAAGCATACTTCAATCGAGGTTTGGTCTATCTCTATTTAGGTGAAAACGAAAAAGGAGTTGCTGATTTGCGAAAAGCTGGAGAGCTAGGCATTTCTGGTGCTTACAACGTCATTAAGCGCATCTCTCAGTAACAAAATAGAATTAGATATCGCAAGGGTCGGGTGAGATAGTAAATCTTTCCCGATTTTTTTTTGGCAGCTTCTTTACCACTTCGTCATACGAATGTCTAATCCACTTTTTGATTTCTGAATTACTCATTTCACCCGTCATGGTAATGGTGTTCCACATCCGCTTGTTCATGTGATAACCCGCTTCCACACATTCGTACTTTTCCCGCAGATCGATGGCGCGCTCTGGGTCGCATTTTAGATTAACAAACAACGGTGTTTCGTAGAGTGAGGTAAGCACGAAGAGTTTTCCACAGACTTTAAAAACCAAGATTGTATCGTCAAAAGGCATTCCTTCTTCCGTTTCGGGGAGTGAAAGGCAATATTCGCGTAGTTGTTCGATGTTCATAGGATAATGTTGATTAACTGATTAACTGAGTGATTGAGTTATCTTTTTTTGCTCAGGTTTTTGAGAGTTTTTTCGCGAAGTAACCATAATTTTTAGAATTTCTTCGTTCTCAGAGTACAAATCAATTATCAGTTCTTTTTTAATAATTCCCGATTCGTGAAGAATTTCCATCCAAAACAAACTTTCATCGGCTTCTTCAATGACAATTGAGATTTTTGCAAAGAATTCAGGATTTGACCTCGCACGGCAAGCTGCTCTGTAGTTTGCCGCAACAGATGTTGCAGATCTTAATAACTGTTTTCCAATAATCTGGCTTTCAGTGGTTTTTGGTAAAGCTTTATAAAGGCGTATTACTCTTAATGCAAATTGCTTTGTTCTTAGCTTTAAAGCCTCTCTAAATTCAATATTATTCATCATTTATTCAATAAAAGGATTTTCAATTACTCAGTTACTCAGTTACTCAATTACTCAGTTATTCACTTCCCTAAAACCGTGGTGGATAAAACGCATCTTCAATGTGTTCTGGAATGTAATTCTCTCCATTTTTTACAACTGAAACCACATCGAATCGAACATCCATATTGATGTCGAATTTCAGAATATATTCGTGAGCAGCATTCACGATATTGCGAATTTTACCATTCGAAATCATATCCGATGGCGATTCGAAATCCATGCGATCGCGGGTTTTCACTTCGACGATTATAAGCGTGTTTTCGTATGTTGCCACGATATCTAACTCCAATTTGCCAATTACCCAATTGGTGTGGAGGATGGAATATCCTTTTTTGATTAACATTATTCGTGCTGCTTCCTCTCCTTTTTTGCCTGTTTCGTTGTGTTTAGCCATTCTCTAGTAGTTTTTATTTCGATTTTGCAAATATACAATTTCAAGTTTTGTTTTAACTTTCATTACCAAATTTTTCCACACAAATATTAATCTGTGCCATCTCACTTATCTGTCGGAGAAATTTTGGTAAATTTGCACCTTCATAAAAAATCGCTTGAATTATGCACGAAAAAATCATTATCCTCGACTTCGGTTCACAAACCACTCAGTTGATTGGACGCCGCGTGAGAGAATTGAATACCTATTGCGAAATTGTTCCTTACAATAAGTTTCCACACAACGACCCGAATGTGAAAGGTGTAATTCTGTCAGGAAGCCCGTTTTCGGTGTACGATGATAATGCTTTCAAGGCAGATTTGAGCGAAATTCGTCGGAAGTTTCCTGTGTTGGGCATTTGCTACGGAGCGCAATTTATCTCGCATACGTCAGGTGGAAAAGTAGAGCCGGCTGGTTCGCGCGAGTATGGTCGTGCGCATTTGACCACAATCAACAATACCGATCCTTTGCTTACGGGCATCGAAGTCGGAGCACAAGTGTGGATGTCGCATGGCGATACCATTACAGTGATTCCTCAATCCTTCGAAATTATTGCAAGTACCGAAGATGTAGCCATAGCCGGTTACCGCGTGAACGGCGAAAAAACCTGGGGTGTGCAGTTTCATCCCGAAGTGTTCCACAGTGAATGTGGCACGCAGATTTTGGATAATTTCCTCTCTATTTGCGAATGTTCGAAAGATTGGACTCCGGCTTCGTTCATCGAAGAGACGGTGAAAGATTTGAAAGCAAAACTCGGCGACGACAAAGTGATTTTAGCGCTTTCTGGCGGTGTAGATTCGTCTGTTGTTGCAGTCTTATTAAACAAAGCCATTGGCAAAAACCTCACTTGCGTATTTGTCGATAACGGACTTTTGCGCAAAAATGAATTTGAGAAAGTCCTTGAAGATTATGCTCATCTTGGTTTGAACGTGATTGGTGTAGATGCGAAAGCCAAATTCTATGCAGAATTGGCTGGTGAAAGCGATCCTGAGACCAAGCGCAAAATCATTGGCAAAGGATTTATTGACATTTTCAACGAAGAGGCACTGAAAATTAAAGACGTAAAATGGTTGGGGCAAGGCACCATCTATCCTGATATCATTGAGTCGCTTTCGATTACCGGAACGACTATCAAATCGCACCACAATGTGGGCGGACTTCCCGAAAAAATGCACCTGAAATTGGTGGAGCCATTGCGGTTGCTCTTCAAAGACGAAGTGCGCAGCGTGGGAACCGAACTTGGCATGATGCCCCATTTGATCAAGCGTCATCCGTTCCCAGGACCTGGATTGGGTATTCGCATTTTGGGTGATATTACACCCGAGAAAGTCCGCATTTTGCAAGAGGCTGACGATATCTACATCAGCGGATTGCGCGAGTGGGGTTTGTACGACAAAGTTTGGCAAGCAGGGACTATTTTATTACCCGTTCGTTCGGTGGGTGTGATGGGGGATGAGCGCACCTACGAAAACACTGTTGCACTGCGTGCTGTGACTTCAGCCGATGCGATGACTGCCGATTGGGCGCATCTTCCATACGATTTTTTGGCGAAAGTTTCGAACGATATTATCAACAAAGTAAAAGGGGTGAATCGCGTGGTGTATGACATCAGCTCGAAACCGCCTGCAACCATCGAGTGGGAATAAACGACTTTCAGAAACAATTTGATCAATTTTGAGCTTTACACACTTCGCGTAAGGCTCTTTTTGTCTCAATGAATGGGA
Organism: Bacteroidales bacterium; assembly: GCA_049315325.1. GTDB lineage: Bacteria > Bacteroidota > Bacteroidia > Bacteroidales > UBA7332 > CAXXIC01. Next base: position 217,977 of record JBMOKJ010000005.1, read on the forward strand.
TTTAGGATTTAAGTTAACCCTGTTTGATAAATTTATTACTTGAAAAATTAATAAAACTTATATTTATTAATATATTTGTGAAATCGAGTTTTATGATTGTAATCAATTTACAATTAACACCCCACACCATCTAATACTTACTTCAATGAAAACAGAACAAAGAATATATTCTAAAACTTCTGGATGGCAACCTATAGTTGCAAGTGTTGACTCAGAAAAAGCACAATTGGTTTTTTTATTTGGAGACAGAGACCTGCTAAAGGAGGCTTCGTTAATTGATGAAATTCGTTCATTTTACCCAAACTCACAACTTGTAGGATGCTCCACTGCCGGAGAGATTTGCGGCACTGAAGTGTTGGTGAATTCGATCGTGTGTACTGCTGTCGAATTTAAGGATGTTCAAATTGTGGTGCGTAGTGAAGAAATAAAGAATAGCGCAAATAGTGCGGATTTAGGTCAGAAACTTGCATCCAAACTTGATCAGAATGGATTGAAACATGCCTTTGTTTTCAGTGAAGCCTTGGGTGTAAACGGAAGTCAACTTACACAAGGGCTGAACGATACATTTGGAAGTAAAGTATCGGTTACTGGAGGATTGGCTGGAGATTATGCCATGTTTAAAGAGACTGTGGTAGTTTGCAATGCTCCTGCCCGTGATGGGATAGTTGTTATTGTGGGACTTTATAGTGATAAATTGCAAGTAGGATATGGATCGAGAGGAGGATGGAAATCATTTGGGGTAGATCGCTTAGTCACTAAGTCAATCGATAACGTATTGTATGAGCTCGACGGCAAACCGGCTTTAAGTATATATAAAAGTTATCTCGGAAAGCATGCCGAGCAGCTACCGTCTTCGGCTTTTTTATTCCCTATCAGCTTCAAAAAAGGAGATGAATCTATTGTCAGAACTATCTTGTCGATAAATGAGGCCGACGAAAGCATGGTTTTTGCAGGGGATATTCCTCAAGGTGAATACGTGCGTTTGATGAACGCGAGCAACGATAAATTGTTTGAAGGAGCCATGACTGCAGCAGAGGAATCTGTTGATTCGTTGAATGGAAATAACGCGCAACTTGCCCTTTTAATCAGCTGTGTTGGGCGAAAAATACTCCTCAAGAACCGCACAGACGAAGAAGTGGAAGCCGTAAAAGATGTGGTTGGAGAAGCCACCACATTAATGGGATTTTACTCGTATGGCGAAATTTGTCCTACAAATTCCTTAGCAAGCAACTGCGAGCTTCACAATCAAACAATGACTATAACTGTTTTGACAGAAGAATAACTGCACCAAAATAACGGATTTCAATTATGAACAAACTTCTGCAACGTCAACTAAATAAGACGATTCCGAATTTCGATCAACTTCCACCGGATATTAAAACTTTCATTGCTAAAGTCGATGAAAGTTACAAGTCTTTTGAGGAAGATATTGCTCTTTTGCAGCATTCAATCGATTTGAGTTCAATGGAGTTGCGTGATACAATCGATATTCAAAAAAAATCGGCGGACGAAAAAGGCGACATTATTCGTAAAATTCACCAAGCTATTCTTTCGCTTAAATCAAATGACCCCAAATATGCATCGTTGTCGAACGAAACAGACACCGATGCTCTGCTCGATTCGCTAATCGAACTGATTTCCGAGCACAAAGAGATGGAGGTCTCTTTGCGTCAAAATAGCGATTATTTGCGCGAAATATTGGATTCTCAAAATGTGGGAGTTGCCATTATAGATCTCAAATCCCACGAAATCTTGTTCATAAATCAAAAAGGTGCAGAGCTCTACAAAGGAGAAAAAGAGGATCTTATCGGTAAAGTTTGTCACAACGTTATTTGCCCTACTCCCTGCGGGCAGTGTTCTCTGTCCAATGACTTAACCTCACTTTCATCAGGCGAAAAAGTGCTAATTGATTTGGAAGGAAATGAAATTCCAATCCTCAAATCGGTTGTTCATTCTACATTCAATGGAAAAAGCTGTTTAATCGAATCCTTCATTGATATCACCGCACGAAAAGAGTTTGAAGAAGAACTCGTAAAAGCAAAAGAGAACGCCGAAGAGGCAAATCGTGCAAAATCAGATTTCTTAGCCAATATGAGTCACGAAATTCGTACACCATTAAATGGTATTATTGGATTTTCGGATTTGTTGATTAAGACAGACTTAAACGAGATGCAAACACGATATATGCAGACCGTTTATAGCTCTGCAAACTCGTTACTCGAACTGTTGAATGATATTCTTGATTTCTCAAAAATTGAAGCAGGTAAGTTGGAACTGAATCCCGAAAAAACAGATGTGGTTGAGTTGATCGATCAGATAGGTGATGTGATTAAACACAAGGCACATGAAAAAGGGTTAGAGTTGTTGATAAATATTCCAGCAGATATTCCTCGATTTATTGAGGTCGATCCCGTCAGACTTCGACAAGTGATTATCAATTTGTTGGGTAATGCACTGAAATTCACCGATAAAGGGGAAGTTGAAGTTGAAATAATGGTTGGCCCAGAATCTGACGATAAAAGCCGAAGGGTTTTCACATTTATGGTACGCGATACAGGTATTGGCATTCCGTTCGAGAAACAGCGCAAAATTTTCGAATCATTTTCTCAAGCAGATAACACCACCACACGCAAATACGGTGGAACAGGTCTAGGCCTCTCTATTTCGAATAGTTTGGTTGAAATGATGGGTTCGCGTCTCGACTTAAAGAGCGAAGTTGGCGAGGGTAGTTTATTCTTCTTTTCGTTACTTTTACCATGTCATTACGGCGATCCGATTCAATATAACGGCATTGAACAAATTCGCAGAATCTTAATTGTGGATGATAATCTCCATAACCGGACTATTCTCAAACAGATGCTTTCTCCTTTCGATATTGATGTAGATGCTTGTGCCGATGGGGTTGAAGCACTTGTTAAAATAAAGGAACACAACATTTACGATGTCATTATTATGGATTACAATATGCCGATGATGAATGGCATAGAAGTGATTCGATACATCAGAGAACGAATGGATATTCCAGAAGGAGAGCAGCCTATTATATTCTTGCATAGCTCCTCTGACGACAGTCGGATATTTAACGAGTGTATAGAGCTAGGTGTGAAGCAAACACTGATTAAACCTGTGAAAATGTCGCAGTTGGTGCAGTCGCTTTCTCAGATTTCGGAGGTTCAAGCCGAACAAGGTGCACAACGTACTCCTACTGTGATTCCAGAACGATACTATCGGAATTGCAAGATTTTGATTGTGGAAGACAATACCACAAACATGTTTTTGGCGAAAACTATTGTACAGAAAATTCTCCCCAATGCCGTCATCTCGAAAGCAATGGATGGTGCCGAAGGATTAGAAAAATACAAAGAGGTTCGCCCCGATTTTGTGCTTATGGATGTGCAGATGCCAATAATGAACGGCTATCAGGCAGCTTCAGCCATACGGGAATACGAAAAAGGTAGTGAAATAGCTGTGCCGATTATTGCCCTTACGGCTGGCACTGTAAAAGGAGAGCGTGAACGCTGTCAAGAGGCTGGAATGAATGACTATTTATCGAAACCAGTGGTCGAAAATACAATCCGTGCGGCTATCGATAAGTGGCTGTTGCATACCGATTCGCAACTCGTGGAAGGTGTAGATAATCCGGACTTAGCCCATTTCAATAAAGAGGAGTTGATGTCGCTCGTTGGCGACGACCAAGAATTGTATGATGAGTTAATAGACTCGGCCATAACCTCTTTCGATGAGAGTTGTCAGGCGTTAAGGCGAGCAATGGACGATCGCGATTTAGACCAACTGAAAAGGCAAGGACACACCTTGAAGGGAATGGCATACAATCTCCGTTGCAATATTCTAGGAGATTTGGGCAAACAGCTGGAAACGCAAACCGAATACGTGGCACAAGACATTGTCGACATCTATATTCTTATCGAAAAAGAGATTGCCCTGCTGAAAGGAGTTCTGTAGTTTTATATGTTATTTTTGAACCGATACTTCTACACGGTACGATTGAGGCAGATACATATTTTGGCGCGTGTTAAGATGCGGAAGCAAATCGATTAGCACAATTTTGTATCCGTTCTTTGTCACAAAACTGTTCCCTAAAGGCATATTTACAATGGTATTCAATGTAAATGTGTCTTTTTTGTTTTCTGCATCAACGATTAGCCGCACTTTTGCATTTCCTGCCCATACGCACGTTGCGTCTTCGGGACAACGTGAATCTTCGAGCACAGAATCAAACCTCAAACTCACATCTTTAGCCGAATTGGTATATTGGCTTTTATAACCGATAGTGATTGTGTCGCTCAGCTGCTGCTGCTGTGTTTGACTCTCGTGTTGCTCGTTGCATGCATCAATCAAACCGAAAATCAGAAGCGGGAGGAATAGGAGTATTTTCATAAATCTTAAACTTAAGGTTCTGTTAGTATGATGTTGCAACGTTTTGTTTCGCTGCAAAGTAGCGATAATCATTTATCAATGCAAATGTAGAGTTTGAGGTTATTCAAGATACTTTTATAGGTATTATGTGATATTTGGAAACGAAAAATAAATATATTTGTAGTCGGAACGCAGTTCCTAATAATACTGAAAAAGCGAGATTGCAAATCTCGCTAGCGGAACAACGTCATTCTACGGCATATCCGAGTGGACAGGGAATTAGGCTCTTACTTATTTACTGGAAATACATTAGAAGAAAATATTTTTGGAAAATGAAAAAAGCATTTGAGTTTCTATATTATTGTTTGTACAGAATGTTCACTCTGATAAAACGAGTTGGAGAGAAAGATGAAAATTTAGCGTCTTCTTTTTTTTCTATTCTTTTATCAACGAAAACCATTTTATTACTTTTCTTTTTACGATATACACAGGCTAAGAGTGTTTTGTTGTTACACCCTTATGACCGTATCTTTAAGGTCTCTATTCTAATGATTTTTGTTGTGTGGTATTTTATTTGTAAGTATTATTTCTTACGAAAAGAAAACTATAAAAGGATAGTGGATTTTTACGAAAGGAAGTATAGTGGGAAAAATAGAGGATTGGCACTAATTGGGATAATTTATGCTGTTTGTACATTTCTTTTATTCATTCTCCCTTCTTTTCTTGAATGAAAACAATAATGTTTAGCTACAGGAGCTTTGATATACGGAGGTGCGGAATTGGGTTCTTACCTATTTACTGGAAATACGTTAGAAGAAAATGTTTTTGGAAAATGAAAAAATCATTTGAATTTTTATACTACTGTTTGTACAGAATGTTCACTTTGATAAAACGAGTTGGAGAGAAAGATGAAAATTTGGCGTCTTCTTTTTTTTCAATTCTTTTATCAACAACTACAATCACACTATTCTTTCCTTTGAGATTTATTATTCCAAAAGGTTTCTTTACACCACGCCCATATGATGTATTAATAAAAATCACTCTCGGATCTATTTTTATTATTTGGTATTTTATTTGCAAATACTATTTCCTAAAAAAAGAAAATCATGTAAGGATTATTGCATCTTATGAAGAAATATATTTGGGCAAAAACAAGTCAATGGCATTATTGGGCATTATCTATTCATTAGTTACTTTTGTGAGCTTTATATTTTTTGCAATATGGGTTAGCAGGATAATTTATCAAATTTGGTGATAACGCTTCAAACAGGTGTAAATAAGCAATAATCAGTAAATGATAATTGAGGAATGGTGGGTAATGTACTCACCATTCTTTATTTTCATAAGCTTAAAAGAATAATAAAGACCCGATATGAAAGAAAATAGCACTTCATGTATCAGATTTGGTGATGCGATTTTTCTGAAAGCAGAATGCATCCTCAAAGCTTTGCGAACGAACACTTCACCCATTCGTCGGCTCATTCGTTTATTTCCACTATCTTTGCACAATGCAAAATAATTCCACAATTATAGAGAAAACGCTCGCAAATATGGGCATCGAATCGCTCAATGCGATGCAGGTAGCAACCCTAGAGGCAAATGATGCAGAGCGCGATATGGTGCTTCTGTCGCCCACCGGTTCGGGTAAAACTTTGGCATATCTGCTCCCCATTTTGTTGGGGTTGAATCCCGAAAGTAAAAAAGTACAAGCATTGGTTTTGGCTCCATCGCGCGAATTGGCGATGCAGATTGAGCAAGTGTGGCGCAGCATGGGCACAGGCTACAAGGTGAATACCTGCTTTGGCGGTCGTCCGTCGAATGCCGAAAAGCGTGCGTTGCAGACTCCACCCGCAGTGCTCATCGGGACTCCCGGTCGCTTGCAAGACCACATCGAACGTGCCAATTTCGAGGTGGACGACATTCGCCTACTGGTGCTCGATGAGTTCGACAAATCGCTCGAAATGGGTTTCACCGATCAGATGGAGTCTATCATCAGTCGGTTGGCGTTTTTGCATAAAAGAATCTTGACATCAGCTACCGATTTAAACAAAATTCCGTCTTACACGGGAATAAAGAATCCGACGAAACTCGATTTCTCGGAGAAAAACAACGAACTGAAAGGGCTTTCGACCTACACGATAAAAGGCGAAAACAACGATAAGATGGATTTGCTCTACAAAACGATTTGCCATTTGGGCAACGAATCCACGTTGGTTTTTTGCACCCAACGCGAAGGCGTCGAAAAAGTGGCTGCTTACCTGCGCGAACGAAAAGTGCCGAACGAATTTTTTCACGGCGGACTCGAACAGCCAGACCGCGAGCGCGCTTTGTCGAAGTTTCGCAACGGAAGTTGCACGATTTTCGTTTCCACCGACCTTGCCTCGCGTGGATTGGATATTCCTGAAATCAGAAACGTCATTCACTTCGATGCCCCTGCTCGTATAGACGAGTATGTGCACCGAAACGGGCGAACTGCACGTATGGAAGCCGAAGGCCGCGCCTTTTCGCTACTGGCATCAAACGAGCAACTGCTTGATTTTATTAAGCCAAAGCCACAAGCCTATCCGTTGCCGACCGCCAATGCAGCTCCTCCCAAACCGAAATGGGCGACACTTTATATTGGTAAAGGGAAAAAAGACAAACTGAGTAAAATGGATATAGTCGGTTTTCTATTCAAAAAAGGAGAGCTGACAAAAGATGAACTCGGTATGGTTGAGGTCAAAGAATTTTACTCCTACGCAGCTGTAAAGGCCACTAAAGTGAACGAGCTACTGCTTCGTGTGCGGGATGAGAAAATTAAGAATATGAAGACAAAAATTGAATTGTCGGAATAGTAAAACAGAGGAGCCAAGTGAACGATTGGCTCTTTTTTTTGTTACCGCCGATATATTAACAGTAAATATTGGTTATATTATTGATTTATAATTATTTACGTTTAAATTAACACTGTTAATGGCAAAAGTATAAATCAAAAAATAGTCGATTTTGCAATGCAGACTTTGCAAAATTGAAAAAAAAGTGACCAAATTTGACACTTAATTGATTAATTTAATTTATTTTTGCGAGTCTTTTAATTTTTAGGCTCAAAATGAGATGTTTTTTGTCAGAAAAATTAAATAAACGATCGTAATTTTAGTGTTTAACTTATTTGATATAAAAGTTCGTATATGGGAATTGCAGCAGTATTGACGATGTTACTTACCGGAATCGGATTTGCATTAATCGCTATTGGAATCGGTAAAGGATTCGGTATGCACTCGTGGAATCCACAAAAAGGAGAGCCCTATGAGTGTGGTATTCCGACAGAAGGTGTCACTTGGGTTCAATTCAACGTAGGTTACTACCTATTTTCATTGGTATATTTGGTGTTCGACGTCGAAATTGTGTTCCTATTTCCTTGGGCTACTGTGGTCAAAGAGATGGGGATGTTTGCGTTTGTCGAAATCCTTTTCTTTTCGTTGTTCCTGTTCTTAGGACTTTTGTATGCATTTAAAAAGAAAGCATTATCATGGATGTAAAGAAGAAATTCCTTCCCGATTTCCCCGGAGAAGTATATGAAAATGAGTTTGGAAACAGTAGCTTTATTGTTTCTTCGGTAGATGCTCTTGCCAATTGGGGACGAAGTAATTCCCTATGGCCACTCTCTTTCGGTACAAGCTGTTGCGCGATCGAAATGATGAGTACCGTTTCTGCGAGACACGACTGGTCGCGTTTCGGATTCGAGGTAATGCGTGCTTCGCCACGTCAGTGTGACCTTATTTTGGTTAGTGGAACAATCACTTACAAAATGGCACCGGTATTGAAACGTCTCTACGATCAGATGCCTGAGCCACGCTATGTGATAGCAATGGGTGCTTGCACCATTTCTGGAGGTCCGTTTGTGTTGCATTCCTATTCTGTATTGAATGGAATCGACAAAATCCTTCCTGTAGATGTCTATATTCCGGGATGTCCTCCGCGTCCTGAGTCTCTTCTTCATGGCTTGATGGCTTTGCAACAGAAGATTATGCAAACAAAAGCGTATGTGATCGAAAACCCGACTCATGCTGCCGAACCACAACATAAAATATTCTAAGCGAAACGATTATGAACCGAGAAGAACTGAAAAACTACCTGACTAGCACATTCCCAACTGCAACAATAGGCGAAACATTCGATTTCGCACTGATTGAAGTAGCGAAAGAGGAGTTGTTGGAGGTAGCTACTAAGCTGAAAAACGCTCCCGAAACTCAATTTGATTTCCTTTTCTGTGAAACTGCTGTTGATCGAATCGAAACATTCGAAGTGGTATATCACCTCAGATCCATCAACTATCAACACGAGTTGGAACTGAAAGTGAAACTCGACAAACCAGAATTACCAGAGTTGCCAAAAATTGCTTCTGTCTATTCGTTGTGGCAAGCTGCCGAACTGTACGAAAACGAAATCTTCGACCTTTTTGGAATTTGGTTTGACGGACATCCGAAATTGCGTCGTATGATTCTAGGCGATGAGTGGCCGGGCTATCCTCTCCGCAAAGGCTACGAATATCCTGACATTGAAAAAACCCTTAAATAAGCGTATGGAACCATTTATAAATTTTGCAGCAGACGTCGAAAAAACAGACGAGTTTGTAGTTAATATCGGCCCCCAGCACCCTTCTACACACGGGGTTTTGCGTTTTCAAACTACTCTTAACGGAGAAATTATTACGGATCTTGTACCGGTGATTGGATACATCCACCGCGGAATTGAGAAAATGACTGAGTTCTTGAACTACAAGCAGTCGATTTACCTTACCAGCCGTATGGATTATTTGTCGTCGTTTATGAATAATCAGGCTTGCGCATTGGTGGTCGAAAAAGCTTGTGGTATCGAGGTTCCGCCTCGCGCTCAGGCAATTCGTATCTTGATGTGCGAATTGCAGCGTCTGGCTTCGCACGAATTGTGGTGGGGCTCTTGTACGATGGACGTTGGCGCGGTTACTCCGTTCTTTATGGCATTCCGCGATCGTGAAGATATTATGGATATTTTCGAATCGAACACAGGTAACCGATTGACAACCAATTACATCTTGCCAGGTGGTGTGATGATGGACATTTTGCCATCATTTATTCCTGATGTGAAAAATGTATTGGCAAAACTGAAAGGTTTTCTTCCTGAATACGAAACGCTGATCAACGGAAACATTATTTTCCAAAAACGGATGAAAGGGGTGGGTATTCTTTCGAAAGAACAAGCCATTTCTCTCGGTGTGACTGGTCCTGTAGCGCGTGCTTCGGGCATTTCATGCGACGTGCGTAAACTTCAACCTTACGATGGTTACGAAAAATTGGATTTCAAAGAAGTGATTGCAGATGGTTGCGATAGCTGGACACGTTATTTGGTGCGTCTCGAAGAGATGAAGCAGTCAATCCACATTATCGAGCAGTTGATTGACAATATTCCTGAAGGTGATTTCCGTGCTAAAACAAAAGCGGTGCTGAAAGCTCCAGAAGGAGAATACTACCAACGTGTAGAAACGGCTCGTGGTGAATTGGGCGTCTATTTTGTGAGTGATGGCAGCGCGAAACCTTATCGTATGAAGTTCCGTTCGCCAAACTTCTCGAACTTAGGTGTGGCCAAACCATTGAATGTGGGCGAGAAAATCGGTGACTTGATAGCCAGTATGGCAACCATCGACCTCGTAATTCCCGATATCGACCGTTAATCAATTAGTAAGAATAAATAGAAAACAGATCGAGATATGATAAAACTTGCTGATATTGTTCAATGGATTCACCAATGGCTGACCGATGTGTTGCCAGCTTTTTGGGCTACCATTGCCGCTAATGCTCTGGGTGGAATTGCCATCTTGTCGCTGGTGTTGGTGTGCGTTATTATTTGCGTATATATGGAGCGTAAAGTGGCTGCGTTTATGCAGTTGCGTTTAGGCCCGATGCGTGTGGGTAAATGGGGTTCTCTTCAGGTGTTGGCCGATGTGATCAAGCTGTTGCTCAAAGAGAGTTTTGTGCCAACCCGCACAGATAAAATTTTGTTCGTTGTGGCACCTGTATTGGTGTTGACCGTTTCGCTGATGGCGTTGGCTCCTGTATCCTTTTCGGACGGAGTGCAGATGTGGGACATGAACATTGGGGTACTCTACATCACGGCTATCTCTTCGTTAGGAGTGATTGGTGTGTTGATGGCAGGATGGGCAAGTAACAATAAATTCTCGTTGGTGGGAGCGATGCGTGCAGGAGCACAAATCATCAGTTACGAACTTTCGGCGGCGTTGTCAATCCTTGCAATTGTAGCAATGACGGGAACTTTGTCGATGAACGAATTGGTGCAATCGCAAGCCGATGGTTGGTGGATTTTCAAAGGCCACCTGCCTGCAATGATTGCTTTTGTGTTTTACGTGATTGCAGCTACAGCGGAGTGTAACCGTGCACCTTTTGACCTTGCAGAAGCAGAACAAGAGTTGACCGCTGGTTATCACACCGAATATTCGGGTATGCAGTTTGGTATGTTTTACCTGACTGAATACATCAACATGATTGTGGTTTCGATTATTGCTTCTACGCTTTTCTTAGGCGGATGGCAACCGTTCCACATTTATGGATTCACTGCGTTTAACACTATTATGGACTATATTCCACAAATGTTTTGGTTGATGGGTAAAGTGTTCTTCATTATCTTCTTGATGATGTGGTTCCGTTGGACATTCCCTCGTCTGCGTATCGACCAATTGCTGAAGTTGGAGTGGAAATATTTGATGCCAATCAGCCTTTTTAATCTAGTGATTGCTGCATTGTGTACTGTAATGGGATGGCACTTTTAATACTTGAATAGATATGGAATCAATAAAAAGATATTTTAGTAATCTCTTCCTCGGATTTTACTCCCTTTGGCAGGGTTTGATGCTGACATTGTACTATTTCACTCACCCGAAAAAGACCATCATTACCCAGCAATATCCTGAAAACAGAGAGTCGTTGGTAATCCCAATGCGCTATGCTGGTAATCTGGAGATGCCTCATGACGAGAACAACGAGCATAAATGTACGGCTTGTACGCTTTGTGAGCAGGCTTGCCCGAATGGAACAATCTCTATTGTGACAAAATCAATTGAGACGCCCGAAGGAAAAACAAAAAAAGCACTCGATACCTATACTTTCAACTTGGGCTTGTGTACGTTCTGTCAACAATGCGTGGATGCTTGTCCGTTTGATGCCATTACAATGGTGAATGAATTTGAGTTGAGTGTGTACGACCGTAGCCAATTGATTCATCAATTGAATGCAGAAGGTTCTAAACTGAAAGAAAAAGAAAAAAAGGCGTAATTATGGAAACAGCAGTATTTTATATATTGGCGGGTCTGATCGTGACCTTTGCGGCAATGACCGTATTCTCTCGTCAAATTTTCCGCTCAGCAATCTATTTGTTGACTACGTTGACATTTATTGCAGGCATTTATCTGATGATGGAAATGGCTTTTATGGCAGCACTTCAAATCATTATTTACGTGGGTGGTATTGTGGTTCTGATTATCTTCTCGGTATTCTTAACCCATAAATCGGGTGAGAACATTCCTGGACAGCCTTTGAGCGGACATCTACGTGCTGGAGTGATGGCGGTGCTGGGTTTGGTGTTGGTATTGAGCGTTTTGCTAAGCTATACGTTTACAGCTTCTACCGAAACAGCTGTTGTTCCGACTGTGCAAGAGGTTGGTCGTCAGATGTTGAGCTACACCGATTATGGCTATGTATTTCCTTTCGAAATTGTCAGTTTGTTTCTGTTAGCTGCAATGATTGGAAGTATCGTGGTAGCGATGAGAAGTAATGCACAAGAGAAATAATTTGGAATTTATTGTAGATGTACAGGCGCAATATATTGTGTCTCTCCTTACAATTTAAAACGACTTAAAACATATAATTATGGAACAAGTACCTTTATTACACGTGTTGATACTCAGTACCACCATTTTCTTTCTTGGGATGTACGGCTTTTTTGCCCGTCGCAATATGTTGATGATACTGATGTCTATCGAACTGATTTTGAATAGTGTGAATATTAATTTCTTGGCATTCAACCACTATCTCTATCCACATAAACTCGAAGGACTGTTTTTCTCAATGTTTATCATCACGATAGCAGCTGGAGAAGTGGCAGTGGCAATTGCAATCATTATCAATCTGTATCGTCGTTTTAGCACGGTGGATATTGAGGATACTAACACAATGAAATATTAAGCATATATGAACAACGATTCAATGTTATTAATTCTTCTTTTTCTGCCGTTGGTCAGCTTTTTGTTCTTGTCGCTGAACGGAAAAAGATTGTCGCCCGCTGTGGCTGGACTTATCGGTATCGCCTCGTTGACGGCAGTGACGGTGCTCTCGTTTTTTGTAGCGTACGGCTATTTCTTCGAATTTGGACAAAATGCACAAGGCATCTATCAAAAGCTTGTACCTATTCACTTCGAATGGTTGAAATTCAGCGAGAATCTGAGCATCAATCTAGGTGTGCTGCTCGACCCGATTTCGGTGATTATGCTTGTGGTCATCAGCTTTGTTTCGACAATGGTACACGTTTATAGTTGGAACTATATGCACGGCGAAGACCGTTTCCAAATGTATTATGCTTACTTGTCGCTCTTTACCTTCTCTATGTTGGGATTGGTAGTGGCTGTGAATCTATTCCAAATGTACATTTTCTGGGAGTTGGTGGGTGTTTCTTCTTTCTTACTAATTGGATTCTACTATACCAAACAATCAGCAATTGCAGCTGCCAAAAAAGCATTTATTGTTACTCGTTTTGCCGATTTAGGCTTCTTAGTCGGGATATTATTGATGAGTAGCGGTGCGCAAACATTGGATTTCAGCGTGTTGATTGACAGACTTTCTGATCCAAGTTCACAATTTACACTTGCGATGAGCACGGGTGCTACGTTCCTCGGAATGTCAACGCTTTCGTGGGGATTGATTTTGGTCTTCATTGGTGGTGCTGGTAAATCAGCGATGTTTCCACTTCACATTTGGTTGCCCGATGCGATGGAAGGTCCAACGCCAGTTTCGGCATTGATTCACGCTGCTACGATGGTTGTGGCGGGTGTGTTTTTGGTAGCGCGTCTTTTCCCAATCTTTGCAATTTCTGCTCCCGATGCGTTGGAAGTGGTGGCTTATGTAGGTGCATTCACAGCGCTGTTTGCTGCGGTGATTGCTACAACTCAAACAGATATTAAACGTGTGTTGGCTTACTCAACCATTTCGCAAATTGCCTTTATGATGTTTTCGTTGGGCGTTGCTGGTTGGGGTGAAGGTCACAACGAAGGTTATACAGCGTCTATTTTCCACTTGTTTACACATGCGTTCTTCAAAGCATTGTTGTTCCTCGGAGCTGGTGCGGTGATTCACGCAGTTCATAGCAACGAAATGGTGGATATGGGTGGTCTTCGCAAGAAATTACCGATTACGCATTATACTTTCCTGATTGCTTGTTTGGCGATTGCGGGTGTGCCTTTCTTGTCAGGATTCTACAGTAAAGAGGCAATTCTTTCTGCGGCATTCCACGACAATAAATTGATTTACGGTGTAGGTCTTTTGACTAGCGGTTTGACTGCTTTCTACATGTTCCGTCTGTACTTCCGTATATTCTGGTACAAAGAGGCAAAAGCAGACCACGGACACGGTCATGATAACCACGAGTCGCACACTTGGGCGATGAACATTCCGTTGATTTTGTTGGCAATAGCAGCAATTGGCGCTGGATACATTCCTTTCGGACACTTTGTGAGTGCCGATGGTTCGCAAGTTGAACTGCCATTCCACCTCGAAATGGCAATTCCGCCAGTAGCATTTGGTTTGACAGGTATTTTGATTGCTTATATCTTCTTCGTGAAAGAAAACGGAAAAGCATTGAAAGTGCAGAAATCATTCGGAGCACTGTATGGATGGGCTTACAACAAATTCTATATCGACGAAATCTATCTGTTTGTAACGAAAAAAGTATTGTTCAACCTCGTAGGTCGTCCCGCAGCGTGGTTCGATCGTAACGTAGTCGATGGAATGATAAACGGTTCTGCTTCTGTGACTGCATTCTCTTCAGAATCGATCAAAAAGATTCAATCGGGAAGTGTACAGTCTTATGCACTCTACTTCTTGGGTGGTGTGTTGGCAATAGCTGCGCTGTTGGTTTTCTATTACGCATAATGTGAGTTTGAAAAAAATATCAATAATATAAGAAAATTTATATGAAACTTGGTTGCCGACGTTCGCTATTGGCAGAATGTTTTCAACAAGTTCCATGTGTAGCTAAAATAAATATAAAATATTGACACATGAACATTCTGATCGTATTGCTTATCATTCCACTGGTCACTGCATTAGGCCTACTCTTTTTGCGTAATGATAGTGCTATTAAGTGGATGGCATTGAGCGGCAGCGCGTTGCAATTAGGCTTCTCTATTTGGTTGACTGCTTTCTATATGAGTTTGCGTACTGCTGGCGAAACGGCTCCATTGCTTTTACAATCTGCAACTCCTTGGTTTCAACCGTTGAATATCTATTTCAGAACCGGTATCGACGGCATCTCGTTGGCGATGATTCTGCTTACGGCTTTAGTCGTTGTGGCTGGTATTCTGGTTTCATGGAAAATCGAAAAACAGGTGAAGGAGTTTTTCTTCTTGATTTTGTTGTTGAGTGCTGGAGCTTATGGCTTCTTCATCACGACCGACTTGTTTGCGATGTTCTTCTTCTTAGAATTAGCTGTAATTCCAAAATATCTGTTGATTGGAGTTTGGGGTAGCGGTAAGAAAGAGTACAGTGCGATGAAACTGGCGTTGATGTTGATGTTTGGTTCTGCATTGGTTTTCTTGGGTATCACTACACTTTATTTCTTAGGTGGTCATACCTGGAATATTGTTGAAATTGCAAACCTTCATCTCCCAATTGAAGTACAACGCGTTGGGTATGTATTGTTGTTCACTGGTTTTGGTGTGTTCACTGCAATGTTTCCGTTCCACACTTGGGCACCCGATGGTCACTCATCTGCACCAACTGCTGCCTCGATGTTCTTAGCCGGTATCTCTATGAAATTAGGTGGATATGGCTGTTTGCGTGTTGCTTCGTGGTTGATGCCCGATGCTGCGCACGAATTGTCGTGGATTTTCATCATTCTGGCTTCCATCGCTATTATATATGGCGCATTCGCTACATTGATGCAGAAAGACTTGAAGTACATGAACGCATATTCTTCGGTTAGCCACTGTGGTTTTGTGGTGTTAGGTATTTCGATGCTGACGAAAGCTGCCATTATGGGAGCGGTTATGCAAATGGTATCTCACGGTATTATGACAGCACTTTTCTTCGCCGCAATCGGAATGATTTACGACCGCGCACATACTCGTCAGGCAAATGAATTAGGTGGAATGTTGAAACAGACTCCGTTTATCGGAACTGCATTTATCATTGCCGGTCTTTGCTCGTTAGGTCTTCCAGGATTCAGTGGTTTCGTTTCTGAGATGACAATTTTCGTTGGTTCTTGGGAGCGTATCGGTGCTGGATACCGCATCGCAACTGTATTAGCTGCAGCATCTATCGTGGTGACTGCCGTTTATATTCTTCGTTCGATTGGTTTTGCTATTTGGGGAACAATCACCAACAAAGAGTACCTTCAGTTGAAAGACGCATCGTGGAACGAACGTTTGGCAGTCGTGTTATTAGTGGGCGGTATTGTGCTGATTGGTTTTGCACCATTCTTGCTTACACGCCTTATTGGTGCCGATGTGGACGTCATTTTTGCTTCATTAGTAAAATAATAAAATAGACAGATATGAATCTTGAGACACTTTCTCTACTACGGTTTGAATGGGCGCTAATCGCCATCATTCTGGTTTTACTTGTGATGAAGTTGGCCGATGCCGATACAAAAGTGAAGCCGATGTTGACAGCTATCAACCTGATTTTGGTCGCAAATTTCTTGTTAGGATTGCTACCATTTGCAGACGGCAGTTTGTTCAACAACTTTTTCCGTACCACTTCGATGATTGTTCTTCAAAAGAATATTCTGAATTTCGGTGTGCTGTTGATTTCGTTGACAGCCTACCGCTACTTGAGCAATATCAAAAATCAGTTGGAATATTACATCTTGCTGCTCACCAGTTTGTTGGGTATGTTTGTGATGATTTCGAGTGGTCACATTCTGATGTTGTACCTAGGATTGGAAATGTCAACCATTCCGGTAGCTGCATTGGTGAATTACAATCGCACACAACGCAACTCAAGCGAAGCGGGTTTGAAGCTGATTTTCTCTTCAGCATTTTCGACAGGTATTCTGTTATTTGGTATCTCGATGCTGTATGGTGCAACTGGAAGCCTCGATTATGCAACCGTTGCAGCTAATCTTCAAGTGAATGCGCTTACGTTGTTGGCTTTTGCCTTTATCTTAGCAGGTTTTGCGTTCAAAATGTCTGTTGTGCCTTTCCACCTTTGGACTGCTGATGTATATGAAGGAGCACCAGTTTCGGTCACCTCTTTCCTGTCTGTGATTTCGAAAGGTTCGGTCATCTTCGTGTTTGTGACAGCTCTTTATAGCTTGTTCGGACATTTGCAAACCGAATGGCTCTATATCGTTTCTATCTTGGCGGTTATCACCATGACGGTCGGTAACTTGTTCACACTCCGTCAAAACAACATCAAACGACTGTTGGCGTTCTCGTCTATCACACAAGTTGGTTTTGTGTTGGTGGGTATTGCAGGAGCTTCGGCAATGGGTAACGCATCGGTGGTCTATTTCGTACTGATTTACATTCTCAGCAACGTGGCTGCGTTTGGAGTGATTGGCGCTATCTCCGATGCCACTGGCAAAGAGACGCTCGACGCATTCAAAGGACTTTACAAATCGAATCCATATCTTGCTGGCATATTGGCATTGAGCTTGTTCTCATTGGCAGGTGTGCCTCCCACAGCAGGTTTCTTTGGTAAACTCTTCTTGTTGACTTCGGGGATGGGTAATGCGCTTTACACCGTTTTAGCAATTGCGTCTATCAACTTGGTCATTTCGCTCTACAACTATTTGCGTGTGGTGAAAACGATGTTTATGGACACCGCAGAAGTAGAATTGGAGAAAGTTGAAACTAACTTACCATTGAATATTGCACTGATTATCTGTGCGATAGGGTTGGTGGTTGTCGGATTTATACCTGCCATTTACGACTACATCAATTCGTTGAGTGTAGGAATTTAAAATACAATTGATTTACATCATAGAGCCAAATCTCGCAAGGGGTTTGGCTCTTTTTGATTTAAAATGCCTACTTTTGCAGCATAAATCGTACTAAAGATGAAGTTATTAGTCACTTATGCCATTCCGCAAGAGAAAGTTGATATTCAGTTCGAAGGTTGCACTGTCTCTTATTGCCAGACAGGAGTAGGAAAAGTGAATGCACTTCTATCTGTTTTTGAGGCTATATTCGAGTTTAAACCCGATGTGGTTATGAATGTCGGTACCGCGGGTTCTGTTCGACACGAAGTCGATTCAATCGTTATTTGTTCTCGGTTTGTGGATCGTGATATGGAGAAGTGCAAAGATTTTGGGGTTGATTACGAACATGATTTTCATCAACAAGTAACGTCTATTGGGCTTTTCTCTCATTGGGATGCCAAATATACATGCAATACCGGCGATTCATTTGTGACGCAAGCCATCGACAATGCCGATGCATTTGATATGGAAAACTTTGCCGTTGCAGCACTTTGCAAACGGAAATCGATACCCCTAATCTCTGTAAAATACATTACCGACAAAATAGGGGAGAACTCCGTGAAGCATTGGGAAGATAAACTGGAAGATGCCAACGTAGGATTGCAGGCGTTTTTCAATAACCTCTAAAACAATTGCGTAAAATCGTTGTTTTAATTCAGAAATCAGAACTCATACATCATAAATGGGAATAGAAAAAGGACTGTTCCAACGATCGGAGCTATTGTTGGGACGAGAAAAAATGAACCGTATTGCGCAGCAGCGCGTTATTATATTTGGTATCGGAGGCGTAGGTAGCTGGTGTGCCGAAAGTCTTATCCGTTCAGGTATTCGTCATCTGACGATTGTTGATTCCGACAGAGTTTGCATCACAAACATCAACCGTCAACTGTTGGCCACCACCAAAACTGTTGGTCAGGTGAAGACCGAAGCGCTGAAAGCCCGGTTGCTCGAAATCAACCCCAAAGCCGAGATAACTGCTTTGCAGAAAATCTACAACAAAGAGACACACGACTCTTTCGACCTCAATTCCTACGACTACATCATCGACGCAATCGACAGTTTGGAGAACAAAATACACCTTATCCGAATGGCTACCCAGACCGATGCAACCTTCTTTTCGTCGATGGGCGCGGCTTTGAAGATTGACCCAACACGCGTTCGTGTGGCTGAGTTTTGGAAAGTAAATGGCTGTCCGCTTGGTTCGGTCATTCGTAAGCGGATTCGCAAAGGCGACCTGCCTGCAAAACCATTCTTTTGTGTTTACAGCGACGAAGTGTTGGAGAACGAAGGCGAAAATGACTCTTGCGGCACCGAAAAATGCATGTGCCCAAAAGCAAAACACGGTCCTGGCGATCAAGATTTGGTGGATCACGAATGGTGTAGTCTGAAAGCAAAGATAAATGGAACCTCTTCGCACATCCCCGCCATATTTGGTTTTACGATTGCCGGATTGGTGACACAATCCATCAACGAAAAAGTCACACAAGAGCGCATTCAAGAACTCGTTTAACCGTTATCTTGTCGAATCCGTCAATAGATTTGTTCACGTACAGATTAAATTGTAAATTTGTGCACAATCAAGCCAATCTATTGCCCAATGGAACAGAGAAACAAACTAAATGTGCTTTTTGCCGATTTTCAGGCATTGACTCGCGAAGGAATTAAAGCGGTTATTTGCCGCAATTATCCTGATGCTACATTTTCGGAGGTTTACTCACGCCCCGATTTTCTCGCCAAAATAAAATCCGGTGAGTTTGATTTAGCGATTGTTGATCCTGTCTCCTTTGATGATTTTGACTTTTCGGACATTGCGCTTAGCCGTGCGCAAAAGCAAAAGACAGCCTATTTTGTGTTCACCTCCATTCTTTCGCCTGAATTTATGACAAAGGCGCTCGACTACAACGTTGATGCGTTTCTGACTAAAGATTGTGATGTTTCCGAGTTTTCGAAAGCGGTAGATTTGATTCGTAATGGTAAGAAGTATTACTGCCCCGAATTGTCGGAATTTCTCTATAAACTGCACGCCAGAGAGAAGCAAAATGAAGCCTCGAACAGCAAAAAACACCTGCTGACGGCTAAAGAAGAAGAAATTGTTCGTTTGATTGGCGAAGGCCTTTCGGCTAAAGAGATTGCCGACAAACTGTTTATCAGTGTGCACACTTCGAATACGCATCGCAAAAATATTTACCGTAAATGCAACGTGCGTAATGCCTCTGAATTGGTGATGTTTGCCGTCAAGACTGGAATTATCGAAAAGATAGAGTATTACATCTAACTAGTTATGCTACTGCGAGCGTAAACAAACTGACCTTGACTCCATCCACTTGCAAAAGCACCACCGCACAAGCCTCCATCGTAGCCCCCGTTGTCAATACATCGTCAATTAATAAGATGTGTTTACCCCTGATTTTATCAGCTTCTTTGATTTGAAATATCTCTTGCACATTTTGCCACCGTTGCAAAACGCTCTTTCTAGTCTGCGTTTTATTTGATTTCACACGGTGAACACCTTCTAATTCGACGGGTTTGTTGAGCACTTGTGCCATTCCTCTAGCAATACATTCCGCCTGATTGTATCCTCGTTTTCGCTCTTTTTTCTTGTGCAACGGTATCGGGATTATGCAATCAATGTCAGTGAATGTGCCACTCTGCACCAACTCACGCGCAGCATAACGACCTAAAATTTCACCCACATCTTGCCGGTCTTTGTATTTCAATAAGTGGATAAGGTGTCTGAAGTCGCTGCCTTTGTTGAAGTAGAAGAAGGAACTCGCTTGCTCCACTGCGACTTTCCCGAAAAAACGCTTCTCGACTCGATTCTCACGGTCGGTATGAAAGTTGGTGCGAGGTAGTCGATACACGCAATGCAGACAAATTGCTTCTTCCCCTGCAATCAATGCTTTTCCGCATAATAAACAGGCGTTTGGGAAGAATAGTCCCATAAAATCATTCCATATCGTCCGAATCATGACTCAGAATTTTCGAAATAGTTTGTAAAATCAGGTTTGTTTCGTATCCGCGTGATGCCGCAAATCTGAAAAGTTTTCCTTTCAGAGTTTGGTAGTCGGTGTCTTTAATTGATTTTCGTTTCTTAATTAGGATTTCTAGCAAGTTCTCCTGATAATTTTCCATTTCGAGGTTCTCGAGTGCATCATCAATCAGTAGTTGATTAATTTTTTTTTGCTGTAAAGCAAATCGTATCTTAACTTTCCCCCATTTGCTAAATCTGAATTTATCTTTTGCAAAAGCTTTTGCGTATCGCTCTTCATCCACAAATCGTTCAGTTGTAAGGCGTTTCAAAATGCGTTTAATTACATCTGGAGCGGCCCCCCACGCTGTGAGCTTCTCGTGGACTTCGCTCAGGCAGTGCTCCGATGTGGAGCAGTAGGCTGCCGTTTTGTGCAAAAGTTCTTGTTCTGATAAATTAGGTTTGAGTCTCATTCAGCCCGTTCAATCAATCATCGCGCGTAAAAATGCAATTTCTTCACCCCAGATTGTTTCGTCTGGTGTTTCCATAATGATTGGAATGTTGTCGAATCGGCTGTCGTTCATAAAACGTTTGAAGAAATCAAGATTCAGCAATCCTTTTCCGATGCTATCATGGCGGTCCACACGGCTTCCGAGCGGTTTTTTGCTATCGTTCAAGTGAATTCCTTTCAGATAATTGAATCCGACTATTGATTCAAAATCGGCAAACACCTGATCGTACTGGGTCAGAAAATCGTATCCTGCCGTGAATGTATGACAAGTGTCGAGGCAGATGCCCATGCGCGACTTGTCTTCTACCTTATTTATAATGTACGCGAGATGCTCAAATCTATATCCTAAGTTGCTGCCTTGTCCGGCCGTGTTTTCGATGACGGCTGTCACGCCTTTCGTTTTACCGAGCGTAATATTGATAGATTCCGCAATGCGGGTGAGACACTCCTCTTCGCTTATTTTGCTCAAATGGCTTCCGGGATGGAAGTTCAGCAAACTCAACCCCAATTGCTCGCAACGCTCCATTTCGTCCAAAAACGCAGCACGCGATTTCTCTAATCCCTCTTCTTCGGGATGTCCGAGATTTATCAGGTAGCTATCGTGCGGCAAAATGTATTCAGGTAGAATATTATTGGCCTCGCACCTGCTTTTGAAATCTTTGATGCTTTTGGCCGTAAGAGGTGCTGCCACCCATTGGCGTTGGTTTTTTGTGAACAGTGCAAAGGCATTTGCCCCAATAGCTGCTGCGTTTATAGGTGCATTTTCCACCCCACCTGATGCGCTCACATGAGCTCCGATATATTTCATAGTTGTAAAGTTAGAGTAAATAAAACGTAAATATAAATCAATTTGTTTGGTTTCCAAATACAAAGTTTAATTTCAGAATTTATGTTAGGAGTGAGAAGATATCCGAAATTTCTAGAAATAATTAAATTTATTCTGCTTGTAAATGATTGTCAATTAATAATATGTGTTTTAAGCATATATTATTTTTAGAATTTCATATTTTTAGTTTGTATTTTTAAATAAATGGTATTATCTTTGTAGCCCTTTCGATAAAAAGTTAGG
>JBMOKJ010000025.1:0-2248 GCA_049315325.1 Bacteroidales bacterium
GCAAGAACCCAATAGACTGCGCAGCTATTGGGTTCTAAAAAACTCAAAAAAGTATCATCATGGAAACAAGATTTCAACCAACCAACGAAACACCTTTAGCAGCTTTAACCATTGGCCAGTTCAAGGAACTTATTGTCACAATGGTTCAACCGCAGCAGAACATTCAATCACAAAAAGAACCATTCCCTGAAACTTTCGGAAAAAAAGAATGTAGCCAACTGACTGGTTATGCCGTCAACACCATCAACAAGATGATTTGCGAGAAAGCAATTCCTTTTTACAAGAAAAATGCAAGGGTCATTTTCAAGAAAAACGAGATTGAATCCTGGCTGCTTTCCAACAGAATACAAACTGTTGAAGAGTTTATCGAGCTGAAGGAAAATCAACTTTCTAACGGGAGGACTAAGAAATGAACTTCAAGGAACATTTCGAGAAATTTGAAGCTGACATTCGCAAGAAAATGCGCGATGATGAAATAATACTGGAATCGTTGTTGGTAATAAACGAAAAACACGAAGAACTCCTGAAGCGATTGGATAAACTGTTAGGCGGTTTAAACGATAATAGAAAGCTGCCCGATAATCCATTCTTCTCTAATGAAGAATTCATGAACCTTATGAGCATCAGTGTTCGTACTTCACAGCTTTGGAGAGACCAGGAACTAATCAGTTATTCCCAGATTAGCGGTAAAATCTATTACCGCATGTCCGACATTCAAAAGTTGTTGGATGAGAACTATCATAAATCAATAACCAAACTGAGAAAAAAATGATAGACAAAAAAAACGCCCCTTCAAACTTTGGAGAGTTCGAAGAGGCAATGAATCCAGAACAATACAAAAGTACAAATTTTATTGAGAAACTGAAAGCTGAAATTCATTCCAAAAGCATAAATTCGAAAGCAAATGATACAGCTTTTCCAATAAATGGATTACCTCAGGTAATCCTTGAATTTGCTATTGAGATTTCAGAAGTGTATGGCGTGCCCATTGAGTTCCCGGTCATGGCTGCATTAAGCGCGGTCAGTGCTTCGGTCAGAAAAAAAATCACGATTGACAGCGGTAAATACAGGAACTTCGGTCAATTGTGGGTAATGCTGGTGGCACCTCCCGGAGTAGGGAAGACTGAACCCGTATCAGCAGCTTTCCGACCATTACAAAAACTCGACAACACCAGCTATGATGAATATCAGCTGGAGTTGAGTCGCTGGAAGGTGGAATGTACCGAGGCAAAACAAATCAAAACCCAGGAACCAGAAAAACCATTCTTCAAGCAATGCCTGATAGATGATTTCACTCCCGAGAGTTTGTACCAGACCATGTTTCGGAACAATGGTTCGATATCGCTCTATCGCGATGAACTGTCCGGCTGGTTTGCCGACTTTGGAAGATACAACAAGAATGGAGAAATTAGCAGGTATTTGTCCATTTTCAACAATGCCCAATTCTGCATAAACAGGAAAAGTGAGGAACCGTTGCAGATACCAGAACCATTCCTTACCATTTGCGGAACGATTCAGCCAGAAGTTTTAAACATTGCATTGAGCAGCAATACCCTGAAAGAAAATGGTTTTGCGAGCCGTTTTTTGTACGTCTATCCAAAAGAAGTGAAGAAGCAGAAGTATTCGGAAAGAACTCCCGACAGAAACATTATTGAACGGTACGAAAAACTGATTACGCATTGCTATTATTTGCCAAAGCTTGAAAATTCATTCATGCTTTCCGAGGATGCAAAAGTATTGTTTATAAAATATGCCAACCAAACCACTGAATTGGTAAATAGCTGCTCGAACAATTTCGTTAGGGCCACCTATGCCAAAATGGAAATACAGGTGTTGCGGTTAGCACTCATCGTTCAAATCATAAGGGGAATTTACGACAATGTGGAATGGCAACAAGGATTGATAACGAAAGAAGCAATTCAATATGCCATCAAGCTTTGTGAGTATTTCAATTCAAAAATAATCCTGGTGGATAATACCAACATTCCATCAAAAATGAATTCCGCTGAAGCTATAAAAACCATTCAAAAAGAATATGGCATCAAGAACAAACAGGCCTTTGCCGATTCCATTGGAATCACCCGGCAATATGTTTCAAAAATCTGCAATGAATAATATTGATAATTGCTCACTGTTTACTGAAAACAACCCTTGGTTGCGGAGTTGCGGTTGCGGTCTTCTGAAACCCTTATGCAGTCTAGCTTTCAGAAGAAATGCCCCGCAACTAAACTAAAAAATTGGAAATCAA
>JBMOKJ010000026.1:0-2191 GCA_049315325.1 Bacteroidales bacterium
TCTAAAATCGCTTGCTTTCTCATAAAAAGCCTTATCCTCACCAAACTCCATTATATGAGCTACTTTTCTGTTGCACACTTTACAAGTGCCACGTACCTAAATATCGTTCAGCTTGGTGAGGTATATTTCTTTAATTTCAATGCCTTTGGCGGCAATATCACAGCATTGGGTACAAAATACACCCCGTGTTCCCCGTAGCTTGTTCCATTAGTTCGGTGAAGCGTCTTTAGCTACCCAGTCCCACCGAATTTCCCCTTTATTTCTTAATCTAATGTTGGACGCTCCGTTGTTGGAATTTCTAATCTCAACTTTTGTATTCTTAGCATTTGCAATGCGTTCTTAAAACAAACCACCTAACTTATCAAAACGAAAAGTTGAATATCCCAACTATCGAATTGATTTTGTAGTTTCATTTTTTTTTCATTTATTAAAACGTTATAGACGTTAAACCAACAACCACTCGTTGAAAACGAGTGGTAGCGTTTCTCGATACCATCGAACGTTGGAAAATATGCATAAAAGAATAGAATAAAAATTAGTTCATTTTTTTTCACCTGCGTTATAAATAATGAGTAGTAAAATGAGTTTTTTTCATTATAGTATTTAGAAAGTAATAATTAGATACAAACACATGAAAAACTTCAGCCGGTACTGATTTGCTGCATCTTAAAATTATTGCTATACAAAAGAGTTTGATTAAGCAAAAAAATCACGTTTTCAAATTTATGTTTCACCCCCAAGTTTCAATATTATGAAGATCTACAATGTAAAACAAAGAGGAATATGCTTCCTTGCTATTATTTTGATTTCAATTTCGATGATTGCCGAGGTAAAAGTATTTTCATCTCCGGGCGATTTATCAGCAATCCCTCACATCAAAGGGGCAACAAATTATTCTGTCAAGGTCAATGGGCAATCAAGTTTTGTTTATAAATCGGACAATTACTGGACTGCGAGTGATAACTATGCGCGCAAATATTCCGATTCGGTTGCGTTCACCAATTTTGAATTTAAAAACGAACCTGTGAATGTAGAAATAAACTGCAACTTTGCTGTGAATAGCGTAAGAATCAGACCCAATATAGATTCTTTGGATTTAAGTGATTATTCTGTTACGGGTAATACCATTCGTTTCACAATCGACAAATCGAAATATCTGAGTGTAGAAGTCAATAACAAGAAATATCCATTGTTTATTTTTGCTGATACCATCGAAACAGTGAAACCAACAGATTACGATGTGAAATTTGCTGCAGGTGTACACAATCTCGGGAGCAAATATGAGCTTACAGCCGGACAACGCGTATATATTGAAGGAGGCGCAGTAGTACAAGCTACCTTTTTAGCATCAGGAGATAATATCAAAATTTTCGGAAGGGGTATCTTAACCAGCGGACATGTTGCTTGGAAGACATGGCTTACTGACAAAAAGCTTTCTCCTTTATCAAATAGTAACATAGGAAATCATAAGAATTACAGCATATCGGGAATCACAATGGCTAACACACCTGGATGGTGCATCAACGGATTCTCTCAGGGACAAAACTTTTGGAATTTGAAAATAATTGCCTGGACTGGCAACTCTGATGCGCCCCATTTGTGTGGAAACGGAAAGTTTGAGCATTGTTTTGTTTTCAATAACGATGATGCCTTAATTACTAATTCGGGGAATAATAATATATTCCGTGATAACGTGGTATGGAAAGGGCCCTGGGGTCGTGTGATGATAAGTATCCAATCCTCACAGGATAACAATCTGTGGGAAGATGTGGATGTTATTGGCAACGAAGCGGCAACATCAAACCTAAATGGAAAAAATATCGGGATTTTTGAGTTAGACAATGGTGTGTCGAAAACAAATTTTACGTTTCGAAATATACGCATTGAGGAGCCTACAACTGCTGGTCTGATTCATTTTGATGCTACAAATAGAACAGCTGGAGCAACTGTACCCAATACGATTTCGAACATCACGATAGAAAATGTTACTGCAAAAACATTACATTCATATAATACACCCAATCAGGGCGAAGGATATATTAGTACGAAAGTGGGATCAGGTTTGGCTGGCTCTATATCCAATGTGAAGTTCAAATGCATTACTTTTGGAAACACCATGGTCTCCTCTCTTGCCGAAGCTCATATTGTTGCCAACGGCACTACACCTATTTTTGATAATTCAGCCTGTTAT
>JBMOKJ010000019.1:0-9595 GCA_049315325.1 Bacteroidales bacterium
TAAATTTTAAGATTGCTTGTGCTGTTTATTTCAGTGCGAGCAATTATAGTTATTCCTATTTTTGATGTGCTATTAAAAAGCTTTTTCATATAAAATTTATCACACCACAAATGAAGAGCGCTAGCACTGATATCTAAAATTGAATAATTCAAAGAAATCGGGATGACAAAGACATGAGTGGGAGAAGAGAACCAATGCCCATCGTAGTAAAACGTGTACCCCTACAAAACGGGGACTAGCAGTGGTTTGAGAGGTTGGTGGTAGCGACGATGCAATAAGATACATATTACTCAATAAGTATCATATCTACAATCAACTGAATGTACTCCCTATTTTGTTCCTCTTGAAACAAAACATTATGCTTATTAAAATCCAGAATAGACAAATCGCCATGCCAATTGATTTCCAGTAATTTAGTGTTCGAAATAATAAAAGAATTGAGTATTAAACCTTCTTTAATTACTTGGGGTTGAACCTTCTGCGACAGATATTTGAAGAATTGGATTTTAGCATCAGTTATACCTTTCGAATTACGTATTCCTTTCGGGTCAATAAATGAGAGGTATTGTTTGCCATCTTTCTTTAACCACAAAATAAAATCGGGATAAAAATTATTACCTTCGGCAAAGAAGCCAATACCTTTCTTGCTCTGATTTCGGAGTAGGAACACCTCATCAAGCTGCTTTTCTAACTTAATCCGCTCTATCTGAATCTCGAAATCTTTCATAAACCGTGTTTCAGTTTCATTCAATGCCACTGGATATACCTGAACCTTGTTTTCATAGCCTTTGCCCAAGTATATCAATGGTTTATACAGGTGCATCAGCGTATCAAAAGCTTCTACTTCGTTGGCTATCTGAATGGATTTGAATGCATCACTTGAAAAGCTAGTTTTTAATTTGGCGAATTTGATTTGAATATCCTCAATATCTTCATTCCTGTTCAGTCGAATATCATATTGTTGTATTAAATTATCGTCATTTTCTAACAACATTCTAGTTTCAATATGATCCGCATTGAATTTATTTTTGAAATACAAGTAGAAAATTTCCATGTATTTCTTCAATAATACAACCGTTAATTCTTGCCAAACAGCCACGTTTTTAAAAGAATTGAAATCAATTTTATCTTGTGGAATATAGATTTTATACCAAGCATTGCTGAGCATAATGGTTTTCAAAACATCTACATCCAACTCTAGGTTATGAAAGTTTTTTGTTGACTTAAAGTTCTGAATATCAAAATAAACTTTTGTCCAATCCACAAACTGAAAGTGAGTAGAATCTAAATAGCAAATTTGTTTCACCGATTCAACACGATTACTTCTTACGCTGTCCAACGAGTCAATTTTTGGATACCAATCTACTTCCACCTGTTTTTGGTTGAAAACAGACAGGTTCAACTTCAGTGGAACAATCTCGTTTCGTTTGAAATTTTCGGATTCTTTTACCTGAATAAGTTTCAATTCACTAGCATTAATGTCACATTTATTTATGGTCGGGATAGATATCGTTACCCAATCACCAGTATTTGCGGGTAAACCTTCTTCCTCAAGTAGCTCTTTGAATTTCTCCATATAATTAGCTTTTACACCAAATATCTGAAGTGTTTCTAATGGTCGCAAGTATTTACGAATAGCTTTAATGTTGTTCGGTTTTTGAAACTCATCCAAACCCTGTGAACGCTTGAGGCTGAAGTCGAAACCTTGAAGACGCACACCACGACCAAAAAGCTGAATGATTTGAGAACCTTCTGATTTACCAATGTTCATCAAACCCATAGAGCTAACACGCCACGACGACCACCCTTCGGAGAATTTCTTAGACCCAATCAATAGGTTTATTTCTTGCTTGGGTTGTGTCTCGTTGATTTGAGCAAAAAGCGACTCTGAAAAATCCTTGTCTGAACCGAGTATGCCATTATTCATGGCTAAATCGTGCAGTTTCTTTTCATCACCCACATTGATAACACCAAAATATTTATCTGTGTCGCCCACTCGTAATCCTAATTCACCGTTTGCGCCTTTCAGATTATCCAGATAAAGGTTTGCACCTATGCTTCGGTTGTGAAAAACTTCGGCATTGATGCCTTCAAAGATTTCATCAGCACTTAACCCCAGCTCTTCTAAAAATGCAAAGCTACCTTCAAAAATAGAATAACCCTTATCGTCAATCAATCCAGCTTTATTGGTCATTATTAGCCGGATATATTCGGTATAATCCTCACGGTGTTTCAAGAAATCTGTAATAAAATGGACAATATCCAATACATCAGACGTATCTCTACCACCTTCTTTGCGAACAGCATTTACACTACTGCCTACAAAAACCCACAATGGTTTAAACAGCCGGAATTGAACTCCAATATCCGGTTTGTTTTTAAATAACAACAACTGTTGATAATATGTTAGCAAATTGGCAGTCAGATATTTATTTTTAAAATCGGCATTGTCTTCTTTCAGATTGAGAATGCGATAATCTTTGCCATAACCATCTTCGTAGAAATATTTATACGAGTAGTCGAACAGAATACTCTTGGCATATTCCTGCGTAAGTTCCGCTTTCTTCTTTGTATCAGCTGCGCTAATGGCTTGCCCGAAGGTGGCAGAATATTCAAAAGCAAAACCCGTTGTACTGAGTTTATCGCGAAACTTTTTCCATTGGTCGCCACTCATACCGCCGTGTCCCTCGTCTACCAATACCAGATTTTGCGTTTCAAAACTATCCACCGCCACAGTTTTTTCTTTACTCTCATCCGAAAGTTTCTGTATTTCGATAATCTCCACCTCTTTGCCTGTGAACATACCCGATTGGTTTTTCGAGAACATATTAGCAGGAATGCCCGACAATTGAAAGTCCAATAAATGCTGCCTTGACAATGGTTCATTAGGCGTGATTAAAAGAATCTTGCTATCATGTCCACTTGTATGTTTGTTGGCATAATGCAGGTATTGCTTTATATTGACGTGCATCAACAATGTTTTGCCAGAGCCGGTAGCATTCCAAAAAGCCAGTTTGTTGAGGTCGGTATCTTTAAATGGTGTAACCTGATAAACGGTTTCACCACGCTGCAAACGGTGACCTTTCTTTAACGCTATCTGTTTCTCATTGAAGTGTTTTACAAACTGATTGAGCTCGTGTTGTAACTGTTTTTTATTGCCAAAAAACTTGTCGAGGTAAATCTCGGCAAATAAAAGCGATAAGTATTGAAAATACTTCCAAACCAATTGCTCGTCTCTGCCATTCGAAATTTCATTGGTGTAACGTACAATATTTTCGTCATACTGCTGAAGCATGGTTTCAGTAAGGTTTTCCGAAAGATAAAGGTGTGCTTTTAGCTGCTCCAAAAACTTTGTATTTCCCTCTTCGGTATAGCCTTCGCTGGTAGATAACTTCAATTCTTTGAAAATCTCAACACCATTTTTCGCCAGAATTTTTGTGCCGATTGCATCAATGCCAAAAAGCGAAAGCAGGTATTTATTGAGAACTATTTTATCGTGAAAATTTGCCATTGTTATTATTTTATCTTTATCCCTACGAATTCGGGTTGCAAAGACCTAACAGGTTTTCAAAACCTGTTAGGTCTAATGCTGAATTACAATTCCGATTCATTAAACATTTTCTTAAAGAAAGTTTCCTCTATCCCTTTGATTTTGAACTGGTCACCATCCGAACGCAGGTTTTCTAAATGGTGGTCGCCATTGATATAGATTTGCTGAAACTCACGAGTGCGAGCACTATCGTAAAAGCGGCGAACGAGTTTCACAACATCTTCATGAGTGGTGGTTTCCATATCGCGCCAAATCACCAGTGTTTTGATGCCGGTGCGGGTAATGCCCTCTACCACTTTGATATCCTTTACTCGCTGCACTTTGTTTACATACAAGCCTATCAGATAATTGAATGTTTCCACCAAATCTACTTTGGTAGGTTTTAACTCATTGTTTTCGGTTATTTTTAGTTGATAATCAAACGGCTTGCGGAACATTTCCAGATTGAATAAATTATCGCGGCTCTCTATTTCGAGCATATATTGCAATAAATACTCTTCTTGAGCACGCTCACTAAAATCAATGGCGGATTGATTTTGTGGCGAATTGAGATACAAGTTATTAAGCGTATCTTCGTAACTCTCAAACACCTGACACTTTACTATTTGCGATATACCGGCTTTGTCCTGCGGCTTGCCGTTTTTCCAGTTATCCGAATAAATTACTTTCTGAATACGGGGCTTGGTAACGGTGTTGAAGTAAGTGCCCATTTCGACTAATATATACTTGCGATTACCGTTGTCTTCGCGGTTGAGTTTTATGGTGGCGTGACCTGTGGTACCTGAACCTGCGAAATAATCCAGTACAATGGAGTGTTTCTTAGAATGAATTATTACATCAATTGCTGTTTTAATGGTGTAAACAGATTTTGGATATGAGAATAGTCCTGAATTATTAAAAAGATCTGTTAGTAAATTTGTACCATTAACTGTTGCGTTGAATTTATTATTCGTCCAGATACTTTGGACTAAATCTCGTGCTCCTTCATCATTGTAAAGTCTGATAATTGTAAAGTTGTGAGTACAATACAGCATTTTAACATCCAATGCCTTTTTTGCACCTTCGTAACTCAAACTCCACACCCTTTCAGCTCCATCGCTTCCTATTGGATAGATTCTTTTATACCCATTACTAGTCTCTGAGTAAGGAAAGTCAACTGTTGTTGGAGGCTCTTCAATTCCAACTATTTCAAAAGTCTGTTTATTGACTAGTAATGCAAAAAAACTATTGGGTCTTCCAACTCTATAGTTGTTTTCACCAGTTCCTGCTCTTCTGAAATTTCGTTCCCTTATTCCATCTTCCTTTAAATTCCCCCGTAAATGATCAGAATCAAAAGGAATTGCAAATAAATTATATTCATGAGTTCGTGACACATTTGATCTTCCAGTTCCAGATCCAGGATAATGATTAACTATTACTTTGTGAATTTCATATTGAAATAAACATTGTTTAAGTAATCTTTTAAGTACGTCTATTTCAGCATCATCAATTGCGATACTTAATGCTCCTTCATTTGTTTCAAATAAATTTTTTGCGAGTATTAGACGATCAGAGATAAGGGATAGCCATGTCGATTCCCGATATTCATTCTTATATAAAATTGGAGTAGCATCGGTATTATATGGTGGGTCAATATAAGTCACATCAACTTTCTCATGATACTTCTCCTGCATCAACCCCAACGCTTGAAAATTCTCCGAATTAATCAATAACCCATTGGTTTGCTCATCCAAATCATCAAATTCAGCCAACAGTCGGTCTTTGAAAGTTTCGTCAAAGAACTTCGTATCCAATACCAAATACTGTTCAAAAGCGAACTGTCTTCCGTTTTGCAACTCTACATCAAAAAGCGTTTTCCACTCCACCAATTGATCTTTGTTGGCAAATATCTCGGGATAATAGGCTTCAGGAATCCTGTCGAGCGTAATGCAATAGTCGGTACGAAGTATAAATTTCTTTTTCAGCCATAGTTTTTTCTGGAAGTTTTCTATCTGCGCCAAAAAGTCAATCACTTTGGTAGCTACGGTTTTAATGGCTTTTACTTTGCTGAGTTGTGCCACAAAAAAATCGGTTTGCTTTACATTGATGTCGTCGAGATAAAGCACTTCGTTTTTGATGTAAAAATCGAGCTCACGGCTCAGGAATCCGCCCAAGTCTTTGTGGATAAAGTAGTCGAAACTGTTTTTGGACACATAGTCCGTTAAGTGCTTCTCCAGCAATGTACGTCGTGGATTTTTCTCAGTAGGGCTAAGTGCAAATACTCCAGCAAAAGCAGTAGGCACATTTTCTGTTAACAGACTTATGGCAGTTGCCAATAATGCATCCTGTTTGGTGGCTTTCGGGAATGGCTCATACACGAAGTTGATAAGCAATTCACCTTCAATTTCTTCTACCGGCATTTCCTCATAAATGGCAAACCGTCTTTCGGCTTCGCCCTGTGTTTTATTGTTATTTTGCTCTGTGCTTACTTCTTTGAGTTGGAAAGTCACTTTCGTTCCATCACCCAAGATAAAAGCATAGTTTTTGAAGTTTTCCGACGATTTAATGTAGTATTGGTCTGCATTTGCCCAGTGCAGTTTCACCTCTTCGCCCTCGTAAGGTATGGCATACACATCTTTTTTGTAGCGGCGCATGGAGATAAAATCGCCATCTTTGTAATACCGACGGAAAAAATTAGCTAAGTGCGAGAATACCTCCTGCTCCAGCTCTTCGGTATTATCGAGTAAGGTCAATCGCTCATTGAGCTGCCTGTATTTTGGTGTTTCGTCGGCAACTACGCCAGCATTTTCGAGGTTTTTCTTAAGTGTTTTTAGCTCATTCTCCAATTCTGCTTTGTCGGATGTTTGTGTTTCGCTCAATGCTGTTTTTATGTCTGCCGGCAGTTGTTTGTCGATAAACTCGTTTACCTGTTTGCGCTTCTGGTTGATAATGCGATAGATACCAAAATCGAGGTCGGCTTTGTTGAGTTCAAAAATGTCGTTCAGTACATCCTTCAGTTGGTTGTAGTTGCTCATATAGTTGTTTGTTTCTAATAGTCGGAGTGCGACTTTGAGTCGCGCCCCGACTGATTTGTTGTTTTTGGTTCGTTTATATCACTTCGAATGATACAGTAAATAGCTCTTCCTCTTTTATCGTGCGTGTCAATTTGCCTTTTGCCTCGGCAATCATCGCATCACGCTCCTCATTTATTTCATCTTCACGGTCATAAATCTCCTGCCTCAGCCGGTTGTATTTTCGTTTTATTTTAGAAATTTTCTCTTGCAAATTGAGTAACTCTTGGGCTAGAATATTTTCTTTGTGTTGCTCTCGTTCCAGCTCTTTTAGTTTCTGTCGCTCTTCTTTCAAATCAAACTCTAGGGTTTTAATTTTCTCATCCGCCCATCGCTCAAATTTGGTAAATTCACGCTGCATAAAGGCTGTATCCACCTTTTCAAGATGGTCGAGCTTCGATTTTTTGTTCCGTTGGTGGTTCTTTTCCAACTTTTCGCTATCAGTATTAAATTTGTCAACTACTATAGCGGTAAGGTTCAAGATATCCCTTACGGTTTGTTCGTTTAGGTTGTTATTGTCAGTTGTAATTGCCGAAAGCACAAGGGTGTCGTGCTGCTCTATTTCGGACAGAACCGATAAGTTACTGATTTTCAGCACTCCCTGCTTTCCTCTTAGTTTATCGAGTTCTTTGTACTTGAAAGGCGAGGAAGCCACATCGAAAATAAGGTGTGCCTGAGCGGTTGTCTCCTTTTTAGCTTTTGTCAACAGCTTTTGCGCCACATCACTCTGAATGCGGTAATGTTTGGCGTCGGTTCTTTTTTTGTTTAAACTGTACCGTTCACCTGAATTGAGCAAAGTGAATGTGAAATCCTGCTCTTCAAATAGGGCA
Organism: Bacteroidales bacterium; assembly: GCA_049315325.1. Lineage (GTDB taxonomy): Bacteria > Bacteroidota > Bacteroidia > Bacteroidales > UBA7332 > CAXXIC01. Next base: position 7,431 of record JBMOKJ010000019.1, read on the forward strand.
AGATTGTGTAAATAGAACCGTGTAATCTCCCACAACCATTTTTCGTATTTCTCCAAAAAGGTTTTTGTTTCAGAATACGAAATACGCAATTTATTAATCACGCTGCCTTCGAAGTTCTCGAACAGCACACTTTGTACATCTTTCAGTTTCTGGTCTATCGATTCCTCAAACTCTTCTTTCAGCGCCTTGAAGTAAGCCTCTATTTGTGCTTTTGTACGGCATTTTTTATAAATCTCAATGATCCGTTTTTCGAAATCTACACCGCTTTCAATACTTCCCAACACATGGTCGGAGGAGCCAAACACGCCCTGAAAGAGTTTGTATTTTTTCTCCAACAGTTCGAAAACACGGTTTTCAACCTCGTTGTCGCTGTTCAAAAAGTTGACTACCACAACATCGTACAGCTGCCCATAACGATGGCAACGACCAATGCGTTGCTCTATGCGTTGCGGATTCCATGGTAAATCGTAGTTGACCACCATACTGCAAAATTGCAGGTTGATACCTTCGGCAGCCGCTTCTGTGGCAATCATTATCTGATAATCGTCGCTTTTAAAAGCATCTACCAAGGCATTTCGAATATCTATACTTTTGGAGTGAGAAAGTTTTCCGTAGTTGTTTTTATCATTCACCCAATCTTTATAGATGGCGCTCGAAAGTGGATTGCTATTATTACCGTTGAACAGCACAATTTTACCTTTGTATTTTTCGGTAGAAAGACGTTCAAAAAGGTATTGTTGCGTTCGTGTCGATTCGGTAAATATCAATGCTTTTTGATTAGCACCCAATTCATTTAGCTTGTTGAAACCAGCTTCCAATGCAATCAATAATTTTTCCCCTTTTTCGTTGTGTTCAATACTATTGGCTAGTATCACATATTCAGTAAGTTTCCCTATTTCGGATTGAATATTTTCTTTGTCCTGAGCCGATATTTCAATTAATTCATCTTGTATGTCAGAGGTTTCGTCTTCTTCGTCGGTTGCATCATCGTAGTTTTCATACTCTTGTTCAAACCAAGAAATAATTTCTTCTTCTACCACTTTCGAATTGCTTAACATCGTGGTCAATCTTTTGATAAGTGCTTCCAATGTTTTACCAATGGCAAAAGACGATGAACCAAGTAGTTTAAACATGACCGACTCCATTAAATGTCGCTGCGATTTAGGCAAAGCGTATATTGATTCTGTACGGAGATAATCTAACACATTATCATAGAGTTGTTTTTCAGGTTCGGTAGGTGTAAATTGTTGCGTAATGGGTATTCGCTCGCGGTAGGGCACAAACTCCCTCACATCTTGTCGGAGTGTGCGGTGAACAATCGATTTGAGTTTTTCTTTTAATTCTTTTAGGTTGCCATCACCATTCACGTAGCTTTTGCGGAACGATTTAATGTCGCCGAACACACTTTGGTCGATAAAACTCACCAAACCATACAATTCATCCAACCTGTTTTGAAGAGGAGTAGCCGTGAGCAGAATTTTTTTATAATCCTTGAGAGCCAATTTGATTTTGGAAGCGATACTCTCGGTGTTTTTATGTACATTTCGCAGATAATGCGCTTCATCCAGCACCACCAAATCCCAAGAAGTGAGTTGGATAAACTCAGCTTGTTTGCAGGCAAATTGATACGAACATATTTTTATGGTTTTTCCATCGTCGAAAGGATTTTTATTACCCTCTTTGTATTTTGCATTAAAAGATTTACTCTCCAACACATCAGCCTTTAAATAGAATTTGTCTGCTAACTCATTCACCCACTGTTTACGAAGCGAAGAAGGAGATATAATCAGAATCCTTCTTTTATTTTCGGCCCATTGTTGGCTCAATACAATTCCCGCTTCAATGGTTTTCCCCAACCCAACCTCGTCTGCTAGAATTGCACCTTTGGAATAGGGTGATTTAAACGCAAACAAAGCAGCCTCAACCTGATGTGGATTGAGTTCAACCTGAGCATCCATAAGCGTAACGCCAAACTTCTCGGAAGATTCGGAATTGGCTCGCTTGGATAGCTCGTAAGCGAAATACTTTGCTTGATAAGGAGTTATGGAAAAATTGGTCATTGGCTTGCTGAGCAGCAGCCATTATTCAGATAAGGAAAATCACGGCACAAAAAAAGCGTGAACTAAATCCTTACCCGCGATAGAGGCCCTCGTAAAGCCCACACA
>JBMOKJ010000010.1:0-102973 GCA_049315325.1 Bacteroidales bacterium
CTGTGTTTAAAAATAAGCATTTATTCCTATTTACACAGTTTTTTGGACAGTCTCAAATTGAGCAGGACGAACGATACATTGTGACCTCAATACCGATGATTTGAGCACGACAAACGAACTAGTTTGACCTCAATACCGCCATCTCGAGAATAAAATTACAGAATTTGAGCTCAAAACCGATGATTTGTAGAGTACAAACGGCAAGATTCAAAGTCAATTCCGACCTTTTGGGAGAAAAAATGGCCAGTATCGAACTCAATACCGGTGATTTGAGCAATTGAAACAGTAGTTTTTGAGGTCACAAACGACCGTTTGTGGAGAACGAACAGTGGGTAATGAACTCAAATACGTCCAATCGCAGCAGTCAATTACTCGGTATTGAGGTCAAATCCGTACAATTGTAGAAGACAATTACTCGGTATTGAGGTCAATATTTGGCATTTGTATAAGGCGTATTATTGGTATTGAGGTCAAATCTTTGCATTTGTGGTGGACAAATCATGGGATACAATGTCTATCACAGGAATACTTCCACGCACACTGTTGGTAATATCTTAAAATCGTATCGACTACCACCAAATATATTAGATTCTATTTGATGGCTTTGTGATAATTTGTATATTTGGGAAGTAATATTTTTTGTGGGAAAATACTTCTACATAATATTAAAGGGGATGGAATGTAATTCTGCCCCGACGAGTTAATAATAATTTAAGTAACTAAGACTATGAAAAAAATAATTTTTCTAATTATTACCACTCTTTTCTTTTTAGGATGCAATAAAGAGGAGGGAAATGAAACGAACTTAATGTCAATTAACCTTATAACTAATAACAATCCTATTTTTTTTGTAAAGACAGTCATTTTATTCGAGAATAATGAATACTTGATAAAAACAAATTTTGATACTTACACTAATTCTTATCCATTTAATGTTCTTTATGGTTATGATGAAATTAAACTCCTTGTAACCCAAGATTCAACCATTAAAAATGTTTTATTAATGAAAGATTACCTTAGGCATTATAGTGATAGCACATATATTCTGGCTTTTCATTTGGCGAATGGTTCTTGTTTAATTTTTGACAAGAAAAGAAATACAATTATTTCTAAAATAGAAATGGAAAACTATATGGAAGGTGGGCCAATGACGTCAACAGGCGGTCGAAGATTTTATATAAATGGTGAATTATTTTTAAATGTTGTTGACCTGATAAGTTGAAATAATCAGCACCCTTTATCTGGTGCGAGTTTAGCAAAGCGTAACTTTATAAAGGTTTCTTATAAAGTTATCACAAGCTAAAACCTTGTGATCCTAGAAGTTTAACAAATAAATAAAACGGCATTGAAACAAACAGTTAGCATATTAGGATGCGGGTGGATGGGGATGCCATTGGCTTTGGAACTCAGTCACAAGGGATTTGAGGTAAAAGGTTCAACCCGATCGAGCGACAAATTCGAACAGATGAGATTGGGTGGCATTTCGCCTTATGCCATTCAACTGAGCGACCGATACGATATGATTGCCGATTTCTTGTCTTCCGAAGTTTTAATTATCGCCGTGCCTTCCAAAAACGTCGATGATTTCAGGTATTTGATTGATCGAATTGAGAAATCTCAGGTTCAAAAAGTGCTGTTTGTGAGTTCTACATCTGTGTATGTGAGCGCCAATCAGATCGCGACAGAAGAGTGCGAGACCCCCGCTTCCCCTTTGTCGGAAATAGAATCAATGCTTAGAGAGAGTGCCCGATTCAAAACCACCGTGCTGCGGTTTGGTGGATTGTTTGGCTACGACCGCCAACCCGGCCGATTTCACCGCGATGGAAAGGTGATTGATAACCCCGAGGGTTATGTGAATCTTATTCATCGTGACGATTGCATCCGCATTATCGAGCAAATTATCGAGCAAAACATTTGGGGAGAGACGCTTAATGCCTGTGCTGATACGCACCCCACAAGAAGAGATTTCTACACAAAAGAGGCCCTCAGATTAGGGATGAATACCCCGCCGTTTGATGAACTTTCGTTGACTCCCTATAAAATCATCAGCAGCGAGAAGTTGAAACGTCTGTTGAATTTCTCTTTTAAGTATGCTGATTTGATGGATTATTCGGGAGAGTAAAACGTTGTCCAATTTGATTAAAAATAATAGAACGCGGATTTACGCAGATTCAGCGGATTAAAGACGGATTTCTATTTCCTTTGGAAATACGATTAAACTACAACGCCAAAAATATACATCAAATTATGAAACTACTTCACGAAGGGATAACATCTAAAATAATCAAATCTTATTACAACGTTTATAATACGCTCGGCTATGGTTTTCTTGAAAAAGTTTATGAAAACGCAATGGCACTTGAATTAGCTAAGCATGGGCTTGATGTGCGTTGTCAACATCCCATTCAGGTTACATACGATGGAGTGATAGTTGGAGAGTACTTTGCAGATATCATTGTTAACGGCATAATAGTTATTGAATTAAAAGCGACTAAAGAAATATCGGAAGAAAATGAATGTCAGCTCATTAACTATCTTAAGGCTACAAATATAGAGCTGGGATTATTGATGAATTTTGGGAAGGAACCAGAATATAGACGAAAGGTATTCATGAACAATCGAAAATGAAGCCCTAGAATAAATCAATTTACGAAGTAAATTTTCTATCCGTACCCATCCGCATAACCCGCGGCAATCCGCGTTCCATTTATCTGTGTCTAATTTGTCCCTTTTGAAATAACAATAATAGAACGCGGATTTGCGCTGATTCAGCTGATTTAAAACGGATTTTATTTCCCTTGGAAATAGGATAAATGTACACACCGAAAATATTACATGGAATAAATCAATTTACGAAGTAAATTTTCCATCCGTACCCATCCGCATAACCCGCGGCAATCCGCGTTCCATTAATCTGAGTCTAATTTGTCCCTTTTGAAAAAAAACAATAGAACGCGGATTTGCGCTGATTCAGCTGATTTAAAACGGATTTTATTTCCCTTGGAAATAGGATAAATGTACACACCGAAAATATTACATGGAGTAAATCAATTTACGAAGTAATTTTTCCATCCGTAACTATCCGCACAACCCGGGGCAATCAGCGTTCCATTAATTTGAGTCTAATTTGTCCCTTTTGAAAAAAAACAATAGAACGCGGATTTGCGCAGTTTCAGCGGATTTAAAAACGGATTTTTATTTCCAAGGAAATAGAATTAAACTACAACGCAAAATGTACACACCGAAAATATTACATGGAGTAAATCAATTTACGAAGTAAATTTTCCATCCGTACCCATCCGCATAACCCGCGGCAATCAGCGTTCCATTAAAAATCAACCCTCACCATTAATTGAGGTGGATTTATTTTATCTCCTTCTTTTCGTATTTCTTCACGATAGCTTCGAGCACGGCATCTTCTCCGAGGGAGTCGTAAGAGCTCTTGAGGTTTTGGCGAAACATGACGGCCACCCCTTGCCAAAAGACGGCAGGAATTGCGCCTTTGTACTCTTTCACGATGGTATAGCCCGTTTGTCCCGTTTCGCGAGCGAGCAGTTTGAGTAGCAGTCGTCCTTGAGAAGTAGTCATTCGTCGCGCTTCGGCTTCGAAACTTGCCCATACCTCTTTCTCCATCGCTTTGATGGCTCGCCGACGTTCACCGCTATCGTGTATGGTGAGCAACTGTTTGTCGAGCCGCTCCTTCATCTCGCGCGCCTTTTTGGCAAATGCGAATACCTTCCGCAGATTGTAGATGGTCTTGTAGTTTTTGCGAATAAACTCCTGATTGGCAAGGTACTCCGCTTGTTGGTCGCGATAATTGGTGTTTTTTTGAATGGCTTCCTTGAGATCTGCCATCACAGTGGTGTCTTCCGTCGGTGATGTGGGAGGTATAATCGCTTCGATCAGTTCTTTGGCATGGTCTACAGAGGCTGTATCGACTTTTTCGGTTGCGAAAAGTTCTTCAGGCGGTAGTGGTTTTAGTTCTTCGAGCTTTGGTGGCTCTGCTTTTTGATTCGTAGATACCTCTTTTTCGCCTTTGTTGTCGGCTAATACTTGAGGCATGGGTTCGTTGATAAAGGTCTCCAGGTTTTCCAGTTGAAGGAGCATTTCGGGTGTGATTTTCTCCTCTTCTGCAAACGGCTGTTTGCTTTCGAGGTAGAGCACAAGTATGATCAGTGCGTGAAACAAAGCCGTAGCCGCAACGGCCAAGAGTTTCTGTCGATTTTTCTTCACCGAACTCATTGTTCTTTGTCTCTTCAACGATTATTTGTCAAGGGTGTAATTCTCAGTGATGGGTCTCAACTGTTTTTCTGAGTGGCGAGAACCATTTTTACTTTCATCTCTGCGCCAATTTGCATCACATCTACCAAATCCTGTACATTGAGCGTGGGATCGAATCGCAACACGATGGTTGGCGACTCTACGTTTCCGATTTTGGCTTCGAGTTGAGTCTTTAGCTGCTCAATTTTCACCTCTTGTTGGTCGATGTAGTATTTTTTGTCTTTCGAAACCGTGAGCGTAATCTGCTGCTTGTTCATCTTTTGCGCCGATTGTGCCTTAGGCAAAAGAATCTTGATGACGTTCGGATTGCTCAGCGTGGAGATAATCAGAAAGAAGAGCAGCAGGAAAAACATGATGTCGTTTAACGACGTCGTGGCAACCTCCGGTTGGAAATGTTTTTTTCTGTTCAGCTTCATTCTTGCATCGATTTAATGAAGACCAACTCCTCTTCTTGCAAACGTTGTGTGAATTTGTCGATGCGCATTTGCAGTACGTGGTAGCAAGAGTAGGCGATTACACCCACAAACAGACCAGTTCCACTCGAAATCATCTTTTGGTAAAGTCCATCAGCAATGCCACCGATGCTCACGTTGTCGGTGAGCGAAATGTTGTAGAAAATGGCAATTACTCCGGTGATTGTTCCGATAAATCCAAGGATTGGCGCCACACTGGCGATAATACCGAGGTAAGATACGTTTCGTTCCATCTTGGCAAGTTCCACGTTAGCAGTTGTCTCCATCATCGCTTCTACGTCGCGCACGGGTTTACCGTACATCATAATACCGTTTTCGAAGATTGCGCCCATGGCGTTGTTGTTTTTGCAGATGCGCTGTGCCTCTTCTTTGTGTCCTCGCTTCATCTCAAGCACGATTCTATGTGCAAAATCCTTCTCTGCTTTCGACGCTTTGTAGATGCTAATGTATTTATCGACAAAGATATAAACCGAAATCAACGACAATATCAAGATTGGAATCATAATGACACCGCCTTTGCCAAGCAGTTCGAGAAGTGAAATTCCAGCAGCATTGTTTTGAGCAACAGCAGGTACAGCTTGAAGAAGAATCATATCGAATAGAGTATTAAGGGTTTGCGAAATTGAGGGATAGGATTTTTTAGTCGTGCAAATTTACGTGGAATAGCGATTCACTCCAACAGTGTTATACTAAATTGTCTTAATTTCTGAAAGATATAACGGCTCTGGGAGAATGTTTATTGTAGAATGGATTTGCCACAAAGTCACAAAGCCTCTAAGTTTACACAAAGAAAACGGTTTTAAATCATTTTTTTACTGATTGACAGTGCCGAAAGGTAATTGATTAACTAAAAAGAGATGTCCGCATCTTTCTTATTTCAACAAAAACTTAAGTTATGGGAATCAAATAATGACGTAAAAAGTTAGATTCAATCAACTTTAAATAGAACGCTGATTAACGCTGCTATAGCGGATTTAAAACTGATTTTAATTCAACTACGTTGAATTGTTCTCTCAACTAACCTCTAATCTGTGATGCTAGCATCACAAATATCTGTCTTAAATCCGTTCGATACATATCCGTGCTTATCCGCTTAATCTGTAAAATCCGCGTTCTATTACTTTTTTTTTGAAATCCGACATTATATTTGTCCTATTACTTAGTATGCTCTTAGTTTTCTTGGAGGCTTAGTGGTAAGATTTCGATTTAATCTTCTAAATAGCCAAATTTGCCGTTTTCAAAATCGTTGTAGGCTTGAACAAGCTCTTCGCGTGTGTTCATAACGAATGGGCCGTAAGGTGCAATCGGTTCGTTAATGGGTTCGCCACTCAACACCAAAAACGAAACCTCCTCCAATGCTTCCACTTCGATGGTTTCGCCCACATTGCGAAACAACACAAAATGGTCGCGAAGTGCGGTCTTTTCACCGTTGACGAGCAGACTACCATTTAAAATGATAATGCCTGTGTTGTAGTTTTCAGGCATATCAAACGAATATTTCACTCCTGATTTCAAGTGAAATTTAATCAGATTGACGGGTGAAAAAGTTGATGCAGCGCCTGTTACGTTGTCGAAATTCCCCGCTACCACTTCGATTGAGCCACCGTTATTGGGAATTTCAATCTTTGGAATTTGATCGTGTGTGATGGGTTGATATTTAGGAGCGGTCATTTTGTGCTTTGCCGGAAGATTGACCCAAAGCTGTACCATTTGGAATAGTCCTCCAGAGGCGGTAAACTCCTTTTCGTGATACTCTTTGTGCAAAATACCGCTACCGGCAGTCATCCATTGCACATCGCCAGTGCCAATCACGCCACTGTTTCCAGCGCTGTCGTGGTGTGCCACGCGACCTTGTATGGCGAGTGTTACTGTTTCGAATCCACGGTGAGGATGCACACCCACACCGCGCTGCTTGTCGCTCGGTGGGAAGTAGAATTCGGCAGCATAATCCATTAGCAAAAATGGACTCATTCGCTCAATGCTCATCACTCCTGGAAAGAAATTGTGTACACGAAATCCGTCACCTACCATATGTGGCGATGGGGGAGGCACAATGCGCTCTATCTGTTTTGTCTTCGACATAGTAATACGAGTTGATTTGTATGGAGAAATAACAAATCAAAACGCATTTCGTTCGCAAAATGAATTTTGGGAGTATAAAAAAGGAGCGAGATTTTAAACTCGCTCCTTCAATGGAAAATTCTATTTCACGATCTACTGATATTGAATGTAAATCGGTAAAGGTTTCAGATTCATCAGTTCAGCCGGAGTCAGCATGTGATTAGGCGATTTCTTCAAATCGTTTTTGTAGAACAGTTTGAATCCGGTGAATTGAACGGGCTCTTTGTAGATATAGAGTTTGTAGGTGCTGCGTTTCAGTACTGGTTCGCCCCATCCGTCCATGTTCATCACAATCTGCACTTCTGGATGTAGGCGTATGTTTTTGTAGTTGCGAATCATTCCCTGTGTGAAGCGGTGAACAATCAGAATCTTTGGCGGCAGGTTGTTTGCTTTCACCAATTTGGCTAGGTAATCTGCGCAAAAGTTGACGTCCGTAGCATCCATGGTGCCAATCTTATGACCGGGGATGCTGCCGTCTTTCATCGAAAACTCGGGGTCGATGCCCAAATGTACCTGTGGCATTTTGAGGTATTTCTCCAATCGTGGAACTTCATGTTGTACGTCGCTCAGCGCCACTTGTATGTCTAAAAATACGATGGCATTTCCCATTTTTGCAATTGCCAAAGCTGAATCAATTTGCACATCCGGCATCCGTTTGCAATACTTTCCATCTTTCATTGGGATGCCTTGCGCCACCACGGCGATGTAGTGAATAGCCAGTTGCACAGGTGTTGTTGAGTCTGCTTTTCTCCACGCATCAAGTTCTATGTTCAGCCTTCTCCACACCTCTTTAGGTGGGTATTCTCCCAAAACACCCATCTTTTTTGAGTAGAGATTGCCATAATAAGCCACAATCCGTTTGAATGGCAGAATTGCTCCATCGAGCGGATAGTCGCGAAGGTGATTTGGCCATCTACCCGTCGTGTCACCATTTGCCAGTGCATGAAGCTTCTTTTGGTAAGCGAGTGTATCGGTTTTGATAACTTCGGTTTTCTTTTCCTGTGCAGCCTGTACTGCGGCTTTTTTTGCTTTATCTTGATTGCATCCAGCGAAGACAAAAATTGACGCAAGAGCGAATGCGATGAGGTGTTTCTGATTCATAGGTTGGGTTTTGGTTGAAAGTTTATTAAATTGCCCCTAAATCCCCTGAAGGGGACTTTTGCAGCACTGTTATTTGGGGATTTTGATCATTGACGAACGATAATTAACCGTAGAAGCTCAAAGTCCCCTTTAGGGGATTTAGGGGCAAATACTGCATATTATATTTTTTCTTTCTTGTCAAAAGTTTTTCGCATCGACTTGAGCAAACTTTGAGCCGACCACTCTGGAACAATCATTCTACGAACGGTTTGCAGCGGCAGCAACGAATCTCGCTTGGTGGAAAGTATAAACGACAATTTGTAGTGCTTGTTTAGCTCTTCGGCCGCTTTGTGGTTGTTTACGCCGTTCGGGTAAGCCCAATATTCGACAGGCTTGCCTACTATTTTTTCTAATTTGAGGGTAGGAGTCACCACCTGTTTCTTCCAGTCGGTGGAATCTGCGTATTTCGTCGCCATCGTGTGGTCCCAACTGTGCATACCGATGGTGTGACCTGCTTTTGCAAGGTTGGCAATTTGTTCGGTGGTCATGTAGTTCTTTTTGTTGTAGGTGATGGTCATGATAAAGAATACACCTCTGAATCCGTATTTTTCGAGCGTTGGAGCGGCAATTTCGGAATGCTCTGCCCGCGAATCGTCGAACGTAATCATCACCGGTTTTGTGGGTAAAGTCTTGTTGTACACCAGATAATCGTACAACTGCGCTGGCGAAATGGAGTGGTAGCCACTGTCTGCCAATATCTTGATGTGCGCTGCAAAAGTAGATAAACTGACGGCGTATTCGCTCTTCTTGCCATCCACAATTTGGTGGTAGCAAAGAATTGGAACTTGTGGTTTTGCCAAAATCTGAGCTGTTGTGTTTTTGGTTTGAACAGCAGCGACTTTGTCATTTCCACTTGTGGTGCTTGTGTTGTCTGCCTTTTTGTTTGCGTGGTTGCAACTCATTAAGATTAATCCTAGAATTGCTATTTTGAAGAAGAGAGATGTTTGTTTCATAGATTGATGAATTTCGATAAGGCAAAGATAGCATAATGTTTAATTTAATAGCCCCTAAATTCCCTGAAGGGGACTTCTGCAGAGGAATTATTCCTAATATTAGAGCATTAATAAACAATGATTAACCGCAGAATCTCAAAGTCCCCTTTAGGGGATTTAGGGGCGGATTTGACTTGGAGCAAGTAAGTCTCTTAGTGATTTTCCACTGATAATTGCTTGCCAATCGACTGATAAATCACTTCCTGAATTTTGGGTCGAATGTGCAATTTAGCCAATTTATTCAAACCATCGTTGGGGAAAGTGCGGTTGCTGAGAAATACATAGATGAGTTGGTTGGTTGGATCCACCCAACAGCAGGTACCTGTATAGCCAGTGTGTCCATAAACTGCTGCAGGAGCTGATTCACAGCACGGATTCTCTTTCGGATTGCCGCATACCGGTTTATCAAATCCCAACCCACGTCTTCCGCTAGCTGAAGTAGTGGTCGTGAAGAGCTTGCATGTTTCGGCGCTAAGGTAACGTTTGCCGTCCAATTCTCCATTGTTGAGCAGCAGTTGGTAAACGGTGGCTACATCGTGCGCCGTAGCAAATAGACCTGCATTGCCAGAAACTCCACCAAAGAATGCGGCATCGGGATCGTGCACAAATCCTTGTATCGTTCCATTTCGCAAGAAATCTTTCTGCACTGTAGGCGCAATCTCCTCTTTTGTGTGACTACGAAGCGGCAAATACATCATACTCTTTAAACCCATCGGGAGATAAAACTCTTTGTCGAGAAAATCATCCATTGGTGTGTGGCTGATGGCTTCCACTAGCTCTTTCAGCAGAAAAAAGTTGAGGCAACTGTAGAGGTAAGTCTTGCTTTTCATTGGCGCGTTGGCCATCATCTGCATGGCTGCCGCATGAAAACTGTTGGTGATGAAGAAGCTATCCGTTACCTGCGATTGAAATCCGATGTTTGGAGTTTTCGATACCCAATCTGGCTTGTATTCGTAGTTTTTACTGTTGAGCGGAACAAAGTTTGTAGAGTCTTGCGGCATTTTTGGCAACGACAGCACATTCTTTCTCTGCATCGCCAATTCGTAGAAAGGCAGTCCGGCAGGCAACCCAGTTTCGTGAAACAGCAGCTCGCTGAGGGTGATGTTTTCTTTGTTGGTGCCCCGCAGAAAGGGGAGGTAATCAGAAGCTTTGGCGGTTAGTTTTAGTTGGCCGTTGTCGTACAGCTTCATCACAGCAAGCAGTGTGCCGGTCGTTTTCGACAGCGAAGCCAAATCGTAGAGCGTGTTAGATTCCACTTTTTTAGTGTAATCGTACGTGTAGTAACCAAAGCACTTATCATACAGCGGCTTGCCATCTTTTATAACCAACACCTGACAACCCGGAAACACCTTCAACTGTATCGCGTTCTCTACGATGGAATCAATACGATTCAGAATTGTCTGATTGGGTTCACTTTTAAGGTTGCTTGCAAAAACAGCATTCCCGTATTGCCCCAGAATGAGTGTAAATATGAGGAGGAAGGATAACGGTTTTTGTTTCATGTAGGTGGATAGATTACTTTGCTGCTTTAAAATACAGTGTCATTTCTTTGATTCGCAATATGTCAGTTTCAAACTGACTAATAAAAAATATGAGTAAAAAAACTCGCGCCAAAGAGGGCTAACCTAAGAGCGCGTATTTGGGTCTATCAACTTGTTGTTATTTCTGTCAGTTTATCTATCAATTTTTGCTTTTCGCCGCTACCAGTTGTTAAGAAACGAAGTAATGGCAATTGATATTTTTCTAATATGCTATCCTTCTTCTTGTCACGCTCGGCTTGTTCTGTTCCTGCTTTGTGATATTCAAATCCATCAACTTCAATTGCTAGTACTGGACTTTTACCAAGCCTGTTGTAAATTAGAAAATCAAGATGAGTGTTGCGATGTTGTGCGTATTTTTGTTCTTCTTCTGTAAGCTTGGAAAAATCTTTAATCACATTGCGTAGAGGGAAATGCAAAACGACATCATATTTTGAGAATTTGTCTTGTTTGAGTATGTTTGAAATTAATACATACATCATGTTTTCGCTGTCAAAGTCGGATTGATTTCCACTTTTTAATATTATTTCAGCACGTTTTTGTTCGTAACCTTTGTACAAATAATCGAAAACAGAACGCAATTTGCTTTCTTTTATGGAAAAGTTATTATAATCAATGTAACGGATTAAGTCAGTAATATTGCTGTCTTTGTCGCTTTCGTTACCGTTCACAACCAAAATTAATTGTTTTATTGCTCTCGAAATAGCCACATTTAAGCGATTTGGGTTGTCGGTAAATTCTGAAATTTCATTATCAACTGTTGAAAGAATAATGACATCATTCTCTCTTCCTTGAAATTTATCAACTGTATCGGCTTTGATTTTTGTTCCGTTAAATGCTCGTTGCAAAGCATTTGTCTGATTACGATAAGGAGTAACAATGCCCAAATCAATGCCTTCGAGTTTCTCTTTTGGAATAATCTCGTTGATAATCATATCAATTTGTCGTTGATTTGTTTTTTCGCGAGCGTGATTGCCCGCCGTAGTTTTGTAAACTATCAATGGTTCTCGTTCGCTTTCAGACTCTGTGAGTATAATAAGTTGATTATCATAGAATTTTTGATTGCAGAATTCAATAATTTTTGGGTGGCAACGATAATGTTCTCTCAACAGTGTTTTGGGGATGTGTGGAAAAATTTCCATAATAGAAGCAAGCAAACTATGATTTGAGTACCGATATGGTTCAGGAATAGAAAAATTATCAAAAACGACATCTGTTTTTTCTTTCATTCTGTCATCAACTACATTCGGAAGTTGTTTTAAATCACCAACAATCACGGCTCGTTTGGCGCAAGAAAGAGCGAGTGCACCTGTTGCCAGATCGACCTGCGAAGATTCGTCAATAATTACAAAGTCATAAGTTATTTCTTCGGCTAAACTTCTTCGTAATGAATATGTTGTACTCATAACAACAGGGTAATCCTTAAGAAATTTCTCTGAATTTGAACGCAATTGCGTAATTTCATATTTTTCCCGTTTGTTAGGATTGTATCTTTTGTAAAGTTCCGATTTAAAAAGTTGCATTGAAAGTTGGCTGTATTCTTTCATTTTGTTGTCGAAAGAAAAACTATATAGAGAAATTTCTAATGCATTCTGTCGGTTTTTCAACTCCTCGATTTTTACAGGATAATAATTTGATTGACAAATAAGTATCGCTTTTTCAGCAGGAATATCAAATAAGGTTTTTTCTTTTCTTCCATATCTGTACCAATAAAGCAATTTTTGCCACCAAGTTAGTTTTTTGTTGGTTAATGCTTGGTTTTCAATGGCAACCCAAAGAGCAAGTAATTTGTCGGCTGTGGTGCTTTTCAATAAATCAAAATTGTTTTCTATTTTATTTTCGTCTTGAAAATGCTTGTATTCCGTTGTCAAAGAGTCGAGTTTTTGCTTTAATAACGCCAATTCGTTCTTTTGTCGAAGATATTCCGAGAGTTGATTAAAAAGGTTTTCGCATGTTTGTTTTATATATGATTTTTCACTGTCCGACAAATTGAATTGCAACAAATCAGGAATATCAGTTTGAGAATCAATAAATTCTTTCTTATTAGTGGAATTTCCAAGTAAAGCGGCAAAAAACTCAATTCCGATCTTTTGTAATTTTTCATAGACATTTTTTGTTGCAGAGTTGTTGCTCGATACAACGGCAACGCTTTGTCCGTTCATTACAGCGTTGGCGATAATGTTCAGTATTGTCTGTGTTTTGCCTGTCCCGGGAGGACCTTCGATTACGCTCAAGGGCGAGTTAAACGCTTTATTTACTGCCTCTTTTTGACTTAAATTGAAACCAAACGGAAATATTTCAATCGGGTTATTAAAGTTATTTGCTGTTGGCTGTAATTCATTAAGGAAATTAGCAAGTATGGAATATTCGGGAATGAATGTGATTTTAGAGTAACTGTCAGCAAGTATGTTTTCTCCTTCTTCGGTAGTCAGCCCGACAACGCCTGCAATTTGGTTCAGATATTGAAAAATATTGCTAGATTTTTCGCTTTTAATAGCAGATTTTACTATTTTTACTTTATTTGCACTATAAAAATATTCCTTTTCAATATTTTTATATTTGATAGCACATTTGTCTTTTGAATAACCCATACCAATGAAACGGTAAGAAACAATATCATTGGTTCTGTCGCTCCCATCAATATAAATCAATTTTTCTTTTAAAGGCATATATCTTTAACATCAGCTAGTTAAAAGTCAATGAGTTTTTCGCTTGTATTGAACATCAGTGTATACACCACTTAATTTGTTCGTTCACCATAATTTTCTGATTATATCGATTCTGCAAAAAAAGTAGATTCTCTAAAATTCATATAATTACAGTTTGCATGTTGATATGTTTATGGCGTATATCCAATTAGGTAATTTATAATTAATTCTAAAAATCCAATTTATCTTATTGATTATTTATTTGGTTGCATCCATCATCAGCAATATGTGTCAAATTAAGATGGAAAACTTCTAATGTAAAATCTCTCTTCTTCCCATTTCAAAAACTCAAATCAACATCCCACAAATATACATTCTTCACTTTAAATATAATGTATTGGTGAATGGAAAATACAGACGATTACGCAAATTGTGGAATAGCCCCACACCTTATCGATGAAAGAGCGATAAAGATAGTTGCAGTTACAGATAATAACGGAGTGAAAACGATGCGCAAAACTGCTCTAAGGTTGTGCATTGTAGCTCCAGAAATGTTCTCTGTAGCTCGAGAAATGCACTATAAAGCAGGAGTGATGATATGTGTTAATTGCCATACTATCAGCTAATTAATCTGATAGTGTGGCGTTTTAGGGATTTTAGGACAGAGTTTGTAGATAAGTCTCTTAAGGATTTGGGCGCCTAAATCTCCTTATCGTGAAACCGCAATCCTAGCAAAGAGCGATTGATAGTTTTGGCGATGCGGTCGATTTGTGTCTCTTCGCGTTTGGCGGAGGCGATCCACTCGATGTACCATTTTCGTTCGCTTTCGGTCCAGGAGTTGAAGTTTTTTAACGCCACGGGTTCTTCTTCGAGGCAGAGGAGCAGGTTTTTGGGAATTTCGAGGGCAGAATTGTCGGAATAGAGTGTAATGTGCACCGTGTCGCCAGCTTGTTTGCCGATTTTCTTGCGAATCTCGGCTTTCACGGGTAGGAAGAGCAAGCCGTTGCCCATTGGCATGAGGTTGTAGCACTTTATCTCGTAGCTATCGATAAAGCCACGCACTTTCACCCAATTGAAATAGCGCTTCTTGTCGGGTGCAATTTGAGGGATGGTGGCATACGTCCAGCCACCTTTTCCCTCAAACTTTTCGAGTAGGAAATCGTTATCGACTAACGGTTTTTCCATCGGTTACTTTTTTTCTAATACGGCTTTGAGGTTGTCCAATCCGCCTTGGAGGTCTTTGCCCAACATTTTGTCCATGTCCATAAACAGTAGCATGAGGTTCATTGGGTAGTTCATTTTGCCTTCGAATCCCCATTTGACGGTCGTGGTGCTGTCGTTGACGGCAGAGGTCAGGAAATAGGCATTGTCGTGCGTTTCGAACGGCTCGATGAAGTGTAGTTCGTAGTCGATGCGTTCGCCTTCGGCAAGGGCAGTGATGGTTTGCTCACCTGCGCCAAGGTCTTTGTTTTGACTTTTCCATGTGTAAACCGAGCCTACCGCACCATCTGCTCCACGAAATTCGGTGACGGCGTTGGTGTCCATTTTAGCCCAAACGCTGTAGTTGAGCTGATTTCTCAGGACTTTGATGTAGTCGAATACCTCCATTTTCGACTTATTGATAGTCGTTTGTCGCTCTACGGCGTACTCTTTTTTGACAAATAAAGCTATCAATAGCACTAAAGCAACGATGCCTGCTAGCGTGAGGCCAATGATTTTTAGGATTTTCATAAGTTAAAGGTTTAAGTTTGAACTCCTTGAGTGGAAAATTAGTTGAGTTTTGAAGTTAACTGATTAAAGATTAAACAACTCCATGATTCAAAATGTTCGATTGTTTATATGTCTTTTTAGGATTAAAATAGGGTTCATTCAGCGCGGTTTTTCTTTATTCATCGTATTTTAATGGTTTTGAAACAGCCTGATGTGCATCTTTGCACGTGAATGGCTAAAAGAATTAATTGATGTTAATGACCGAACCGTTTTTAGATGAGAATCGTTAAACTACTGAAACGGCGTAAACTTTTATACTATGGAAACTATTTTAATAAATAAAGTTTCCTACGTTTGCAGAAAATTTGACAAAAAAAGATGAATCCAGAACAATTAGAAATAATCAATCGGGTCAAGGATATGTATTTTCGTTATGGCATCAAAAGTGTGACAATGGACGATGTGGCGCGCGAATTGAGCATTTCGAAAAAGACCTTATACCAACACTTTTCTGATAAGGAAAAGCTGGTAGATGAGGTGGTGAAAGTGCTTTTGGTTGAAAAGACAGGCATTGTCGATAAGCTTATTACCGACTGCCCCGATGCTATTAGCGAAATGGTGGCTATTCACCAATTTATGGATAAAATGTCGCGCGAGCACAGCTATGCTATGGATAACGATTTACGAAAATATTATCCTGCTACATTCAATCAAATTGTGACAAACAAACGCTCTCATATGTATAAAGTCGCCATCGAAAATATACAACGTGGTCAGAAAGAGGGATTCTATCGACCTGAAGTGAATGGCGAGATAATAGCAAAGACGGTTCTAGTTCGTTTCGAAAGCTCTTTTGACTCCTGCATTTTCACGTTCGAGGAGATGTTGACCAAAGAGTTCTTCAACGAAATTTTGAATTATCATGTACGTGGCATTGCAACGCCAAAAGGAATAAAACGACTGGAAGAGATTCTGGCTACATAATAAACAATAATCAAATTAAACATCAACAACAAACAAATAGAGAAGTATGAACAAAGTACGAAAAACGAAGATTAGCTTTTGGCTGATGGCTGTCGCACTGCTTTCAATCTCGGGGCTGTCTGCGCAGAACTCAAGTCGAAGTCTGTCGCTGCAAGAGGCCAAGAAGATTGCGTTAGAGAACAATACCGCCATCAAAAATGCCAAATTAGATGTTTCGATTGCCAAAAAGAAGGTGATAGAGACCACTGCCATAGGTTTGCCACAGGTGTCGGCAACGGCAAATTATCAACATTTATTCAATGTGCCATCGTTTAGTTTCCCGACAACGGGATATACAAAAGATGCCCTTTTTCCAGGAGGGAAAAATACATGGCCACAAGGCTTTGCTGAAACTACGAAAGATACTCCAGGCGGTTTGAATCAATACTTTTTTTCTGGCGAAGGTTTTCCTATTTCACCCAAAGACAATACCGTTTTGAAATTGCAGGTTTCGCAACTGATTTTCAGTGGCGAATACATTGTTGGTTTGCAAGCCACAAAGGTTTATAAACTTATTTCGGAACAATCGCTGACGAAAAGCCGCATCGAAACTGAATCGATGGTGGAGAGCACCTACTATTTAGCTGTAATTTTGGCTGAAAATTTGAAAATTGTTCAGCAAAACAAAGAGTTGACCGCCCAAACATTGAAGGAGATGAAAGCAATCAACAAAGCTGGATTCAACGAACAGTCCGATTTAGATCAACTGCAAATCAACTTCAATATGATTGGCAATCTGGAGCTATCGCTACAAGGGCAGTTGAAAAACGTCCACAACTTGTTGAAGTACCAAATGGGTACAGATTTAAGTCAAGAACTTACATTGACAGACAAATTACAGGATGTAATTGCTGCGGTTTCTCCATTCGATGGGCATGAGTTTAACATCAAGCAAAACATCGATTTTCAGATGGTCACGAACAGCGTTTCTGCTCAGAAATTGAGTCTGCGTCGCGAACAAAGTGCATATTTACCTACGCTTGCCGCATTTTACCAACATCAGGAGAAACAAAAAGTGCCTGCACTTGATTTCGAACCAAAAGATGTATTTGGCGTAACGCTATCTATACCAATATTCTCAAGCGGAAGTCGCCTCATGAAGGTGAAACAAGCTAAACTCGCTCTCGAAAAAGCTGAAAATTCACAGGTCGAAGCCGAAAAAGGATTGCAATTGAAATTCGATAACCAACGATTGAATTATCAAACAGCCTACAACACGTTTCTCAATCAACGCGAGAGCAGCGAATTGAGCCAACGCATTTTCGAAAAAACAACTGCCAAATTCAAACAAGGCGTCTCTTCGAGTCTTGAACTGACACAGGTTCAAAGTCAATATCTCACCGCTGTGAGCAACTATTACAACTCTGTCCTAAGTTTGCTCAATGCCCGTGTGGAGCTACAGAAATTAACAACGTCAAGTAATTGAATAACTGATTAATAAACAAAATAAACTTTACAATATGAAAACGAATTTCAAACCGATAATTTTTGCAGCGATACTTTTTGCTACTGTGGCAAGCTGCAAGCACGACAAAAATGCAGAACTTATTAAACTTAAAAAAGACCAACAAGAGTTGGTGGATAAGATTGCTAAACTTGAGGTTGAACTAAAGGATAGTACTGCAAAAGGCGATGCAATTGTTGTTTCTGCCGAAGCTGTTTCTACCCAACTCTTTACCCACGCCATAGAAGTGCAAGGGGCACTCGACGGCGAAGAAAATGTGAAGGTTTTCCCACAAGGTGCTGGAGTTGTTACACAAGTTTTAGTAGGTGTAGGTAGTCAAGTGCGCAAAGGTCAAGTGATTGCAAGAATCGACGATCGAATGATGCGCAGTTCATTGGCGTCGACGCAGGCACAATACAAATTGGCGCTTGAGATGTACGAACGTCAGAAAAGTTTGTGGGATCAAAAAATCGGGTCTGAGATGCAATATTTGCAAGCTAAAACAAACAAAGAAGCGTTGGAAAATTCATTGGCAGCAATGAAGGAGCAACTCGACTATTTCCAAGTAAAATCGCCAATTAATGGGTCGGTAGAAGATCTTCCACTGAAAGTGGGTATGTCTGTTGGACCACAAGCTGCAGTGGCTACAATTATCAATTTTTCGAGTATCAAAGTCGTAGCAGATGTGGCAGAAGCATACAATACAAGCATTTCGACTGGCGATGCAGTTACGCTGTGGTTCCCCGATTTACAAAAAGAGGTACAAAGCAAAATATCATCGGCAAGTAAATACATCACACCAGCAAATCGCTCGTTCAAAGTGGAAGTTCGTTTGCCAGGTAATCAAAAAAACTTGAAAGCCAATATGATTGCTGTATTGCGAATTACCGATTACAAAAACCCTAAAGCAGTAGTTGTGAAGATTAATTTGGTGCAGAATGATGCTAAAGGTTCTTATGTGTATATCGTATCGAGCGATGCCAAAGGCAAAAAAGTTGCGCAAAAAAGATACATTACACAAGGTATGACTTACAACGGTTTGGCAGAAGTAAAAGAAGGTCTGGTTGCAGGCGATCAGATTGTTACTGCGGGTCAGTTGAGCCTATCAGACGGAGTGGAAGTTAAGTTGTAATTCAATTAAACAGAGATAGAAATGTCGAAAAAGATAAAAGATTTTAAGCCCACCAGTTGGTCGATTGACAACAAGACCAGCATTTATGTTTTGGTGGTGATCATTGGTATTTTTGGCTATTATAGCCGTGTAACTATACCTAAAGAGCAATTTCCGGAGATTATTATTCCCACGTTGATTGTGAATACGGTTTATCCTGGAACATCGCCTCAGGATATGGAAAATCTAGTGACTCGTCCGATTGAGAAAAACCTTAAATCAATCAGTGGAGTCAAGAAAATCAGCAGTAACTCGGTTCAAGATATGAGCTCAGTGGTGGTTGAGTTTCAAACTTCTGTAGATCAGGTTGAGGCTAAGCGTAAAGTAACCGACGCAGTAGATAAGACCAAAAAAGATTTACCTTCCGATTTACCCGCCGATCCATCGGTGATTGAGATTGATATGTCGCAAATTCCGATTATGTCGCTCAATATTTCGGGAAACTACCCGCTCGATCAGTTGAAGAAATATGCCGATGAGGCACAAGATCGCATCGAGGAGTTGAGCGAAATCACGCGTGTTGATATCATAGGTGCGCTCGAAAAAGAGGTGCAAGTGAATCTCGATATGTACAAGATGCAATCGTTTAACCTCACGTTCAACGATGTGGATCGTGCAATTGCGAGCGAAAACGCCACCATTTCGGGTGGAGCTATCGACTTGCAGGGCATGAGTAGAAACATTCGTGTGGTAGGTGAGTTCAAAGACGTTGAAACACTTCGAAACTTAGTTATTAAATCATCAGGTGGCGGTTTGGTCTATCTAAAAGATGTGGCAGAAGTAAAATTGGATTTCAAAAAACAGGAGAGTTTTGCCCACTTGAATGGACAGAATGTGCTGATTTTGAATGTGATTAAGAAAAGCGGACAGAATTTGCTCGACGCATCGGATAAAATCAAAGATGTGCTAACTACTTTGCAAGAAAACAAGTTTCCGAAAGACATCAAAGTTTCAATTTCTGGAGATCAAAGTAAAATCACCCGCAGTTCGATTACCGATTTAGATAACACCATCATAATTGGTTTTATTCTTGTAATCATCGTGTTGATGTTCTTTATGGGTGTTACCAATGCATTTTTTGTTGGATTGTCCGTACCAATATCGATGGCATTGGCCTATATCGTGATGCCGGGTATCGACTTTACGATGAATATGTTGGTGACGTTTGCCTTTATTTTTGCACTTGGTATTGTAGTGGACGATGCAATTGTGGTAATCGAAAATACGCACCGCATATTTATGCGAGGTAAACTAACCATCAAAGAGGCTGCAAAAGCAGCCGCAGGAGAAGTGTTTATCCCAATTTTATCTGGAACACTCACCACTTTGGCTCCATTCTTCCCGTTGGCTTTCTGGCCGGGTGTGATGGGTAAATTTATGTACTACATTCCAGTCACGATTATCATCACACTGTTTGCTTCGTTGATTGTGGCTTACATTATCAATCCGGTGTTTGCTGTGCAGTTTATGAAAAAAGACGAAGATCACCACGGTATGCCGCGTCAACGCATGTGGGCAATTTCGGCAGCTCTGACTATTTTTGTGACTCTGTTTCATGCGGCAGGATGGCACTTTGCAGGCAATCTGTTGATTTTCTTTATCTTCAGTTTTGTATTGCACAATATGTTTGGCTACAAGGTGTTGTTGCATTTTCAACATACGGTAATTCCAAAAATATTAGATAAATACGAACACCTTTTGCGCTATATTTTAGTAGGAAAACGACCACGTCGCTTTTTGGTTGGATTGATTGCTCTTTTCTTTGTTACCTTTATATTGGTTGGCATGTTTCCTCCTAAAGTTGAATTTTTCCCTGACAATCAACCCAACACAATCAATACATTTATCAAAATGCCTATCGGAACCGATGTGCGTGTGACTGATAGTGTAGCTCGTTTGGTTGAAGGTCGCATTATGACAGTGCTTGGTAAGAATAACCCAATTGTGGAATCGGTTGTGTCGAATGTTGCATTGGGAGCTTCAGAAGATCAGTTTAATACCACTTCTAAGACTTCACACAAGGCGAAAGTTGCCATCAATTTTGTGGAATTTGCTCAACGAAAGGGTGAAAATACAAATGATTACCTCGAGCGAATTCGCGCTGCAGTAAAAGGTATTCCGGGCACTGAAATCAATGTTGAGAAACTGAAAGGTGGACCTCCAACAGGGAAACCTGTGAACATCGAAATTAGCAGCGACGATATGGATGAGTTGATTCTCACCAGTGGGCGATTGATTTCTTATCTCGATTCGTTGCACATTCCGGGAGCTGATAAGTTTAAGACAGATTTCGAAAGCACCAAGCCTGAGGTAACCATTGATTTGAATCGCACACGTGCCAATATTGAAGGTATTTCTACTGGTCAAGTGGGTACAGAGCTTCGCTCAGCGGTGTATGGCAAAGAGAGTTCGAAATTCCGCGAAGGGGAGGAGCAATATCCAATTCAACTTCGTTTTGCGAAAGATCAACGTGAAAATGTGGATCGATTAATCAATACGCACATTACTTATAGAGATATGAACTCCGGTGTACTACGAAGCATTCCTTTGGCAGCCGTGGCAACGATTAAATACCAAAATTCGGTAGGTGGAGTAAGCCGACTTGGATTGAAACGTGTAATTGTTGTGAATGCCAATGTAATTACTGGATTTACGGCAAATGAAGTTGTAGCTTCTGTTAATCGTAGCTTGAAATCGTTCAAAAAATCGGATCAAGTAGATATTAAAATGACTGGTGAACAGGAGGATCAAAAAGAGTCGGGCAATTTCTTAGGAATGGCCATGGGATTGGCATTGTGTCTGATTATGTTTATCTTGATTACGCAGTTCAATTCGTTGGCAAAACCGGTGATCATTGTTTCAGAAGTGATTTTCAGTATTATTGGGGTGCTTCTGGGTTATCTGATTAGCGGACAGACCATTTCGATTGTAATGACTGGTATGGGACTCGTGGCATTGGCCGGCATTGTGGTGCGAAACGGAATTTTGTTAGTAGAATTCACTGATGTGCTTATCGAAGAGGGGATGCGACCACGCGAAGCCATCATTCAGGCGGGTAAAACACGTATCACGCCGGTATTGTTGACTGCTACGGCCACCATCCTCGGATTAGTACCATTGGCATTTGGTTTCAATATCGACTTCTATGGTCTGTTTGCACACCTCGAACCACACATCCACTTCGGTGGCGATAACGTAGCCTTCTTCGGTCCGTTGTCGTGGACCATCATCTATGGTTTGACGTTTGCTACGTTCCTCACGTTGGTGATGATTCCGGCGATGTACTTCCTCATCTATGTGAATAAAATCAAGATGAGCCGCCGCGTGTCGCGCATTCGTTTCACCAACAATTGGTTGAGAAGAATCTTTTAATTTTGCAAATAAATAGTTGACAATGACTTTTCACCCTCTCACTTGAAGTGAGGGGGTGAATTGTTTTTAGCTTATTGCTTCAAATTTTCACAAAATATCAGCTTCAGATTTTAGTACAATAATTATCTTTGTCAAAACTTCTTTGGCAATGACAACATTAGAATTAAAAAGTAGTATTGTTCATCAAATTGATGAAATCAACGATATTGGTTTCTTGAAGGCCTTGAAGAAAGTTCTTGATAGTAAGCTGAATAAACAGACGCTATCTCTTACCGAAGAGCAAAAAAGTGAAATTGTTGATTCTCAAAATCAAGTATCAGAAGGACAATACGCGTATCATTCTGACGTAATGAAAGAGTTGGAAGAATGGCTAAACTGATTTGTGATAAGGAAAAGGTAAAAGAGGGAGAGAGAAAATACGGTAATAAGTTTTCTCTCTCCTTGTGTTTTGTGCAGACCGTTATTTCAAAAGTTAGCTAGGCACGACTAATTTAAAATTTGTAAATTTGTATCATCAATCATATGTAACTGTAATGCAAAAATTTAATGCACATAATTATGGGAAAAAGAATTCAATCTGTAATGGACTATATAATTATCAATAGAAAGAAACTACTTCTTAAAGCAATGGTTATTGGTTCAGTAATTCTCTTCTACAATCCATTGATTGAGTTATACTCAACTTATATTGTTGCCCCTATTCTGTCTCAATACAAGGTGACAATTTTATCGGACATTGTTCTGGTTTTATCAATACTTGTTTATTGTAGCTACTCCTATTATAAGATTGGAAAGTCTTATAATAGATTGTTGAACTATCAACAGGTTTTTCTGACAATAGTTATAGTCGTCATATATTCAGTTGAACGACTTGAATATAGTCGATTTGACTATAAGCATTTCGCCATTTTCCCCAAATTTAATGTAGCTGATGTTTTAATATTTAGCGTATTTTCTATTCTTATCGTTTCAGTTTTTAAGTTTATTGTTCTGGCAAAAAGTAAAGATAACCAAACAGTAGATTCAAGCGAACCTATAAAGAGAAGAGATGACGATCGTCTATATCGAAACGAGTATGCAAGTGCAGTCGCCAAAACAATTCTTAAGCAAAGAAACAAATCGAATTCGTTTGCAATTGGAATAACAGGAAAATGGGGAGAGGGAAAAACATCTTTCGCAAATTTGATAAAGGAATATTTACGAGAAGATAAAGACGTTATAATTATTGATTTCCTCCCTTGGTATAGTTCCAATGCAAGAGCATTAATTCAAGACTTTTTTGCTACGTTAGAGCAAGAGCTTCAACCCCTTAATCCGCAAATTAATTCACCGTTAAAAGAATATACAGAACTTCTTCTCAAATACTACGATAAAAACCAATCTTTGGTATCTCTTTACAATCTCATTTCAAATAAAACAGGTACGCTTAAAGATAAATTTGACCATGTGAAAACATGCATCGAGAAGATTGGAAGACCTATTGTGATATCCATTGATGATTTGGATAGGTTGGATAAGGAGGAAATTATTGAGGTTATAAGATTAATCAGAAATACCGCCAATTTTAGCCGAACGATATTTCTTGTTTCGTACGATAAAAAGTATGTTAGCTCTGCTTTAAAACCAATTAATGAATATGGAAGTGCTGTGTATCTTGAAAAGATTTTTCAACAAGAAATACAATTGCCAGCTTTCCCAAGTACAATATTAAAAGAGACTCTTCTGAATGAATTGAAGGAACGAGTGGGAGATGAGGTCGAAATTTGGTTAAAACCAATTCTTTTTGAAACGCCTTATGAATGGCCTATAATAGAGGATTTTTTCACTAATCTAAGAGATGTTTACCGATTTGTTAATACAATATCCATTCCATTAATCAAGTTGAAAGGAGATATTAATGAAACACAATTCTTTTATCTACAGCTCTTGAACAAGAAATATCCAGAAATATACAAACTTATAGAAAAAGAGGCATACAATAAGAATTGGATTAACTCAACTTATCTTACCCTGAAAACATTCGATTATACAGTGGGTGAGATAATATATTTAAAAACAAAAAGAGTTGAAACAGGGGGTGATATTCCTGTTTTACAAGGATATTTACAGAAAAATTATTCGAATGATTTTTCTGTGATCACACAAATTATTAACATCCTATTTCCACATACATTGAGTTCACAAAACAAACAGGATGTTCTTATAAAGGATCACAGACAAATTTTCTATGAAGTAAATATCTGTCGATATTTCGATATGAATGTGTCTAATATTAGTATTCCAACTGCTGATTTAAAGGATGCCTTCAGCGGAGAAATCGATGTTTTGACTCAAAAAATAGTTGAATGGACGAAACAAGGAAAACATTCTACGATTGAAGCATATCTTCGAAATATGAATGAATATAAAACGAAAGAGCAATTTGAAAAACACATAAAGGCAATATTTATATATGCTAATCAACCTCGATTGGATAAACCTAATGAAATTATATCTTTTAATTTTGAGTTGACGAGGGAACTAATTCTTAAAGGACGTCCTTTATATTCAGATGAAGAAGCTTATAAACAGATTATATTAGATGTTGTAAAATCATATTGTCCGAATTTCCTTTTTAATAGTCGATTTTTGAGTTCAGAAATCAAGAAGTCTGAAGTTGCAAAAGATAGTTTAGGTAATTTCCCTTTGGAAGAGATGGAGATGATAAATATTAATGTAGAGCATTTACGAGAATTCTTGTCTTCGTCTAAAGAGCTGAAAGTTCAAGCTTTTTGGATGTTTCATACTTGTGATTTCCGTTTAGGTGAAAAAAATATGGAAGCTGCCAAACTTATAAAAGATTTTGCTGCGAAAAATGATATGCGTAATTTTCTAAAGTATATGGTTAACAATGAATCAAGCAATAATACAATTTACAGCCTGTCTATCTTAGTTGGTCAGCTTTTCGAAAAAATGCCTGATGAATTTGAGGAGTTTCTTATTACGAACAATAAAAATGAAGTATATTATAATGAATTTATGCAATTCTTTAGAGAGATTCAAGCTGAAAATTATGTGGCAAGCATACAATTCACATTTAAAGAATTAGATGTTTTTCGCTATTCATAATCCTGTTTAATCAATATTATCTAACTAACAACGAGGGGATGACTTTTAGAAAGTTCATACCCTCGTTATTGATATACTAAACCCGACAGGTTTCAAAAGCCTGTCGGGTTTGTCGTTTTATTTTTTCTTCGGCCTGTTGTGCAATCCGCACTCCTTGTGCTCTGGAGCTTCCCACCACCATCGACCGGCACGGAGTTCTTCACCTTCGGCAATGGCACGTGTGCAGGGTTGGCATCCGATGCTCGGGAAGCCTTTGTCGTGGAGCTCGTTGTAGGGCACATCGTTCGTTTTGATGTAATCCCACACATCTTTTTCGAGCCAGTTCACCAACGGATTGATTTTGATGATGCCGTTGGCTTCGTCCCATTCCACCGCTTTGGTGTTGAAGCGCGTCACCGATTGCTCCTGGCGCAGACCGCAAATCCAAACCTCCAGTCCAGCAAAAGCACGTTTCAGTGGCTCCATCTTGCGCACTTGGCAGCAGAGTTTACGCTGCTCGATGCTGTCGTAGAAGAGGTTGATGCCGTTTGTTTTCACCATCTCTTCCACTTTTTCGTGATTTGGGAAGAAGATGTCGATGTTGATGCCGTACTTCTTGTTCGTGCGGTCAATCAATGAGTAGGTTTCGGGGAAAACGCGACCGGTATCGAGCGTGAAGATGCGTGCCGTCGGGTCGATTTTCACTACCAAATCCGTCAGCACCTGATCTTCGATACTGAGGCTCGACGACAGGGCTATTTTGCCTTTGTATTCGGTGAGAAAGTAACGGAGAATATCTACTGCATCAAACCTCCCCCCAGCCCCCTCCCAAGGAGGGGGAGTCAGAGAATCTATATTATCTTTTGTTATTTTTTGAGACATTTTGTTTTCTATGTTTACGCGCGTTAGCTTTTAAGCCCCTCACTGGGAGTCCCGATAATTATCGGGAGGTGAGGTTTTTCTCCCTCCCTTTTGGGGAGGGTCGGGGTGGGGCTTATATCCCACTACCCTCTTTCACATTTTCCAACTCATCCACAATCATGCCGGCGCCTACTGTTTCAAAGGTGTTTTCGTCGATAAAGACGAGGCTTCCGGTGATGCGGTTTTGGCTGTATGAATCGAATACCAACGGTTTCGCTGTGCGTATGGTGACCATTGCGATGTCATTCGCATGAATAGTTTTATCTGCAAAATTATTTTCCAACGTGTTGATATTCACTTTGAAATTCACCTCTTTCACAATGCCTTTTGTTTCGCTCGTAGCGTGGCGGATGATGTATTTGTTGTTGAGATTAAGTGGTTTTTCGTTCAACCAGCAGACCATTAGCGCGATGCTTTGACCTACTTGCGGTTGGTTTTCGTCGTCTTTTACAATCATATCGCCGCGGCTCACATCTACCTGACTGTTGAGGTGAACGGTCACCGATTGCGGTGCATAAGCAAAATCTAACTCTTTGTCGAAATCGTTGATCGATTTCACTACCGATTTCACCCCCGAAGGCAATACAATTACCGGATCGCCCACGCTGAGCGTGCCACCTGCTAAACGACCGCCGTAACCACGGTAGTCGTGGTATTGGTCTTGATACGGACGAATCACGTATTGCACAGGGAATCGTGCTGCGTCGGAGTTGATTTTATGCGCCACCGGAGTTGTTTCGAGAATTTCGAGCAACGTCTGGCCCGTGTACCAAGGTGTATTCACCGAGCGATCCACTACGTTGTCGCCATCACGCGCCGAGATAGGCACGAAGCGGATGTTGCGCAGTTTCACCGCATTAGTTATTTTTTTGTAGCCTTCCAGAATGTCGTTATACACTTGTTCAGAGAAATCCACCAAGTCCATTTTGTTGATACAAACCACCACGTTAGGGATTTGCAACAACGATGCGATGTAAGAGTGGCGGATGGTTTGCTCCAAAATGCCGTGACGCGCATCGATAAGGATGATTGCGAGGTCGGCAGTCGAAGCACCTGTCACCATGTTGCGGGTGTACTGAATGTGTCCCGGGGTGTCGGCGATGATGAACTTGCGTTTTGGCGTAGCGAAGTAGCGATATGCAACATCAATGGTGATACCCTGTTCGCGTTCGGCGCGCAGACCGTCGGTTAGCAGCGCGAGGTTCACCTCTTCGGTACCGCTGCGTTTGCTGGCCTCTTTTACCGCTTCGAGCTGATCTTCGAAAATCGATTTGCTATCGTAGAGTAGACGTCCGATGAGGGTGCTTTTGCCATCATCCACGCTTCCTGCGGTCGAGAAACGGAGCAACTCCATATTGAGGTAACCGCTTCCCACTTCGTCTTTTGTCTGTATATTTTCTTGTGTCATTTCCTTAGTTGTAAGTTGTAAGTTATAAGTTGTAAGTGGGCATGTATTCTTCTAATTTCTTAGCGAAGCGATAACTCCCTCTAACTCCTTTTAACTTCTTAATAATTAAAAATATCCCTCTTTTTTCCGATCTTCCATTGCAGCTTCCGAGCGTTTGTCATCGGAGCGACCACCACGTTCGGTAACGCGCGACGAAGCAATTTCGTCGATGATTTCTTCCAGTGAGTTGGCTTCCGATAGCGTGAGACCCGTACAAGTAACATCGCCAATCGTACGACAACGAACGCGTTTTACCGTAGGTTTTTCGTCTGGTTTCAAAGTAATGAAAGGTAGATTCGCCAACAGGTTTCCATCGCGCTCAATCACTTCACGTTCGTGTGTGTAGTAGAGGCTTGGCATCGGAATATTTTCCTGTAGGATATATTGCCACACGTCCATTTCAGTCCAGTTGCTGAGTGGGAAAATGCGGAAGTGCTCGCCTAGGTTCTTTTTGCCGTTGAAGATGTTCCACAACTCAGGGCGTTGGTTTTTCGGATCCCATTGTCCGAACTCATCGCGGTGTGAGAAGAAGCGTTCTTTTGCGCGGGCTTTCTCTTCGTCGCGGCGTGCTCCACCGAGTGCAGCATCAAATTTGTATTTCTCCAACGAGTTAAGCAAAGTCACTGTTTGCAGTTTGTTGCGACTAGCGTTGTAGCCTTTTTCTTCTACGCTGATGCCTTTGTCGATGTCTTCCTGCACCGAACCGACCAACAGTGTCGCTCCGATTTCCTTTACTAAACTGTCGCGGTATTCGATGGTTTCGGGGAAATTGTGCCCCGTGTCGATGTGAAGCAACGGAAACGGAATTGCCGCTGGATAGAACGCTTTATGTGCGAGATGTGTCATCACAATCGAGTCTTTTCCGCCCGAGAAGAGCAATACCGGCTTTTCGAATTGTGCCGCCACTTCGCGAATGATGTAAATCGATTCTGCTTCTAGTTCTTTGAGATGTGTTAGTTTGTAGCTCATATTTTGAATTTACTATTTGTCTATTTACTATTTACTATTTAATTGGCGAAGCAAGTGATGTGCATTTTTACGTAAAACTTATAACGTAAAGCGTACAACTTCTTCTCAGATTCCCCAGTTCAGATGCGTTCCGCTGAGGTTGCCTGAAAACTCTTTTTCGATGATGTCGAAAATATCCTCTTCGCTCTCCTCATCTTTGTTGCGAAGGTTCACCACGTCGCCAATCACAATGATGATGGGAGTGGGGTAGGTTTCGTCGCCTACGCTTAGGGCTTCTAGTGTCGAGAAATACTCCTTTTGGTCGGTGTGCGATACATTGTGCACCAGCATCACGGGTGTTTCGGGTTTTCGTCCTTCGGCAATTGCCTGAATCGCTATCCTATGAATGGTCGATCCTGCCATGTAGCAAACCAGCGTATCTGCATTTGGCAGCGAAAGATCTGGGCGATGTCCGGTGATGAACGCCACCGACGATGATATTCCTCTGTGGGTCAATGGCACTTGCGTGAGTGCTGCCACCGCTGTCCCGGTCGAAATTCCCGGAATCACTTTCACCTCTATTCCATTGTTGCGCAGAAACTCAATCTCCTCACCTCCGTGTCCGAAAATCATCGGGTCGCCACCTTTCAGTCGAACCACGTTTTTCTGATCATAAGCCGCTTCTACCATCAGTTGGTTTATTTCGTCCTGTTCGTGGCTGTGGCGGTGACAACGTTTGCCAACGTACACCTTTTCGGCGGTATATCTGTCGAGAAATGTACTGTCAATCAGGTCGTCGTAGAAGATAATGTCAGCATTCGAGATTGCTCTTTCGCCGCCCAAGGTTAGCAAGTCGGGATCTCCAGGCCCGAAACCAACCAATGTTACTTTCCCCTTTTGTATTCTGTAAGTCTCTGATTTTGAGTTGTCCATTTTCGAATTGTTCTTTTATTTGGTTGCGAATGTCCACCGATTGATAGACGTTTTGGGCATTCGAACCCACTGATATGGTGATGTTTCCTTCTTTGTGAATGGCGGGCGATACGAAGTCGCACAGCAGCGGTGCATCGCACACACTAGCAAGAATTCCTCGCGCTTCACAATCTTGTTTTATTTGTCGGTTCAGTTCGTGGTCGGCTGTCACTACATAGACCAGAAAATATCCGTCGAGGTCGCTCGGTTCGTACTCTTTGCGAATGAGCGTATATCCTAGCGCTTCAATCTCGGCACTGATTTCGGGTGCGACGACGGTCACATTGTCCACAAACCGCTTCATGATGACAGCTTTGTGTGTGGCAATTTTACCACCGCCAATCATCAGGATTTTTTTGCCTGTGACGTTGATCGAAATCGGTAGAAATAATAAGTCAGATTTTTGCATAATATAATAGTCGTAAGCCAAAAGTTATAAGTTGTCTACTTGTTAACTCGTCTACTCGTTTACTAATTAATCTATATTTGATAATCAATCTCTTTTTTCTCGACGCGACCAAACTTGATTTTGTTCCAAAGTCGTTCGTGGAGGAAATATAAGAACATTTTCGTGAATAATTCGACTCCTCCGATCGAAACAGCAAATTTTACATTTCCTGTGATGAAAAATGAAATCAACATGGTGTCGAACGTGCCTATTGCTCTCCACGACGTTGCTTTGATAATACTTCTATATGGTTTTTCCGAAACCGTTGTGCTAGCCATATTCCTTTGCGTATTGAATGTCTTGTTTTGATGAAGAATTTCACTTTGCAAAGTTCCGTATTTCGCACTACCTGCCAAATACCATCGAATGGGCATTCTTACTACCTAGAATATGGTATAATCGAACCGTTTTCGATAGGCAACGAAATGGTAGACCATAAAAAAAGGACGACCGTTAAGTCGTCCCTCATTCTGTTTGTTTGTGTTTAAGCTTTCGGCTCAATGGGTTTTTCGCCCGACACGTTGCCGCTGTTGCCGCGTCGTGTGGTGCGTGCTTTTAGTTGCGATTTGTAGTAGTTGATTACTTCATTCAATTCGTTTGCCAACGGTGCGTAGTCCAGCTCTTCATACTCTGAACTGCAAAATTCGATAGCGTCGAAAAATGCAATAATGGCTTTATCCGATTCGTTACGTAAAGCCCGTGCATCGACGCTTTCTGTTGTAGCATCGTCTTCGTTGCGTTGCAGAAACAGGTTGTTAAATCGTGTGTTCACCACTTCCAACTGATCAAACAACATCGTCAGGCTAGTAGTATCAGCCGCCGTCTTTATCTCCGCTTTTGTGTGGTAATCTGCTAGCAAATCGTTGATTCGTTTGGTTTCGGCGTTGTAGCCAGCGGTGGCAATGTCGCGACCATGTTTGTCAAACAATCGGCTCAATACCGCAGCTTGAGTCGCCAATGCAGGGATGGTGAGTTTGCTCATCGTTTTCACTTGAGCGATAATGCCGTTTATCAGCGTATCGCGCTCATTATCTAATTCTTTCAAAGAATTGCTAAACTGGCTGCTCTGCTCTTGTGCAGTTACTTTGGCTAAACTCGGAAGAAATGCAGTGACTCGGTCAAACGATTTCTTCAGGTGTAAATCCTGAATGTTGTACTTGGTGATAATTTTTGAGATTTGATCTGCGAATATCGTGTATTCGCTGTTCCAAAGCTCTTTCAATGGCAATCTTGAAACTTCTACTGTCATACAATTACTAATTTTTTGTGAATATTGAAGGATGTCATTGCAAAAATAATAACTAATCTGAATGTGAGAAATACCTACTATAAATTATTTCTATATTTAAATTATTTTAATACTAAAGTTCTAATAGGATAATTAAAAATAAAATTTGTTGAGGTCTGCCCGATCTGGGCAAAGGCGAACTATTTCTCCGGCAAGCCTGCCCGAGTTGGGCAAGGGCAAACTGCGAAATTTTTTTTCTTGCCCACTCTGGGCAAACGCGAACAAGATTTTTTTGCTACATGCCCATCTTGGGCACGGTCTAACGGAATTTAAATCTATCTTGCCCAAGGAGGGCAAGGTTGCGCAAAACTTTTTTGGCGTTTGCCCAGTGTGGGCACACTTTTTTCACTGTTTAATGCTTATTTTACCTATCGCCACCAAAGATAGAAAAATTACAAACACAGATTCCCTCAAATAGATGAATACTCCAACTATTTCATTATATTTTTCTTGTTTCTTTTTGCATTCAGAAACAAAATATTATTTTTGTGGAGGTTATAGAGATAGCCAATACATTTTAAAATATACGGAAAGCGTTTTAGATATTATTCTTGTACTCGAAATCGGCAAAATTTCAATTCCACACAAGAATGGTAGCGATAGCGCCTACGTCCTGTATAGGGGCGTGGGGCTGTTGTCTATTTGTGTGGTGGGTGTTTGCCGATACCTGAGTACAGATAGATTTAACAGTTCCCACGCCTTCTTTATTTGTCAATAAATATCATTTTAATTAAAGATAGGAGGTTTTATGTTGAATAGAATTTGTTTAATTACAATCCTGTTGTTAGGATTATTTGTTTTAAAAACCAATGCACAATCATCGGTAGTGGTTGCAGGGGGAAATGCTTCAGGTAGTAGTGGAGTTTTAAATTATTCAATAGGACAAATCTATTATACCCAGAATAATGGAGGTACTGGTTCTGTTTTATCAGGGGTTCAACAACCTTTTGAAATTTCAGTTATTACAGAAATATCAGAAGCAAAAGCTATTTCTATTGATTTTAAAACGTATCCAAACCCTACAAGCGACATATTAACGATTGATATTGGTAGTTTTGATATGAAGAATATGAGATTTCGATTACACAATCTTAAAGGACTAGTTATACAAGAAAGAAATATAGTAGAGAGTAAAACCAAAATTGATTTTTCTGGACTATCGCCATCTGTTTATTTCCTTTCTGTCGAAGTTCCTCAGAAATCGGGTAATCGTGTAGTGAAAACATTCAAAATAATTAAAAAATAAAGATGATGAAAAGAGCAATTTATTTATTGTTGTTATCCGTATTGACATTGTCAATATCTGGACAAGTTCCCCAAAAGATGAGTTATCAGGCTGTTGTACATAACAATACAGGAGTTCTTCTCATTAATCAAACTATTGGAATGAAAGTGTCAATTTTGCGAGATTCTACAAATGGAATTCCTGTATATGTAGAAACATTCAGTCCGACATCAAATTCTAATGGATTAGTAACTGTCGAAATTGGAAATGGCACTGTTGTTTCTGGCTCATTTTCCTCAATCAATTGGGGAATGTATTTGTATTTTGTTAAAACAGAAGTTGATTTAACAGGGGGAGCTAACTATTTAATTTCAGGAGTTACTCAATTATTGAGTGTCCCTTATTCTTTACACTCAAAAACAACAGGTTCAATACTTAAAGTAACGCAAGCAGAGCGTAACCAGTTAACGGCTCAAGAAGGGGCAATTGTGTATAATGCAACATCAAAAAAACCTAATTATTATGATGGTACAATGTGGCGCAATTTCGATAATACTTCTACTCAAATATCATTAACTACAACTGCCCTTTCTTCAATCAGTTCTTTCTCTGCTGATTGTGGTGGCACAATCATTACAGATGGTGGCTCATCAGTAATTTCACGAGGTGTTTGTTGGAGCACAAGTCCAAATCCGACTATTAGCTTAAGCACAAAGACAACTGAAGGAAGTGGTACGGGGACATATAGAAGTGTGATAACTGGACTTTCAGGCAATACGACTTATTATGTTCGTGCATATGCAATAAATAGTGCAGGTACTGATTATGGGAATGAATTACAATTCTCTACACTGAGTTTGTCTAAAATTGGAGATAACTTTAAAGGTGGCTTAATTGCATATTTCTTGCAATCAGGCGATTTGGGTTACGATGCCAACGTGAAACATGGTTTGATAGTTAGTGAATATAATAGTAATAACTCAAGATGGGGATGCGACAATACAACAAATATGAATGCAAATGGTAGTGGTATTGGTGCGGGATTATCAAATACTGAATTAGTGGTGAATTCTTGTTCTAATGGATCCGTAAATGCTCAATCATATTGTTATAATTTAGTAGAATTTGGATATGATGATTGGTTTTTGCCATCTGTTGGTGAATTAAAGAAAGTTCAACAAAACATTTCTATACTTGGTGTCTCTTATAGAAACTCTTTTTGGAGTTCAACTGAGGCAAGTGGTAGTAATGGGTATTATGTTGAAATGATTTCTGGTACTCAAAACAGTTGGTCGAAAGATGGTTCGTTTAGAATATGTCCGGTAAGAAAATTTTAAAATTTCTAATGAAATATAGGAAGTATGAACGCTCTAATGTGTTTGTCATTTAAAGTGTTTCATATAGGCAATATTGCCGTAATTTATTGAATAACTAAATATGATAGAAATAATAAATACAGTATTCTGTGCTTTATTATCAGATATTATCATTAATTATTTCAAAAACTTACAAACCAAAAAAGCAATGTTGAAAGCAAAACTCTCTTTAGAGATAAAATTGTCATTGTCTTTATCGAGAATTGCTTTAGAAGTAAGCTTAGGTTAAGCGTCATCCAAAAGGTGAAGTGTGGGTTCAAATCCCACTACTTCTCTTAATTATTAGAGTTGTTTATATCTATAATTTTAATTTGTTACTTAAAATGAAACAAAGGGCTATCTTAAAATATAAAACTCAATTGACAAATTATTCTGATCAGAATTTATTAATCCCTCTTGGCCATGAAGAAGAGTTTTGGGAATGGTTTAATATGAAATCGCGATTGTTTGATAACTCTAAAATTAATCTTTCTCTAAGGAATATCAAACTCTCAGAAATAAATGAAGGATATTGTTTTAAAAATTCTTACCGTATTGCTAATGCCTATTGTAAGAATCAATTTTATTACGAGGGATTTTGCTTTCTGCATCAAGATGATAGTTGCATAAAACATGCATTTAATGTCGGAAAGAGAGGAAGAGTGAATGACTATACAGTAGGAATTGAAAAGAAATCCAAATATGATTATTATGTTGGAGTTAAAATTCCTCTTAGTTTTGTTCGAAGGTTTTATAAGAGTGATAAAAAAAACAGTTGTTCGCAATATGCTTTATTGGTCTCATATTTTTTGTATTCCAATAAAATTGATAATTATATGAATTATTTGGAGCCATGAATGATCACTAAGTCAATGGACAAATAAGACAAAAGGCAGATTCAACTCGAATCTGCCTTTTACTTTTTCAACTAAACGCCCCCTCCAGATATTTCTTGGTCAACTCCTGTTTCGGGTTGCACGAAAATAAAATCAGAATTGAGTCTGTCGATTTCGTAGATTTTTTATTAAATAGAGTGATTTTTAGCATTACTAAGTTAGTTCCTAAATTAGTAATGTATATATTTGCATCACAATCCAAAATTTAGAAATATGAGCAATAAAGAGATAAAGCAACTCATAGATTTGGCTAAAGAATTGAAGAAAAATGTTACCAAAGAGAGAGCATTAGATTCTTTTGTTTCTGCGGGTATTATGAATAAAAAAGGTGAGTTTACCAAACCGTATGAAAGCTTAAATGACGTCTTTGTTAAGATTAAACACTGATGTACAGCGGTCGAAATAATCTTATCATTGGATTTCATGGGTGCGATGAGTCGGTATGTCATTCGTTGCTAAATCAACCTGAAAAGATTGAGAAAAGTGAAAAGCCTTATGATTGGCTTGGGCACGGGATGTATTTCTGGGAAAACAATTATGACCGAGCTTTCGAATGGGCAAAGGATAAAGCGAAAAGAGGTGAGATAGTGAAACCTGCAGTAATTGGGGCGATATTGTCTCTTGATTATTGTTTCGATTTATTAGATGCCCGATATATCAAAATGATTCAGGTGTACCATTCTCTTATGGTTGATTCTTACACCGTACTTGGACGAGAAATTCCTACCAACAAAGATCCCAAAACAGTCTCACACAAAGATAAAATTCTTAGGTATCTGGATTGTGCCGTTATAGAGTTTATGCATGATACAATTTCAGATCAGATTAGCAAGAATAATGCTAGCACACTTAAGCAATTTGATTCTACAAGAGGTGTATTTACAGAAGGTGGGCCTGCATTTGAAGGAGCGGGAATTATGCTGAAAAGTCACATACAAATTTGTATCAGAAATCAAAACTGTATAAAAGGATTCTTCTTACCTCGAAAACCAATCGATTTTTAATGTTTTAAGAAAGGCAGATTCAATTCGAATCTGCCTTTTACTTTTATCTTAACTAAACGCTCCCTCCAAATATTTCTTGGTGAGCTCCTGTTTTGGGTTGCCGAATACTTCGCTGGCAGGACCTTCTTCAATCACTTCGCCCATGTACATAAACACCACGTGGTCGGCGATGCGTCGTGCCTGACGAAGCGTGTGCGTGACGAGCACAATGGCGTACTCCTCTTTCAGTTTCACAAACAACTCTTCAATCAGTCGGCTCGAGATAGGGTCGAGTGCCGATGTAGCTTCGTCTGCAAGGATAAACTGTGGCTCAACGGCCAGTCCGCGTGCCAAGCAAAGGCGTTGCTGCTGTCCGATGGAGAGCTTTGCAGCCGGAGTTTGTAAGCGATCTTTCACCTCATCCCACAAACCTACTGCTTGCAGGTAGTGCTCCACGATTCGGTTCAGCTGTTTACGGTTGCGCATGCCGTGTATTTTTACCCCGAAAGCAATGTTGTCGTAGATCGACATCGGCAGCGGGCAGGGACGTTGCGAGAGCAATCCCATTTTCTGGCGAATGTGCGTCACTTCCGCTTTTCGGTCGTAGATGTTTTCTCCATCCACCAATACTTTTCCGCTGATGGTGAGGTTTTCGGTGTTGTCGATCAGTCGATTGAAGGTCTTTAGCAACGTCGATTTACCGCAACCTGAAGGACCGATTATGCAGGTCACTTTTTTGTCGGGAATGCTGAGGTTGACGTTTTTCAGAATATGGTTTTTCTGAATCGTGATGTTGAGGTCTTCTACCTTCAGTTCGGCTCCAACAACGCTGTTGCGGATTTTATGGTTGGGCACAAAGGTTGGTTCTTGTTTCTTCAACCCGATGATTTCCAACAATGAACGGCTTTTGGTAACCGATTCGAGATCGAGGGCAGGTGCGCCAAAGTTTTTGAATTCCATTATACTTTATGTTTTGAAAAACGATTCGTAATTATTCTACCTAAAATACTCAATACGAGCACAATCACTGTCAGAATCAATGCCGCAGCGTAAGCTCTGTTCTGCACTTCGGCAGAGGGACTGCTAAGTTGAAAAAAAACCGCCAATGGCAGTGTGGCTGCCGGCTGACTGAGAGATGTGGGGATGCTGTCGGAAAATCCGGCGGTGAACATCACACCCGCTGCATCGCCAATGGCACGACCAATCGAGAGCAGCGTAGCGGTAGCAATACCCGGCGCAATCTGACGCAGCACCACACCGATGGTCTCTAGTTTGGTAGCACCGAGTGAATAAGAGGCATCGAGCAGTTCGCGCGGCAGTTGTTTCGCCACTTCGTCCATCGAACGAATAAAAATGGGGATGATGAGCAGGGTAATCACCAGAATACCTCCACCTAACGAGGTGCGGAGTCCGAAATAAATCATCAGTGAGAAGGCGAATGCGCCATACACAATGGAGGGGATTCCGAACAGAATATCGTAAGCCAAACGAGCAACATATGCCAGTTTCGATTTTCGGGTAAGATACACATTCAGGAAAAACACCACCGGAATGCTTATAAGCAGTCCCAAAACGGTAGATGCTGCTACGATGTACAACGAACCCACGATGGCGTTGAGCAACCCACCATCTTTGCCGATGTAGAATCCGCCGCCGGGCAGTTTAGTAATCATGTCCCAATTCATCGCAGGCAGTCCACGTTCCAGAATGGTGAAGAGGATGCTTCCCACGAAGGCAAACACCAACAGTGTGGCGATAATCATCAGGACTTTGAATATTTTTTCTTCTATGAAACGCATGTTGTCAATTTTACCTCCCCCAACCCCTCCCAAAGAGGGGTGAAAGGAATGATTTGAAACTAATCTCGATTACGCCTAAGAGTCCCCCTTGGGGGATTAGGGGGCTTATTTATCTTCAATTCTGTGCAACACAATCCGCGATCCGGCATTGAACAGCAATACCACGATGAACAGGAAAAAAGCAGCCAACATCAGCGCCGATTCGTAGAGCGGTACCGAAAGCATTTCGCCATAATTGTTGGCAATGAGTGCCGGTAGCGGGTAGCACGAGTCGAACAACGAATGCGGTATTTGCGGTAGATTTCCGCAGACCATAAGCACGGCAATCGTTTCGCCAAACGCACGTGAAACTGCCAAAACCACTGCAGCAATAATGCCCGGAAGACTTTTTCGTAGGATAATCAATTTTGTAGTTTGCCATTGCGTGGCTCCGAGCGAAAGTGTGGCATCGCGCAATTCGCGTGGTATGGCGGTAAACAATTCGATAAACAGACTGATGAGCAGCGGAAGAATCATTACACCCAACACGATTCCGCCTGCAAGCGTGGTGTATCCTGTAGAATATTCCACAAAGTGCGGAGCCAGTTTCTCCGAAATCCACGGCACGATAAGCAGAATTCCCCAAACTCCGTACACCACCGATGGCAGACCTGCCAAAATATCAAGTGCCGGGAATACCCATTTGCGGACGTATGATTTGGAGTGCTCGGTCAGGAAAACGGCTGTCAGCAATGCAATAGGCAAAGCAATCGTAATTGCTATGAGCGTAATCCAGAGTGTACCGAGAATAAAAGGCAGAAATCCGAACTCATTGGCTTGTGGTTGCCATTGGGAGCTCGACACCAATTGCCAAAACGACTTCACTTCGAAAATCGGCGACGATTTGTAATAGAGCCCCACAGCGATGCCCACCACCAACAATACCGATGTGACGGTGAGTGTCAGCATCAGGCCTCTGGCGATTTTGTCTTTTAATATTCTATTGTATGCGTTCATAATTGAAGCCCCTCCCAACCTCCCCCAAGGGGAGGCGCTAGAGACATTATTTTTGTAATTTTTGGTACGTTGTTTTTTATGTCCCCCTTTGGGGGATTAGGGGGCTGCTATTTCAATTTCGCCAAATTCGCTTTCAGTTTGTCTTTGCTCAGTGCGATAAATCCACTTTCGTTGCTGTATTTCTGACCATCGGTGAGGATGAATTTCAGGAATGCTACCACGACAGGTTTAGTCGGTTTGCCGTTTGTGACCAAAAGCAGATCGCGAGCAGGAGGCGAAGGATATTTACCACCGGCAATGGCACGAATCAGCGCCACCGAATTGTCGTAGAATCGCTCTTGCGAATCAATTTTACCATTATTGTTCACATCAATAGGGAAAGGAATAATGCCCGGATTGGTTTTCTTTGTTTTCAAATCGTACACATACCCGATATTGTTGAATCCAATCGCCAACGGATCTTTGATGATAGCAGAAGCCAACCCCGGATCGCCAAATACGGCAGTTCCTTTCAGCTCTTCCTGTTTTTTGTCGTTGAGGAATTTTGCCCACGTTTCGGCAGCACCACTAGCATCTGAGCGTGTGTAAACGTGCACCGGAATATCGCTTTTCACACCCAACACATCGCCCCATGTTTTAGATTCGGCAGTGATGAAGAGTTTGTAAGCAGCATCGCGGCTCAATCCTTTTGCCAATAATTCTTTTACTTTTGGATTTTTAGCATTGATGGTCGGGATGACGGCATCCTTTGCTACTGCAAAAGCAACAGCGCCTTTGCTAATTTCCTCGGGACGAAGGTCGCGCGATACCATTCCGAAATCGACCACCTTTGCCAATGCATCAGTGATACCTTTACCTGCACCACCGGCGGAGATATCTATTTTTACGTCAGGATGGAGTTTTTTGAACTCTTCAGCCCATTTCACAGCTAACGGATAGAGCGCAAATGCACCCGATAGTGAAATTTCGCCTTGCAAATTGTCTTGAGCCTGCGATTTGGTAGGCAATGCTAAAAGGATTGCCGCAAGTGTAAAGATGGAGATTAACTTTTTCATATTTCGTATTTTTATATTCAATTTGATTATTCTGTTTGACGTTGCAAAGTTCCTCCAAAATTGTCCATTTTTCTATACCGAAATCGTGGTATATCTATACCGTGTTGGCGGTAATTTGGGTATATTTTGTTGATATACAGTACGTTTTTAAAATTAAATGCTCTAATTTTGAATTCGAAAGCTGGAAATATTTTCGATTATCGCTCGACTCATTATCCTCAAAATAGATTACAAAATGAATGAATCAACGTTTATTATTGCTGATAACCACGACCTTTGTCGGATAGGTTTTATCAGTATTATACAAGACCATTTTAAGAGTTCGCCCATCGAGTCGGTCACCACTAAAGCGGAGTTGCGCAAGGCTTTAGCTATGGCCGATGAGTCGATTGTGGTGATTGATTTTGTGAATTTAGGCTTTTCGGAAATTGAGGAAGTTGCAATCCTTTCAAAGGCGTTTCCGCAATCGAAGTGGTTGTTTGTTTCTGAAAAGGCAAACGAGACTTTTATCTTGCCATTGACTGCTAATTTCGAAGCCGCTAACTTTATCTTCAAGTCGAATAATTACGATGTGATTGCTTCGGCACTGATTGCGACGGAAGCCGGCAAAAAGTATTTCTGTAGCGAAACGCTCCACATTATTATGGAAGACAGTAAGCGGATGAAGGAGAACAAAACCAAGCAACATCACCTCACAGCAACGGAATTGGAGTTGGTGCAACAACTCGCGATAGGCAAAACGACGCGCGAAATTGCCGACCAACGTTGCCTTAGCTACCACACCATCAACACACACCGCAAAAACATCTTTCGCAAAGCGGATGTGAATAGCGTGCAGGAACTTATTAAATTTGCACTGAAAAACGGTCTTGTTGACCTTACTGAATATTACATTTAAACAGTATTATCACAATCAGATAGTTCGGTATAGAATAAAACGACAGAACATTGTAAATTAAATCATACAACAAAAATGTATCAATTACCTACTACATTAACAGAAGATATAGCCTATTTTGGTACTTTGGTGGATCAGTTCCAAAAGGGAGAAATTGAACCTGTGAAATTCAAAGGATCGCGAGTGCCAATGGGCATTTATGAGCAACGAAAAGATGGCACGTACATGGTGCGTGTGCGATGCACAGGCGGTTACATTTCGCCTGCACAACTCAAACAACTGGCACTGACGGCAATCGGCCACAAGTCATCTTTTTTGCACATCACTACACGTCAGGAGATTCAGATTCATCATATTCTGATAGAACAAACCAAAACTATTTTGCCGGAATTGCAACAAGTAGAACTGTCGGCAAAAGGT
This sequence comes from Bacteroidales bacterium, assembly GCA_049315325.1. Lineage (GTDB taxonomy): Bacteria > Bacteroidota > Bacteroidia > Bacteroidales > UBA7332 > CAXXIC01. Next base: position 40,652 of record JBMOKJ010000010.1, read on the forward strand.
GGTGGCGGCAACACGGTGCGCAACATTATTGTCGATTTGCGAAGTGGAATTAGTGCCGACGAGGCGTTCGATGTATTGCCTTATGCCGTAGATTTGACGACGAAATTAATTGCCGAACCTGATTCATTTACCTTGCCGCGTAAGTTGAAAATCGCATTCGCTGCACACACCGATTACGGCGATTTGGCACTTGTAAACGATATAGGTTTTGTAGCAAAAGTGGTGGATGGAAAACGCGGATTTGAGGTGTATCTGGGTGGTTCTGTAGCATCAAACGCTACGATTGGTTGGAAAGCCTTCGAATTTGCACCCGAAGAAGAGTTGTACTACATTGCCAAGGCCGCAAAAGAGTTTTTCTCTACGCACGGCAATCGTAAAAATCGCCACAAAGCCCGTATGCGCTACATTTTCTACAAGTTGGGCGAAGAGAAAACCATCGCTCTGTTTCGCGAAGCATATAATGAAATTAAGAAAGACGCATCGCTTCGTTACACCCCAAGTCAGTTGGTGATTGAAAGCCGTACGCCTATCTTCGAACCATTGGTCCTTGAAAGCGAGTCTTTCGAAATCTGGAAACAGCGCAACGTGACGGCACAAAAACAAACGGGACTTTATGCCATCACGCTTCCGATTGATGGTGGCAATGCACCTGGTGAGTTGTTCCTCCAAATAGCTGAATTTGCGAATGCTTTTGGCGATGATTCAATACGTTTTACGATTCGTCAAAACATTCAGTTGCGCAACATTCCCGAAGCGTATTTAGGAAATGTATATGAATTTTTCCTTCAAATAGGATTGAAAGTCGACCAACCTGTGTTGGTCAACAATGTGATTTCGTGCACAGGTGCCGACACGTGTCGTTTGGGCATTTGCCTTTCGAAAGGTGCTGCGTCTGCCATTCGTGAGAGATTAAAGGAGAGTGACTTACCACTCGAAGAGGTGAATGATTTATTAATTAATATTTCGGGATGTCCGAATTCATGTGCACAACAACGTTGGAGCGACATCGGATTTTCGGGGAAAGTGATGCGCAACGGTCGCAATCTGCCTGCCTATATCGTTTATGCTGGAGCAAAACGAGGCGAAGAGGGTGAGTTGAGCAACCCGTTTGGGTCGGTAAGTGCCAAGGATTTGCCTAATTTCATCCACGATTTGTTGGCTATTTATCTGAGTGTAAAAGCGAATTATGCCACCTTCCGCGATTTTGTGAAGGGCGAAGGATTACTCGAAATTGCGAAATTGGTTGAAAAATATGCGGAAGTGCCCACTTTCGAAGAAAACCCCGATTACTTCTTCGATTGGGGAAGTATAGAGCTGTTTTCTGTCATCAACAAAGGACCTGCCGAATGCTCTGTCGGATTGTTCGATTTGATAGATGTCGACGCAAAAAACATTCAGAATGCACTAGCAGCACTACCTGAAACGAAAGAAGAGTCGAGCATCAACCAATTGCTTTATGCTATTGTGTTTGCAGCATCGCGCATGTTGCTGGTGACGCGTGGTGCAGAGCCCAAAACGACCGAAGAGGTTTTCGACCTATTTATTCAGAAATTCATTGGCGAAGGATATGTCGATGCCAAATATCAGCCAATCGTAGAGGCCGCAAAAGCAGGTACACAAAACTCGTTTATAGCTGATAAAGACCAAATCATTTCGTTGGCTAGCGATGTCACAAAACTCTACGAAAGCATGGACGATTCACTACAATTTAAAGTTTGATATAGTTGAAGTGTAAAAAGTCTACTTTACAGGAAATAAGACCTACTGATGTAGGATGAGAGACGCGGAAAGGTAATCAGTACTTTTCCGCGTTTTTTTATAACCCACTCACCAATTTACGGTATTAAAATGACGCAATCGTGGGATTTCTGACACATACTTTTCTGTGTTACTTTGCAATATAAATAACAACAATACAAAGGTTTCAAAATATTATGGCAAAAATTGCAAAAAAACTGACCGACCTGATTGGAAACACTCCATTGTTGGAGTTGAGAAAAATTGAGCAAAAATACAACGTTGGAGCAACCATTATTGGTAAACTCGAATCGTTTAATCCAGCCAGAAGCATAAAAGACCGCCTTGGTTTTGCATTGATTGAAGAGGCGGAGAAGCAAGGTTTGATTGACGAAAACACCGTCATAATTGAGCCAACCAGCGGGAATACTGGAATTGCCTTGGCCTATGTTGCAGCTTCGAAAGGTCTAAAGCTAATTCTCACAATGCCCGAAACTATGAGCATTGAACGCCGAAATATACTTAAAGCTTTAGGTGCAGAACTGGTTTTGACACCCGGTTTCGAGGGAATGGGAGGTGCAATTCGCAAAGCCGAAGAGTTGAAACGGAAATATCCGAAATCGTTTATTCCGCAGCAGTTTCAGAACTTGGCAAATCCCGAAATTCATCGTAAAACAACCGCTGAAGAGATTTGGCGTGATACAGATGGCGAAGTCGATATCTTCATTGCCGGCGTGGGCACTGGTGGAACAATTACGGGTGTAGGCGAAGTACTAAAAAGCCGCAATCCTGCCATAAAAGTAATTGCAGTGGAGCCTGCCGACTCTCCAATCTTATCTGGTGGAAAATCGGGACCACATAAAATTCAAGGCATTGGTGCTGGTTTTGTGCCACAGATTCTGAATACGCGAATCTACGATGAAATCATTAAGGTACAGAATGAAGATGCTTTGCAAGTTGGTCGCGATTTAGCAAGTGAAGAAGGATTACTAGCTGGAATCTCTTCGGGCGCAGCGGTGTATGCCGCTATCCAAGTGGCAAAACGCCCCGAAAATATTGGCAAGAAAATTGTTGTTATCCTGCCAGATACAGGCGAGCGATATCTGTCAACGCTTTTGTATCAATATGAGAAGAAATAACAGCTTCTCACACAAAACTTAACTATGAGTAAAATCGACCCTATACAAGTGCTTCAAAAGAATGTGGAGATTCTATCCGAACATTCAGCACCCGAATACGAATACATACCGCGGCACGAAAAACCGTTACCGTCAGTATCAAAAATACATGAATTGGTCGACATTATTCGTTCGATTATTTTCCCCGGTTATTTTGGCGAAAATATTGCCAATTCGCGCTCTTTACACTACAACATTGGGGTAAATTTAGAGAAGCTTTATGGCATACTGAGTGACCAAATTCATTACAGTATTTGCTTTAGTAATTCTGACAAATGCGAAGAATCAAAGTCAATTGCGACCGAATTAGCATTGACCTTCATTGACAAAATTCCAGAAATCAAACGGCTGCTCAGCACCGATGTGAAAGCAACATTGGATGCCGATCCGGCAGCTTCGAGCTATGGAGAAGTGATCTTTTGTTATCCCACCATCAAAGCGTTGGTGAATCATCGCATTGCGCACGAATTACTGAAACTAGGCGTGCCGGTGTTGCCACGCATCATCTCCGAACAAGCACATTCCGAAACGGGCATCGACATTCACCCTGGAGCGCAAATCGGCGAATACTTCAGCATCGACCATGGCACGGGTGTGGTGATTGGCGAAACGTCCATCATCGGAAATCACGTGCTGCTCTATCAGGGTGTGACGCTCGGTGCGAAGAAATTTACGTTCGACGACGAAGGAAATCCAATCAATCTGCCACGTCATCCGATTGTCGAAGACAATGTAACCATCTATTCGAATGCCAATATTTTGGGTAGAATCACTATCGGCGCCGGTTCGGTGATTGGGGGTAACGTATGGCTTACAACTTCCGTTCCGCCAAACTCGCGCGTAGTGCAGCAAAAAGCTCTTGAAACCTCATTTATGTATGGTTCAGGCATTTAGAAAACGAATAAATATTTATTAATCACAATAAGAAATTTAAACTATGGCAAAAAATGATTTGCAACGCAGCGTAACGACTGCTACAGCTAGACAACTGGCGACTACCACCAAGACGCCACCTCAAATGGGTTCAATCACCCCTCGTCTTTTATTGAAATTGTTGCCTTGGGTGCAGGTCGATTCGGGTACTTACCGCGTGAATCGCACCAAAGTAGAGTTGAAAAAAGCAGAACGCATCGAGATTGAATATTACGAAGGAACGCCTGCATTTCGTGCAGATTCATTGCGCCGCATTCCGTTGTTTTCGCACATCGACGAGAACATCGTTCACCGCTTGGCAAAGCGTTTTGTGATTGAAGAGGTAGAATTGGGCAACGACTTGATACACGAAGGCGACGAAGCACAAAAGTTCTTTATTGTGGCAAAAGGTCAGGTGGAGATCATCAGCAAAGGACCTCACGGCGAAGATTTGCGTATCGGCATTTTGTCAGAAGGTGAATATTTTGGTGAAGCCGACATTATTTCCGACAAACCATCGTCGGTGACTGTTCGTCCGATTACTCCCGGAGTGTTCTTTACGTTGAATAACGAAGAGCTCGAAACCATCATCAAAGAGGTGCCCGATTTTCGCGAGCAATTCCAAAAAGCGGTCGATGAGCACCTTCGCCTCAAAGCGACCGTCAACACACACGGCGAGAAGCACATCGACTTGGTCTCGGGTCACGAAGAGGATAACATTATTCCTGAGACTTACATCGACTACGAAGAAAATCCACGCGAATATTCGTTAAACACGCTGCAAACCATTGTTCGCGTTCATACCCGCGTTTCAGATTTATACAACAATCCTTACAATCAGCTGGAGCAACAAGTGCGCCTCAGCATCGAGAGCATCAAAGAGCGTCAGGAGTGGGAATTGATCAATAACAAAACGTTCGGTCTGCTCAACAGTGTAGAACCGGGTTACCGCATCAGCACTCGTTATGGTGCTCCAACGCCCGACGATTTGGATGAATTACTTTCATTAGTCTGGAAAAATCCGGCGTTCTTTATTGCCCATCCTCGCGCTATTGCGGCGTTTGAGCGTGAATGTACGTGGCGTGGTGTTCCTCCGGTAACGGCCAACATTTTTGGAGCTTCTGTTATTTTATGGCGAGGAATACCGATTATCCCAAGTGATAAAGTCGAAATCAAAGGACAATACCTTACTAATCGTGGTTTGGGAACGACCAGCATCATTTTGGTGCGCGTGGGCGAACAAGAGCAAGGTGTGATTGGTCTGCATCAAGCCGGCATTCCGGGTGAAATTGCGCCAAGTCTCTCTACCCGTCTGATGGGATTGGATAAATTCGGTGTTGCGTCGTATCTGTTGACCAAATATTTCTCGTTGGCATCTCTTACTGACGATGCCGTGGCGGTGCTCGAAAATGTGGAAGTGGGTTATTACCACGACTACCAACACCGTAATGCGGTAGAAAAGTGAGACCTCCCCAACCCTCCAAAGGAGGGGCTTTTAAGAAAAAGAATTATGGGAATCTGTAAGATTTGAGTTGCTTTTTTTGACTTACAACTTACAACTTTTTTGACTTACAACTAACAATTATGTCAATAGAAAACAATATACCGCAATCTCCTTTTCAGGGCGAAAATCTGCTAAACTATGCCGACAATGCCAATGTGGGCAGCGACTTGCTCGATTTTGGCCGTTTTCGTCAGATTGCCGAACGCTTTTTCCCCAACGAAGAGGCGCAGCAATGTCCTGCCGAAACGTTTGCCGAAGAGCTGAATCTGGAGACTATTTTCGACTCATTTAGCAAGTTGACGGGCATCAGTCATGCGGCACCAACCACTTCGGTGGTCGATCCGTTTGCTTTCAACTTCGATTTGTTTTCGGGTGGATTGCCATTGGGCGATGAGTTTAAAGGATTGTATTTTCCTGACAAACAGTCGAATTCCGGTTCGGCACTCGATCAGGAGTTTGCCCCTTCCACCTTTTCCGATTATTCGTGGGAACGTGATCAGCAAATCACGTATGGCGGTCGCGAAACATTCGACGTGCAGGCTATTCGCAAAGATTTCCCGATTTTGCACCAGAAGGTGAACGGCAAGGACTTGATTTGGTTCGACAATGCTGCCACGACTCAAAAACCGCGTCAGGTGATCGACACCATTACCCGTTTCTACGAACGAGACAATTCGAACATCCACCGTGCAGCACACACACTGGCTGCTCGTTCGACCGACGCTTACGAAGGAGCACGCGAGAAGGTGAAAAACTTTATCGGAGCATCATCCACCGAAGAGATAATTTTCGTTCGTGGCACAACCGAAGGCATCAACCTTGTGGCGCAAACTTATGGTAAAAAGTTCATTCAGCCGGGTGATGAAATTATCGTTTCGACACTCGACCATCACGCCAACATTGTCCCTTGGCAACAATTGGCCAAAGAAAAAGGGGCGAAACTGTTAGCCATTCCCATCAACAACAACGGAGAAGTGATACTCGAAGATTACGAGAAACTGCTCGGTCCACGCACTAAGTTTGTCTCTATCGGTCAGGTCAATAACACGTTTGGTACCATTTCTCCGGTGAAAACGATGATCGAACTGGCAAAACGCTGGGGCGCACGTGTGTTGATCGACGGTGCTCAATCGGTAGCACATACGCCGGTGAATGTACAGGATTTGGGAGCCGATTTCTTTGTCTTCTCGGGACATAAAATCTACGCGCCAAACGGTATTGGTGTGGTGTATGGCAAAAAAGAGGTACTCGACATCATTCCGCCGTGGCAAGGTGGTGGCAACATGATCAAAGACGTTACTTTCGAAGAGACGCAATTCAACGAAGCGCCGGCAAAATTCGAAGCCGGAACGCCTAACGTGGCAGATGCCGTGGGTTTGGGTGCGGCACTCGATTATGTGAGCCGTGTCGGGATTCACAACATCTCGAAATACGAACACGAACTCACCGAATATGCACGCGAAAGCCTGGCACGTATCAACGGTTTGCGATTGATAGGCAATCCACGAGAGCGTGTCAGCGTAGTTTCGTTCGATTTGAAGGGCATTCCTACTACTGAGGTTGGCAAATTGCTCGATCGTGAGGGCATTGCCTTACGTGCCGGACACCATTGCGCACAGCCCGCTTTGCGCCGATTGGGTGTTGAGGCAAGTGTCCGTCCCTCTTTCGCATTTTACAACACCAAAGAAGAGATTGACAAGCTGGTGATTGCGGTCCGAAAGATTCAAAATCAACGGTAAAAATCAAAAATACTGTTTTAAATTGTGATGATAAGTGCGATAAGCGGAGTTGAAAGACTTTGTTTATCGCACTTTTTTCGATTTCGTCTTCATATTTCTTCGGTTATTTAATGGAAATCAGTCATTTAAGGCTGTTTCTACCTTTTTCGTGGTACGGATTTACTCTGATGTTGGTATTTTCTTTTTTTTGCAAAACCCGCAACTTTGCACTGTCGAATAATTCAAACGAAACAGTATGAAATTTGAAAATAAGAAATCCCAAGCAAGAGCATTGTTAATGTGCATTAGAATTGCATTACAACGATGTTGAAAAGAAGGTTTAGAAAAATAGAAGTTCAATAAGGTAAAATAAATAAGAAAGATGAAAACAAACTATACAAAACTAATCGGAATTTTGCTTTTTGCGTTTGCCACTACTGCTTTTGGCGAAACGAAACAAGCTGAGAGAATTGCAATTTCGGGAACTAAATTCACTTACCCATTGATTGAAAAATGGATTGCAGAGTATGCAAAAGTGAATCCAGACGTGAAAATTGTGCTTGTACAGAAATCTGCTTCGGCAATTGATTTAAACGTGGTAGCACACCAACCTTCTAAAGAGGAGTTGAAAGACAATCAAGAGATTGTGTATGCAGGACGTTACGCTTTGCTGCCAGTAACTAACAGCAGCAATCCGCTTTTTGCCATTGCTCGCAAAAAAGGATTCACTAAAAAAGAGGTTGACAAGCTGTTTTTCGACGTGATTAACTACGACGACGAAGATGAACCTAAAAAAGAGAAACCAAAATTTGCTTCTACCATCTATGCCCGCGAAAATCAGGCGTGTGCTTCTACTGCATTGGCGAGCTATTTCGGTCACTCAGCATCAGAAATCAGAGGCAAAAAAGTGTTTGGTGATGATATTCATCTCTTGTCTGCCTTGAAAAAAGACACCGTTGGAATCACCTACAACAACCTCGGCTATCTGTTCGACACAACTACTCGTAAACTGAAAGATGGCATCGCACTATTGCCACTCGATGTACGAAAAGAAAACAAAGACTTGCTGAATGGCAATGTGGACGATGTGATTGCATTGTTGGAGAAAACACAAATCGAAACCATACCAGTAGAAAAAGTGGGCTTCATATTTTCGCAACAAGTGGCAAGCCACGCATTGGCCGATTTCTTGAAATGGGTGCTCAACGATGGTCAAAAATACAACCACAACTACGGGTTCCTCAATCTTAGCAACGACGTGTTGGCACAACAAAAAAGTAAACTTACCGAAACCAACTTAACACTTAAATAAACAAATTCCTATCCAATTACAACAAAGCCTTCACCCCTTTCTCTGTCGGCAAAACTGGTTCGGGGAGTGAATGCTACAATTCGAAAATTTATGACAAATCTATCCTCATCAGGGAACCTATGCGGTTTCCGGACGCATTTCGTGCGCAAAACCGGAGCGACATTTCTGCTCCTACTTCTCGCTACATTATCTACCTTTGCTCAGCAAGTCTCTATTAAAGGAAAAATCCTTGAAGAGCGAGCCAAAACGCCTGTCATTGGTGCAGTTATCAAACTAAAAGGTCAAGCTGGTGGTGCAGCCACCGACGTGAATGGAGATTTCAGCCTGAAGGTGAAAAGTCTGCCCGTGACATTGTTGGTGACAAGCGTTGGCTACAAATATCAAGAAATTGATGTGTACGAAGCCGAACCAACGACCATCTACCTGACAGAAGACCAAAACAAACTCAACACCGTGGTAGTGGTGGGTTATGGAACTCAGAAACGGAGTGATTTTACAGGATCACTCTCATCAATTCCTGCCGAATTTAAAGGAATTCCAGTAGTATCACCCGATCGCTTATTGCAAGGTGCTGTGACGGGTGTTCAAGTAACTCAGTCAAGTGGACAACCTGGTGGTGGTGTTACCATTCGTGTACGTGGAGGTACTTCTATCAATGCAGGTAACGAGCCACTTTATGTCATTGATGGTTTTCCTGTTTACAACGGGGATGATGCCGTGAATTCTGGTGTTATCACTGGTCCAAAAATCAATCCGCTATCAAGTTTAAGTCCTTCAGATATAGAATCAATCGATGTATTGAAAGATGCATCATCGACCGCAATCTACGGTTCGCGTGGTGCAAATGGTGTGATTCTAATCACTACCAAGAAAGCGCGTAAAAATGAATCCTCGGTCACCTACGATGGCTATTATGGCATTCAAAGTGTTGTCAAAAAGATTGATTTACTCAACGCCAAAGAGTGGGGTGCTTTGAAAAATGATGCATTGGCTGATTCGGGTAAAAGCCCGTTGTATACGCAAGATCAACTCGATCAATTGGGTACAGGAACCAACTGGCAATCAGAAGCATTCAGAGATGCAGCCATCCAGAGTCATAGCCTTTCTATTCTCTCGGGAACCGATAAAACAAAACTTTTGCTTTCGGGTAATTACTTCAAACAAGACGGTATCATTATCAATACAGGATTTAGTCGCTATACAGGCCGATTGAATATCGACCATGAGGTGAATAAACGATTCAAGATTGGAACCTACCTGAATGGAAGTTACACACATGCCGACGTTGCACCTGCGGGAATTGTTTCCAATATATTGTCGATGGTGCCTGTAGTACCTGTGCGCGATGCTAACGGTGTATTTACATCTAATAGCAGTTATGGATCAACAGTTGCAAATCCGATTGCAACATTGACCGAAACGACCAACGAAACCAACACTTCACGATTTTTGTTAAACGGATTTGGGGAGTACAAGATAATAGACGGATTGACTGCTAAAGTATTGATTGGAACTGACATTATCAATAACAAGCAAAACCGTTATTTGCCATCTACACTCTACGAAAGCACAACCGGAGGTCAGGCGGCTATTGGTACATTATCAACAATTAACTGGTTAAATGAAAACACGCTGAACTATGTGAAAACCATCAACCAACACACTGTCGATGTGTTGGTGGGTAATACTCAGCAACATTCAAGCACAGAAGCCTTCACCGCAGGTTCATCTAATTTCGTAAGTGATGAGTTTAAATTCAATAATATTGGATCGGGTTCAGTTATTGCAACTCCCTCTTCGTTGAGCAGTGCATGGACACTTCAATCTTTTCTTGGTCGTTTGAATTATGGCTATGATGAACGTTATTTGTTGACCTTGACGGTACGTTCTGACGGTTCTTCTCGCTTCGGACAAAACAACAAATGGGGAACATTCCCATCGGCTGCCGTAGCTTGGAATGCTTCGAATGAAAAATTCCTCAAAGGAAGCAAAATCGTCAATGCATTGAAAGCTCGTTTCAGCGCAGGACAGACAGGTAATCAGGAGATTCCTCCTTATCAATCGCTCGCTCGCTTGTCGAACTATCCCTACACATTTGCCAATTCGTTGGTGTATGGTTTTGCACCAAGCAGTTATGCCAATGCTGGCTTGGGTTGGGAGAAAACCGCTCAGTACGATTTTGGCGTAGATGCATCGTTTTTGGCGAATCGCATTCAGTTGACTTCCGATTTGTATTACAAACAGACAAATGACCTGTTGCTCGAAGTGCCCGTTCCTTACTCTTCTGGGTTGTCGAGCGCATTCCAAAACAGTGGTTCGGTTGAAAATAAAGGGCTTGAAGTTGGGTTGAAAACTATCAACTTTACTGGTAAATTCGAATGGACTTCGACCTTGAATTATACAGCCAATAGAAATAAAGTGTTGAGCCTGGGTGGAGCAGATTTCTTTATTCCACTTGATCCATCAAACATCACAATGCCTTCGCAAATTGTCAAAGTGGGTCAGCCATTGGGTTCATTCTATACGTATGTGTCTGATGGATTATTCCAGGCTGGTGACGACTTTACAGCTTCGCCGCTTGCGAATACGAAAGCAGGAAGCCAGAAATTCAAAGATATCAACAAAGATGGAAAAATCACACAAGATGGTGACCGCACAGTTGTCGGCAATTCACAACCGAAATTTTTGTTGAGCTTTTCGAATACATTCAGATACAAAGGCTTTGACTTGACTGCACAATTCAACTCATCTTACGGAAATAAAGTGTATAACCGCACCCGTGCCGAACTCGAAATGGGAACTGGTTTCACAGGTGCTGTAGGTAGCCTACGCAATCGCTGGACACCGACCAACACCAATACAGATGTGCATCGTGCTGTAGAAGATCCATCAGTTACAATTTCTGATCGATTCATCGAAGATGGTTCATTTATTCGACTCAAAAACCTCACATTGGGATATACACTTCCGAAAAGATTGGTCTCGAAAGTCAAAATCAAATCAGCTCGATTCTATGTGACAGGTTCGAATCTGATTACCTGGACAAAATACAATGGTTTTGATCCCGAAGTGAGCAGCAATGGTCAAAATACACTCAATTCCGGAAACGACACCGGTGCATATCCTGCAAGCAAGTCAGTGCTTGGTGGCGTGAGTGTTACTTTCTAATTTAGTATAAATCAGCAAAATATATCGTGATGAAAAAAATATATAATCTACTAGTGGGTTCGCTGTTGTTATTGTCAGCATGCACCACACTCGACGAAAGCCCTGAATCTTTCATTTCACCCGAGCAGTTCTACAATACTTCGGGCGATGCCGTGGCAGCGGTGAATGCAATCTATTACCACATCAGCAGTAATGGCGACGGAAATCAACCAATTTACAATTCGTTGTTGAACACAGGTATGGACTTTATGACCGACGATTTAAGCGCAGGCCCAGGCTCGCCGAATGCCGATGTGCGATCGCTGGCGGTGTTGGCGCACTCTGCCACCAATTTACGTGTGAAAGAGATTTGGCAGCAAGATTATGCGGGCATCAATAAAGCCAATGTGGCTCTCGAGAATGTGCCGGGCATAACGATGGACGAAAAACTGAAAAGCCGATTGTTGGGCGAAGCGCGATTCTTACGTGCTTTGTATTACTTCAATTTGGTGAGACTTTACGGTGATGTTCCGTTGTTGCTTACCGATCAGACCAAAGTGCCAATTTCGCAATTGCAAGTTCCACGTACGCCAGCAAATCAGGTGTATGCTCAAATCATTGATGATCTAACACAATCAGTCGCATTGTTCAAAGCAGGATCGACAGGAGAAGCCGGACGCGCTACCGAAGGAGCCGCAAAATCACTGTTGTCGAAAGTCTATCTTACACGTCGCGACTGGACAAATTCAGTGAAGCTGGCGGAAGAGGTCATTAACGGATCGTATGGCTATGGATTGTTTACCGACTATTCACAAGTTTTTCTACCTGCCTACAAGAATGGAAAAGAGCATATCTTTTCAGCTCAATTGAAAGGGAGTGTTTCCTCCAATGCAATCACATCTCGCGATATTCGTACTGGAGTTCCTGGGTTGAAAGGGTCTTATGGCGACCAACTAACTTTCTACACGGTTGGTGCAGACAAGTATTACAGCATCTACAAACTCTATTCACCAAAAGATAAAAGAAAACGAGTTTCATTCGTTACCTCTTATTTGAGTCCGAAAGATGGTAAGAAATATTTCACGCTCAATGCGCCCGGCGATACCGTTCCATTTTTGAATAAATATTGGGATCCAAACTTCGCAAGCACCAATTTATCTGACGCGAATACGAATATTTTGCGCTATGCAGAGGTATTGTTGATTCATGCAGAAGCAGAGAACGAGTTGAATGGACCAACAACCAAAGCCTATGCATCGCTCAATCAGGTGCGAAACAGAGCTGGATTGGCAAATTTGACAACCGGTTTGACACAAGATCAATTCCGCGATTCGGTTTATCTCGACCGTCGATTGGAGTTGGTAGGAGAATTTCACCGTTATTTCGATTTAATTCGTCAGACAGGCAGCGAGGTAACCGGAGTGGGTCCAGAGGGTAAAGGCATATTGCTGAAAGCATTGAACGCTGTTGGCAAAACCAATGTAGCAGCTCGTCACTACCTATATCCTATTCCACAATTCGAAATAGATCGAAATCCAAAATTAACTCAGAATCCTGGTTGGCAATAATCTAAAAAATATAAAACGATGAATTCAAACAAAAATATGAAGTTATTAGCATCCGCTATCCTTTTGGGTAGTGGTGCTGCACAACATGCAGTTGCACAACACGAGCCAATTCAACCCTTTAAGGGAAAAATCGGTCGGACACTTGCAGAATCGACTCAGGCATGGCCTGAAAAAGTCAAAGCAAAACAAGGATCTCCAAACGTCGTTTGGATTTTGCTCGACGATGTGGGCTTCGGGGCTTCTTCCGCTTTTGGAGGATTAGTTCAAACACCAAATTTCGAAGCTTTGGCGAACGATGGGTTGCGTTTTACTAATTTTCATACGACTGGCATTTCCAGTCCAACGCGTGCAGCTTTGCTTACCGGGCGCAACCATCACAAAGTGGCAATGGGACACCATGCAGAATTACAAATCGGAGCACCAGGTTATACCGGAGAGATCCCTTTGGAGGCAGGAACCATTGCTGAAATCTTACGCGAAGGAGGTTACAACACCTTCGCATTGGGTAAATGGCACGGTATTCAGCCGCAACAACAGAGCCTGAACGGACCATTCAACCGTTATCCTACTAGTCGGGGTTTTGATCATTATTACGGATTCTTTGGCGGATCGACCGATCAATGGCACCCACAATTAGTGGATGGTATCAACCAAATAGATATTGAACCAAACACCAAACATTTGAATGAACTGTTAGCAGATCAAGCCATTTCGTATATTGCTAATCAACAATCTACAGATTCAGAGAAGCCCTTCTTTGTCTATTATGCCACAGGTGCAACACATGCACCTCACCACGTTGGCAAAGAGTGGAGTGACCAATACAAAGGCAAATTCGACAAAGGTTGGGATTGGTATCGTCAAGAGGTTTTCAAACGCCAGCAAGCATTAGGGTTATTGCAGAAAGGTACTGTTTTGCCTCCTCGTCAAGCGGGTGTCAAAGAGTGGGAATCGCTTTCGGCAAAAGAGAAGCAGGTGTTTGCTAAGTTTATGGAGAACTATGCGGGATACCTCTCTTACACCGACCACGAAATTGGTCGAGTGATTGATTATCTGAAGCAAAATAATCTGTACGACAATACTGCTATTTTCTTGATTATCGGAGATAACGGTGGTAGTAAAGAGGGCACTTATACTGGAACAGTGGGACTCGGACAATCGGAGAAAGCATTGGGTGGCGACATTGATTTCTTAGCCAGTCAGATCGATAAACTCGGTACTGAGCGCTCGAATCCAAACTATCCATTGGGTTGGTCGCAGGCTTGTAATACGCCTTTCCGCTATTGGAAAAGCGATGCCAACAGCGAAGGGGGAACTCACAATCCGTTGATTGTACATTATCCAAAAGGAATCAAGGAAAAAGGAGGAATTCGCACGCAATACAGTCACGTTTCAGATATTTTGCCAACTACTGTCGAATTGACAGGCGTTACGATTCCAGATGTCATCAATGGATATCCGCAACTACCCATTCAAGGCACAAGTTTTGCATTTGCACTGAATGAAGCTAAAGCACCTACCCGTCACACAACTCAGTATTACGAACTGCACGGTGGTCGCTCCATCTACAAAGACGGGTGGAAAGCCAGTGTCTATCACCCACGTAATATTTTCGGTGATGCACCAGGCACTGATCCAAACTTCAGCCCGCGTCCATTTGATCAGGATAAATGGGAACTCTATAACCTAAACGAAGACTGGAACGAGATAAACGATGTAGCAGCCAAATATCCCGAAAAGTTGAAAGAGTTGCAAGAACTGTTCGACAGTCAGGCTAAACAAAACAACGTCTATCCGCTTCACAGCTATCAGGAAGGATTAGCTGCACCAGTTATCAGACCTCATTCTGTGATTTTGGAGGGAACTTCTCAAAAGATTCAGGTAAAAATAGGCAAAGGCCCTGTTACAATTACCGCAAACATCGAGACCAAAACTCAAAATGATGAAGGTGTGATTTTTGCAAATGGTGGTTTGCTGGGCGGTTCTAGTTTACTGATTCAAAATGGTCAACTAAAATACATCCTGAACGATGGTTTGACCGAAAAGGTGATTGTCTCTTCGAAACCAGTGCAAACAGGTAAAAGTGCCATTCGCTTGGAATATTCAGATGCTAAAACAATCGCTTTGTACATCAACGGTGAGAAAGTAGGTGAAGCCACTGATACGCCAAAAGGGAAATACCTGAGTTCTATTTCAGGCGAAGGCATTAGTGTTGGCAAAGATTTGAATTCTCCGGTAAGCAAATCTTATCCTTGGCCTTTCCCTTTCAAAGGACGAGTGACCGGTATTGTGATTGATCAGGTAGTAAAATAAAACAGACAACTTATCGAAATGAAGAAACTACAATATAGAACAGGGTTGGTGAGCGTAATCGCATCATCGTTGGTGGTAAATGCTTCTGCACAGAGTGTGCCGCAGCAAAACACACAAACCCAATTTAAAGGTAAAATCGGCAAGACCCTTTCTGACTCTAAAGAGGCGTGGCCTGAGAAGAAAAAAGCACCGCAAGGCGCACCAAATGTGGTGGTGTGGCTGATTGATGATGCCGGTTATGGTACCTCCAGCGCGTTTGGTGGCCTAATGCAAACGCCCGTGTTGGATAGTTTGGCAAACAATGGATTGCGCTATACCAATTTTCACTCTACAGGTGTTAGTTCTCCTACTCGTGCTGCTTTGTTGACAGGCCGCAATCACCATTCGGTGCACATGGGTACGTTGAATTACAGTTCTCAGGGATTTCCCGGTTACGATGCTGTAATGCCAGGTGATAAAGCAACCATTGCCGAAGTATTGCACGAAAATGGCTACAACAATTTCGCTGTGGGGAAATACCACGTTGCACCACTCGATGAAATCACCGCCAATGGGCCTTTCGACCGTTGGGCGGTGGGTCGCGGGTTCGACCATTTCTACGGATTCCAGTTGGGGCATACCGACCAATATCATCCTAATTTGTATGAAGATACGAAGGTGATTGACATTGAGCCAAACACTAAACATTTGTCTACTTTGTTAGCGGATAAAGCCATTAGCTATATAGGTAACCAAAAGTCCATTCAACCTGAAAAACCATTCTTTCTCTATTTTGCCACAGGTGCAATTCATTCACCTCATCAGGTGGATAAAAAGTGGAGCGATTTGTACAAAGGTAAGTTCGATAAAGGATGGGATTGGTACCGCGAGGAAGTATTTGCGCGTCAAAAAAGATTGGGAGTGATTCCAGCAGATGCCGTGTTGCCCGACCGCGACCCAACTGTGAAAGCTTGGGATAGCCTAACACCTGAGCAACGTAAGGTATATGCACGTTTTATGGAGGTTTATGCTGGCTTTTTGACGCATGCCGATTATGAATTTGGTCGTATCATCAACTATTTGAAAGAGATTGGGCAACTAGATAATACGGTCGTTTTAGTCAGTATTGGAGACAATGGTTCGAGCCACAGTCCGCGAAACGGAACGTTGAATGGATACATTAGTAGTCTGGACGAAGACAAACAGATTGCCGAATTGTACAAGAATATCGACAAGATTGGCACCGAACGTTCGTTCGAAGACGCACCTTCGGGTTGGACACAAGCTACCAATACCCCCTTCCGTTTGTGGAAAGCCGATCCGAATAGCGAAGGAGGTACACACCAACCATTGATTGTCTTTTATCCTAAAGGCCAGTTGGATAAAGGTGGTATCCGAAATCAGTATGGTCACGTTATCGACATCGCCCCAACTATTTATGAGTTGACAGGAGCGACTGTGCCTGAAGTAATAAAGGGATACAAACAGCAACCGATTGAGGGGACTAGTTTGGCATATTCGCTACACGATGCAAATGCAATCAACCGCCACACCGTTCAATATTACGAACTTTTTGGCAAAAGAGCCATCGTAAAAGACGGATGGAAGGCATCTGTGTTTCATCAGTCCGGTGCCGATTTTGCAAAAGATGTGTGGGAGTTGTATAATTTGAAAGAAGATTTTAACGAACGCATAGATTTAGCATCCAAATTCCCTGAAAAGGTGAAGGAGTTGCAGGCTGTTTTTGATGAAGAAGCCGCAAAATACAACGTCTATCCATTGATTGATAATGCCCTTGGCCACAGTGCCGGAGGTCGTGCCAGAAGTCCGTTCGGATTGAACAAACGAGTAGTGTTGTATCCCGGAATCGACCAATTGCTAACCTACAGCGGCCCACAGTTTCAGGGCGACCCGTTCACCATTACTGCCGATGTCGAAATCAGCGACAAAAAACAAAGTGGTGTGCTGTTTGCGACTGGTTCTCAGTTCGACGGACTAAGTCTCTTCGTTCAGAATGGTAAATTTGTGGTTGCTCACAATACCGGAACGATTATCAGACACTTGGAGTCGAAATCGGATGTTCCGGTTGGAAAATCTAAATTGAAATTTGAGCTCAACTACATCGCGCCCGCAAAAGGCAATCGCGATAGAAATGCTGCCGCTGGCACCGAAGCGATTTACATCAACGATGTGAAAGTAGCAGAGCGCCCTATCACCGCTTTAGAAGGTAAAATTGCTGTTTACAAAGATGGTATTGACGTAGGTTCCGACCGCAATTCTCCAGTTTCCGATCGCTACAAAGTTCCGTTTAGCTTCGCAGGCAAATTAAATAATGTGACCATCGAATACAAGTAAGAAAAATGCCATTATTTGTAGATAGATAATCATCAGAAACCCCTACTTTGGACGCTCCAAAAGTAGGGGTTTCTTGTTATTTACCGCAATCGTGGTAAGAAAATACTGCTGTTGTGGTATTTCGTCAGGAGCGAATATGTACTAATTTTGTATCTATATAAAAGCCAGTTACTCAATGTATTTGGTTTAGTAGTAACGAAGGGCGCCTTCCTTTCTCTGTCGGCAAAACTGGTTCGGGGAGTGCGCACTACAATTCAATTAATTGGTATGAAAAATCTATCTTTCCTGCTGGGGAAATCGAATAATTTCCCTAGAGATTATCTCTGCACTCGCGGTTGATGATTGGCGTTGTGGCACACTTCTTTCCTATTTATAACAAGGCTTAATTTTGCGCAAATAGAAGTGATGTATCGCAAGCTAATCATTGTCTATAACGCACCGGATGAATATCTTTATCGATAATTATTCGGTGTTTTTTTTATGTTCAATAGAAAACAAGCTACCTTATATCGAGGTTGAGGCGCAGTAAAATGGTTATAATACTTATAATCAGATATATACTACTTAGTCGAAACCAATATTGCAACTTTGCAAAATCGTTCCGAAGTAAGTCCGAAGTCGTTTTGCAAATTTGCAAAGGCATTCCGGACTAAGTCTGAAGTACTTTTGCAAAGTTGCAAAGGGGGTAAAAAGTAGGTTTTTTGTTGTTTTGCAACTTTGCAAAGGGGTGTTTGGGTAACATTTTTGTTGTTTTGTAAGGTTGCAAAGCCTGTTTTGGGTGGGTTTTTAGGCCGTTGTAACTTTACAAAACGACTTCCAACTAAGTTGAGAGTGCCTTTGCAAGTTTGCAAAAGTGGTTCGAACTAAGTCTGGAATGATTTTGCAAAGTTGCAAAAACAGTTCCGACTAACTTTTTTATCGTTTTGCAAACTTGCAAAATGTGTAAAAACTAACAATATATCTCCATTGCAAAATTGCAACGATATACTATTTCTACCGTAGATATGCAAGACATACTTCCTTTATGGCTGCCGTCATCAGCCAACGTCTGCTTGAACGATAGCCCCAGTGGGGACAAACACAAATACCAAACTATCGAAAAGCTCCCTTTTGGCGCGAGTTTTATAACTCGTGCCTTTTTTTTATACAATTTGTAACTGTATATTGCAGTTGCAAACTGCAAAGAAAAGAATCACAAGTTTCAAACTTGCGATAAAAAAGGTCTCATTACATTTCAATGAAATTCTCTAATCTTTTGAATCCTTCTCTATTTTATTCTAACTTAGCAGCCTAAATTTTAGAATCAAGCAGTATGCGAAAAATTGTTGGACTAGCGTTGCTGTCGGTGTTGCTTTGCGGAACGCTGTCGGCACAAAAGAATAAGAAAGCGACGTCGCCCACCGACCGACCAAAACTAGTAGTTGGCATTGTGGTCGATCAGATGAGGTGGGATTTTCTCTACCGTTACTACGATAAATACCAGACCGGAGGATTCAAGCGCCTGTTGGGTGAAGGCTTTTCGTGCGAAAACACGATGATCAACTACATCCCCACAGTCACAGCGATTGGTCACACCACGATATTTACAGGTTCGGTGCCATCTATTCACGGCATTGCGGGCAACGACTGGACAAATCCTGTGACAGGTAAATCCATTTATTGCACCGACGACTCTACTGTAGAAACCGTTGGCGCAAAAGGCAAAGCGGGCAGAATGTCGCCACGCAGTTTGCTCACTACTACCATCACCGACGAACTTCGATTGGCAAGCAACTTCAAGTCGAAAGTAGTGGGCGTTTCGCTCAAAGACCGAGCATCTATTCTCCCTGCCGGACACAACCCGACGGGTGCATTCTGGATAGACGATGCTTCGGGACGATTCATCACCAGCACCTATTATATGAAGACGTTGCCCGATTGGGTGAACGCGTTCAACGATGCACAACCAGTAGAGAAGTTGGTTGCCAACGGTTGGAACACACTCTTGCCCATCGACCAATACACCGAAAGCACGGCAGACAATGTGGCATGGGAGGGAACACTAAAAGGCGCATCAGCACCTGTTTTTCCGTATGACACCAAGAAGGCCTACGAGGCAGACCATGGTTCGCTGCGCCAGATGCCGTTTGGCAACACACTGACGTTGGATTTTGCGAAAGCTGCTATCGACGGCTACAAACTCGGACAAGAGACGGCTACCGATTTCTTGACCATCAACTGTGCATCCACAGACTACTCAGGGCATTTAGTCGGACCAAACGCCATTGAGGTAGAAGATGTTTACCTCCGATTGGACAAAGATTTAGCAACGTTCTTCGCTTACCTCGATCAGAAAGTGGGAAAAGGAAATTACCTTGTCTTCTTGACAGCCGACCACGGCGCAGCACATGCTGAAGGTTTCATGCGCGAAAACAAAATGCCTGCCGGATTGCTTTCGTCGAAACTAGAGAGCAAACTCAAAAAGACGCTGTTGAAGCAGTTTCATGGCGATAGTCTGATATTTGGCATCGACAATTTTCAGGTAAACTTTAATAAGGTGCAGATTGATACGCTAAAGCTCGATTTCGAAAAGGTGAAAGCCGCCACGGTCGATTTCTTGAGAGAGCAGAATGGCGTGCAATATGCGGTAGACCAGGATAAAATTGCAATAGCTTCTATTCCGGCCACCATTCGCGAGATGATGATAAACGGCTACAACCAGCAGCGCAGTGGGAGCGTGGTGTTAGCGCCACTATCGAATTGGATGCCACACAACTGCAAAAAAGGGTGCACGCACAGTTTGTGGAATCCGTACGATTCGCACATTCCGTTGGTGTTTATGGGTTGGGGCATTCCACACGGAACGACCCATCGCACCACCTACATGACCGACATTTCTGCCACATTGGCAGCGTTGCTCCACATACAGATGCCGAGCGGTTGCATCGGTTCACCTATTCAGGAGGTGATGAAACGTTAGAAAATCCTCTGATTTTGGATAAAATACCTTTACTATGGTACAGAAATGCCCTAGTAAAGGTATTTTTTTTGCTTAAATATAGCGGTTACTTTGTATCGTCAATCACCGCAATAATAGTGTCTGATTTACATTCCCTAGAAGTAGTGCGATTATAGGTTTTATAAGGTTAGTTTGTTTTGTCATGAAGTGTTTTTCGCACTGTTTTAAGGTTTTATTGTGATGATTATCCTGTGGAAGCATTTTGTTAGGCCATAATATATGTGCTTCTGCAGGATTTTTACTTGATGTTTTTGATTGGGTTAGTATACGGTGAATGGAACTGAAAAACTTTTCCTGTTTAGTTTTTCAGTTTTCTTAAAGGTAGATAATTTGAGCTGTGTCAGGCTCTTTTTATCTACCTTTTTTGATTGAAATGTACCCTTTTAAGCAAATAGACTGTCATTTTTACCCAAATTATGGTATGCAAATACACGGATAGAGGTATTTAGAGAGGCAATTTTCGCCCCTACTTTTGCAAAGTCGTTTCTTGGTTCCTAAAACGAAGACGAAAAGATTCATTTTCAAGGAGTATTAAAACGAGGAATAGAGAATTAAAATAAACAGATAAAAAACAGAAATTATGAAATTGAAAAACTACGTAACATTATTGGTCTTTCTCGTGATAGGAGCGACCGCCTTTTCTCAGGGAAAACAACTTGAGTTGAAAGGAAAAGTAAAAGATAGCAATTCGGGTGAAGCTCTCATCGGTGTGGTGGTGCAAGTGGCAGGCTCGCCTAGAGGTGTTCAGACCGATGTGAATGGTCAGTTTGCATTGAAATCAACGGCAAAATTGCCGCTTACGCTCATTGTATCGTATGCAGGCTACGAAAGACAGGAATTTATTATCGAAAGTGTGGAAGACGAATTCCTCTTCGAAATTCGCCAAAAAAGCAACTTGCTGAATCAAGTGGTAGTAACCTCGCGTCGTCGTGCCGAAACTGCACAAAGTATTCCCATCGCTATCTCTGTATTAGGAAGCGGACAAGTGGAAGATGCAGGTGCGTTTAACGTCAACCGTGTAAAAGAGCTAGTGCCATCGGTGCAACTTTACTCTTCGAATCCACGTAACACGGCATTGAATATTCGCGGATTGGGCTCAACTTTTGGTCTGACAAACGACGGTATCGAGCAAGGGGTTGGTTTTTATGTGGACGGAGTCTATTTCGCACGTCCGGCAGCTACTACACTCGACTTTATCGACATCGATCAGATTGAGGTATTACGTGGCCCACAAGGCACATTGTTTGGTAAAAACACCACTGCTGGTGCGTTCAACGTCACTACCCGCAAAGCCAGCTTCACTCCTGGAACATCTTCGGAACTTAGCTATGGAGACTATGGTTACATTCAGGCAAAAGCTTCTATCACAGGGCCATTGAGCAAGAAAATTGCGGGTCGACTCTCTTTCTCGGGAACGCAACGCGATGGCTTTTTGGAAAATGTGAAATCACAACAAACAGTAAACGACCTCAACAACCTCGGTGCTCGTGGACAATTGCTCTACAAACCAACTGAAAATACATCCATCACATTGGCTGCCGACATTACCCGTCAGCGACCAAACGGCTATGCGCAAGTGGTGGCAGGTGTGGTTACTACAAAACGTAGCTCATTCCGCCAGTTCAACAACATCATCAAAGACCTCGGCTATTCGTTGCCGAGCCAGAATCCATTCGACCGCAAAATTGATCAGGACACCCCATGGCGTTCGAACCAAGATTTAGGTGGTGTATCGTTGAACGTTGATACGAAACTCGGTTCAGGTACTTTGACTTCTACATCAGCTTATCGTTATTGGATTTGGGATCCGTCGAACGACCGCGACTTTACAGGCTTGTCTGTGCTTTCAAGATCAGAAGGTACTTCTCGTCAGGATCAAATTTCGCAGGAAATCCGTTGGGCAGGTTCATTGTCTGAAAAAGTGACAGGTGTGTTCGGACTGTTTGCCTTTGGTCAGCAAGTGAAATCAAACCCTGTGCAAACCGAAGAGGCGGGCGATGCTCAATGGCGTTTCTCAATCGACAAATTGGCGGACAGTACTTTGTGGAAAACTCCGGGTTTGTTGAAAGGTTACGGAATTCATACTACATCTAAACTAAGCACTTTCAGTGGTGCCGTGTTTAGTCAAGTAGATTGGGCAATTACAAGCAAATTGCATGTATTGCCAGGTTTACGTCTGAACTACGATAAAAAATCGCTCGACTATGACCGCAAAACATATGGTGGATTGCAAACTACAAATGCTAAATTGATTGCATTGCAGAAAAAAGTCTACAGCGATCAGTCGTTCTCTACGAATACAGACGATATCAACCTCTCGGGTCAGTTTACATTGGCCTACAAAGCGAGCAAAAACTTCAACGCGTTTGCCACATTCTCTACCGGATTTAAATCGGTGGGACTGAACGTAGGCGGTATCCCAACAAATGCTGACGGTACACCAACTATCGAATTAGCAAAAGTGAAACCAGAGAAAGTGTATCACTACGAATTGGGAATTAAATCATCGCCAACAGCCAACTCAACGTTGAATGTTACGGTTTACAATACCGATATCAACAACTTCCAGACATTAGTCCAATCACCAGATATCACACTTAACCGTGGTTACTTGGCGAATGCAGAGAAAGTGAATGCAAAAGGTGTGGAAGTAGATGGCGATGTGAAAGTGAATAAATTCATTTCATTCTTTGGTTCGGTTTCGTACACCGATGGCAAATATGTGTCGTTCACCAATGCTCCACTTCCACTCGAAGAGACTGGTCTGAAAGCTGCTGATAATGTAACATCAATTTATTCCAAAGACATTTCGGGCAGCGAGTTGCCGGGTATCTCTAAATGGGCAGGTACATTGGGTACAGAACTTGTACGCTCAGGTCGTTTGCTCGGTCGTTCAGGTAAATTCTTCCTTGCTCTCGATTCGTATGCACGCTCTTCGTTCTCATCAAGTCCTACGCCATCGGCATTCTTGAACATCGACGGATATGCGTTGCTGAATGGTCGTGTAGGATTCCGCGCATCGGATGGCGTTTCGATTTTCGTATGGGGACGCAATATCTTGAACAAAAACTACTTCGAGCAATTGCTCGTTGCCGGTGGAAATGCTGGTCAGTATGCCGGAGTATTGGGCGACCCACGTACATTGGGCGTTACCCTCCGTCGCTCATTCTAATCTAACTATTATCTCATAAAAAAACACCCGAACGATAGCTGTAGAAAGCAATTGTTCGGGTGTTTATCTCTTACAGTTTTTTGAAAAAACAAAGCGAGCGCACCTATCTCTGTCGGCAAACTGATTCTAGGATACACTCGCTACAATTCAAAAAATTGTTCCGCAAAAATATCACTTATTTCCGAAACATCCACTTTCTACTTCAAAAATTGCTTGTTAGAGGGGAGATTTTAAGCTTCTTAACGAACCTATTGGCTTTTTGGGACGAATTTTTAACGATACACAATGAAACGAACGATACAATTTAATCCTCTCAAATCTCCGGTTTATGTGTTGGCGAAACCCATCGGCGCAGCGTGTAATTTGCGGTGTAACTATTGCTATTTTCTTGAAAAAGAGAAGTTACGCCCCAAAAGCAGTCCACCGAAGATGAGTGATGCCGTGCTCGAAGCATTTACAGAGCAACTGATCAATGCACAGCCTGGCAACGAGGTACAGTTTACGTGGCACGGAGGCGAGCCGTTGTTGCTCGGGGTCGATTATTTCCGAAAGGCGCTACGTTATCAGAAAATATATGGCGCCGGAAAGAAAATTGAGAATGTGCTGCAAACCAACGGCATATTGCTGACCGATGAATGGGGCCAGTTTTTTAGACAAAACAATTTTTTGATAGGAATTTCGATTGATGGACCAGAACATTGTCACAACAAATACCGCAACGACCGCGACGGCAAAGGTTCGTTTGAGCAGGTTGTGGCCGGCATTCATTTGTTGCAAAAACATGGCGTGGAGTTCAATATTCTTTCCGTTATCAACGACTACAACGTCAACTATCCGCTCGAAGTCTATCAGTTTTTCAAATCCATTGGTGGAAAGTACATCCAGTTTTCGCCTATTGCCGAGCGCATCAACAGCACCGGATTCTTCAGCGAAGTAGAGAGTGCCGAAGGTCAACTCACCGATTGGTCGGTGAATCCATTAGCTTATGGCAAATTTCTGACGGCCATTTTCGACGAATGGGTGCGCAACGATGTGGGCGAAATATATGTCACGATGTTCGATGCCACACTCTCCGGAATGGTGGGTTCAGCACCTTGCACCTGCATCTTTGCCGAGACCTGCGGTCATGCTGCGGCACTCGATGCACAAGGTAATCTGTTCAGCTGCGACCATTTTGTGTTTCCTTCGCAAAACAGAGGGAATATCAAGCAAAAAACCATCACCGAAATGATGCTTTCGCCCGAGCAAATCAAGTTTGGGAACGATAAACGCGATAAGCTGTCACCCGTGTGTCGCAGTTGCAAATACCTGAAACTTTGTTGGGGCGAATGTCCGAAAAACCGATTTATCCGCCTGAAAGATGGCTCCGACCACAACTACCTCTGCGAAGGATTGAAGCATTATTTTGCGCATGTAGAGCCTCACATGAAATACATGGCAAACGAGTTGGCAAACAACCGACCGCCCTCTAATATAATGAATAGTATTCGTTGAATTATTGAGAGCCTGTTTCAGATTGAAGCAGGCTTTTTGCGTCACAAAGGTTATTAGTTGAGGTTTTATTTTGCAGAAAATACCAATCATTCAATTATCTCACTATTTTTGTATTTCAAACCCAACAAGAATCTGATGGAAATTTCGTACGAACAGATAACACATCGTGTTATAGAGTTGACAAGAAGGGTAGGTCTCTATATTCAAGGAGAGAGCGAGAACTTCGAAATGAGGAGTGTCGTCACGAAAAGTAAAAACGATTTTGTGTCGTATGTCGATAAAGAGGCTGAACGTCGAATTGTGGAAGAGTTGTCTAAAATCATTCCTGGTTCTGGCTTTATTGCCGAAGAGGGAAGTGGTGACGACAGTGGGCAACACTATCGATGGGTAATCGATCCTCTTGATGGAACAACCAACTTTTTGCACGCTTCCACGCCTTATGCCATCAGCATTGCGCTATTGTGCGACGACGAACTGGTGATTGGTGTGGTGCACGAAATCACCCGTCACGAAACGTTTTATACATGGAAGGGAAGTCCAGCGTATTTGAATGGAAAAAGAATTCACGTGTCGGATGTGCAGACAGTGGCTGATGCGCTGATTGCTACCGGACGACCACACAACTATATGGAGCGCTACGACCAATTGATGTCGGGAATGGATCATTTTAACCGAGAAAGTCACGGCATTCGTCAGTCGGGTTCGTCGGCAACCGATTTGGCCTATGTGGCGTGTGGTCGCTACGATGGTCGCTACGAGTTCAATCTTGGCCCATGGGACATTGCCGCTGGCGTGTTGCTTATTCGTCAGGCAGGTGGCAAAGTGTGTGACTTCTATGGCAAAGATGACTTCCTGAAAAATGGAACTATCATTGCCAGCAATGGGCTTATTTTCGAAGAATTACGCCAAAAAATACAAGAAATCTACCACGATTAGTCTATTTTATCCCCTATCTACCTAATTTATGGTATGCCATTTACAGCGAACGTGGTATTTGGCAAACGGCATCACTACGCTAATTTTGCACCATAATTAGTTTAGAACAATTTTAAATTGATCCAATGAGTAAAAATATAGTTCTACCGTTGTCTCCTGAGCAGCAGAATTTGCTTTCGCAGCTAACGGCTTCGCTGACACCCGATCAGTTGAATTGGTTGTCAGGTTATTTTGCCGGACTCACCGCACAATCAGCAAGTGCTCCGTCGGTTGTGCCTTCGGTAGTTGCGTTGGCGGCTCCTGCAGCAGCATCTGTCGACAAAAGCGTTACCATTCTGTTTGGCTCTCGCACCGGAAACGGAGAGACGGTTTCCAAAATAGCACAAGCCATCGCGCTAGAATCGGGCTTCGAGGTGAAAGTGCAAAACATGGAAACATACCCAACCAAAGAGCTGAAAAACGAAAAAAATCTGTTGGTCATTGTCAGCACACACGGCGATGGAGAACCTTCGTTTCAGGCAAAAGAGTTTTACGACTTTATCCACAGCAAACGTGCACCGAAATTGAACGGTCTGAATTTCTCTGTGTTGGCGTTGGGAGACCGTTCTTATCTCAAATTCTGTCAGGTAGGCATCGATGTAGATAAACAACTCGAAGCTTTGGGCGCGAATCGTATCTACGACAGAGTAGATTGCGATGTAGAGTTCCGTCAGCCGGCACAAGATTGGATAAAAGCTGCGTTGAATGCCCTTGGTGGTGCAACATCTGCCTCGGTTGCCGCAACATCTGTAGCTGCTCCGGTTGCTCAATCAAGTGCAGTTAATGCTGATAGTGGTGATTTTAGTAAATCGAATCCTTTCCATGCAACGGTTCTCGACAAAACTTTCCTTCACGGACGAGGCTCCGACCGTCAAACCATTCACGTAGAACTCTCTACCGAAGGCTCAGGATTGACCTACGAGCCAGGTGACTCATTAGGTGTGTATGCCACAAACTCATTGGAATTGGTCGCAAAGTTGATGACACTGTTGCGCTTTTCGCCAGACACCAAAGTGCAAACCGAAAACGGAAAAGCATTGCTCCACGATTTGTTGATTCACAAATACGAACTCACCAATATTACTGCCGACGTTATTCAACGCTATGTCGAGCTAACACAAAACGAAGAACTAAAAGAGGTAATCAGCAGCACACCGAAAGTTAAGAAATTCATTTATGGAAAAGATGTGCTCGATTTCTTTACTCAATATCCGACCGATTTGACTCCGGAGCAACTCATCAAGCTGTTGCGCAAGATTCAACCACGTCTCTATTCCATTGCATCCAGTCCGTTGGCGCATCCCGACGAAGTGCACCTGACCGTGGGTGTGGTGAAATACACCAGCAACAACCGCGACAAGACCGGCTTGTGCTCTGTTTTCCTCTCAGATCGCATCGACACAGACGAAAACGCACCCGTATTTATTGAGAAAAACAACAATTTCAGATTGCCAGTGGATGCTTCGAAGCCCATCATTATGGTCGGAGCCGGCACAGGTATTGCGCCTTATCGTTCGTTCCTAGAGCACCGCGGCGAAACAGAGAATGCAGGCAAAAGCTGGTTGTTCTTTGGCAATCGCTTTTCAGAAAGTGAATTTCTCTACCAACTCGAATGGCAACGTTTTTTGAAACAAGGCATTCTGACCAAAATGAGTGTGGCATTCTCCCGAGATTTAGAGGAAAAAGTCTATGTGCAAGACCGAATGCTCGAAAACAGCAAGGAACTATTTGCTTGGCTCGAAGAGGGCGCACATTTCTATGTGTGTGGCGACATGAAACAGATGGCAACTGCGGTGTATCAAACGCTTCTGCAAATCATCGAAAAAGAGGGAAATCTTACTCCCGAGCAAGCCGAAGAGTATGTGACCAACTTGCAGAAATCAAAACGTTATCAAACTGATGTTTATTAGACCCCACCCAGCCTCCCCAAAGGGGAGGAGATGGGACGACGGTTCATAAATATTAAATTACTAATTCTTTAAAAATCCCCCTTTGGGGGAATTAGGGGGCCTTTTCTTATGACTGAAAATAAACCACTTTCCGACGTAGAACGGATAAAAATAGAGAGTAACTACCTCCGGGGAACCATCCGCGAAGGACTAGCCGACACGCTCACTGGTAGCATTAGCGAAGACGATCAACAGTTGATGAAGCTGCATGGTTCGTACCAGCAGCAAGATCGCGACCTCGACGAAGAGCGCCGCAAACAGAAATTGGAGCCGTTGTATAGCTTCCTGATTCGCATTCGTGTGGCAGGCGGTGTGGCTACTGCCAAACAGTGGCTCGACATCGACGCATTGGCTGATAAATACGGCAATCCGACCATCAAACTTACCACGCGTCAGGCTTTTGAGCTTCACGGTGTGGTGAAACGCAACCTCAAAGCCACCATCAAAGGCATCAACGATACATTGCTCGATACGTTGGCGGCTTGTGGTGATGTGAACAGAAACGTGATGACTTCGGCCAATCCGTGGGAATCGAAAGTGCACCAACAGGTATACGAAGATGCGCTCAAATTGCACACTGATTTATCGCCCAAAACAACCGCTTATCACGAGATTTGGGTAAACGACGAACTCGTAGAAGGTGGCGAAAAGGTGGAAGACTACGAACCAATGTATGGCAAAACATACCTGCCACGTAAGTTTAAGATTGCTGTCGCAATCCCTCCGCGTAACGATGTGGATGCGTATGCCAATGACTTGTCGTTTGTGGCAATTATCGAGAATGACAAACTGTTAGGTTACAATATCTTAGCCGGTGGTGGCATGGGTACGACTTTTGGAGTTGAAACCACATACCCACGTTTGGCTTCAATTATCGGTTATGTAAAAGCTGAAGATGTGGTAGAAGCGGCGAAAGCAGTGATTATCTTCCAACGCGACAACGGAAATCGCTCCGACCGCAAGAATGCGCGCTTGAAATACACCATCGACCGCGTGGGTCTCGACGTGTTTACAGCTGCAATTCAAACTGCATTGGGCGATAAATTACAACCTGCCAAACCGTTCCATTTCGATAGCAATGGCGATGCGTATGGTTGGAAAAAAGGATTCAACGGGAAATGGTATTTCACACTTTTCGTTCAAGGCGGGAAGGTGAAAAACGACGATAAATTGCAATTGAAAACTGCGTTGAAAGAGATTGCAACGGTGCACAAAGGTAACTTTATCTTGACCGGAAACCAAAACGTGGTGATTGGCGAAGTGACTGAAGAAGACAAAAAGCTAATTGACGCGTTACTTGATAAATGGAAACTGTCGAACAAACTGTCGGCGTTGCGCCTCAATAGTTTGGCGTGCGTGGCATTGCCAGTCTGCGGCATGGCATTTGCAGAGGCTGAGCGCTATATGCCTACGTTCCTCGAGAAACTCGAAGTTGAACTCGAAAAGCTTGGATTAATCAACGACGAAATCATCATCCGCATGACGGGTTGCGCCAACGGTTGCGCACGTCCATTCTTGGGTGAAATAGCCATGGTGGGTAAATCACCTGGTCGTTACAATCTTTACCTTGGTGCAGGTTTCTCGGGCGACCGCTTGAATAAGCTCTATGCCGAAATGGTTTCGGAAGAAGAGATCATTGGATTGCTGGTTCCTATTCTCAAGCATTACTCAGAAGCACGCACCAAAGGCGAGCGATTTGGCGATTTTGTGATTCGTACCGGATATGTAAAACCAACACTAGTTGGAAAGGATTTCTACAAAGATGTTTCGCTGGTGAAATACGCTGGGAAGAACTAACATTTTTCGTATTTATAAAATGATTGATGAGGCTATTTTCGGTATTCACTGAATGTAGCCTCTTCTATTTATAGAGTCGTTATTTATACTGATTCTTGTACCGTGACGTATTTGAGTCTGAACCATGTTATAAATAGATTAAATATGTTAATTTAGAATAAATACAAATAACATCAATAAACAATAAATAAACTAATCAGGTTTAAAATTAGTTAATGAGAGTTTAAAGTAATAAAACACCGATTAAAAATAATAGATCGAAGCAAATATTGGCAAAATAGTAACAAAATAGAATAAATTATAAGTTATGACAAAAAACCACGTACCCCCAACAGCTCTACTGAGGACATTCACTTTTTTGAAAACAGCACTTGTATGGCTGTTTTTCTTCACGTCCATCTTTGCGCAAGCGCAAACCTCATGGACATTAAGAACTTCTGCAGCTGATAATGCATGGACAGGTTTAACCTACGGCAATGGATTGTTTGTAGCGGTTGCAAGCTTTGGAACAGGAAACAGAGTAATGACCAGTCCAGATGGGATTACCTGGACAATTAGGACTTCTGCTGTAGATAATGACTGGTCTAGTATAACCTACGGCAACGGATTATTTGTTGCTGTAGCAAGATCAGGTACAAGCAAAAGAGTAATGACCAGTCCTGATGGTATTACTTGGACTGCTCGCACATCTCCAATATATCAATGGACTAGTGTAACCTACGGCAATGGATTATTTGTTGCGGTTTCTGAAGATGGATTTGGAAACAAAGTAATGACCAGCCCCGATGGAATTACCTGGACTGCTCGTACATCGGCAGCAGATAATGCATGGAATAGTGTAACATTCGGCAATGGGTTATTTGTGGCTGTAGCTGCAGATGGAGTTGGAAACAGGGTAATGACCAGCCCCGATGGTATTACTTGGACGATTCGAACTTCTGCGGCAGATAATGTTTGGACTAGTGTAACCTACGGCAATGGGTTGTTTGTAGCGGTATCCAGAAGTGGAAATGGCAACAGAGTAATGACCAGCCCCGATGGTATTGTTTGGACTTCGAAAACATCAGCATCTGATTATTTATGGACTAGCGTAACCTACGGCAATGGACTATTTGTAGCAGTATCTATAGATGGAACAGGCAACAGATCAATGACCAGCCCCGATGGAATAACTTGGACGTCTAAAACCACCCCTGCAGATGATAGTTGGAATTGTGTAACTTATGGTAATGGGCTGTTTGTATCAATATCTAATACATTTTTTGGCAACAAGGTAATGACTTGGTCTCCTTCTGTTGCGACTGCCCCAACCGTCACTACGCAAGCTGTTACCAGCATTGCACAAACCATTGCTACAGGAAACGGTAATATCTCTGCTTTAGGCACTCCTAATCCAACGGCGTATGGTGTGTGTTGGAATACAACAGGTACTCCAACCACGGCGGATAACAAAGCAGACAAAGGCGCAGCTTCTGCGGTAGGAGCATTCACTGCTGATATGACTGGATTGACAGCCAACACAAAATATTATGTTCGTGCGTTTGCTACTAACTCAGTAAATACAAGTTATGGCGATGAAGTGTCTTTCACAACATTGGCAGCAGAAACGGCTCCTACGACTTGGGTATCTAGAAACTCTGCCGCAGATAATCAGTGGCAAAATGTAACTTATGGTAATGGATTATTTGTGGCTGTCTCTAACTCAGGCGCAGGTAACCGAGTAATGACCAGTCCTGATGGCATTAATTGGACATCCCGTACTTCTGCTGCAGACAATCAGTGGATAGGTATAACCTTCGGCAAAGGTTTGTTTGTAGCAATTTCTAATTCAGGCTCAGGCAACCGAGTAATGACCAGTCCCGATGGCATCAATTGGATATCAAGAACCTCAGCTGCAGATAATTTGTGGAAAAGTGTAACTTATGGCGATGGCTTGTTTGTAGCAGTAGCTACTTCAGGTTCAGGCAACCGAGTAATGACCAGCACTGATGGTATCACTTGGACTTCAAGTGCTGCTGCTTCAGATAATTTGTGGGAAAGTGTAACTTATGGAAATGGTTTATTTGTTGCAGTTACAAACAACGCTTTTGGTGCTCCAGTAATGACAAGTACCGATGGTATTACCTGGTCTTCACAATCTTCTGCGCCACATAATTCGTGGACTAGTGTAACATACGGTAATGGTTTGTTTGTAGCAGTATCTACTACTGGTAGTGGCAATCGAGTAATGACCAGTCCCGATGGAATTACATGGACATCAAGAACCGCAGCGGCAGATTATCAATGGCAAAGTGTAACCTATGGCAATGGATATTTTGTAGCTGTATCTAATTCAGGTTCAGGTAACAGAGTAATGAGTAGCCCTGATGGTATCATCTGGACATCTCAAACTTCTGCAGCAGATAATTTGTGGAATAGTGTCACATACGGCAATGGTATGTTTGTGGCAGTATCTCAAAGTGGTGCCGGAAACCGAGTCATGACTTCTGGTAGCGTAACCCCTGGTACTGCTCAAACCGTTACTACTCAAACCGTTACATCAATCACACAAACTACCGCAACTGGTAACGGAAACATTACCGCTTTAGGTACCCCTAATCCAACAGCTTATGGCGTTTGTTGGAATACAACAGGTACTCCAACCATTGCAGATAGCAAAACGGACAAAGGAGCTGCATCAGCCACGGGCGCATTTACTGCCGATATAACCGGACTGACTGCCAATACCAAATATTATGTTCGTGCATTTGCGACTAATTCTGCCGGCACAAGCTATGGGGATGAGGTAAGCTTTACAACTCTCGCAAACTCATCGTCTTCTGAATGGATTATAAGAACTTCAGCTGCTGACAATGGTTGGTCTTCTGTAGCCTATGGTAATGGTTTGTTTGTAGCTGTAGGTAACTCAGGTACAGGCAACAGGGTAATGACCAGCCCTGATGGTATTACTTGGACATCCCGGACTTCTGCTGCAGATAATACTTGGAAAAGTGTAGCCTATGGCAATGGAAAGTTTGTGGCTGTATCGTATGATGGAACAGGCAACAGGGTAATGACTAGCCCCGATGGCATCACTTGGACATCCCGAACTTCTGCTGCTGATAATCAATGGACAAGTGTAACCTACGGCAATGGAAAGTTTGTGGCTGTAGCTGGATCAGGCGCAGGCAAAAATGTAATGACCAGCCCTGATGGTATCATTTGGACACTGCAAACTCTATCGTCAGATAATTATTGGACCAGTGTAACCTACGGCAATGGGAAATTTGTGGCTGTAGCGATGTATACCCCATTTACATCAAGCGACAGAGTAATGACCAGCTCTGATGGTATCACATGGACATCTATAGCATCAGTATATAATAGTTGGAATAGTGTAACCTACGGCAATGGTTTGTTTGTTGCTGTAGCTCCTTACGGCACAAGCCAAGTAATGACCAGCCCCGATGGCATCAATTGGACACCCCGTACTTCTGTGTCAAATAATCTATGGGTAAATGTAACCTACGGCAATGGAATGTTTGTGGCCGTATCAAACTCAGGTACTGGCAACAGAGTAATGACCAGCTTCGATGGCATCAATTGGACTGCTAAAACTACTCCTGCAGATAATAACTGGAATAGTGTAACCTACGGCAATGGCATGTTTGTTGCTGTAGCTAGCTCAGGTATAGACAACAGAGTAATGACTTCGCTAAGTGCACCTGCTGAAACAGCCCCAACCGTAACCACGCAAGCTGTCACTAGCATTGCTCAAACCACTGCTACCGGAAATGGTAACATCACCGGTTTGGGAACTTCCAATCCGACCGCTTATGGCGTATGCTGGAACACAACAGGGACTCCAGCAACAGCCGACAGTAAAGTGGATAAAGGTGCAGCATCAGACACTGGTGCATTTACCGCTGATATGACTGGATTGACTGCCAATACAAAATATTATGTGCGTGCATTCGCTACCAATTCTGCAGGCACAAGCTATGGTAGTGAGGTGTCGTTTACAACGCTACCATTATTACCAGAAATAAGTTTATCCACAACAGCTTTGACTGGATTTGGTTATGTTGTAGGAAATGGTCCTTCTACCGAAAAATCATTTACTGTAAGTGGCTCAAACATAGTTCATCCAATTGTAATCACGCCAACAACCAATTACGAAATTTCAACCAGCACAGGTGCTTCTTTCGTAGCTACTAATCCGATTAGCATACCCAATGGTACTGGCACAGTGAATGCTACCACTATTTATGTACGTTTAAAATCTGGATTGACAGTAGGTGCTTATGACCTTGAATTAATCAACGTTGACTCACCAGTCCCAAGCGGCGTGAAACGAAAACGCATAATTAGTGCTAATTTAGGCACTAATATCAAAACAGTAAGTTGTAGTGGAAGTGTTTCGGATGTTGCAGCAACAGCCCCAACCGTAACCACTCAAGCGGTCACAACAATTACACAAACTACTGCTACTGGAAATGGAAATATCACGGCTTTGGGAACTTCCAATCCAACGGCTTATGGTTTGTGTTGGAATACAATAGGGACTCCAACAACAGTCGACAGTAAAGTGGATAAGGGAGGTGCTTCTGCCACGGGTGGATTCACTGCTGATATGACTGGATTAACACCAGGCACGAAGTATTATGTACGTGCTTATGCAACCA
Organism: Bacteroidales bacterium; assembly: GCA_049315325.1. Taxonomy (GTDB): domain Bacteria; phylum Bacteroidota; class Bacteroidia; order Bacteroidales; family UBA7332; genus CAXXIC01. The sequence continues at coordinate 75,424 of JBMOKJ010000010.1, forward strand.
ATTCGGTGAAAACTGTTTATGGTGAGGAAGTAACATTCACAACATTAGTAAATGCTCCTTCGGCATTATCCTATTCTCCTAACCCAGTAGTGGTCATTGTGAATACAGATAATGTGTCATCAAACCCAACTGTTACTGGAAGTGTGGAGAGTTACAGCGTAAGTCCTGCATTACCAGCAGGTGTAACGTTGAATACAACAACTGGCGTCATTTCGGGTATACCAACTGTGGTTTCAGCATTGAAAGACTACACAGTGACAGCAACCAATGAAAGTGGAAGCACTACAGCTAAATTTACCTTGACTGTAAAAGATGTTCCACCAACACCAATCACACTTTCGCAAAGTTCAGTGGAGACGGTTGTCAACTCAACAAGTATCAATTTGAAACCAACCGTTACAGGCGAAGGCATCACATTTAGCATCAGTCCTGCATTGCCTGCTGGAGTAACACTTGATCCTTCAACCGGTATTGTGTCTGGTACGCCAACGATATTGATGGCAAAAACAACCTTTACGATCACAGCAAGCAACTCAGGTGGTAGTGTTTCTACTACCTTCACAATCGAAGTTGCACCAACACCACCGACTGCAAATGCAGCGCAAGCTGTTTGCGGAAGTGGAACTATTGCTGATTTGATTGCAACAGCTCCTGCCGGTACAACGGTTCGTTGGTACGATGCTGCCGTAAATGGAAATTTATTGGCAAGTTCGACGTCGCTTACAACCGCAACGACTTACTATGCAGAATCTTGGAGCGGCTCAGTGGCAAGCATTAGTCGCACGGCTGTAGTAGTTACAGTGAACACTCCGCCTGCGAAGCCAATCATTGCTGGTCAATCTACGGCAAATAGCAAAGTGAAACTTTGTCCGAACGATTACATTGTTTGCACCAATTACGACAGCAATTTGTCTTACCAATGGCGCAAAGAAGGTGTTGATATTGCGAACGAAAATGCTGGTAAATACAGTGTTCCATCAAGTGGGGCAGGGAATTACAGTTTGTATGTGAAGAATCCGATTACGGGTTGCGAGAATGTTTCGGCAACTGTGGCTGTAGATTTATACAGCGTTACTGTGCCAGTTGTTTACGAGAAGAAGAAATCGGAGACGATCTCGATCTTAATCGTCGACAACACGTTGAATCTTTATGCTTCTTACCTCTGGACGTATGCTGATGGTTCTGCATTGCCTGCAAGCATTGTCAACAACCGTCAATTCTTGGTATTGCCTCCATCGGATATGAGTGCAAATTATAAGGTCAATATTATTGACAATAATGCTTGTACCGCTTCGTCAATCTCAAAAGCTGTGATGCTCAAAAGCATTGAAGCGAAAGTGTATCCGACGTTGATTACCGATAATTTCAATGTGAAATTGGATGGTGAAAAACAAGATGGTGCACTCACAGTGAAAATATTCAACCAGAATGGAAATCAGCTCAGAGGCTACACGTTCGAACACGTGCAGTCTGAGGTTGCTTACCAAATCAACTCTAGCGGATTATCTTCTGGTTTATACACTGTAGAGGTTACATTAGGCAGTTACAAACAAACTCAAAAAGTGATCATTAAATAAGACCAAAAACACAGATTTGGAGTGAATCCATTCCGAATCTGTGCTTTTTGAGCATTCAAATTCAATCTTCAAAAAATAGATAAAGATGAAACGTATCCAAATCAGTATATTTTCGGCAATGCTACTCTTGCTAGCAACCGCAAACCTTCAGGCGCAAAATGCTGTTGACACCAAACCACAACCTTGGTCAATCAGATTGTTTGCTTCACCACTATTGACCAACAACACCAGCAATTTATATTCCGTAGAAGAGAAAACGGCACTTGGGTTCAACTTTGGTGGCGATTTGGTCTATACCTTTTACCAAAAAGGCAAATGGAGTCTCAACACTTCATTGGGACTTGGATTAACCAGATACAACAGCCTTCGTAAAGGAGATTTCAAGAATGAACTTTGGACTTCGGAGTTTGAGCAAATAAAGAATGCCAATCAGACATTCTATTTAACGGAAACGGCAAACAACATCGAAGAGCACCAACACATCATGTTTCTCGATGTGCCTGTCAAGTTAGGCGCTGACTATTCCCTGACTTCAAAACTCTCTGCTTATGCAACAGTGGGGCTGACTTATGGCTTGAATTTGAGTTCGACATACAGCAGCACAGCAAGTCTCACTCGCACAGGTTTTTATCCTGACTACAATGCTTTGCTTTTCGATGTTGATGTGCCTGGTTCGCCTTACTTTTACCCAACCAACAAATCGGTTTCGGGAAATGGCAATATGGGTATGAAAAACAATTTTAGTGTGGAAGGTTCCTTGGGTGCAAAATACAAATTAAACCCAACGGTATCACTCTTTGCAGGCGCAAAACTGATGCACGGATTTGCAAATGTGAAAACCAATCCTGCAGAATTTATTATGGCTACAAATGCTACGAGTTTGAATTCACTTGCTAACCGAAATGATAAACTTCAGACCCGAGCAATAGGTTTAGAGGTTGGTGTGCAGCTTGCATTGAATTGCCCTTCTAAAGCGAAGTTTACTGCTTTGTCTGGCGTGATATCAGATGCTAAAACCGCATCACCAATCAGTGCACTTTTGTTGATAAAAAACAACGGAGAAGTTGTGAACACCATCATGACGGATAAAGATGGCAACTACAGTGTCAATCTTCCTTCCGGCAAAACATATGAAATTGAAGCATCAGCTACAGACCACACCACCCAAAATCAGATACTAGACTTATTGAAATCGGCTAAAACAGCGAAACAAGATTTTGCACTAAACCCAATTGTCAAGCCAGTTGTAGTGCCAGATACTGTGCCTGCAAAACCGGTTGTTAAAATAGCTGAGGTTGTGCCACCGCCAGCTCCAAAAGCGATAGAGTTGAAGTTCCAAAACATCAATTTCAATACCGGTACTGCTGATCTAACGTCACCTTCATTAACGATTTTAGATTTGGGATGTCATGTGTTACTCGAAAATCCAACTTTGGAAATTCAGATTAATGGTCATACCGATAATGAAGGAAATGCAATTGCCAATCTCGATTTATCAAAAAGACGAGCCAACGCTGTGATGAACTACTTGCTGAGCAAAGGAGTGAAAGCTTCTCAAATGAAAACCGATGGATTTGGTCAGACTAAACCTATCGCAACGAACGAAACGTCGGAAGGTAGAGCCCAGAATAGACGTGTTGAATTTGTAGTGGTGAAAAACTAACTGACCAATAGAAAAGAAATTTTCTTTTTGAATTCATACCTAATACGCTCCGCAATTCAGTTTGTGGAGCGTTTCTATTTCCGATTCAACTCTTTCAAAACGTTTTTTCGTGTCGATTTGAAACCGGCAGAATAGCAGTCAAAGTCAACTGTTTCGAGGCAGATCTTGAGTTCCGATTTGAATTCTGGGATAACACGGCAAATTTTTTGAAGCATTCTCATCGACTTTGCTTGTACAGCAATGGCTTCGTGGGGCGACACCATCCAATCGAAGCAGGCGTTGATTAATTCGACTGGAATAGGCTCCGGCAGTTTCAGGTTGCAGAGTGTGGATAGACATCCGCGTCGCAAACCTTGCTCAGAAGTAGCTATAGCCAATTCTGTCAATTCTAAGAACTGCTTTTCGGTGAACCATTCGGGGTGTTTCTCGCTGATTTTATGACATGCCCAAGCGGCACGCCAAGCCACTGTCTTTTCTTTGTCAATGACCAAACGATAGATCTTCTCGAAGTCAACCGGATTTGCCAAAACTTCTGCCACAACGAAATCGATAAAGTGTCTATCCAAAGGCTGGAAAAGGTATGCGCTATAGTCGATACTCATTTTCTTGAATTTGAAGAATAATCTGTCCTGCAAATTTAGATATATTCTCTTTTTTTAATTATAAATCAACCAAAAATCAGATTTTGTAGTTAAATTTGTAAGAACATCCACTTCTGGGTTATGCATTTCCAAAATGTAAAAGTGCGGAGTCAGCACGATAATCACTGACAAATAGACTATGAAAAGAATATTAGGATTATTGAGCCTAGTGACTCTTTTTGCAACAAGTAGCTGTAAAAAAGATGATGTGAATGTGACAGCGCTGCCTGATCCGGTTGAATCTGCAATAATTGAACATATTTTTAATATCGGAGGATCTAGTACAAATAATGTTGGACCAACCCTCTTGCCAGGAAAGAAACTGACGCTAAGATCAATAGCTACCAACTTTCCAATAAATGAAACATTGAATTTCTCTCAACCAGGAGAGACTGGAGGAACGGTTACTGTAACAGGAACCATGACTGGATTGGTTAGTGATACTGGGAATAGTACCATAGCAATGAACATGACTGAGGCTTTCCAGAATTTTGGAATGATGGTAGATGGGAAAAATTACACTTCTACTGGTAATATTTTGTTTAAAGGAAATATGGTCATGAATAATTCTGCTCAAACTGCTTCTGCGAGTTATACTATTGGTGGTAGCCTAGCTTTAGCTGGAGAAAACTACAGCAAAACGACCGCAATGCAGCTTGTGATTGAGGAAAATGTTAAAGGCAGTTCGATATCAATGTCCGTTAAAGGAACGGTTGGAGGTAAAACTGTAAACTACTCAGAGACGTTGAATATGCAATAGTTGAACTTCTACAATAGAAGAAACGCTTTACGGATATGATTTTCGTAAAGCGTTTCTTTTTTAGGATTACTTGATTTTGTTTCGTAAGCTCATCCAACTTCCTCCGTTGTGAACATTGGTGTAGCCATTCGCTTTCAGAATGCTTTTTGCTGATGCACTTCGCATACCCGACGCACAACATGTGATGATGGGTTTTTCTTTGTCTTTCAATTTGCTGAGATTGCTACTTAACGCATCTACTGCGATATTTATTGAGCCTTTGATGTGCCCACCTGTGAATTCTCCTTTTGTGCGCACATCAAGAATGATGGCTCCTTGTTTTACTAATTCTGCCAAATCGACTTTTGGACCAAATCCGAGCAGTTGTTTAATTGCATTGAGCATATTTTCTTCGCTTTAAGTTATTTTGGTGCGAAGATAGAGAAAAAGTGCGTAATGGTGATATTAAAATAATTTAAAATTGTATTGTCGCACAATTTTTCAGTTAAAACGAGCATTAAGTGAGTCTCTTTAGTATGAAAGTTGCCACAAAAACCTCCAATAGACTAAGAGGAATGGCAAAATAGAGTAATTGAAATGGTAGAACGCCCATATTCCCAATCACCACCCACATAAGAACAAATGCCATAAACCACGAAAGGAACAGTGTTTGAATTAGCGAGAATTTCTTCGAAAGAATATAAATCGCCACTGCTAGAAATAATGACCAAACTCCCCACATTGCTCCATTGATTGGTTCTGATGGAAATGTAAGACCTAAATTCTGATAATGGTTGGTCCAATAGGATTTGAATAGCAATTCGTTGCGTACAAATTCAGAAGTACAAATCCAGATTGTTGCCAACAAAATAGGCAAAACAGCGCTTTTTAATTTATTCATACCGCAAATAATTATTGGTTGATATTTGGTTTACGCTTCGCAAAATATTTCATAAACTGAGTTCGCTCGTAGGCCGATGGATCAGGTATGTTTTTGTAGTTTAATTTGCCTCTGAAATCTGATATTTCATTATACTCTTTCTGAATCATCCACTCTTCGATGCAGGTCACGATTTCAGAAATAATGATTTCGCCTTGTTGGTAAACGGCACTACACAATTGCACTGTGGTAGCACCAGCGAGCATTAGTTTCACTGCAGCTTCCCAATCGTGAACCCCAGTTGAGGCAGAAAGCTCCAATTCGGGCATTGCACCATTAATGATAGCTGTCCAGCGGAGGGTATTGGGCAGCATCTCTGCATTGCTGAACACATTTCCGGCTGTGAATGTCTGTTTGATGATGTTTATATCAGGTTGATAGAAGCGATTGAACATCGTTACTGCAGCAGCGCCGTTTTTGTGTAGCAACTCAACCAAAGAAACCAAATTTGCGTAATTATCGCCAATTTTCGCGATTACAGGAATTGTTACATTTTCACACACCGATTTCAAAATTCGGACATGGAGACCTTCCACATCAATCGGTTCGCGAGAGGTGTTCATGATAGCGATATTCAATTCTATAGCATCGGCTCCGGCATCTTCGAATTGTTGCGCGTATTTAGCCCAGGAGCCTTCGCTGTGGCAATGTATACTCGCTATGATGGGTATTTTGCACAGGTCTTTGCAATCTTTGATGAGTTTTGAATACTCTGCTAAGGAGTGCTCTTCGGAATAGGCTCTGATAAATTCCAACACATCGGGATTCTCCTGTGCTTCGGCGCTGTTGTTGAGCATCTGATTTATCTGATCTTCAAATATCGATTTTAGGACGACCGCACCTGCGCCGGCCTTTTCAAGTTTCAAGACTCCTTGTGAAGTGTTCGTTAGACCAGAACTGCTGATAATGAGTGGGTTTTTTAGTTCTAATCCTGCATACTTAGTTTGCATTCTATTCATAATAAGCCAAATTATGTAATTTTTGAATGAGTCTTTTGCCTAATATTTGTCTAGGAAATCAATAATTCCGACTTCCAAAAATGGTACTTCCAATTCTTACTAAGGTACTTCCTTCGTCGATTGCAATTTTGTAGTCATCCGACATCCCCATCGATAATTCACAAAAATAGTTTTTTTCTTGAAAAACTGATGATTTCATCTCCTGAAAAAATTGGTTGAGTGAGTGAAACTCTCCACGAATCTGAGCACTATTTTCGGTGTAGGTCGCCATTCCCATTAATCCAGCAATCTGCACATTCTCAAGATTCTCCCACCTTTTCGATTCGAGAAATTGGCGACACTCTTCAATCGAAAACCCAAATTTGGTCTCCTCTTTGGCGATGTGTATTTGCAGTAGACAGGAGATTGTACGGGTCGATTTTTTTGCAAATTGATTAATTTCGATCAACAGTCGTTCGCTATCCACTGCGTGAATCATGGTCACAAAGGGCGAAATGTACTTGATTTTGTTGGTCTGCAGATGACCGATAAAATGCCACTCAATATCCTTTGGCAGTTGGTCGTATTTTGCGCTCAACTCCTGCACGCGGCTTTCGCCAAATACACGTTGACTGCTTTCATACGCTTCGAGTACAGCTTCGTTTGGGTGAAATTTCGAAACAGCAACCAAACGCACGTGCGACGGAATGTTCTGCAAAACAGTTTGTAAATTGTCTTTTATAGTCATCTTTTTTCAAAGAATGAATGTTATTTTTGGAGAGGTTCGTATGGATAAATGTCGATAATCGCTGTTTCGGTTATCGATGCAATGCTGTAGTCGGCCATTGTACCTTTCATTCCTTCAACAAGATTTTTCAGTGCAGTTTCGAAGTCAATTGCTTGCGAAAGCATAAACGAAGCCGTTTTTTTCTCAGCGCCACTGCGTTCGTCTATCGTCACAAACATCACTTTGCATTTGTACCATTTATCACCTGTTTCGTCCAAAAACAGTTCGCTGATGTTCGCCCGGCGTATATTTGCCACCGTAAACTCACCACTCATAAATGGTGTAATTTCTTTGATAATGCGCGCCTCCGCTTCGGTAAACGAAAGAGCATCAACCATATAAGGTTCCGTTACTTTTTTTAAGATTCCATTTTCTAAAGTCTTCTCGTAACGTACTTTGCATTCAAACCAATTCATAACTATTCTTTTTTAGATTTTCAATCTCCAAAGATAGGCAAACAATCTTTCTGATTCTGCACACATCTCTATTTTTTACTGCAAATTATTATTAACGGGTAGACGTATTAAATTATATTAATATCACTATGTATTGAATTAAAGTTTGTGTAAACTTCTTTTTGAAGGAGTGAAGCTATTATTCTTTTACTATCTTTGCTTTGAATTCAAACTATTAAAAAATGAGACGAATTGGATCTGTTTTAGCTTTTTTGCTTGTTGTATTCTCCTCACTATTTGCTCAAATTGAAGAGCCTTTCCACTGGAAATCGAAACTTGTGGACGTGAATTCTACCACCAAGGAAATACAGTTTGATGTAACCATCGACAAGGGTTGGCACCTCTACGGGCTGGTGATACCTGAAGGTGGTCCCATTGCAACAGCTTTTACGTTCGAACAACTCAAAGGCGTAAAACTTGCAGGAAAAGCCACCTCAGACTCCAAACTGATAACTCATTTCGATAAGCAATTCAGTATGAATCTGAGTTATTACGAAAAATCGGTGCGATTTGTCCAAAAGCTGACAGTGACTGATCCCAAAGCTTTTTCAGTAAAAGGATACGTCAAATATATGGGATGTAACGACCAATCGTGTCTGCCTCCCACTGATTATAACTTTTCTTTTGGTGGGAAAAATGAGATAGCGACTGCACCTGTTGCTGCCGATTCAGCAAAATCTGCTGTTTCAATAACCGCAAACTCAACACTAGAAGCGACAATGGTCGATTTATGGAAACCTGTTATTGAAGAACTTCATGTCTTTGGCAACGCCGGTGGTATTACCGCTAAAACGTCATTCTTGTGGATCTTTATTTTTGGATTCTTGGGTGGACTGTTGGCACTAATGACTCCTTGCGTTTGGCCGTTGATTCCTATGACAGTTAGTTTTTTCCTCAAGAGATCACAAGATAGAAAGATAGCAGTGAGGCAAGCGTTAACTTACGGTGTGGCTATTATTGTCATTTATCTTACGTTAGGATTAGCGATAACGGCTATTTTCGGAGCAAGTGCGTTGAACGATCTCTCTACCAATGCTATTTTCAATATTCTGTTTTTTGGACTGTTGGTGCTTTTTGCGGTATCGTTTTTTGGTGCTTTCGAACTCGTTTTACCCTCGTCGTGGACAAACAAATTAGATAGCAAAGCTGATGCGACTTCGGGTTTGTTGAGTATTTTCTTTATGGCATTCACGCTGTCGTTGGTTTCGTTTTCGTGTACAGGACCCATTATTGGTACTTTGCTCGTCCAAGCGGCATCGATGGGTAATCTTTTTGGACCTGCGATTGGGATGTTTGGATTCTCGCTCGCATTGGCCATTCCATTTGCGTTTTTTGCACTTTTTCCATCGTGGTTGAAGCAACTTCCGAAATCGGGCGGTTGGCTCAATTCTGTCAAGGTTGTTCTTGGGTTTCTCGAATTGGCTTTGGCGTTCAAATTCCTTTCGGTGGCCGATTTAGCATACGGTTGGCATATTCTTGATCGCGAAGTATTTCTCGTTCTATGGATTGTGATTTTTGCCCTTCTTGGCGTTTATCTGTTGGGTAAACTCAAATTGCCACACGATAGCGATTTGCCACACGTTTCGGTTCCTCGTCTCTTTCTTTCGATTATTTCGTTTGCATTTGCCATCTATATGGTTCCAGGTCTTTGGGGTGCGCCGTTAAAGGCAATAAGTGCTTTTGCACCGCCACTCATCACGCAGGACTTCAACCTCTATAAAAACGAAGTTCATGCGAAGTTCGATAATTACGAAGCAGGAATGGCGTATGCGAAAGCGAATAACAAACCAGTGATGATCGATTTTTCTGGTTTTGGTTGTGTGAATTGTCGAAAGATGGAAGCTTCGGTATGGACCAACCCTAAAGTGAAATCGATTCTTGAAAACGACTACGTGCTAATCACGTTGTTTGTGGACGACAAAACTCCATTACCGGAAGTCTCAACTATTACCGAAAACGGTACGGAGCGAAAACTACGGACACTTGGCGACAAATGGAGCTATCTTCAGCGTCACAAATTTGGGGCAAATGCACAACCGTTTTATGTGTTACTGTCTCCCAACGGAATGCCGATTGGATCTTCGTATGCCTACAACGAAGATGTAGAGAAATACGTTCAGTTTCTCGAAGGCGGATTGATGCAGTTTAAACTTGTAAAAAAATAAACTTAATGAATACCAGACAACAACAACTAGAATCTTTTGGCAAACTGCTCGATGTGCTCGACGAGTTGCGCGAGAAGTGTCCGTGGGATATGAAGCAAACCAACGAAAGCCTTCGACCGAATACCATTGAAGAGGTGTATGAGCTCTGCGATGCAATTCTCGATGGAAACGATGAGTTGATCAAAAAAGAGTTGGGCGATGTGTTGTTGCACATCGTTTTTTATGCTAAAATCGGTTCAGAAAAATCGGCCTTCGACATCAAAAGTGTATGTGATAGTCTGTGCGAAAAACTTATTTATCGCCATCCACATGTTTTTGGTGATGAGAATGCCCAAAACTCGAAAGAGGTGGAGCAAAAGTGGGAATTACTAAAACTGAAAGAGAAAGGTGGTAACAAAACGGTGCTCGAAGGTGTGCCATCATCTCTGCCAGCTTTAATCAAAGCATACCGTATTCAGGATAAAGCGCGCAATGTGGGGTTCGATTGGGAGCACCGCGAGCAGGTTTGGGATAAGGTGCTTGAAGAATTCACAGAATTGAAGACCGAAATACATGCTTTGGATGCTGATAAAATGGAGGATGAGTTTGGCGATCTCTTCTTTAGTTTGATTAATGCTGCGCGTCTCTATAAAATCAATCCCGAAAACGCTCTGGAACGCACCAACCGCAAATTTATCCGTCGATTCAACTACCTTGAACAGGAAACGATGGCAAAAGGACGTTCGTTGAAAGATATGACTCTTGCCGAAATGGATGAGATTTGGAATGAAGCCAAAAAGCACGGTTTGTAATCAAAACTCTATTTAAAATGATTTCAAATTGTTATCAAATCTAAAAATAATTGGGCTTGCAGAATTCAAATTTTAAAATAGTATAAAAAGCAGAAAATATGTTGCGAAATAGTGTTGTGTAACATGAAAATCATATATATTTGTACTGTGTTTTTCATGGTATTAGATTTAAGGTTAATTAGGGTTTAGGTTGTCGTGATGACAACCTTTTCTTTTTTATACAAATTTGTTCCTTCGTTGTCTGATTTGCATCAATTTTTGATTGATAAGTATTTGTAGAAAAACACACTTTTACTTCTTCCAAAACAATCTCTTTTTAAGCCATTTATCGTATTGCTTTTTTATTACTTTTGTCGAATTCAAATCAAATTTGAGACATTTCCTTTTGATTATTCTAAACCATCGACAATGAATGCACTCCCCTTAGTGATAGGCGCATTAGCCATTTTTGCTTTAGCCTATCGGTTCTATTTTGGTTTTATTATGGCGAAAGTCCTGACTGTGGACGATTCGAAAAGTACAGCCGCCAATACACTGTACGACGGACAAAACTACATTCCGATGAACAAAGGGATGTTGTTTGGACAACATTTTGCGGCTATCGCAGGAGCTGGTCCGTTGGTTGGCCCCGTTTTGGCAGCGCAGTTTGGCTATTTTCCTGGTTTTATCTGGATAATTGTTGGTGCTGTGTTGGCAGGATCCGTTCACGATTTGGTGATTCTGGCAGCATCTGTGCGCCACGATGGAAAATCGCTCGCAGAAATTGCCAAACATGAGATTAGCAACATGAGCGGAATCACGACTTCAATCGCAGTGCTAATCATAATTATTTTGGCAATTGCCGGATTGGGTTTGGTGGTGGTGAATGCCCTTGCCGAAAGCTCTTGGGTGACATTTACCATTGCATCTACGATTCCAATTGCGATTGTGATGGGTTTATGGATGTTTAAGTTTCGAAAAGGAAAAAACACTGAAGCGACAGTTTTCGGAGTCATTTTTCTAACGGCAGCTGTTATTTTCGGCAAATATGTCCCTGACTCTTTTCTCGCACCGTACCTTACTTTCGATGTGAAACAATCGACCATATTGCTTTGTATTTATGGCTTCTTTGCTGCCGTTCTGCCCGTTTGGTTGCTATTGTCACCACGCGGATATTTGAGCTCGATTATGAAATTAGGCGTACTCGGTTTATTGGCTGTTGGAGTTATCTTTATCGCACCTACACTGAAAATGCCAGCTTTTACAGAATTTATTCACGGAGGTGGCCCGATTATTCCAGGAACGCTTTTCCCATACCTCTTTATCACGATAGCTTGTGGGGCGATTTCCGGATTTCACGCATTAGTGAGTTCGGGCACGACGTCCAAAATGCTGATGAAACAATCGGATATGAAAAGTGTGGCTGCGGGGTCGATGTTGGTCGAAGGTTTGGTGAGTATTCTAGCGCTGATTGCTGCATCAAGTCTTTTCCCGCTCGACTATTTTATGATAAACGTACCAGCCGAAAAATTGACTGCTGTTTTACCGCAACTTCATGCGATGGGATTTACGCAAAGTGATTTGCCTGCGCTTTCGGCAGAAGTAGGAGAGAAGTTGGCAGGTCGAACTGGAGGCGCCGTGTCTCTGGCTGTAGGTATGGCTCAGATTTTCTCATCAGTGCCGGGTTTAAAATCACTCATGTCCTATTGGTATCACTTCGCAATTATGTTTGAAGCACTATTTATCCTTACCACCATTGATGCTGGAACGCGGATTGCACGGTTTATTTTGCAAGAAGCTTTGGGGAAAGTGTATCAACCATTTGCAAATACAACGTGGATTCCTGGTAATATTATTTCCAGTTTTCTGATTGTTTTTACATGGGGATATTTCATCTACACAGGCAGTGTGGCTACTATTTGGCCAATGTTTGGTACCGCCAATCAGTTGTTGGCTACTTTAGCGCTTGCAGTCGGAACATCCTATCTGATTAACAATGGGAAAGCTAAGTATAAGTGGATTACGCTTGCACCGATGATTTTTGTGGGTGTCACAACATTGATAGCAGCCACGATGAACATCTACAACATTTTTATTCCGCAGGTATTTGTCGAAAAAACTCAAATTCAAGGATTGATAAATACATCTTTGACCATCGTAATCATCATCTGCTTGATTATCATTGTGAAAGATGCGTTGCCTCGATGGTTTGTTAGGCAATCGAACTAAAGTAAAGAGCCTCATCCGGTTTCCCGAATGAGGCTCGATTTTATTTGAAAAGATGATTCTTACAATATGTTGATCTCTTTCAAAACATCGTTAGTGCCACGAACTGCTGCTGCACTTTTTGCAAAAGCTTCTTTTTCTGCAGCGTTAAGGTTTAGTTCGATTACTCTTTCGATACCGTTTTTGCCAATCACTGCAGGCACACCGATTGCGATATCGCTTTGACCGTATTCGCCATCAAGCAATACACATGAAGCGATGATTTTCTTTTGGTCGCGGATGATTGATTCTGCAACAGATGCTGCAGCAGCTCCTGGAGCATACCATGCAGATGTTCCGAGTAATTTAGTCAATGTAGCACCACCAACCATGGTGTCAGCACTTACTTTTTCAAGTTCTTCTGCACTTAAGAATTCTGATACTGGCACACCTTTAACAGTTGCCATGCGAGTCAATGGAATCATAGTGGTATCGCCGTGTCCGCCGATGACCATTCCGTCGATTTCGTTCATGTTCATGTTGAGCGCTTTGCTCAAGTAGCAACGGAAACGTGAGCTATCTAAAGCACCACCCATTCCAAATACTTGATTTTTTGGAAGTCCTGTAGCTTTCAATGCCAAGTAAGTCATGGTATCCATTGGGTTACTTACAATCACGATGAACGCTTTTGGAGAGTATTTCAAGATGTTCTCTACTACTGACTTAACGATTCCTGCATTTACGCCAATCAATTCTTCGCGAGTCATACCCGGTTTACGAGGAATACCAGATGTGACGATTACAACATCCGAATCAGCTGTTTGAGCATAGTCATTGGTTACGCCAGTTACTTTGGTATCGAAATCGAGCAGAGCAGAAGTTTGGAACATATCCAATATTTTACCTTCGGCCAATCCTTCTTTGATATCGAGTAATACTACTTCGTTTGCTATTTCATTGATAGCTAATACATTTGCGCAAGTTGCACCTACTGCTCCAGCGCCTACAACGGTTACTTTAGACATAAGAATTGATTTTATTGTTTGAGTTAATTAGAATTCTAATTTCGAGTGCAAAGATAGATAAAAACTTTTATTGCGGAAATATTTCCGTAATTAATATTCGTTTAAAGAATATTAAATCGGGTACGAAATTAAGTAAAAACGACTAACTTTGTAACTGGTTTTTAAGAATTCAGTAAAATTATGGCAAAAAATAACAAATGGCTATTGGTAGCGTTGGGTGTATTGCTGCTGGCAGTGATAGCATCTGTGGTCTATATTGCGCGTCAAAAGACCGAACTAAAAGGACTAACTCAGCAATTTGATATACAAAAAGAGGAGTTAGAGAGCGAGTATTCGAAACTCTCGGTTGAGTACCAAGAGTATAACAATGTAACAATTCACAACGATTCGTTGCTTCAATTGTGGGAAAACGAAAAGATGAAAGTGCAACGCCTGCTTGAAGAATTACGTACAGTGAAGGCGACTAATGCCAGCAGAATTATCGAATTGCGCAAAGAGTTGGCAACCGTTCGCGCGGTAATGAAGTCTTACATTATCCAAATCGATTCGCTCAATGCCCGCAATAAGCAGCTGACCGATGAAAATACGGAAGTGAAACAACGCTATTCTGAAGCTACACAAACAGTGAGTCAATTGTCGAAGGAGAAACAGGAACTTTCAGATAAAGTGGTTTTAGCATCGCAACTGTCTGCTACAGATATTAATCCTGCAGGTTTAGATAAACGAGGAAAAGCCACAACTAAAATAAGCAAAATTGCTCAAATTGCGGTTTCTTTTAAAGTTGCCAAAAACATCACTGCAAAAACTGGCGAAAAAATGGCTTATCTCCGCATTCAAAAGCCAGATAACGACATCCTGACCAAAAACAGACTCGATGTGTTCCGATACGAAAACAAGGACATCAACTATTCAGTGCATCGTTTGTTTGAATACGATGGTGAAGATACAAATGTGATTGTCTATTGGAACGTAGAGGAGTATCTCTATCCAGGCGAATATCGTGTCGATATATTTGTAGATGGAAATATGATTGGCAGCAAAGCTTTCCGTTTTGAGAAATAAAGTAATCGATTTATAAACAGGTATTTATAGCGTATTCATTAGTTTCGAATACGCTATTTTTATGTATGAATGACTTTATTTTGTCCGATTTCTAAAATTTCACAAAGCTTAAAATCGGCGGAATAGTTTTTTTTAATGCACACTTTTATTAACTTTGTGCGTTTTGTCAAATTAATAGCTTTAATCATTTATGAAGCAATACTTAGATTTACTGCAAAAAGTGCTCGATGAAGGCACCCGTAAAGAGGATCGAACTGGAACTGGAACGATTAGCTTGTTCGGACATCAAATGCGGTTTAATCTCGAAGAAGGTTTCCCGATGATTACAACTAAAAAGCTTCACCTGAAATCAATTGTTCACGAGCTGCTTTGGTTTTTGGCAGGCGATACCAATGTGAAGTATTTGCAAGATAATGGTGTTCGCATCTGGAACGAGTGGGCGGATGAAAATGGCGATTTAGGCCACATCTACGGCTTTCAATGGCGTTCGTGGCCCGACTACAACGGTGGTCATATCGACCAAATCAAAGAGATTATCAACACCATTCGCACAAATCCTGATTCGCGACGCATCATCGTCAGTGCATGGAATGTGGCAGATATTCCGAATATGAAGTTGCCGCCTTGTCATGCGTTTTTTCAGTTTTATGTGGCTGACGGACGTTTGAGTTTGCAGCTTTACCAACGCAGTGCCGATGTATTTTTGGGAGTGCCGTTCAACATTGCATCGTATGCGCTTTTACTTCAAATGGTGGCGCAGGTGACTGGCCTCAAAGCAGGTGATTTCGTGCATACATTTGGCGATGTTCACATCTATTCGAACCACATTGAGCAAGTGAAATTGCAATTGAGTCGCACACCACACGATTTGCCCACAATGACTATCAATCCTGAAATCAACGATATATTTCAATTTAAATTCGAAGATTTTACACTAAATAACTACAATCCTGATCCTCACATTAAAGCGGAGGTCGCCATTTAATTTCATTTCCACTTAACTCAAAAAGAAGGCTATGTCAACAATTTCAGTAATTTGTGCTCTTGCCGAAAATAGAGCCATCGGACACAAACAAGAGCTTCTCTGGCGTTTACCCAACGATATGAAGCGTTTCAAAAGCTTAACAACTGGCCACGTGGTGGTGATGGGACGTAAAACGTTCGAATCTATTCCCGGAGGAGCGTTACCAAATCGTCGGAATATTGTTCTTTCATCAATGCCAGAAGCAATGGGGACTACATGTATTGCATGTGCTACGTTAGAAGAAGCAATTGATTGTAGTGAAGCGGATAAAGAGGTATTTATCATCGGAGGATCTGGTGTTTACCAAGAGGCTTTGCCTATTGCCGACAAAATGTACCTAACGCACGTGCATACGACTTTCGAAGAAGCGGACACTTTTTTTCCCGAAGTAGATTACAGTGAGTGGGATGTGATAAGTGTTGAAGACCATCCAGCGGATGAGAAACACAAGTATTCGTATGCTTTTGTGGAGTATCAGCGCAAGAAATAAATTTATCTGAACCAAGAGCAAAGAACCAAGACAATTGAATGCTGTCTTTATTCTTTGCTCTTTTATTTTGTTCTAAAATCATGAACATCATCTTATTTGACGGAAGAAGTCGCATCGACTTGCTTCCGTTTTCGTTTACCAGACCAGTTGCCGAAATTCGTGTCGGAATTCTAACCATTCGAGAGAAATGGGAGAAATTGCTGCCAGCCAACTATTCTTATTTTACGGAATCGTATCTGCAAGAACGCTTTCCGTTGGTGGAAGCTGAGGATAGCTGTTTTGTTACCGGAAATGTTTTGCCAACTGCTGAATTGGTCTCTTCAATTCAACAACTTCAAGCAGGGGAATCGTTAATATCTGCCGACGAAGTGATTGCTTTTCGTGGAAATAAAACCGCTTTTGAAAACGCATTTTTCGCAAAACCACTACAAATTGAATTTCCACTGATATTCATTCGTAAAGTGTACGATATTTTCACCTTTAACGGCGTGGCAATGGAGGCAGATTTTCGATTGTTAACAAGCGGTCGTAGTAGTGTAAAATTGAGATCAACAGTTCAACTGATTGGCGAAACACATTTTGCGGACGGAACTCCAAAACTGTTTGTGGAAGAGGGTGTAATAGCTGAATGTGCTACCATTAACCTCAAAAATGGTCCTGTCTATCTGGGGAAAGATGTCGAAATAATGGAAGGTGTTCACATTCGTGCGCCGTTTGCTGCTTGCGAACATGCAGTGGTAAATATGGGTGCGAAAATTTATGGAGCTACCACGCTTGGCCCTTATTGCAAAGTGGGAGGTGAGTTGAATAATGTGGTGCTGTTTGGTTATTCAAACAAAGCGCACGATGGTTTTCTAGGTAATTCGGTCATCGGAGAATGGTGCAACATTGGCGCAGGAACGGAATCGTCGAACCTCAAAAACGACTATTCAGAAGTCAAACTATGGAGTTACGGAACGCGTCGTTTCTTGAAAACAGGCTTGCAATTCTGTGGATTGATAATGGGTGACTATTCGAAAGCTGGAATCAATACGATGTTTAATACTGCCACCACTCTAGGTGTTGGGTGCAATATTTACGGCTCTGACTTTCCACGAGTTTATGTTCCGTCGTTTCAAGAGGGCGGTGCAGCAGGTTTTAAGCCTGTGATTATGCGGAATTTCTTCACAACTCTCGAAAAGGTGAAGGCTCGAAGAGGTTTGATCCTTTCTGACGAAGAGAAAAAGGTGTGTGAGGTTGTTGCAGGATTTGGCGAATAAAGCAATAAGGTAAAGGCAGTAGAAGGAATGTAATAAAGTTGAATTACGGATCTACCAATTTTGCCCCTAATTAGCTCCGCTGATCTCCGATTCCCCTGAAGGGGACTTTGAGATTCTACTGATGATTTATTGTCTTTCAATGATCAACTTTTCAAAATTACAACTCCGCAAAAGTCCCCTTTAGGGGATTTAGGGGCTATTGAATTCGACCTTGTATTAGTTTTGATGAAACTCGTCTCTTTTCATCTATCAAAAACTGCATTTCGTCTGTAAATTAGTTCTGAAATCAGATTTCTTCGCTTATTTTGTAAATACATTCTTGCCACAAATGGAACATCCCGAGCAACGGGAGGCACTAAGAATCAAAGATTCACAAATTTCTTTGTTGTTTTACATATTTCGATGAGGCTCAAAGAAAAAGTGGAGAAAGATTCCTTCGTGAGTTTCTTCGTGTCTTGGTGTCTTTGTGGCGAAAACTTACATGCAATATAACCTTAACCTCCCTGAAAAATGAAGAGTCGATTGATCTCTCTTTTACTCCTGATTGGAGTAATTTCGGCACACGCCATCGAATTAAAATCTCCGAACGGTGTGATTGTCCTCAATTTTAACCTGAAAAATGGAGTCCCTGTTTACGATTTGAGTTACAAGTCGAAAGCCGTAATTAAAGAAAGCCGTCTAGGATTAGAGCTAAAAAAAGAGGCTTCTCTGATGGACGGATTTGTGTTGCAAGGTTCCAAAACCAGCACTTTCGACGAAACTTGGAGTCCGGTGTGGGGCGAAGTGAGCACCATTCGCAACAACTACAACGAGTTGGAAGCAACATTAAGCCAACCAACCACAAATCGCACAATTTTATTGCGCTTTCGTGTTTTCAACGACGGATTGGGATTCAGATATGAATTCCCACGGCAAAAGAAGCTCAACTATTTTATTGTAAAAGAGGAGCGCACGCAATTTGCCATGGCAGGCGACAACAAAGCCTTTTGGCTGCCGGGCGACTACGATACGCAAGAATACAGCACCGTTACTTCTAAACTTTCTGAAATTCGAGGTTTAATGAAGCAATCTATCACAGGTAATGCTTCGCAAACGCCTTTCTCCGACACGGGTGTGCAAACTCCGTTGATGATGAAAAGTCCCGACGGATTGTACATCAATCTGCACGAAGCGGCTTTGGTCGATTATTCGAGCATGTCGCTCGACTTGAATGATAAAACGATGGTTTTCGAATCGCACTTAACACCCGATGCTGTAGGTGATAAAGGTTATTTGCAAACTCCTTGCCAATCACCTTGGAGAACAGTGGTGGTGAGCGACAAAGCAGGTGATATTCTGATGTCGAAGCTAATCTATAACCTTAATGAACCCTGCAAATTCAAAGACGTTTCGTGGATTAAACCTGTGAAATATGTCGGTGTTTGGTGGGAGATGATTACCGGAAAAAGCTCTTGGTCGTACACCAACGAGGATAATATCAAATTGGATCAATTCGACTATTCGAAAGCTAAACCAAACGGAACACATGCTGCAAATACTGCACACGTGAAAGAGTACATAGACTTTGCTGCTAAAAATGGATTGGATCAGGTGTTGGTCGAAGGTTGGAATACCGGCTGGGAAGATTGGTTTGGACAATCGAAAGATTACGTGTTCGATTTTGTGACTCCTTATCCTGATTTTAATGTGACGGAGTTACGCGACTATGCTAAAGCGAAAGGAGTTCGTCTGTTGATGCACCACGAAACATCAGGCGCAACCACAAACTACGAACGTCACCTCGACAAAGCCTATCAGTTTATGGTCGATAACAACTACAATTCGGTGAAAAGTGGTTATGTTGGCAACATTATTCCGCGCGGCGAACACCACTACAGTCAGATGGTGCTCAATCACTACCTCTATTGCATCAAAAAGGCGGCGGACTATAAGATTATGGTGAATGCACACGAAGCAGTTCGTCCGACTGGTCTCTGTCGCACCTATCCAAATATGATTGGAAACGAAGCAGCACGTGGCACTGAGTTCGAATCTTTCGGCGGTAGCAATCCCGATCATACAACGATTCTTCCTTTCACTCGTTTGATGGGTGGCCCGATGGATTACACCCCTGGAATCTTCGAAATGGATTGCAGCAAACACAGCCCGACCAATCATTCGCACGTCAACTCTACTTTGGCACGACAATTAGCATTGTACGTCACGATGTATAGCCCATTGCAAATGGCTGCCGACCTGATCGAAGAGTACAACAAGCGCATGGATGCATTCCAGTTTATCAAAGACGTGGCAATGGATTGGAGCGATTCGAAGGTGCTCGAGGCTGAGCCGGGCGACTACATCACCTTTGCGCGCAAAGCAAAAGGCAACGAGAAATGGTTTGTAGGTTGCACAAACGACGAAAACGGACGCATGTCGAACATTGCATTAGACTTCCTCACACCGGGCAAGAAATACGTTGCAACCATTTATGCTGATGGTGCAGATGCCCATTACAAGACAAACCCGCAATCGTATAAAATCACCAAAATGAATGTGACGGCTAAAACGAAACTAACCTTGAAATGTGCTCCCGGTGGCGGTTATGCCATCAGCATTTTCCCTTTGTAAGAAGTTTGATGAGATAAACAAAAAGCGAGAGATTGAAGGTTTTCAGTCTCTCGCTCTTTTTATTTTGACAACCTGAAAAAAATAGCTTCATTTGTAAAGTAAAATACGACTTCGTTCGTCTTCAACTACATGGAGACTGTAATTGATTATTCGATGAGTGAACAAAATTCAACTTCAATTACCAAAACAATCCAACAATTTGGTAAAAACCTGTTTGGCTTTGTTCGTGGAAAAGTGAAGACGTTAGAAGATGCCGAAGACGTGTTGCAAGACGTTTGGTATCAGCTCAGTAAATTGACTGATTTGGCTGAATTGGAGAATGTCAGCGGTTGGCTTTACGAGGTGGCGCGTAACAAAATTACCGACCGACAGCGAAAGAAAACAGATGCGTTGCTCGACGATTTCAGTTACGAAAGCGACGACGGAGAGTTCAATTTCAAAGAGATTCTGTTGCTCGACGACACCAATAATCCCGAGTTAGCCGATTTCAAAGATGTTTTCTGGAAAGAGTTTCAAACGGCATTGGACGAACTCCCCGAAAATCAGCGAGAAGTGTTCGTACTCAACGAAATCGAAGATATGACACTACAGCAGATTGCCGATCAGAAAGGCGAAAACCTCAAAACGATTATCAGTCGAAAAGGTTACGCTGTGAAGCACCTCCGCAAAAAATTAAACTATTTGTATCAAGAACTAAATTATTGACAAATGAACACACTACATCAAACGGCATGGAAAAGAAGACGCATCTTCTTTATACCACTCATTCTACTGGGTTTTTCGGCATTAAGTGGGGTGATTATGTTTTTATGGAATTGGCTGATTCCTTCGATATTTCACCTCACAGCGATTACATTTTGGCAAGCAGCAGGTCTGTTTGCATTGAGTAGGCTGTTGTTTGGCGGATTCCATTTCAAACGCCACCAAGCGCCACCCTTTGTCAAACGCCATTTTCGCGATCGGTTTATGAATATGACCGACGAAGAGAAGACCGATTTCAAGAACGAATGGAAACACCGTTGTTGTAAGTAAATAATAAGGTCTAATTGTCTTTCCTCAATCTAAATTGCCCCTATTTGGCTCCGCCGATTTTCAATTCCCCTAAAGGGGACCTCGCCGAGTTCTAATTTTGTAGATTTTCTGCTAAATAGTAGACTGTAATAGCCTCCTTTAGGGGGATGGGGGCTTTTTTAGAAGGTAAATAATAAGAATAGTCATATCCCAATTTGAATCATTACCCTAAAAGCTCATCAATTTTTGATGAGCTTTTTTTGTGTCTGATTTTTCTCAATCTATTCTTGAAAATAAAACAATTACAATGTCGGAAAAATAATAATGGGACGCGGATTTTACGGATTAAGCGGATTAGCGCGGGTGTGTATCGAACGGATTTGAGACAGATATTTTTGATGCAAGCATCAAATTAGAGTTTCGTTCGAAAATCATTTCAACGAAGTTGAATTTAAATCCGTTTTAAATCCGCTTTATCTGCGTTAATCCGCGCCTGCCTGTCGGCAGACAGGTTCCATTTACATTTAATTCAATCTAACTTTCTACGAAATCATTTCATCTCCAAACCTTGATTCTACAGTTCGATCAATTTTTTTGAAATCAGTTAAAGTAAAACGACGGGAGTTTCGTCTTCCTCAATATAAGGCATTAATTAAACGAAAGAATGAAACAAAGTCGCAATTTGCCCCTACATCCCCTAAAGGGGACTTTGAGATTCTACGGTTAAATTATTGGTTATCAATGATCAACTTTTCAAAATCTCACCTCGGCAAAAGTCCCCTTTAGGGGATATAGGGGCTTTTAAATATAATTAATCAAAAAAACAATCACAATTTAAACTTAAAACAAAATGAACAAATCAATTTTTAAAGCAGTAGTAGTGGGTGCAGCATTTGGCGCGATAGCCTTCTTTGCACCTCATGTAGCCATTGGCTTATTTCTTTTCTTTGGTCTGGTACGTCTATTTTGCGGTCGCAGACATACAATGGCGTGTTGTGGAATGCACCACCACGGACATCACCTCTATTTTGCCGACCACATCCGCTCGATGAGCGAAGAAGAGTATGCACAGTTTAAAAGCAAAATCGAAGCTCCGCACCATTCGTGCTGCAAAGGCAAAAAAGAGTGTTGCAAAGAAGAAAACAGTAAAAACAATTAATACAACCGAAAATGAGAAGAAAAGGAAGATTTTTAGCCGGATTTGCCGCAGCGGTAATCACATTTGGCACACTATGGGCAACTCTTGGTCCTGAGAAGTTTAATCAACATCGTTGTGGCCCGTGCCATCACATGGAGCAGTGTCATCAAGCTCCTTCACAAACAGGGACTGATTCACTTAAATAGTTGATAGCTTCTGCAAACGAATAATCCCTCCGATCGAATAAGATTGGAGGGATTATTTGTGTTTTTGAAATGAACGAGTGAAGTTTACAACTTAAAAAAACAGCCACAGATCAAAGATGCCGAGCACCGGTACTGTTTAAAAAAACACACAATTTACGCTTCGCAAACTTGCGCTAGAAGAATCGGTATCATTCTACAATTTTATCTTAAATGACTGCCTCCCTATTTTTACGATGTATATACCCACGGGCAAATTATTAAGAGCTATTGCTTTTGATGATGAAATATTCCAACTATTAACATGACATCCTGTGGTAGTATAAATATCAATTCTTTGACTCTCGTTAAGCCCCTTCACATAGAGATTCTTGTGAGAAACATATACGGTGATGTTTTCTGAACTTAATTTTGCAACTCCTACAGGACTTGATGAATTCCGAGGATCAGCAGTCACGATTTCGAAATCATTTCCAACGTTTTGTGTGTACTGATACTTTCCATTCGCAAACTTACGCCTTACAGCTGTCGTACTTGTTGTATTAGCTGCCATTGCACTACCCCAAATGGGGACAGCCGTAGTGCCATAAGGCACATAATCACCAAAGTTCACATTGTTAACGATTTCTTCAATCAATGGAGGAGTTGACAACGTGAATGCAGCATTACTCTTTAACAATATGACTTTACCAACTGTACCGCCTAGGGCTAATGTAGAAGTGCCATCAAAAGGCAATGACCAAGCAGGTTGAGCACCTGTTCCATCTGCACATTTCAGCAAAAAGTAACTACCCGCTTTGATAATTGTATTTGCAAGGAATTCATATTTCTGTGATGTAGATGATGAAGTTGCGGCGATATAGTAGGCACACCAACCACCAATATTTACATCAGAACTTGTCGTATTGAGCAATTCTATAAAGTCTGATTTATAGTTTGCGCCACTATTACCACCACCACCATAGACTTGTGTAATGAGAACAGGAGGTTGTTGTAATAATTCTTGAATTGTAATTTCTAAAGCATAAGTTCCAGTCATACCAGGATAGTATGGCATAACATTTAGAGTGACAACACCACCATTATCTACATTTATTGTATCACTTTGAGAATCATAAGAACGATTTAAATTCGTTCCATTTATACTCATACTGTAGGCAACATCACAAGTGTACGAAATGCCATCAGTACTTTTGTAAGAATCCTGTGCTTTTGCACTTATTGAATAGTTTTTTCCTGCTGGTAGTTGAATCTTATAATAATCCCCATCACCATCATTTATAGTCGCATTTGTTGTTTTTATTGTTGCTTTTCCACCAACAATACTGACAGGTAAAACGTAGGCTGAGTCAGCCGTATTATTTGGTTCATAACTATCCTTGGGCACTGGAGCGGCCTGTATGATTACCTTTATTGGATTTGTATTTGTAGTTGCCCCTACAATAAGTGGATTTGGCGTATCAGAATAGACAGCCATCATGTAGTAAGTGCCTGGATTTACATTAATATTGCTAAATGTCACATATACTGACTTATATCCCCCATTGGCTTTTAACGAAAGATTATCATAACTTCCTAAAAAAGCAACATTTTTCCCTGTAAACATATCGTAGAGAAATAGCCCAACAGAGCCATTATAAACAGTTGTTGTTGAAGTATTCTGGACAACAAAATCAATGTAAGTAGTAGCACCTTGTACTATCACAGGCGTATTGTTGATTTTATTATTTGGAGAAATCAGAAAATTAGAATACAACTCAATTGGAGCAGAGTAGGTTACGGCTATAGGTGTTTTATTCACATAATTACCACCACCCACGATACGCCACATCGTAGATTCCGCAGGAGCAAAATACAACTGAAGAAAGTAATTCCCATTATACATTGATACTCTAGGTGGAATATTTACAGAAATATTATTTGTGTATGAATATCCTGCACTTAATGTTTTATTTGGCACTACCGCTGCTGTATCTATTATGTTTCCATCGCTATTGAGAATAGCTATATAATAATTACCTCCAAAAGTTGCAGTACCAAAATTCTCAACATTAAATGATGCTGTTATAGTTTCACCATATTTTATCGTGCTTTTACTTATGCTTAATGGGGAATATAGACGTAGCTTGTAATCTTGATAGTTTGTGGGTGGTTGAATGCCTATTATTGCTTGTTGATCTGAATTGAAGTCAAATGATGATGAATTTAAAGAATTGATTTCAAAATTCCCATTAGCACTTCCACTCCATCCCCAATTAAAGTGAATTTTGTTGTCTATATCGTAGCCATCCGCAATAAAACAATGACCACCTGTCCCATGACCAGCATATATAACAGGTCTTCCAGCATTAAATTCAGTTTTTAACAAATTCAACCATACTGTTTGTGTATAGTTATTTCTTTGCCTTCCAGTTAAAGTACTGCTGAACCCAAAATAAGTTTTTAGAGCATATTCAGCACTACTTTTGCCAAACTTTAATCCAACCGATTCTAAAGTATATGCACTACTCCCACCACCAATATTACGATTAATATTATTTAATAAATTATCGCTAATACCATAATCCATATCAACGCTTACACCACAATGGTACATTAGTGTTGCTACAGCATTAACTTCTGTAGAAGAACTTGAACTTGTGAGTTGATTCGGCATTTCACTCCAATTATAAATTGTATTTCCAAAATTTGCAAATTGTGTGCCATATGTATCATCATTATAAGCATGATTTCCAATTCCAAAAATTGGGTACTTCCAATATCTCATGACTTGCGCCATCGCTGTTGCTACGCATCCTGTAACAGTTGTCCCATACCAAGCTGATGGACATAAATCATTATAATATGGTTTTTGATGCCATTGGGTTTTTATTAATGGTGCAACAGCAGAAGTTGATTTTGTGGTTACAGAAATCCCGTTTGTTCTCCATTCGGGAGCTTTTGCAATTTTAATTGTTGAATCTTTTCTTATTTGCTCAATTTGTTCTGCATAGCCCTTCATCCAATACACAAAGTTTATTGGCAGGTTTGTCTCAGTCAATCCGTTGGTAGTCGAATAGCCTAAAATCGGTTTGCAACGGTCATCTCCCGACACAATTACGAAATTGTCATTGGCTTCACTTGTGAAAATATAATACACCGGATTTTCTTGATTTGCTCTTGAATATAAGGTGCTACTTTTCATTCGTGCACCGTTTAAGAGTTTAAGCTTAACCATTTGCTTGCCAGCACCAAACTTACTCGCTAAGAAATTAGAGGCTACGGATTGTGCTGTTTCTAACGAAACATTCTCTGCAATACAAAGATGGAATGTGGCGATGACAACCAATAACAAGGTGTATAATCTATTCATATTCATTGGTTTTATTTCAATTTCACAGACCCACTACAAACATCGCCTTCTTCAACTCCAGTCAACCAAACTCGAAGAGTTTTTATTCTTTCGCGAGTTAGGTATTCAAGATAATTAGAAACGCACATGGAATGAATGCTTCCCATATTACTTTCAGGATCTGGATATTTGACTAATAATTCAGCATCTCTAAATTTTATCCAAATTCGCTGAGAATCTTTCAACCTATTTATAAACAAAGAATTTGTCTTGTATTCTTGCAATATTCTTTTGTATACGATATTAAGTTCCCTATCCGCTTGTTTGAAGGAATTTGCTTCTATACTATTCATTTCAGCTTGTGTTTGTGCAGATAATAATGAAAAACAAAACAAACAAAAAATAACAAAGGTTAGTTTCATAATGATAATTTTTAGAATTTCTAATAACAAGAAGCGTGGGACATTCAACTGTATCACGTTTCCAAGGTACGACCAAGCACCCAAACAAATAGATAAGTTAAAGCCCACGCCATTTGCGTGAGCGTTTACTAACTTATTCTTATTTGTTTCTAATAGTTTGGTCGTTTTAGGAAACAAGAATAAAAGCTAACGCTTTTTTGAATATGTCAAATTTTCTTTTTTATTTGTTCGTTTAATTGGTTTTGGTTGTTTGCAACAAAATTACATATTTTATTGAATATGCAACTAAATAGTGATAAATAATTTATGCTATTTAATACTCGCACAACAGCATTAGCGAAAAAATCAAAAAGAAAGCCGAAAAGAAGTCGGTGAAGTTATACACATCTGGTAGAAGTAGTGCTTAGTTCATAGGGTTGTCTGCCTGCATCAGTCTGCAAGTTTCGAAAATCAGGGTGCATACTATCTCGGAAAATTGGAAAAGTAACAAAAGCAATTACATTTAACACAAAAGCAATTGAAATAGGAACAAAAACAATTGCTTTTATAACGAAAGCAATTGAAACAGAAACAAAAGCAACTGCTTTTAATCCAAAAGCAATTGAAACAGGAACAAAAGCAACTGCTTTTAAACCAAAACCAATTGAAACAGGAACAAAAGCAACTGAAACAGGAACAAAAGCAATTGAAACAGAACAAGAAACTATAGTTATTGGACAAGAAACTATAGTAATTGGATAAGAAACAACAGTAACAGAGTAAAAAGCAATTGAAACAGAACAAATAACTATAGTAATTGGACAAGAAACAACAGTAATAGAGAAAAAAGCAATTGAAACAGAAACAAAAGCAATTGAAACAGAACAAAAAACTATAGTTATTGAACGAATAACTATAGTTATTGGACAAATAACTTAAGTAATCGGACAAGAAACTTAAGTTATTGAACAAAAAACATAAGTAATTGTGTAAGAAACTTAAGTAATCGGTCAACAAACATAAGTTATATGATAAGAAACATAAGTTATTGAGTAACAAACTGAGACTGTCCAAAAAACTGTGTAAATAGGAATAAATGCTTATTTTTAAACACAG
>JBMOKJ010000027.1:0-1974 GCA_049315325.1 Bacteroidales bacterium
ATAAGACTTAACATTTATAATCAATTCACCTATCAAATTAATCTACAAATATCTCTCACAATGAAACTCAACATTTCTCTACTATTATTCTTCTTAGTATCTTTGGGGACTTTTGCCCAAAAAACAGAAACCGAATTTGCCATCAACAATTATCATCGTTATTATGCTGATGGACAGAAAGTAAAAGATGCCGTTAAAGAAAAATCCATACAGGAATACCGACAGTATTATTCCAAAAATGGCTATCGTCTAAGTCAGCTAAATGCTTGTAAGCTGAACTGGCAGGAATGTGTACTGCAACTTACTGAGGATGGCCAATTTAAAGATTTGACGGCCGTAGAAACCAAAATTAAGGATGAAAAGATGTTGTTCGCGACCTTTTACGGTACCGAAAATATTGTTGCTAACTTTTTAACAGATGCGCACAACCGTATCTGGCGAATTGCGGAAGCATATAAAAAAGGAAGTTATAAAGCCTCAGACGAAACATATTCATTATTTCTAAAAGCAATTTTGCATTATGGAGCCATAGAAATTGGTCGGTCCAACACACTACCTCGTTTTCATGCTTCCTGTTTTGCCATTCCAACGGCGGCAGTGAATACATATTTTAGTATGCTGAAACAGATGGATGAAGTGGACGCAGGTACAGAAAAAAACGAACAATTGGTGGCAGTTTGCGACATGCTCAAAACACTCGGTTTACAGGCTTGGACACAACCGCTACGAAAAGACGAAACCGATAAAAACGTTGTGCAAATTGAGCGATTCCGAAACCATGTATGGTGGGTTGGTGGCAATGCGCTGGCATACAGAAGCTTGCTGCCGGTGGCTTTTATGTACAAGTCCATCCCGATGATTGATTTGATAGCTGATGTTAGTCAGAAATGCATCAGTACCACTTCGCAAAATACAAACACCACATCATTTTGGACTGAAGGTTTTACGGCCGATGGTGCAGGCTGGGGTCATGGGCGTCAATGTTTGATATGGGGTTATCCTATCGATGGCACTTCCAATGCATTGGCAATGCTGAACAGTCTGAAAGGTTCGCCATGGGAAAAAGCACTTTCGCAAGAAAATGTGAATGCACTGTTTAACTTTTTTCAAGGAGGCAATTGGTATTATTACAAAGGCTACACATTGCCTGGATTGGATCGTACTTCGATGCGCTACGATTTGGAGTCTAAACCAATTCGATATGTTGGGATGCTCAACACATTGATTAATGACTGGAAAGACTCATTTGCTACGCAAGAACTAGCTGAATTAAAGCAACTTGCACAAGAAGGTGCTAAAAAGAGCATCAATATGGGAACATTGAATGATGGCTTTTACACGGGAACACGCTGGTTTTTCAACAACGATGACTTGATGAAAAAAAACGATGCATATAGCATAATGGTCAATATGGCTTCGGTGCGATGCGATGGATTGGAAAGTGCCTTGAAAGTAGCTGACGAGTACAATTTTTTTACAGCTGATGGTGCCACATTGTTTCAAAAAAGCGGTAATGAATATCGTAAAGTTTTTGGAGCTTGGGACGTTACAGCAACGCCTGGCATTACCGCTCGCCAAGGAATGGATAAAGTTACACCGACGGTATTATTTGCCAATTTAAAGGGGACAGTTGATGCTAATATTGTTAAGATAAAACCCGAGGAAACCATGGTAATTGAATGGAAGTGAAATAATATATATCTAAATCGGAATAAAACTTTGACATTAAGACTGAATTGTAGATGAAGTCAGAATATTCATGAAAAATATTTGAATTGAGCAAAGGATATTTGATTGTTTATGTTACCAATTGTAGTTTTATTTTTTAAATTCTATTTTTAGTCTTAAAGTAAACAAAGCAACAAAAGTAAAACTTTTTTTTAGTGTTAAATAAATGAGATTAGCAGTTTTGTAAAAATTAAAATTATCATGAAACATATTTATATATTCTTTTTCTCAATGATTTTTGTGACT
>JBMOKJ010000028.1:0-1947 GCA_049315325.1 Bacteroidales bacterium
GCTTTCCCCAAGGGTTTGCTTTACTGT
Organism: Bacteroidales bacterium; assembly: GCA_049315325.1. Classification (GTDB taxonomy): domain Bacteria; phylum Bacteroidota; class Bacteroidia; order Bacteroidales; family UBA7332; genus CAXXIC01. Next base: position 28 of record JBMOKJ010000028.1, read on the forward strand.
AAACCAAAAAGCGTGGCATGTATTTCAATGCAAATCGGGCAGCATTTCCTGAAAACCTATAAATACACGGTGACGCAAAAACGAATCCCATTCCTTTCATAATGGTTTTCTTTACAACTCCGGCATTGTTCGATTCTGAAATATCTTGTCTCCAGTTATATAACTGTTGATGGATATCAATCTTCACCGGACAAACATCGGTGCAAGACCCACACAAAGTAGAAGCAAAAGGCATTGAAGCGTGTTTCTTTGCATCTACTCCCGGTGCAAGTATTGACCCGATTGGTCCAGGAATACCGTAGCTGTAACTGTAACCTCCACTTCGACGATAAACAGGACATGTGTTCATACAAGCACCACAACGAATACAATACAGCGATTTTCGATAATCCTCACGACCCAATTGCTTGCTTCTCCCATTATCCACAATAATTACATGCATTTCTTGTCCTGGTTTGGGTGAAATAAAATGCGAAGTATATGTGGTTATTGGTTGGCCTGTTGCATTGCGTGCTAAAAGTCGTGTAAAAATACTCAAATCATCTACCCTTGGAATTATCTTTTCAATTCCCATACTGGCAATATGAACTTTGCTCAAATGTGAGCCCATATCAGCATTTCCCTCGTTGGTGCAAACTACAAATCCACCTGTATCGGCTATCGCAAAATTGACTCCTGTCATGGCTGCATCAGCAGTCAGAAACTTTTCTCTTAAATGTTTACGAGCCACTTCAACCAAAACTTTGGGGTCTGTAATACCTTTTTTTATGCCCAAATGCTCGTGAAATGTTTCTCCTACTTCTTCTTTTGTAAGATGAATTGCTGGCAAAACTATATGACTTGGCGGCTCGTTTCTCATCTGAATGATTCGTTCACCTAAATCGGTATCGACAACTGTTATTCCGTTTTTCTCTAAAAATGGATTCAAATGACATTCTTCAGTAAGCATCGACTTACTTTTTACCATCATTTTTGCCCCTTTATTTTTCAATATGTTTAGCACAATTTGATTGTGCTCCAGTGCATCTTTTGCCCAATGAACCTTCATGCCATTTTTTATCGCATTTTCCTCAAATTGAACCAAAAGTTCATCCAGATTGGAGATTACATGCGCCTTTATCTGAGAAGCCAATGTACGAAGTTCTTCCCATTCAGCTACTTGTTTGATGGCATTATCCCGCTTGGCTCTCACAAACCAAAGTGCTTTATCGTGCCAATTGGTACGAGCCTCGTTTGCAATGAATTTTTGAGCGGCTGTAGCGTGATTCATAGTTCCTGTTTACAATCCTTTGTTTAATATCTCTGCCAAATGCATCACTCTGATTGGGTATTTCTCCCGTTTAATCATGCCTTCTAAGTGCATTAAACAGGATTGATCGCCGGCAGTAATTACTTCTGCACCATTTCTCATAAAATCAGCTACTTTATCTTTTCCCATCTTTGCCGAAACGGCTTCTTCAGTAACACAAAAAGTGCCCCCAAAACCACAACATTCATCCGGACGGTCAATCGAAATTATTTCTATTCCTTCCACCGAACTCAATAATTGCAACTGCTTGGAATAGAATCGCGCATTTATCTCACTCGATTGGGCTAAGCGCAATCCTCGTTGACCGTGACAACTCGAATGGAATCCAACTTTATATGGAAAAACGGCATCGATTTTGTCTATCTTCAAAACATCAATGATAAATTCGGATAGTTCGAATATTTTCTCTCTGACATTTTTAGTTGCTTGGGTTTGTTCAATTATATCATAATGCTCTTTTACATAGCAAACACAGCTACCGGTGGGAGCTACGACATAATCATACTCCTGAAAATTCCTAACAAAAAGTTCGGCTGTTTTTACTGACTCCTTTTCTGAACCGCTGTTTCCCATGGGTTGACCACAACAAGTTTGATTCAATGGATAATCAA
>JBMOKJ010000011.1:0-97398 GCA_049315325.1 Bacteroidales bacterium
CAGTAATAATAAACCTAAGAACAAAATACGTTTACACAAATTTTTGGACACTACCAACAAACCTAAGTTATTGAAGAAAAAGCCGTAGAATGAGCCAATATCTCTTAGTGTAAACTTGGTGCTTTTAGTGGCTTAGTGGTACTACTTTTTTTGCAATTCCCTTCGTCAAACAGGATTTGTAATCAGGAGTGGTCGAAAGATTTTATTCTTTCACAAACTTCCCATTACTCCATTTCAACACAAGGGAGCTGCGCAAATCGGGAGAAAACTTCTCGAAGTCTGCTTTGTTGAGGTAGTTTTTTGCATCGAGCGAAGCGGTGAGTTGTTGGCTGGCAGGCGCGAATGAATAGGAGATAAACGCAATATCAAGAGCTCTGACGAGTTCTTCGTTCGATGGATTTTTGATGAAATCGTTCACCGATAGTTTGGGTAGCATCTCTGCTGTGTTGAGCGCTTTCCATGTGGAAGTGAAGAAAAGGATGCGGCTGTCGCACGCTTTCCCACACGTGGTTTTGATGAACACGAGTATTCTTGTGGTGTCGCTTGTGGGTAGCAACTTTAATTCTGCCGAGCTATTCTCATTCAATTGCAGTGCTATGAAATCATCTTTCAACGATGTCAGTCTGCTTGTGCCTTTCAGTAGATTTTCAACCGAAGCAGTTTTCCCTGATTTGTACAAATCCACCAAGTCCTTGCGGTTATTCTGACTCAGATAGGGCAGCAATTCGTTGGGCATGGTGGTGAAAAACGGTGAAATATATTGTGCCGATGCCGTCAGCGAAATGAGCGAAAACAGTAGGATGATCGATTTTTTCATAAGGTGAGAAAGTTTAAAGAAATGGTGTAAATAGAATGTCGTTTTTTAATAGCCCCTAAACCTGACTGCCGTCAGGCAAGTTCCCCTGAAGGGGACTTTTGCGGAGGTATGATTTTTGAAAAGTTGATCATTTATAAACAATTGTTTAACCGTAGAATCTAAAAGTCCCCTTTTAGGGGATACAGGGGCAAATAGGGTAGAATTGGAATACGCTATTGTTGCATCCTACTTATTTTGTCCCCAAATATAAGAAAAACATTCCCAAAAGCACCAGCACCATGTCGATGGCTTTGCTTTTGATGTTTTTTTCGCGTAAAAAGAGTGCGCCACAGACGAACGAAACCACCACTCCGCTTCGGCGTACCATCGACACAATTGATATCATCGAGCCGTCTTCGCTCAAGGCATAGAAATAGACAAAATCGGCCAAACAAAGAAACACGGAGATAAAGAGTATGCTCCATCGCCATTCGAAGGGCGAAGAATTCTTCCGTTGAGGGTACCACAGCACCATCAAAATAACCGTCATAATCAAGAATTGGTAGAAGGTGTACCACACCTGAACGGTCATCGGGTCGTAGCTGTTGAGCAGGTATTTGTCATACAATCCACTGATTGCGCCCGTGATAGTGGCGATGATGGTGAATAGCACCCATTTGTTGTTTTTGAAATGGATTCCCTCTTTTTTGCCCGAAAGCGAAAGCAGATAAAACGATGAAATGGCAATTATCACCCCAATCCATTGGTAGAGATTGAGTCGCTCACCGAAAATGAGCAATGCACCCAGCAAAACGAGTATCGGTTGTGTGGCACGTATCGGTCCGGTGATGGTGATAGGCAAGTGCTTCATGGCAAAGTAGGTGAAGAGCCACGATGTGAGCACAATGATTGCTTTTATAAATAAGTAGAGCTGCGTGTTCCAATCAATAGGCGGGACATACAAAATGGTGTCGCGCAACGTATCGGGCGAAACCATGGAGATGATAACTGCAGGCACAAAAAACAGACTGCCGAAAAGGGTGTTCAAGAAAAGAACCGGAATGACTGCATTCTTTTCGAGGGATACTTTCTTGAAAAAGTCGTACATGCCCAACAGAGCTGCCGAAAGAAATGCTAAGGATAACCACATAGGTAGGGAATTGTTGATTTATTGAGTAATTGATTAATTGAAAGAGCATTGTGCACATCTGTGTTTCAATTACTCAGTTACTCAGTTATTCAATTACTGAGTAAATCAGTTACTCAATTATTCTATTAATAAGAGATGTTTACTAAAAAAAGTGCATGCCCTGGCACCGAGAAACCTGCTTTGCAGCGGTCTTTTGCTTCGACGACAGCACGAAATTCGTCGATGGAGATTTTGCCGCGTCCTACTTCTAACAATGTGCCAACCACGGCGCGCACCATGTTTCGTAGAAAACGATCGGCTTGAATGGTGAACACCCAAAGTCCGTTTTCGAATGTCCATTCGGCATGCATTATTTTGCAATTGTTGGTCATCACATCGGTATGCAGCTTGCTAAAACTGGTGAAGTCGATGTAGTCGAACAATGTTTTGGCTGCTTCATTCATCCGTTCGAAGTCGAGATTGCCGTGCACTTTGTACGCCAAATCTCGGCGAAAAACGTCTTTCTTCGTTGTGATGTAATATTTGTAGGTGCGAGAAGTTGCATCGAATCGGGCATGTGCATCGGGTGCTACTTCAATCACCTGTTGTATCGCAATATCAATCGGAAGAATGCGGTTGAGTCGTTCTGCAAATTCAGAGGTGTCAGCAATCGGAGTTTCTGCATCGAAATGCACTACCATCATTGCAGCATGCACTCCTGCATCGGTGCGTCCTGCGCCTATAATACTCACTGGATATCGCAGGAGTGTAGCAAGAGCCTTTTCGATTTCGGCTTGCACCGTATTACCGTTTGGTTGAATCTGCCAACCGCAATAGTTTTTTCCGTTGTAGGAGAGGTAGATGAAATAGCGTTGCATTGGGTTTTTAAATAAAAACGACTGCAAAAGCTCTGTTTCTAAGCATTTGCAGTCGTCGATGAATCTCAGTTGAGACTATTTTTTTGCATCATATTTCTTGTTCAATTTCTCAATCACTTCGTTGGTGATGTTGTAGCTTTCGTCTGCATAAAGTACATTGTCGTTCGAGGTGTTGCTCAAAATCAAGTGATAACCTTTGTCTTTGTTGTACTCTTTGAGGAACGCATTCACTTCGTCGCGAATCTGCTCGCTCATTTTTTGCTGTTGCACCATCAAATCAGACGATAGGCGTTGCTCCAACTGTTGCAACTCTTGTTGTTTGCCCATCAGGCGGCGTTGTTCCCCTTCAGCTCTATCGCGAGAAAGAAAGGCATTGTTTTCCACTTTCTTTTGGAAATCAGCCATTTCAGCTTGCAACACTTTTGCTTTTTCGTTGAGGCTTGCACGCGAACTCTCTTGTTTGCGAAGCAATGTTTCGTTCAACTCTTTTGAAAATTTGTAGTTGGTCAACAAACTATCCACATTGATATAAGCGATAGGTAATTTTGTATATTTCACTGAATCGCCAGAGGCTACAATTTCGCCAGCAGAAGATGATTTTTTATTTCCAGAAAAATGGAGAACGAATAAAACAATAACTGCAACAAGCAGAACTCCATTGATGATCACGTTGATATTCTTCATATTGAAAAAATAAATTGTTTGGTTTGAAACGCAAATATACAATGATTGGTTTGTATATATCTAACATTAAGGGGTCTCTTTCGGTTGAAAAACGAGAATATTTTCCGTTTTTAATGATATTTAAAGGTTTTGAGGTCTGTTGGTCGCCAATTAAATTTTTACTTTGAGGAATAAATGAAAATTAAAATGACAATCAAAGATTTACAACCGCGTGAGATTTGGCACTATTTCGAAGAAATCACTCAAGTGCCTCGTCCGTCGAAAAAAGAGGAGAAAATATCGGCATTCTTAAAACATTTTGCGAGTGAGCATAAACTTGGTTTTAGAACTGACGAAACTGGCAATATTATCATAGAAAAAGCGGCTACAAAAGGCTACGAATCGATGCCCAAGGTTGCTTTACAAAGCCACATCGATATGGTGTGCGAGAAAAATAACGATGTGGAGCACAATTTCGAGACCGACCCAATCAAGACTAAAGTTGATGGCGAGTGGCTCAAAGCACAAGGCACCACGTTGGGAGCAGACAATGGAATAGGAGTGGCGGCTCAACTGGCTGTTCTCGCATCGACTGATATTCCACATGGCGCGTTAGAATGCCTTTTTACGGTAGATGAAGAGACTGGTTTGACGGGAGCATTCGGCTTGAAACCCGATTTCCTGACGAGTAAAATATTGCTCAATCTCGATTCGGAAGACGAAGCGGAACTCTACATTGGTTGCGCTGGAGGAATTGATTCTACGGTGATGCTGGAGTACAAAACCATTCCTGCAACGAGCGAATTGTTTTACTTCCGTGTCGATGTAAAGGGTTTGAACGGTGGTCATTCGGGCGACGACATCAACAAAGGCTTTGCGAATGCGAATAAACTGTTGGCGGAGTTTTTGCAATTGTGCAACAACGATTTTGGACTTACGTTGGTCGAGATTGGTGGAGGAAATCTACACAATGCCATCCCGCGTGAAGCGTTTGCTGTTTGTGGCGTGCCCTATGCAGAAAAAGAGAGCGTGCGCGTGGCGTTAAACATCTATCTTGCCGAACTTGCCGAAACTTACGAAAAGTCTGAACCTAAATTGCGCATCGATTTGCATTCGGAGAGTGCTCCCGTGAAAGTCATTGAGCAATCAATTTCAGATAAATTGATTGCTGCGTTGGTGGCCTGTCCGAATGGTGTGATTGCCATGAGCGATGTGATGCCGGGTTTGGTGCAAACCTCTACTAATCTCGCTTCAGTTAAGATGTTGCCAAATCACGTAATCAAAGTGGTGACCAGTCAGCGCAGTTCAGTAGAAGTAGAGAAATACGAAATTGCAAACCGTGTGGAGGCAATTTTCAAATCTATTGGTGCAAAGGTAACACATGGAGACGGTTATCCAGGTTGGGCGCCGAATCCAGATTCTGAAATTTTGAAAGTGGCTGCCAAAACGCACGTCGATTTGTTTGGTTTCGAACCTAAGATTAAGGCAATTCACGCAGGTTTGGAGTGTGGTCTGTTTTTGGCAAAATACCCCGATTTAGATATGGTTTCGTTTGGACCCACGATGCGCGGTGTGCATTCACCCGACGAACGGCTGCATATTCCTTCGGTTGAGAAGTTTTGGAACCATCTTTTGTTGATTCTGAAAAATATTCCGACCAAATAGGCGTTAATGATAAATCCAAAGTATTAGGAATGAAATGATGTATCATTTACAGTTATCTACTTTGCCCCTAAATCCCCTAGAGGGGACTTTGAGATTCTACTGTAAATATTTGTTAATCAATGATTAGCTTTTCAAAATATCACCTCAGTGACAGTCCCCTTTAGGGGATTTAGGGGCTTTTGAATGCGACGTCATATTTATCTCATTGTTTAAGTTACAAGTTACAAGTCAAGTTGACGTTTATTTTTTCAAAAGAAATTATTTATTATTTGTATGAATTTAATGTCTCGTTTTTTTCTTGTTGTTTTATTTCTGGCAGCTCTATTCTCGGTTACATCGTGCAAAGAGGATATCGATTTTTCGACCAATCCTACTGATAAACTGGTTTTCTCGTCCGATACCGTTCGTTTCGATACCGTATTTACAGTTATGGGATCTTCAACACGTCAAATTCGGATCTATAATCACAGCAGTAAAGCGTTGAAAATCGAATCTGTAGAGATTGCGTCTGGTAAAAATTTCTCAGTTGTTTTAGATGGTTTTCGTCTCAATAAGCTCAATAATTCCAGTGAAGGAATTCGTCGTGATGTAGAAATTGGAGCAAACGATAGTCTTTTCGTTTTTGTGGAGGTGAAAATTAATCCTCAAGATAAAAACAGCCCGATTTTTGTGAATGATTCTCTTGTTTTTCGCACAAACGGTAATGTGCAACGTGTTCGTTTAGAAGCGTATGGGCAAGATGTGAAGATTTTGCGTGGTCGAACATTTACGAGTGATACCACTCTTACTGGCGAGCGACCATTTCTTGTTTACGACAGTTTGATCGTCGCAAAAGGGGCAAAATTGACACTTCAACCGAATGTTCGTCTTTTCTTTCACGATCAATCTTTTTGTCGAATCGATGGACAAATTTCGTCGAAAGGTTCGATGAGCCAACCAGTCGTTTTTAGAGGCGACCGAATGGATTATCTGTTGCCAGATTTGCCATTCGATCTTTATACAGGGCAATGGGGCGGTGTGAGCATTTCGACTGATAGTTACGAAAACGAGATGGAGTTTACTCATATTCGAAACGGTCAATACGCGTTACAACTTGATTCGTCAACCGTTGATAAACAGAAGATTCGCTTGGTGAACTGCGTATTCAAAAATGTGAATGGAATAGTGCTGAATGCTTTTAATTGCGATGTTGAAGCCATAGGCTGCGAGTTTTCGAATGGTGGAGCCGATGTGGTTCGTGCTTTAGGTGGAAGCTATATGTTTACCCATTGTACGTTGAATAACGCCTTCCCGTTTGGAGGTTTTAGTTCACCTACAGCGCTACATTTGATTAACTATAAATTGATTTCTACCAAAAAACCTATCACTTGGAAAAATCACCCGCTTAATCAAGCTACGTTCAATAACTGTATTATTTACGGAAACAAATTTACGGAAATTACATTTGATAATAAACCAAACGGTTACGTGGTGACTGATGTTCCTTTCAAATTCCGATTTGATTTCTGTCTGATTAAAGCCAATGGCGAGGACGATAACGATTTCATTCAGACTGTTTGGGATAAGGATCCAAAATTTTTGAATGTGAATAAAGACGATAAATTTATCTACGATCTTCGACTTGATTCGCTCTCTGCAGCTGTGGATAAAGCTAATTTGGCGAATGTTGTTAAATCGCCAATTGATATGAACGGCATTTCACGTTTGGCTGATCAAGGCCCTGATATTGGAGCATACGAACGGGTAAAAGTAAAAGGCAAGTAGGGCGATATGAAGATTCGGCTTCTCTTTCCGATACTTTTGCTGTGTCTCTTTTCAACTACTGATGCGCAAGAGAATTTTCGCGTGATGTTTTACAATTGCGAGAATTTCTTCGACATCAGCGACGACCCACATAAAAACGACAACGATTTCCTTCCGACGTCTACCCACTTCTGGACTTTTTCCCGCTACAAGGAGAAGCAACGACACGTTGCGCAGGTCATCACTGCCGTTGGTGGTTGGGAAACACCTGCTTTGGTAGGTCTTTGCGAAGTCGAAAATGATTCTGTTATTTATGCTCTGACGCACTTTTCTCCGCTCAAAGAACTCAATTATCGCTTTGTAGTTACCAATTCGCCCGACCGAAGAGGTATCAATGTGGCGTTGCTGTACCAGCGCGATCAATTCAAATTGCTTTCATCAGTTTCGCATCGAATTCATCTCGATAGACCTACTCGAGACCTACTTCACGTCACCGGCAAAGTGAGCAACGACGATACGCTCGATGTCTTTGTTTGCCATTTTCCATCTCGCTTAGGCGGCGAAAATGAGACCGAAGAGTTGCGAAACACAGTTGCCCGGGAACTTCGCAAACAAGCTGATTCGATTCAATCTATCCGCCGAAATCCTTCCATCTTAATGATGGGCGACTTCAACGATTACCCTACAAACGAGAGCCTTTTTCAGGTAGTTGGAGCGAAATCTCCTACTGATACTTCTGCTCGATACGTGAATTTGATGCTTCCATTGGTGGATAAACCCAATATTGGCAGCCACAAATTCGAAGCCGAATGGGGAATTCTTGATCAACTAATGGTCAACCGAAACCTTCTTAGCTCTTCCCGAATTAGAACGAAAAAGCCGGTGGGGAATATTTTTCGTGCCGATTTCTTGTTGCAAGATGATAACAAATATGGTGGAAAACGCCCGCATCGCACCTACGATGGCTTCAAATATGCAGGCGGATATAGCGACCATTTGCCTGTTTGGGTGGATTTGGAGGTGCTAAACACAGAGAGCGCAAAGTCCTCGCAAAGTTCGCAAAGCAAATGAAAAAACGTAATTTGAACGCATTTCTATAACTGAATCAATACTCCTTCTTTTTCTTTGCGAATCCTCTGCGTTCTTTGCGGTTAATTAAATCATTCAGAAAACACTTTTTTTTGTACCTTTGTCGTCCAAATTAGAAATCAACTAATCAACCGCATAGCATGGAATTAGCAAGCAAATACAATCCCGCCGAAGTAGAGGGTAAATGGTATAAATATTGGATGGACAACAATCTGTTTGCCTCCAAACCCGACGGTCGCGAACCATATTGCATCGTCATTCCTCCGCCTAATGTGACCGGAGTACTACACATGGGTCACATGCTCAACAATACCATTCAGGACATTCTTGTGCGTCGTGCCCGCATGTTGGGTAAAAACGCTTGCTGGGTGCCCGGTACCGACCACGCTTCCATTGCTACCGAAGCCAAAGTGGTAAATAAACTCGCAGCCGAAGGAATCAAGAAAACCGATCTTTCGCGCGAAGAGTTCCTCAAACATGCATGGCAATGGACCGACAAACACGGAGGCATCATCCTTGAGCAATTGAAGAAGCTCGGTGCATCGTGCGACTGGGAACGCACCTGCTTCACGATGGACGAGGTGCGCTCCGAAAGCGTACTGAAAGTCTTTGTCGATTTGTTCGAAAAAGGACTTATCTACCGCGGTGTTCGCATGGTGAATTGGGATCCAAAAGCCTTGACTGCTCTTTCTGACGAAGAGGTGATTTTCAAAGAACAACAAGGTAAACTTTATTATCTCAGATATAAAGTAAGCCCCCTAACCCCCAAAGGGGGAACAGAAAGTGACCCGAAATATCAGACCGCTAGAAATTCAACATATTCTCTTTTAAAGGAAAATGCGAAAAATCTGAGAAAATTTTCAACAGAGGCAGAAAGCATTCTCTGGGAATCTCTTAGAGGAAAGCAAATTGAAAATTATAAATTTAGAAGACAACATGTGATTGACGAATTTATCGTTGACTTTGTTTGTTTGTCAAATAAACTTATCGTTGAAGTAGATGGAGGATATCATCAAACTCCTGAGATTCAAGAGGCTGATAAACTAAGAACTGTGACTTTAGAAGAATTAGGGTATCGTGTAATCCGTTTTTCTAATGAAGAAGTTATTTCTGATGTTCAATCGGTGATACAAAAGATTCAAACCGAACTCTTAAGCTCCCCCTTTGGGGGAGTTGAGGGGGCTGAGTATATCGTTGTAGCAACTACTCGTCCAGAAACAATCCTTGGTGATACCGCTATTTGTATTAACCCCAATGATCAGAGATATGCTTGGCTCAAGGGTCGTAAAGTAATTGTTCCATTGGTGAATCGCGAAATCCCTGTTATTCAGGACGAATATGTGGATGTGGAATTCGGAACAGGTTGTCTGAAAGTGACGCCTGCGCACGACGTTAACGACTACATGTTAGGCGAGAAATACAACCTCGAAACCATCGATATTTTCAATGATAATGGCACGTTGAACGCACACGGTGCTCAATATGCTGGAATGGATCGCTTCGATGTTCGCAAACAGATTGAGAAAGATTTGATCGAAGCCGATTTGATGGAAAAAGTGGAGGCTTACACCAACAAAGTAGGATTCTCTGAACGTACTGATGTGCCCATCGAACCCAAACTTTCAATGCAATGGTTCCTCAAAATGGAGCAATTGGCAAAACCGGCGTTGGATTCGGTGATGAACGACGACATCAAACTCGTGCCTGCAAAATTCAAAAACACCTACCGCCACTGGATGGAGAATGTGAAAGATTGGTGTATTTCGCGTCAGCTTTGGTGGGGACACCGCATTCCGGCTTACTATGCGACCCCCCTCAATCCCCCCGAAGGGGGGACTTTCAGACCAATAATCATCGTCGCAGAATCTGAAGAAAAGGCGATGGAAATTGCCAACCAGCACCCCTCCTTGGGAGGGGCAGGGGGAGGCTTTTCTCTTCGCCAAGACGAAGATTGCCTTGACACTTGGTTCTCCTCGTGGTTGTGGCCGATTTCCGTGTTCGATGGAATCAACAATCCTGAAAACGAGGAGATTAAATATTATTACCCAACCAACGATTTAGTGACCGGTCCCGATATTCTTTTCTTCTGGGTGGCTCGTATGATTATTTCGGGTTACGAATACCGCAACGAAATGCCGTTCGAGAATGTCTATCTGACAGGTATCGTGCGCGATAAATTAGGACGAAAAATGTCGAAATCGCTTGGTAATTCACCCGAACCGCTCGAATTGATTGAAACTTTCGGAGCAGATGGTGTGCGTATGGGTATGATGCTTGCTGCTCCTGCAGGAAACGATATTCACTTCGACGAAGCACTTTGCGAGCAAGGTCGTAACTTCAATAATAAAATCTGGAATGCCTTCCGTTTGGTGAAAGGATGGGAGGTTGACGAAACGTTGGCTCAGCCTGAATCGGCTGCCATTGCTATCAAGTGGTTCGATGCGTTATTGAACCGCACCATCGCCGAAGTGAACGATTCGATGGACAAATACCGCATTTCGGAAGCGTTGATGGAAATCTACAAGCTCTTCTGGGATGAGTTTTCGTCGTGGTACCTCGAAATGGTGAAGCCCGCATACCAACAGCCTATCGATAAAGCAACTTACGAGGCGACTCTCGGCTTTTTCGATGCGTTGCTCAAATTGCTTCATCCATACATGCCATTCATCACTGAAGAGCTTTGGCAAGCCACCTACGAGCGTGCAGAAGGCGAGAGCTTGATGACGCAGTTGTTGCCGGAAGCAAAATCGTTTGATGAAAATATCCTTATTAGATTTAATGAGTTAAAGGAAATAGTTAGAAACATAAGGGAAATTTATCAAAAAAATAACTTAAATAAAAAAGATCACAATACGTTAATAGTTGATAGTTACACCGATTTTATTTTAGAATTTCAAGAAGTAATCTTAAAATTGACAAATGTCAGCGTTCATGATGAAATGGCGTCTGTTTTTGAGTCTACATTTCTAGTAAATGGAGAAAAGTATCGATTATCATTTGGCAAACTTAATCTTAATGATGAATTGGCAAAACTTAATTCAGAATTAGAATATGAAAGAGGTAAATTAGATTTAGTATTAAAGAAACTAAATAACGAAAAATTTGTGGCTAACGCGAAAGAGTCTATAGTTGAAATAGAACGCAAAAAGAAATCTGATACTGAATCAAAAATTGCTACAATTGAAGAAGAAATCAAGAAAATCTTATTACTTTTATAATTTTAATTTTTAAGTGACTAGCCTGTGTAAATCGACTGTTATGAGACGCTTAACCCTAATTTATTTTTTAATGATTGTCGGTGTTCTTTATTCACAAGATACCAAAACAATTGCTTCTAATATTCTAAAATCAACGGTGTCGATAGTTGTGAAAGATGCTAATTCGCAGACACTTGGCTTGGGTTCTGGATTTATTATTGAAAATGGTCTCGTTGTTACGAATGTACACGTTATTAAAGGAGCGAAATCGGTTTATATTAAGAATATGGATTCTTCTGTTGAATATAAATCATTAGGCTATGTTGCAATTGACAAAAAAAATGATTTAGTGATTTTGAAAGTTCCATCTCTGACTGGACAATCACTTCAATTCTCAAATAATACACAAGAAGTTGGAGAAAAAATTTATGTAGTTGGAAATCCTTCTGGTTTATCTGGCACTTTTACGGACGGTCTTATTAGTGGCATTCGTGATTTCGAAAGCAGGAAACTTATACAAATTTCAGCCCCAATATCTCCAGGTAGTAGTGGTGGCCCAGTTGTTAATGGTGATTCTGAATTAGTTGGTATTTCGGTTGGAGGTATGAGAGATGGTCAGAATCTTAATTTTTGTATTCCAGTTGAATATCTGAAAACTTTGTATGGGAGAATTACTGTTCTAAGTCCATTTAATATTAGGTCTGAACCAGAGCCAAAACAAGCTGTTTACTCTGGAATAAGAAGTAGTGTAGTAGTTCGAAGTTTAGAAATAGAACGAGAATCTGATAGTTCATCTTTATTACAAGTAGCTTCTTTTTCAATTTTTAACAATTTATCCAAACCTATTGCAAACGTTAAAATTCTATTTATTATATATGATACCCGTGGTATTCCTGTTGACAATAAAGAGGTAACTTTTCTTGAAAATAATAATTTGAGAATTGATAGTTTTGGTGGTTTTATATTGCCAAAGTTAGCAAAGCGTGTTTACCCATTTGGCAGTTATGGTATTTCAGTTACAATGAATCGGAAAGAAAGAATAGAAATTCGAGTTCTTGACTATGATGTTATTGAAGAAAATTAAATTTTTCTAAATTATTGGTTGTCGATGCCGAACGTAAAAAGCAATAGGATGCCGAAAGCAAAATCAAATCGATAAAAGAGAATATAGCAGCTTTGCAGAAATGATATAGGAATCCCCGATGAACGCTGGTTTATCGGGGATTTGTTTTATTTGCCAAGAAGGGTAAGTAGTTGGCTGTTGAATTCTGGAGTTTTTTCTGCTAACGATGCGAAAAATGCGTTGTCGAAATCTTCAACTACCCGAACGGCTTTTCCTACCACATCTATTCCTTTTTCCGTTAACACGATTACCTTGGCACGTGTGTCTGTGGAGTGCTCCTTACGTTGAATCAGATTTTTTGTTTGGAGAGTTCGTAGAACGGTCGAAGTAGTCATTGGGTCAATTTTGGTATGGTTCGATAGGCTAATTTGCGTGACTTCCTCTTTTTGCAAATTGAGCCAGTGCGAACTGGCCAACAACACAAACTGTGCGTGAGTCAAGTCAAATTGTTCCAATGCTTTTCGCAGTTCGCGCTGCCACAAATTGGTTACCTGCCAAAGCAAAAAACCAGAGCTCTCTTCTGCTTTCTCTACCTGAAATGGACTATTCTCCTGCATAATTCTCAAGCATTTTTACACATATTTTGTTGAAATCGCTTTCTGTAATTTCTAAAAATCCGAACCGAAACGGATATCCCCAACTCTTTTTATTTTGAATAAAACTCAATTCGTCAATCAATGGAAGAATCGAAACCTCATCACATTCGTAGAAATTCACGTCTCTGCGGTACGGAATAAAATCTTCTTCCATTTGAAACTGATAGACCTGTTCGTTCGCAATCTGCCCAATGGCTGTAAATGATTGGCATTTTTCGTCGCCATTCATCGAAAGTTTGGGCGAATAAAAGATTACCCAGTCGTTTGGTCTCATTCTTTTCAATGGTGCCGCTTTCCCGTGACAAACCTGCATAAAGCCTCCTGCTACCCCACGCATGGTGTGGTCTTTCGAAACCACTGCAATCCAGTAACGCTCCGTCGTCATATCGTTTTGGCTTTGTCTATCAGTCTTTGTATCTGCACTTTGCCACCGCCTATTTGTCCCTTGCCGATAACCTTGCTCCAAAGAAAAGTCAACAATCCGCTGATTCGAATCTCCATCGCAATTTCAACACCTTTCGATGTTTCACTCAGCGTATGAATCGTCTCCATTTTTGCCAATGGCAGGTGCGAAATATCTGCAAAGATAGCAGGTTTGTCGAATTGCGTAATGGTGATACGGGTTTTTGGCCCACCTTTTGGTTTTAGGTAGAAATCAGCATTCAACCGAGGTTCGCCATCCAATTTTGTCCATTCTAGTTCGTCATCCCATTCGTTCCAGCGGTTGATATTTGTCAAAACTGCCCAGATTTGTTCTCTGGTCGCTTCATTTGTTTGGATTGTGAGTGATTTGTGCCACATATCTTTTGCATTTATATTGATAATAAGTGCAAATATAATAAGTATGCATATAAAATGCAAATTTTTTTGAAATTTATTCGAAATACCTTAATGTTTACCCCATTAATGTGAGTTAAGTTGGTTAAGTTGCAACTCTTTTACCGCTGATTTTGTTTATTCTGTATAATTCCTATCTTTGTGAACAGATAAACACGTAAAATGATGATTTCTCGGATTCTGTTATTTATCTTTGCTACTGTTATCCTTTCGGCTTGCGAAACCACTTCATTCATTTCGTTGGAGGTTCAACGACCGGCTGAGGTCAATTTTTCTGCGCCTGTAAAAATGATTGTCGTTGTAGATAACGCTGTTTCTCAACCTAATAATTTTGGTCATTTAGTTTATGCTTTTCAAAAAAAACAAGATAATCTATCTTTTGATGCAGAGGCTTTCAGAAGGCTGTTTGTGAACAACCTTGTTCAAAAGTTGAAGTCAGATAATAAAATTCCTGTTTCGTCTAGTCGAATCTATTCTTCTAAAACGTACAACGAGTCTAAAGCGTTAGAGTCATCTGAAGTAAAAGCGATTATCTCTTCAACCGGAACTGAAGTGATTATTTCTGTGGATAATAGTCTAATTGCAAGTCTGTACCGACTAAATTATGTTCACGACGAGAACCTTTACCGGTTGACATTCGATGCATCTCATTCGACTGCTTTGAATGTTTTTGAGAAAGTAGGGGATTCTATCGTAATGAATAAAGTCATACATAAGGATTCGCTTTATTGGGAGACATTTGATTATTCTTCCGAAGCTGTAGTTGTGCGATTCCCAGATAAGAAAATCTGCATGGAAGATTTGATTAATCATAGTATTGAAAGTTTGTGCAAGAAACTGTTTTCAAATAAAGAAATTGTACAACGAACCATTTATGGAACTGGCATTAGCAATATGCTTGATGCAACTCGTTATGCAAAACAGAATAAATGGACAGAGGCTTCGTGCATTTGGGAATATGAATTTGAAATCAGCAAAAATAATAGATTAAAAGGATTTTGTGCGGCAAATTTAGCATTGTATAACGAGGTTATTGATCAATTTGATCAGGCTATCTATTGGGCTAATGTTGCGAAAGGCAACTTTCAAAAGGACGAGAAAAGTAGGATTAATAGCGATGATAAAAGTATGGATTCATATATAAATGATCTCAAACAGAGAAAAGTTGAGGTCACATTGCTGGAACAACAAAAAGACAATTAAATAAAATAGAAGATATGACGCCACAGACATTAGCCGTAAAAGCTAGTTTAGCTAAATCGTTGGTAGTAGCATTTGAAAACTGTAAACGTAACGAAAAGCTTGAAACGCTAACAGATTTGTATGTTCAGGTTAATACATTGTCTAATGAAATAGCATTTTACGACGATGAAGAAGAATTGCTAACGCAGTTTAAGTTTAGTCCTGATGCGATGGACTCAGATTCGGAAGAGTCTGCTTATGATGTGGTCGCTTCTTTGTTGAGGGAATTGATTGACACTGTTGATTTCGAAGAAAGCATCGAAGTGTTTGAATTGGTCAAGCCGTTTTCATTACTTGTTGTAGATGAGAATTTCGAACACCAAAGTGAAGTATACATACTCGATGCTGGTGAAATAGTTGTTGAAGATTCGCTGTTTGCTGGAGTAGATAAAGAATTAGATGATTTCCTGAATCACTTGCTCGAAGAGTGATCAAGATAAAATGCAAAAGAGGCGGTCTGTTACGATCGCCTCTTTTTCGTTAGGTATTGATTTGTTGCTGATTTGTTTTAATTAAGCAGTTCTTATCACTTGTCCTATCTGTAATTTCGTCTTTCTCAGTTTGTTTATCTTTTTAAGTACACTTATTTTGGTGCCATATTTCTCAGCTATTGAATAAAGTGTATCACCTTCTTTCACTTTATAATGTGCTATACCCACCACCGATGCAAGCTCACGACCTGATTTAGTTGCTTTTGGATTGGCGTAGTAAACATAGCTATCCATGTGGGTTACTTTGTTCGTAAAGTCAAAAATCTCTTCAGGGTTAATTGGTCTTCCCATAAAACGGGTTTCGAAGTGGAGGTGTGGTCCGGTAGAACGGCCAGTGTTTCCACCTAAAGCTATAATATCACCAGCTTTAATGACTTGGTCAACTTCGCAAAGTTGTTTCGAAAGGTGACCATAAACTGTTTCCAATCCATTGTTGTGTCGAATTACCACCACATTGCCATATCCTCTTTGTCGCGCAACAATTCTTACACGGCCATCGAATGCTGCATGAATCGGATCTCCAATTTGAATTTTCAAATCAGTACCATAGTGATTTCTGCGGAAACGCTGACGATAGCCAAATTCCGAGGTCACCTGGCCCATGGTCGGCATATAGAAGTTTGAGACATCAATCATCACCGAGTCGATCGACAGTCCTTTTCCTCTGTATGGGTTGACAAATGTTGTATTCCAACTATCGTCATATAGATTTAATGCAGGATACAAATCTTCCTCTTCGTAGCTGTTGTCTTTCAGCGTGGCTATAGAGTCTAACCGAAGTTTCTCTCTATTGATTCTTACCTGATCTGCTAATAGTTCATCAGATGTTCGTACGATAGGTTTTACCGTGCGGACAACAGTTGCTTTAGAATGACGATGCGATCTTGATCTTGATCGTGCATCAGCATTCTGCGACAAAACTATTGCACAGATAAAGGTGAAAATATATAGAAAGGTTCTCTTCATACGGGTTTAATTACAATTCGTCGCTTGCAAACAGAAAATCAAGTGTTGCAAGGCGGTATTCAAAAATTTCTTCCGGTCGGAAAAATCTTTTTACTTCAATATCTGCATTCTCTTTCGAATCTGATGCATGCACAATGTTTTCGGAGATGCTTGATGATAAATCACCCCTAATTGTGCCAGGAGCAGCTTCTCTTCCGTTTGTTGCACCAGTAATTTTACGAACTACATCTACTGCTTCAGCACCTTCCAAACAGAGGGCGATAAGAGGCGATGCAGTCATGCTTTTTTTGATTTTCGGGAAAAAGGGTTTATCCAACAAGTGTGCATAGTGCTCTTTAATCAGATCTTCGCTCATCACCATCATTTTCATTCCAGCAACGCGTAAGCCTTTCTTTTCAAGTCGTGAAATAACTTCTCCAATCAGTCCTCTTTGTACTCCGCTGGGTTTGATGAGTAATAATGTTTTTTCCATAAATCAGTGTTGTTTTTTTCGTTCGTGAACAAAGATAGCTTTTTGAGGCTAAAGAAAAAGGGTGTCAAAATATGTTGTATAACATTTTGGCAACCTTTTAAGATTTCTCGACGTCAAATTAACATCGATAATAATGTTTTAACAATTCGATTTAACTAATTAAGCTCCAATTGACCTCTTTCTTGAAAATCTTATCCAATTGAATTTTTAGTATCTGATTTTCAGCAGTTTTTAAATCTGTATCCTCTTCCAAAATGTCAGAAGCGATGTCTCTTGCTAGTTGTAGAATCTGGCCGTCATAGACTAAACTGGCTATTTTTAGCTTGAATGGATCACCGCTTTGCTGAGTTCCATCGAGATCGCCAGGACCACGAAGTTTAAGGTCGGCTTCAGCAATTACAAACCCGTCGTTGCTGTTTACCATAATTTCCATCCGTTTGCGGGTGGTTTCGCCGAGTTTGTGAGATGTGACCAAAACGCAGTAGGACTGATCGGCACCTCGACCCACACGCCCGCGCAATTGATGAAGTTGGGATAAACCAAACCGTTCTGCACTTTCAATCACCATCACCGATGCATTGGGCACATTAACACCTACTTCGATAACAGTGGTTGCGACCATAATGTGCACTTCTCCTGAGACAAATCGTTGCATCGCAGACTCTTTTTCTGCGGGTTTAAGTTTGCCGTGCACCATGCAGACTTTGTATTCTGGAAAAAACTTACTGACGTGTTCAAAGCCCTCTTCCAGATTTTTGTAATCCGATTTTTCGCTCTCCTGAATAAGTGGATAGACGATGTAAACTTGTCTGCCCAACTCAAGTTGTTTACGAATGGACGTATTGAGTGAACCTCTGCGGTTGTCGTATTGGTGAACGGTTTGAATTGGTTTGCGCCCCGGTGGTAATTCGTCGATGACTGAAACATCGAGGTCACCATACAATGTCATGGCTAATGTTCGTGGTATAGGTGTGGCAGTCATTACCAGAACGTGTGGCGGTTTGTCATTTTTGCTCCACAGCCGAGCGCGTTGTGCAACACCAAAGCGATGCTGCTCGTCAATAATGACCATGCCGAGGTTTTCGAATTGCACCACGTCTTCGAGCAGTGCATGCGTGCCGATGATGAGGTGAATATCGCCCGTAATGAGTCGTTGGTGAACTTCTGCTCGATGGCTTTTTTTGCTCGATCCAGTGAGTAAAACTACATTCAACCCCAATCCTTGTGTCATTTCGAGAATGGTGGCGTAGTGTTGCGTTGCCAATATTTCGGTGGGAGCCATAAGGCAGGTTTGGAAGCCGTTGTCGATTGCAATTAAGAGGCTCATCAGCGCAACAAGTGTTTTGCCACTTCCCACGTCGCCTTGCAGCAGTCTATTCATTTGGCGACCCGTACGAACGTCGTCACGAATCTCTCGAAGAACTCTTTTTTGTGCATTTGTTAGTTCAAACGGCAAATTCTTTTCGTAAAATGTATTGAAAAAATGGCCGATTATGGGAAATACAAATCCTCCAAGTTTTCTATTTGTAAGGCGTGCATAACGCAGAATATTGAGTTGAATGAACAACAATTCCTCAAATTTGAGACGATATTCGGCTTTGCGAAGTAATTCTTGCGACTGCGGGAAATGGATGTTGTAAAGCGCATCGTTGCGTGAAATTACCTTTGCGCGTTCGATTACTTTTGCATTCAGTGTTTCGGGTAGAGGCTGTTTGATGAGTGAAAAGAGGTTGAAAACAAATTTCTGAATCATCTTTGAGTTCAGAAAATTGTTTTTCATCTTCTCGGTCGTATTGTAAAAGCCCTGAAGAGCTCCGGCTTGAGTCTCGAGTGCTGCGTCAAAAACATCTATATCGGGATGTGGCAGATTTATTTTGTGATTAAACTCGTTTGGTTTGCCGAAAACGAGGTATTCAGTGTTGAGTTTGTATTTGTTGAGTACAAATTTAATGCCTTTGAACCAAACCAATTCGATGATGCCAGTGCCATCGCTGAATTTTGCTACAAGTCGTTTGCTCATGCCTTCACCGGCCGATTCGAACTGAAGGATTTTGCCTTTCAGTTGAACGTAGAGCATATCTTCCTTGATGTCGCAAATGCGGTGCATCACGCTTCGGTCGATGTATTTGTACGGATAATAGGTGAGTAAGTCTTCGAAGGATTGGATTTCCAACTCCTGTCGAAGGAGTTCGCCACGCTTTTCGCCAACTCCCGGCAAATATTTGATATGTTGCTGCGCGAGATTCATCGTGTGGCTAAGAGTGCTTCGGCAATGGTGATGTCGAACGGAGTGGTTATTTTGATGTTTTCTCGGTTTCCTTCGGTCAGTGTAACGGCAATTCCAGCGGCTTCTACTACCGAGGCATCGTCTGTGAATTCACTCGTGTAGTTTTGTTTGTAGGCAGATAAAAGGGTCTCAGCCTGAAAAACTTGAGGTGTTTGCACCAGCCGGTACAAAGATCGATCGACCGTTTTGCTGCTTGCTTGTTCAATCTTTCGGATGGTTTCGTGTACTTCGATTACTGGAATCACGGCTTTGTTTGCTTGAGCTAATGTGTAGCAATTACGAATCACATCGATTGAGACGAAGGGGCGCACGCCATCGTGAACACCTATTATCGCATTTTCGGAGCTATGCTCCATTGCGTTATTAAGTCCGTTTTTGACAGAATGAAAGCGGGTTTCTCCACCATTGGCAATCGTGTGTGGCAGTGAGAAGTTGTATTTTAAGCAAAGTTCACGCCAATAATCCTGTTGCGCTTCGGGCAATACTAGGATGAGCCTCATTTCAGCATCTGCAGAATGAAATTTCTCAAACGTGTGCATCAATACTGGTTTTCCACCAATTGACAGGAATTGCTTCGGCAAGTCGTTCCCCATCCGTAATCCTTTGCCACCAGCAACTATAATTGCGATTTTTTGCATAATTCAGTATTCTCTATTGCAAAAATAGGAAAAAAGGACGAGTAATTCTGTAGAAAAGTGGGTTTTGGAAAAGCTATTTAGCGAACCTTACGATTTCGAGGTCAGTTTTTTGCCCAATTTCATCAATGGAAGTTCCATTAAATGGTATAAGATGAGTGAAACAGTAATGGTAATTATATATACAGAAACAACTATCCATATTCTGTCTGTCATTCCTAATTGTAAAACAAGAAGTTTTACAATTGGATGAAGAATATAGACTCCATAAGTGATAAGGCCCAATTTTTCGAGCGGAAAAGCAATAAGTTGAGGAACTTGGAATGTAATTTTGTAGAATCCAACCACCAATGCCAACGAAATAAGGATAAATGCTATTCGATTGAATCCTGTAACGATTCCGATTTGATTTCCATCGATGGGGTAGAATATGAGTGCAATAATGGCTAAAAGAAGCAGAATTGAGTTTGCCTTTTGGTTGAAAAGTGCATCTTTTAGGTTATAGTAAATTGCAATACCTAAAGCATAAAGCGAGAGGTTGTTTAAAGGATGGACGTAAATATCCCATTGACTTACCAACGTGTCTTTTGGACTTAACAACACAAATGAAAAATAGATTGTGATGCATAGACAGACTAAAACCATCGAATTCCCAACCCATTTTTTGTAATTAAATGCCCATAAAATGAAAGGTGTGAGTGCGTAGTAGAACATTTCGTTGCCAATAGACCAAGCGCCGGTGGCAATGTAACGAAATGGAGGCACAAACCCGAAAAACCCTGTCAGATTGAGTATGATAGTTGAAATTGGCGGCACTTCGTTGTGACTTAAAACGATGGTAACGATGGTCGCAATCATCAGCAAAGGCCAAATGCGAAAGATACGACGCACGAAAAATGCAACTCCAGATTTAATGGAGTGAATAAAGCGACTATAAACAATCGCCATGCTTAATCCTGAGAGTATGAAAAAGATGGATACGCCGTATATTCCCATCCGACCGATGAATGAGCCTGCATCTGGAGTGAACAAATACCAATAGCAGAGGTGATAGGTCATGATGGATAAGGCGGTCAGCCCTCTTAACCAGTCAAGAGATTCTATCCGTCGGCTTTTTGCCGGTGTATTTGTTTGGTGTGTCAACTTTTAGTGAAGATTAGTTTATTTGCCGTAAAGTGTGTTCCACTCTTCCTCTTTGAACCCCACGAGCACTTGGTCTCCTTTTACAAATACTGGTCGTTTAACCAGCTTGCCATTCGACGCCAAAAGGTCAAGCAGCTCATCTGTTGAGGCCGTTTTTACTTTGTCTTTCAGGTTCAACTCTTTGTAAACCAGACCACTGGTGTTGAAAAATTTCTGAATCGGAAGCCCACTTTGAGCAATCCAAAGCTTAAGTTCTTCACGCGAAGGATTCTCTATCGTGATGTCGCGTATTTCCGATTCAATGCTGTTTGATTTTAGCCATTTGGCTGCCTTTTGGCAAGTCCCACATTTGGGGTATTGTACGAATAGTGGTTTCATTTTCCTTTCAATTATGTTGAATAGTTTTACAAAAATACGTTTTTTTGACCGAAACAAAAAAAGCTCCTCATTTCTGAAGAGCAATTTTGTTGATTGAATGCCGCCATTTCGAACGGTGTAATTTTTTTTAAGAGCTAGAATCGCTCAGTTGTTAATACTACTTTCGAACTCGGTACTTGGGTTTCGGCAAACTCTTCAGCGGTAATAAAAATTTTGCAAGGTTTGAATGACGAAACTGTTTCTAATGAGCCTTTTAAATCTTTCGAAAAATAGCTCGTTGAACTTTTCACTTGACCGATGTTTTTTACTAATTCTTGGTCGGTGAGCATCCATACGATGTAGGTCTCTTTCGAAGGTTGAATTCGGTTCACTTCAGCCAAATACAAAAGTTTGACTTCGATGTTGTAATTTTTGTTGTCGTCTTTTTTGATTTTCACGTATCCACGAGCGGCTGGAACTACCGTTGAGGTTAGAAATGTTACTTTCTGTGCGCAAGAGCCAAATGCGATTACGGTAATCAAAGCCATAATCCAAAGCCACATCCGATTGATGAAGCCGAATTTCTGATAAAAATGTTTACTTTTCATAATTTAGTTGTTAATTGTTTGAAACTAATTTTCCAGATTGTAGTAGCGAATTACTCCCAATCAATTTGTATAAGAATATGCCTTTTCCTAATCTATTTTTTTGGATAATGGTCACTTTATCAACCAATAAACTGCTCATTACTTCTTTTCCAAGTAGATTGTATATTTTTAATTCGCTGCTGCCAATATCATCGCTGTTATTGAGTGTGACGGTTGTTTGGTGGTTTGAAGATGTTATTGTCATACTTTTATTTCTGTTTATAGAATTCAGTTGCGTGGATAAGCACAATTCTAATGATACGTTATTTGAAATCATTGGTGTGCAATCGCCATATACAACGACATTGTAGTCCGATGCCGTGTCGCCGGCGGTCACTGAGGCAAATGTCAAAGTAGAACCCGTTACCCCCGATATATTGGTGGTATTTGTTAAATTGACGTTGCCTTTACGCCATTGGTAAGTAAGGTCGGCGCCACTTGCTACTACCGAAAAACTGGCAGGAAGATTTGCACAAACCGTCGTGTTTTCGGGCGGAGTAACCATGTTGATAGATGTCGGCAATCGAACGGTTGTGGAGTTGATATTGATTGCTCCGGTGTTGGAGATACATCTACCGATAAGTGTGGTTCCGGCACCAAGTGTAATAGCACCATTAGCTACAATATTGCCTCTGAAAACAGAGTTTGCCCCTAGTGTAAATGCTCCATTTACTTGCCAAATCACGTTGCACAACGAAGTTAAATTGGTCAGGATTACGTTCGTATTTGTACTGGTTGCAAATGCACCATCAATCTTAATAATGAAAACGGAATTTGAATTGCCTTGACCGTCGAGTATTAAGTCGCCGTTAAGACTTGTTGCTGCGCCGATGCAATAGATATTGGGTGTTAATGTTTGGTTATTGCCCAATGTCACTCCCAAAACGGGACCACATGTTGTGGCACTTAACAAACCATAGGCGTTAGCAACATCGTTTACTGCAATTAATGAAGCAGCATCTGCCACGTGACTTTGACCCGAAAAAACACCAGGAGGAAAGCCCGTAAAAGCACCAGCATTAGTTCCAATGTCGCCTGTTATTACAGATGTACCGGTATTGTTGAATGCACCTGTTGTTGTGAAAAGTGCGAAATTGTCGGAAGTGCCATAGCTAATGACTTGACCGAAACTTGAACCTGAGAAAAGCATCATCGCTAATGCTATCCCAATAGAGTTACGTACATTATTTTTCATTGAAATTTGTATTACACAAGAATTTGTTTCCTTGCCATACAAAGGTACTTGAGGCCTTTTCAGATTTGTTATACAACTATTTTTATTAGTTTCAACATTCACACATAATGACTTGGCAGCACTATTTAAGGGGGATTTTATTATACAATAAAAAAAATAGCAGATACAACATATTAGCCGTATCTGCTATTGTAAGTAAATTAATTTTTGCTATTTTTTGTCAGTATAGAGATCTATCAGCACTGTGCGGTTGTAGAAACGCTCTTCGGGAGTTTTGTTTTCGAACGGAGAAAGTGCTTTTTCTTCACCAAAACCATAAATCTCGAATTTCACGTCCGTTCGTCCTGCTTTCGACAGTTGTTTGTCCATTATGCTTCGAACTTCCATTGCACGAGCCATTGAAAGTTTTTCGTTGTGAATAGAATCTCCGATGATGTCGCTATATCCGTGGATAATGACTGATCCGTTTTTCGGAATTTTAGGTACGATCACTTCCGTAATGTATTTTTTATACATACTGAGGGTTTTCGACTGATTAAACTCGAACAGAATGCTAAATCGCATAATCTCCTCGTTGGTTGGTGGTGTCCACAATACAATATGGATGGTAGTCTCTTTTTGGATTACTTTTCCGCTTTTTGTTTGTCCTGTCATCACCACATTGTAGTCGCCTTCGGGTTGCGTGCCTAAAATTGATTTGCCTGATATGCTTGCACTTTCACCAACGTATGGGCCATAATTTTGCACAACACCTTTCTGATCGGTAAGCTTAATAGACCAAGTTGAGAACGATTCGTTTCCACCTTTGAGGTTGAATGTGACATAACTATCGAGTGGAGCTGTGGTTGTTTCTACGATTTCAATTGGTTTGAGTGGAACACTCTTGCCGCTCACAAATTCCATTAACATTGCAGGTGAGTTGCTTTCGATGGATACACGTCTGTCGCCTTCGCGCAGAAGTACCAATTCGTTTGTTCCGCCCACTTGTTCCGATGGAATTTTTGGTTTGAAGCGGCCTTCGGTATTGATTCTTTTCGCATCAATTTCGAACACATCAACCAAGTAATGTTTCACAGATTCTGCCATAATTCGTCCCACTTTCGGACCATTCTCTGACGAACCAACAAGGACAATAGTTGCAGTTGTAACTTTCTGCATACGATCGCCAAGAATGTTGATTACATTGTAATAGACGTTCATTTGACGAACAGATCGACCAGCAATTCGCTTTGGCGTGAATACCTCCATTTGATCTTCTTTGAAATCTTTCACTTGTGATTTTTTCAGCAAAACATACCTGTCTGGTATTTCATTTGAGCCCAAATCAAAGAAAATGTAGTTGCGTAACGGGAAAACCTCTCTGACACGTCGTTCAGTCGGAATATTCTTTGGCGCATTGGCCGAAAATAACACTTCTGAATCGATAAAGACTGTTTGCGATGGTGCAATTATTGGTGCAGGTTCTACAATTAGTGGTTGTGATTCCACACGGTGTCCGCGACCGAATTTAAGTGCCGCACCTACACGCAAGGTAGTCAGGTTTAAGGTCTCGATCCAGCGTGGATTTTGTCCGAAATAGGGTTGAAATGAGATAAATGGAGATAAAACGAATTGAGTGCGACGACTTTGCGGCGATAGTTGTATGTCGTAACCGGCTGCGATTTGCATCGAAACCACAGTTTTGCGCATACTACTCAAATCTCCATTCACGTCGGGGGTGGCTACTGAGTTTGGATACAATGGATTTATACCTTGTTGATAAGTAAATGATTTATCCATATTGTAAGCTACGCGAGGACCACCATAAAAGTATAGATTTCCTTTGAAAGGAGCGAAGCGAAGGCTTGGCTCGATGGTCAAATAGCTGATATTAGCAGACAAGTCGGCGATGCAATTACAAGGCGTGACAACGGCATCGAAGAATCCTCTGCGATTGTCGTAGCCGCTTTGAAGCATCAATCCCCAGCGTGAATCAGATGGGTGAAATTCGATGAGCGGTGCGAGGTAAAGACCTGTGCCATTCGCTTTGTGAAACGTAGTTGGGACAGTCAGACTGGAGTTCAGGTTTTGAGTTGAACCGTTGTAGAAATCGAAATTTGCGCCACCAGCCACACCAAACATCCAAGTTGGACGGGTGTAACTCTCTTGTTGCGCTTGTGCGCTTGCGATTCCGAAGAATAGGGCTGTACTGACAGCTAATCCCGACAGAATTCTCCGGCTCGAAATTCTTTTTATGAGATAAATAATTGGTTTCATAATTCGTTGTTTTTTAATTGTATTATTTTTCACAATCGCAACGTGCAGTGAGTGTTTCATAAGTTGAAACACCCGTTGCATGTTGTGTTGAAATTCTATTCTATTAAGGTAAAATTACCGTTGCGGCATTCAGCGTGACAGCTGTTTGAGCAAGCAATCGTCCTGTTACTTTAGCACCAGTGTTGAGCGAGATCAGCGTTTGACTCAAGATGTTTCCGCTGAAATCGGAGTTGGTGCCCAATGTGGCTTGTTTAGCTGTTATCCAGAAGATGTTTTTCGCTTGAGCACCACCAATGAGCGTGATGATCGCGTCGTTGTTGACTGTCAGATCCTGTGCAATTTGGAAAACCCACGTGTCGTTTGGTCCTCCGCTGAGGGTGACTCCGGCATTCGTAATCAGTACGCCAGTGCTCCATTTATACAACCCAGGAGGTAAGGTTCGTCCACTGATATTGCCTGCATAAATATCGACAATCACGGAAGTCGTAAGGCCATTAGCTGTTGTGAATGCAGTTTGCATATCGGATACAGCGGTTGTCATTTTCGCTGGAGTTGGAGCTGCATAATCGGCTGCATAAACATTACCCGTCACGATTGGTGTGTGCGACGATTGTCCATCGGTATTCATAATCAATCCAAAGCCTGTGATTGATGAGGCTGCTGCCGGACTCACACCGATGTTTCCAGTGATGGAGCTGACGCCAGTTGTTGAAATTCCAGCTTTAGACATAGCGGTGAAATCGGCCGCTGAGCCTAAATCAACTACGCCTGGGCCAAGAGGAGGCGTGAGTGTGAATAGTGCGGTCACATTCTTATTACCATTCATTGCTATTGAATACGTGTTGACCGAGCCTGTAGCATCGCCACTCCACGAGGTGAATGTGTAGCCAAGGTTTGGTGTTGCGGTTAATAGCACCACATCGCCAAAGGCATACGTTGATTTTGAGGGTGTTTTCACAACCGTACCGTTCACGGCAGTCACATTCAATGTATAAGCAATGGCTGTGAAGTTTGCCGTCACATTTTTATTGGCTGTCATCGCGACCGATGTTGGGTTTGTCGTTCCCGTAGCGTCGCCGCTCCATAAGGCGAATATAAAACCATCAGATGGTACTGCCTCAAGGGAGACATTTGTTCCATAATTGTAGTTTACGAGTTGAGGAACTTTCAGTACGGTTCCACCCACAGCAGTTACATTAAGTGTGAAAGTGCTGATGGCAAAATTGGCGACCAACGTTTTATTGGCATTCAACACAAAGGTGTAGTTTGCGCTGGTCGAAACCATTATCCCGTTTTCGGTCCAATTGACAAACGAATAGCCTAAGTTTGGAGTTGCCGACACATTGACCGACGACGCTGAATTGAACGAGCCCGATCCCAAAGTTGATCCGCCAACAGATGGATTTGCTGAAAGGTTGACAGCAAATTGCGAAGCTGGAATTATGGTGTAATTGGCTACCAGCGTTCTGTTGGCCACCAATGTAAATTGATAGCTCGAACTGGAGGAGACAATTGTGCTGTTTTCTGTCCAATTGTTGAAGATGTAACCGGTGTGAGGGAATGTGCTCACTGTAACCAACGAACCGGCAACGAACGAGCCTGCACCAATAGTTGTGCCTCCGGCAATCGGATTAGCCGTTAGGTTGACAGCAAAATTGCCCGGAGTTACGGGAATGAAGTTGGCAATGAGGGTTTTGTTGCCAGCCATTGTCAGCTGATAACTTGCACTGGTAGAGACCACCGTGCCATTGTCTGTCCAGTTGACAAATACAAAACCCGTATTGGGCGTTGCACCGATGGCAACCGTTGAACCTTGGGCAAAGAGTCCTGCACCTGTTACCACTCCGCTGCTCAGTGGCAGTGGCGACAAAGTGAGTTGAGGTAGTGTGGTGAATGTCCACACGTAATCTGTTTGCAATGCGTTTCCGCGTGTATCTTTCACGGTCGGTTTCACAGTGCCAGTATAGACGGTGAAGGGCAACAGCGGAGCCGATGGGGTGAAGGAAACTGTTGAATCTTTGTAGGAAACATCGCCAGAGATGACGGTTGATCCTTGATGTAGCGTGTAAGATGCCGACGTGAAAGTCGATGCATTCATCTTTTCGTTAAAAGTAGCAGTTACTACTTTGTTGAGTTGTACGTTGGTTGCTCCATTTTCAGGACTTGTAGATACGACAAGCGGACACAAACCAATTATTTCTACATAATCGTCTTTTTTGCATCCCACAATTAACACAACAGTTGCTATCGCAAGTGTCGTTAATAGTTTCATGAATCTCATACATTTGAATTATAGTGTGAAAGAATTTTCACCATACAAAGATGAGGCTCGATCGTTCGTTTTTTATTACACAATTCTGTAAACGACTTCTATGATTCACACATTCAATAAGGTGTTGTTTCCCAAATGTTTGTGATTTGTGCTTTTAGAAATTTGCATTGTAGTCGGAGATATTTTGGCAATGCTTATCGAAACATCTTCAGTACGAATCAAACAATCTATCTCCCTTTTCGAAAGTTCTGTTTCACCTTTCCAAACAGTGATTTTAGCTAAAGTAGATTCAATTTCACTTTTCCAAACTACTATTTTACCGAAAGTCATTTCGATTTTACTTTTCTGAACTACAATACATCATCCCTTAGTTTGGATAGGGTGAGCCTAACCTTCAAAAACATTTTTTGCTCTTTGTAAAGTCAGTTTCAATAGATGTGCCAGCGGTAGGCAGGTTTGTATTTATATCAAAAAAGAAATATATTTGTTGTCGGAACTCAGTTCCTTATAAAAACTTAGGAGACGGAATGCAATTCCGCCCCGACGGTGGAATTAATTTATTAACCTGGAGGTAGAAGATAATATGAAAAAGAATAAAACCCGTAAAATTATAATCTTCATTCTGGCAGTTATTTTGACTATTTGCATGTATAATAATTCTAATTACTATATAAGAAAACATGATTGGAAAAATAGTTATGGAGCTTCAATCGGAGATTGGTTGGAATTTAAAGATTCATTATATACGATAAAATATAGGAAACTATATAAAAACAATTCTTTGGTTGGAAATGTCGTTTTCTGCTTCGAGAACTATTTAATTGTTTACTCGAAAGATGAAAAAGAATTTGGATATTATTACAAGAAAGATTAAGTTTCCTAATAACCCCTTTGGGTGGGTAATGTGTCAGATTTGGTGATAAACATAATTATTTCACTGACTTGCTCCATCCAACCTCATTCCCCCTTTGCTTCGCTTTTCTCTTTGCGGATGTCGTCGAAGAAGGGTGTAGATTTTTCTTCGACACACTTAGCGGCATACAGATAGAGTGCCGCACTCCACGTTTGCCAATCTTGCCCCATGGGTTGTCCGCTGCCGGGGCTTATCCATTCGTTGAATCCAAAATCGACACTTTCTGCTCGAGCAGGCTGAATGCTGTGGGTGAGCGCAATTAGCTTCTCTACTGCCAGTGTTTGGCGTTTGGCTGCTACGAGAGCTGCGATGTAGAGTCCGCACACAAAAGGCCAGATGCCACCGTTGTGGTATTCCCCAGGGTTGTTGTAAATGGCGTATCGGGCGTGCCAATCAGGGTCTTCGGGTTTGATAAACGGGAAGAAATTAGGCGGTAAATCAATGGTCAGCTCGCTGCGATCGCGCATACCGTTACACTCCTCTTCGATCCACGACACAATCTCATTGGCACGAGCAGTCGATGCCAAACCCGATAGAATGGCGAGGCTGTTGCCCAACAAATCGAAACGCTCGCTGCTGTGTACCTTATACGACCAAAAGGCGTAGTACGGTTTGTGCTTCACCACCAATCCTTCGTGCACATGGTGGTGTTGGTGTCCGCCGGTGATGGTGAATCGCCCCATGTCTTGCTGCATGTTGTTTGCTCGATTGTTTTGATGTAGGATGCGCAGGTAGCTGTAAACGAGTGTGTTGACGTACAGCCCGTAGCCCGTCACCCACTGCTCGTCGCGCCAATCGCTGGTGGGTTGTTGTGCTACCATGAAGCGGTCGGACGGACTTTGAAACTCCATCCACACGAGGGCGTTGTTCACCGCATCTTTCAGAAAGTCGTTTTCGCCCGATACATTTCGATAAATGCCTGCTGCCAATAGAAAGAGCGGGGTGGTGTCGCTCGATCCGCGATCTTCTTTGTCGTTTACCAACGATGGTATGTGTCCGTGTTCCGATTGGTTTTTTGCCAATGTTTCGAGCACTCTTCGAATGCTGTCCATCAGCTTTTTGTTTCCCGCAACAGCGATTCCAAGAATGGAGAACATCAGGTCGCGTGTGTAGGGCTCGGGATAACCCCAGCCTGCCGTGCGTGGCAGTCCTTGAAAAGGCCCGTGAGCGTTGTGTAATAACACTTCGAGTGCTGCTTTTTTTGCCTCTTCGATCAATAATAAATCAGCTTCTTTCATTGTTTTCTATTTTTCTTGCCACAAAGACACTAAGAATCAAAGTTTCACAAATTTCTTGTTGGGTTTACTTGTTCAAAAGACACACAAGGATAAAGTTGAATAAGATTCCTTCATGAATTCCTTTGTGTCTTCGTGCCTTTGTGGCAAATTCCATCAATAAATGCCCAGTTTTCGGTTGATGATTTCGACAAACCGTTTGGCGACCACCCGATAATCGAAGTTTTCGACTACACGCTCTCTACCGGCCAATCCCATCTTATTTCGCAAAGAAGGATCAGACATCAACAGCATCAGGTGATTAGCAATGTCGTGCACATTAGCACGGTAATCGACGGTGCGTGGCACATCAAACAGCACCTTGTGCTGCTCTTCGAATCCCGATTCGCCACCGAGCGTCACTTCGTTCACCACAATGCGCTTGGCGACTTCTGCCAACAAAGCTGTTTTGCCATGAATGAGCGTGTCGAGCATTCCCATTGCACGGATGCTGACGACAGGTTTACCGCACGCACCAGCTTCTACCTGAGGCATTCCAAAGCCTTCGAGGCGCGATGGTGCGGCATAGATGTCGCATGCTCCCACAAGGTATGGCATAAAGTTTCGCGAAATGGTGTTTGTTTCGTAGGTGACGTTTTTGTCGATTCCCAAATCGGTTGCCATCTGCAGGTCAGCAAGGTTTTGCAGTTTTGTACGTGGTTGCGGCCACACTTTGCAGACGTATTTCCAATCTGGCGCTTTCGAGTCGATGAGGGCAAGTGCTTGCATCACCTCTTGTGCCCCTTTGGATGCGGCGTCGCCACCTACCGTAAGTATCATCAACTGATCGGGCGAAATGCCAAGGGCTTCGCGCACTGCAATAATTTTCGGATCGTTTTTGCTAAAAGGATGAAACGCATCAGTGTCGCAACCAACGGGTAGCACTTCGATGTTGTCACCCGAAATGCCGTCGCGAACGTACATCTCTTTCACCCAATTGGAAGTGACGAGAATCAGCGGCAATTTATTCAGAATCTCCTGATAATTGGCAATGTAGCCATCAGCCACCAACCACGGCACGGGTTGAACACCGTATCGTTGAGGATGAAGCACCAGTTGAGGCGTGTGCCCCCAATAACCGACACCAACCACCACATCGGGTTCGAACCAACGGTAGTACCACTCTTTTTCTTGTGCCGATTCGAAATGGACGGCGTGCACATCTACACCTAATTCGCTGAGACCCTTGTAGAGTAAATCTCCTTGTGTGGCCAGCCCTCCGGGAGTGGGCGGATAGTCGTACAATACTAATACTTTCATTTGATTTATTGTTTATGTGAATATATGTTTCGTGAATTGTCCTCGAGCCGGAGGGCTTTTACTTTTTTTCTACAGCAAAAAAAAGTAAACAAAAAAATGCCGCCGCTATGGATAAAAAGCTAAAAATGGATTTCATTCCGCTAAAACCACCCAAACTCAACTTGACGAAATACGTCAAGTCTCAAACAAGGGTGATTTTTACGCTCCATTTCTTCCATTTTCTTAACGCTTTTTCTCCAAGGCGGATTGAGATTCTACAACTTTGACGATGTAGTATATAAAATGGGAATAAGCCATTTCAAAATTTATATATGAATATAATAATAAGAAAATCATGAAAAATATCTACTCCTGAGAACCTTTCTTGGGCAAAGATTTGTACGCGTTGAGTGCATTTTCGAATTTCCAGAAAGCTTCTGCTTTTGGAGTGGTACGAGCCTCCCAACTCTCTTTGGCGAACCCATATATCTCGGTGATGATGTAGTATTTGCGCAGCCAAATCTTCTCGGTTAGGCGAGTGAATATGGAGGCGTGGTGTATCGGCATCGGGAAATAGGATTTATGACCGTCTTCATAAGCAAATGTCCAGAGTTCGTGAGCTTGAAGTTTGCCTGTATGCCAAAGCTTTATAACTGCTTTGTTCGTCTCTTCGTGTCGCAGGTGACGTGTGTATTCTCCTTTTGCGCTGTGCGTAATGATGAGGTCGAAATGGGTGGTTGGTAGTAATTTTAGTATTGCATTTTCCACCTCAGCTTCATTCAGTGGGTTTTGTTCAGGCTCGTCGTCGAGATCACCCATTACACCTTTTACTTTTATTATATTCAGTACGTTTCGAAATCGTGGCGCTCGATCTTCATCGCTGCCACGACATAGGCAAAGAACAAAACAGTTCCACGAGGTGTGACTGAGTATGGTGCCACCTGCCCACAGTATTTCGTCGTCGGGGTGTGCGACTATGATGATGACAGTCCTACACTTTTTTGTCATTGATTAATTTCATTTTAAGATTTGTTCTCGCAATACTCCAACGGCCATTTCCAATCGCGGATTTCGGGCATATCGTCACCATGTATGGCAATGTAGGCTTTGTGTTCTGCAAGTCGGTTTTCCATTTTTTGCTTCACCAAGTCACCCAATCCATCGAGCATTGGCAGACGGTCGATTACGTCCATCACGAGGTGGAAGCGGTCGAGATCGTTCATCACCACAATGTCGAATGGTGTGGTGGTTGTTCCCTCTTCTTTGTAGCCTCTCACGTGGAAGTTGTGGTGATTTGTTCGTCGATAAGCCAAACGATGAATCATCCACGGATAGCCGTGGTAAGCGAAAATCACAGGTTTGTCGGTAGTGAAGAGCGCATCAAAATCTTTGTCTGATAGGCTGTGCGGATGTTCGTTGGCCGCTTGTATGGTCATCAAATCGACCACGTTGACGACTCGCACCTTGAGCTCAGGGAAATATTGCCGAAGCATATCCACCGCGGCGAGGGTTTCGAGTGTGGGTACATCGCCCGCACAAGCCATCACTACATCGGGTTCGCCATTGTTGTCATTGCTTGCCCAATCCCATTTGCCGATTCCGTTGGTGCAGTGGGTGATAGCAGCCTCCATATGGAGAAATTGCAGAGCCGGTTGCTTGCCTGCCACTATCACATTTACATAATGGCGGCTTCGAAGGCAGTGGTCGGTGACCGACAGCAACGTGTTGGCATCTGGAGGGAGATATACGCGCACAATCTCTGCTTTTTTGTTGATCACGTGGTCGATAAATCCTGGATCTTGGTGGCTGAATCCATTGTGGTCTTGCCGCCAAACGTGAGACGTTAGCAGGTAGTTGAGCGATGCGATGGGAGCTCTCCACGGAATCTGTTTCGAGGTTTTCAGCCACTTGGCGTGTTGGTTAAACATCGAATCGATGATGTGAATAAATGCTTCGTAACAAGAGAATAGTCCGTGCCTTCCAGTCAGCAGATAACCTTCGAGCCATCCCTGACAGAGGTGTTCGCTCAGCACCTCCATCACTCTTCCATCTTGCGAAAGATGGTCGTCCGTGGGAATAATTTCTCCCATAAATACTCGGTCTGTCACTTCGAAAATAGCACCTAATCGGTTAGAAGCCGTTTCATCGGGTCCCATCACTCGAAAGTTGCGTTGTTCGGAGTTGAGTGTCACCACGTCGCGTACAAACTGCCCCATCACGCGGGTGGCTTCGGCATTTATTCTTCCCGGTTCGAGTACATTTACGGCGTAATCTCTGAAATCGGGCATGTTGAGGTCTTTGAGTAGCAATCCTCCATTTGCATGTGGATTTGCACCCATTCGCCTGGTGCCTTTCGGTGCAAGGTCGGCAAGTTCTGGTAGTAGTTTGCCGTTTTGGTCAAACAGTTCTTCGGGTTTGTAGCTCTTCATCCACTCTTCGAGCAGACGAATGTGGTCGGGTTTGGTTGCCAATTCAGAAAGCGGCACCTGATGCGACCGATAAGTGCCTTCAATTTTTATTCCATCTACTACTTTGGGTCCAGTCCAGCCTTTCGGCGTGCTCAGCACAATCATGGGCCATTGAGGTAAATCGGTGCATCCTTTTACTCGCGCGTTTTGCTGAATAGAAAGAATCTCTTCTACCACAAGATCCATAACGAAAGCCATCATTTGATGCATTTCCATCGGGTCGTCGCCTTCTACGAAATAAGGTTTGTATCCATTTCCTTTCAGAAAATCGGTAATCGCTGATCGGCTTATTCGGTCTAATATGGTTGGATTGGCAATTTTATATCCATTGAGGTGAAGAATAGGCAATACTGCTCCATCGTGCAGTGGATTAAGGAATTTGTTGGAGTGCCAGCTCGCGGCTAATGCTCCTGTTTCGGCTTCACCATCGCCGATGACACATACCGCAATCAAATCGGGATTGTCGAACACAGCGCCATAGGCATGTACAAGTGAATAACCCAGCTCACCGCCTTCGTGAATGGATCCGGGTGTTTCGGGTGCTACATGGCTTGGGATTCCTCCCGGAAAAGAGAATTGCTTGAAGAGACGTTTCATCCCTTCTAAGTCTTGCGAAATTTCGGGATAAACTTCGCTATAAGTGCCTTCGAGATAGGTGTTTGCTACCAAGCCTGGACCTCCGTGGCCTGGCCCAGTGATGTAAAGCACATTCAAATCGTGTTTCTTTATTTCACGGTTGACGTGTAGATAAATAAAATTCAGACCGGGAGTTGTACCCCAATGGCCGAGCAGTCGAGGTTTGATGTGGCTAAGAGTTAGTTTTTCGTGCAATAAAGGGTTGTCGTATAAGTAAATTTGACCCACTGATAGATAGTTAGCAGCTCGCCAATAGGCATTCATCAATAGCACCTCTTTTTCGGATAATGGGAGCAGGTTGTGTTCGTTATCTGTTGTCATAAGTCAAATTTATTATGTGAATCAATCTAGAATAAGTAATGTGACAAATATAGTGGTGCAATTAATCGCCCCTAAATCCCCCAAAGGGGACTTTGCTGAAGTGATATTTTGAAAAGTTGATCATTGATAAACAAATATTTAACCCTAGAATCTTAAAGTCCCCTTTGGGGGATTTAGGGGCAGGGTTGATTGTCGTAAATGTGGCATTTTCTCATTCCAATTATTTATTTTAATTGCAATACTTGTAATATTCAATTCATGGAACTCCCACTACAATTTCTCCAGAATGATTTTTTCGAGCATCATCAAATCTGAAGTGAATTTCCGAATGCCTTCTGCCAATTTCTCAGTAGCCATCGCGTCTTCGTTCATCATCCATCGAAACTGAATTTCGTTCAATGGTTCCATATTGGCACTTCTTTGTTTCTCTGGCAAAAGCAGTTTTCGGGTAACGGTTCGATCTGTTTGCTCCAATTCTGAGAGCAGTTTTGGCGAAATAGTCATCAAATCGCAACCTGCTAGTTCTATGATTTCGTCGATGTTGCGAAAACTGGCCGCCATAATCTCTGTTTTGTAGTCGTACTTTTTGTAATAATTAAAAATGTCTGTCACCAATTTTACTCCAGGTTCTTCGCTAGATGTTATGTGTCGAATGCCTTGTTCTTTGAGGTGCCAGTCGAGAATGCGACCCACAAAGGGTGAAATCAGTTTAACGCCAACTTCGGCGCAAGCAATGGCTTGTGGCATCGAAAAAAGCAGAGTCAAATTGCAGTTTATTCCCTCTTTTGTAAGCTGTTCGGCGGCTTGTATGCCTTCCCAAGTTGCCGCAATTTTTATCAAAACCCGTTTGCGGTCAATGCCTGAGGCTTCGTATAGATCAATCATTTGGCGGGCTTTGATGATTGTGTCGGGTGTGTCGAATGAGAGTCGAGAATCTACTTCTGTGGAGACGCGACCGTCAATCAGTCGGAGCGTTTCGATGCCAAATTCGACAGCTAGTTTTTCTAACGCAATGGTTAGCTGAAAATATTGATTGTCCGATTTGCTTTTGGCATAAGTGATTGCGCTGTCCACCAGCGAATTGTATTTCTGGCTTTTAACGGCTGAGTAGATCAGCGAAGGGTTTGTCGTCGCATCGCTAGGCTTAAAGCTAACGATGGTTTCGAAATCGCTCGAATCGGCAACTACCGTTGTATAGTTTCTGAGTTGTTGGAGTTGGTTCATAATGAGTGGGTTTTAATTGATGAATGGTGAAACTGTCGAATCTTTCAGCTACATTCGATCCATATACCATCGCAACTCTTTCTCCATTTTTTTGTAGCGAAAGATGGTGGTAATGATTTTCTGAAGTCGTACAAATGCAGTCTCGCTTTTGACCACATAATCGAATGCGCGATGGTGCATACAATCGATGGCCACCTCTATTTTATCTTGCGAAGAGAGCATCACCACTGGAATGTCGGGGTTGAAAGCTTTAATTTTGTCCAACGTTTCGATGCCATTCATGGCAGTTTTGTCTATGCCATCAAGCCTATAATCCAAAATAATTACATCGGGACAATGAGATAAGTTATTGATGCATAGTTCTCCAGTAGCATACGTTTCGACCTCAAAATCGGCGTGATCTAGAAAGTCAATTTCGAGTGATTTTAGATAGACTGCATCATCATCTACTAGAAAAAGTTTTATTTTTTCGTTGCTCATCGTTCTGATTTTTTAATTCGTTCAAATTCTGTTCTTAGCTCTTCGCACGCCTGAGAACAGACGTTTGCAATTTGCAATACCAATCCTGAAATGGTGTCAGACTGTTTTTGAGTACTGGCATATTCTTGTACTTTTTTTGCCATATTCTCGAAATCGGGACTAATACCCATAATCGAAAAAGATGGAATCATTTTGTGAACCGCCGAGTAGAGCGATTCCCAATCACTCTCCAAAAGGCTCTGTTTCATTGTATGAATCAATGGTGGTGTTTGCTCCAAATAGAGCGAAATCATCTCCATCATCAAAGTTGGATTCGATTTGGTGCGTCGAGTTAGAAAGTCTAAATCTGTACATTTTGTCTTAATGCTTCCATTGGTCAAGTTTATTTTATTGAGCTTTGTTTCTTGCTGGAATGGTTTTTTTACTAAGCTGATAATTTTATTGTACAGCAACTGTTCATCCACTGGTTTGGCAATGTAGTCGTTCATCCCAACCGCTTTGCATTTAGCCAAATCTACCGTTGTGACATCCGCCGTAAGTGCGATAATTGGAATCTTAGAATTCATCGTTTTGCGAATGTAATCCGTTGCTTCGAAGCCATTCATCTCTGGCATTTGCAGATCCATCAGAATAATATCGTACAACTTAGCTTGTAGTTTCTCTATTGCAATTAAACCGTTTTGAGCTATATCCCGTTCGAATCCGAAATCGTCCAATACCGTTTTCATTAGCAGTTGGTTGAGCGGAATATCTTCGACAACCAGCACTTTGATGTTTTTGATTTCTGTATCAGATTCCAAAATCAAACTATCGGATTCGGCCGCTTCGTTGGTTTTATGAAACGATAAATTGAAACTAAATGTAGTACCTACTCCTATCTCACTTTTTACGGCAATATGACCTCCCTGCGGCTCTACTAATTGTTTTACAATCGCGAGTCCAAGTCCAGTGCCTCCATACAACCGTGAGGTGCCACTGGTAGCTTGCTGGAAGTTTTCAAAAATATTCTCTAGCTTGTTCGCAGGAATTCCGATACCTGTATCTTTCACAGCAAATTCGAGTGTGACAATCTCATCGTCTTGTGATATCAACCGTACACTGACTGTGATTTTGCCGACAGAGGTAAACTTCACCGCATTGCTTACCAAATTTAAAATGATTTGGTGAAGACGTACAGGATCGCCTACAACCACTTCTGGGATCGAAGCATCATATTCTGTGATTAGCTCAATGTTTTTCTCTTGAATCTTGGTTTCAAACAGGTGAATCATTGCCGAAATGGATGCCGATATTTTGAAAGGCGTCTGTTCGAAGATCATTTTCCCTGCATCTACTTTGGCTAAATCGAGAATGTCGTTGATGAGCACGATTAGTGCATCGCCACTCACTTTTATTGCGGTAAGGTACTCTTTTTGTTTGGCCGAAAGTTCGGTTTTGAGTAGCACTTTTGTGAATCCGATGATAGCATTCATCGGTGTGCGAATTTCGTGACTCATATTCGACAAAAACTGTTGCTTTGCCTTTACGGCACTCTGGGCATTTATAGTTGCAGTTTCTGCCTTGCTTTTGGCTTCTTCGGCAATGAGTGTAGCTAATTCAGCAAATACTTTGGCTTCGATGAGTTCGGTTTCAATCCGCTTCCGTTCCATTATATCGCGCGCTACCACAACCACGCCTGCTACATCGCCTCTGTCGTCGCGGTAAACCGATCCATTGAACAAGACATCAGTCAATTTCCCGTCGCGGATGGTCAATGGATAGTCGGTCACAAATCCATTTGCGAAAACCTCCTGATAGACTTCTCTGGCTTTCATTGGCTCAGTGAAGTAGTCAAAAAAGTCGCTCCCGATTAATTTCTCGCGTGAAACACCCGTAATTTCTATCGAAGCGTTGTTCATATCCGTAATTTTACCCTCGAGATTGATGGTGAAAAGCGGATCGAGGCTTGCTTCAATCAAACTTCGCACATATTGCGAGGTGAGTTGCAATGAATAACTGATCGCTTCAAGTTCTTTGTTTTCAGTTACACGTTTTGCTTTTTCTTTGTTCTGAAATGCCAATTCTTTGTTCGCAATGATCAGTTCAGCGGCCCGTTTCTCCTTCTCATTATTCTGGAAGGCGAGTTCTTCGTTGGCGACTAAAAGTTCATTAGCGCGCTTCTCTTTTTCATTGTTTTGGAATGCTAACTCTTTATTTGCCTCTCGCAACTCTATTGCCCATTTTTGCTCAGAAATATCTCTAGCCACGATTACAGCACCAATGACTGTTCCAGATTCATCTCGATAAACTGCCCCGTTGAACAATACATTTGTTAGCGCCCCTTCTTTGTGTCGAAATGTGAGTGCCGAATCGATGATTATTCCTTTGTCGAAAACCTCTTCATATATTTCACGAGCCTTCTTTGGCTCGGTGAAATAGTCAAAGAAATTCGTTCCTATAAGCTGCTCTCGATTTACACCTGTGATTTTCTCTTTTGCGTGATTTACATCCATAATGACTCCATTCACATTGATTGTTATCAATGGATCGAGTATTGTTTCGATAAGCGTGCTGGCATAAAGCGATTCGTGTGTTTTGGTTCTTTCCATCTAATTTTTTATCATTAAATACAAGCTGAATAGTTGGTTATAAATCTTCAATTGAGTTGCGTCTCTTCTCTTTCAATTGTTTGAAGTGAGTAGGAGATAGGCCCGTTACTTTCTTAAACTGAGTAGACAAGTGCGCCACGCTGCTGTAGTTCATTTTGAAAGCTATTTCGGTGATATTCAATTCATCGTAAATGATCAACTCTTTGATGCGCTCTACTTTGTTTGAAATAATGAATTGCTCGATGGTTGTGCCTTGCACTTCTGAAAAAAGGTTCGCTAGATAGGTGTAATCGTAGTGCAATTTATCGCTCAAGTAGTCCGAAAAGTTGACTTTCAACGAGGTATTGGTGTAATGTACCATCTCTACAATGGCTGATCTAATTTTCTCAAT
Source organism: Bacteroidales bacterium (assembly GCA_049315325.1). Lineage (GTDB taxonomy): Bacteria > Bacteroidota > Bacteroidia > Bacteroidales > UBA7332 > CAXXIC01. Next base: position 39,214 of record JBMOKJ010000011.1, read on the forward strand.
CAATACGGCGCGTTTGTCGTCCATCAGTTCAAATCCGACTGACAACAACGCCAAATTAAGTTCCGTGCGCTGTTCTGAAGATAACGTTTCCATTATCTCAACTTCTCCCAAATCGACAAGGATGAAATGCAATCCCATCTTTGTCAACTCTTGTTTCACCGCTACTTTGCAGCGATTACTAACCATGTATTTGATGTGCAGTTTCAAAATCGTTTTCTATTTATCATTGAAATGCTCAAATTTACTGATCAAAATGTTCTTAGTTGTTATACAATTTCACAGGAATGTTACGTAATTCACACATATTGAAGTGAATAACCAAACTTAGAGCCATTGCCAAGCAATGCCTCTAAGCCCGATTATGTGCTTTTGATTATGTTATTGTTTGACAATCGTATTGCCTGCGAAAGTGACTCCTCCAGTACGGGCTAATGCTCTACCATCGAGCGTAGCACCCGTGTTGAAAGTTATCGACTGCATGACCATTAGGGTTCCTTTAAACACAGATGTGGTTCCGAAAGTAGCGGAACTGCCTACTTGCCAAAAGATATTTGAAGCCAATGCACCACCGCTCAAAATCACTTTTCGTGCTGATGTCGTGGTGAGTGTCGATGCTATCTGAAGGATGAACACGGCATTTGCATTTCCTTTTGCATCGAATGTTAAATCACCCGATGAAATCGCCAACGAAGAGGTTGATTTGTAAAGCCCAGGAGTGAGTGTCAGTCCGCCAATGTTGCCCGAAAGTGTGACAATATCGGTACTGGTTCGTCCTGCTGCATCGTTGTAAGCGGTAGTCAAATCGAGTTTGGCTTGTGAAGTCAAAAGTGTATTAATCAACAACGTTCCGACCAAAACTCCAGGAGGAAAACCACCTATCGAACTGCCTGGATTCAATCCAATATCTCCTGTGACGGAGGTATTGCCAGTGCTGGTGATGGCTGAGCCTGCTAAAACAGCAAAATCTGCGGTGCTACCGAGAGGAATTGTTGCTTGAGCAGTCGTTTGCAGTGGTATCACGATTGGATTTGTGGTGGTTGCATCATCTTTAGAGCATGCTGAAAACAGTACAACGGATGCAAAAACACCTGTTGTTAAAATCGTTCTAACTTTCATTGTGGTTCGTATTTATTTGTATAAAATAGTAATTACACAAAGGTTGGATTTCTGACACAAAACACGTTACACAATTAAGTATTGGTGTTACATCTTTCACACATCTCATGAACGGTTAACCTTTAATCTGGAAATAGATCAACGTAAAGGCAGCGGCAGTCATCAGAGCCAATGCCATAAAACCAAGAATATTGGACATGTGACTGTTGGTGTTGCTGCCCATAATCTTTTTATTGTTGGAGATGTGCAGAATAATGGCAATCATCACCGGAGCGGTCAATCCATATAGAATTGCCGAGTAGATGAGCGCTTTGATGGGCGAAAGACCGATGTAGTTGAGCGAAAGGCCGAGCAATAACGATATTGCAATCACGGCATAAAACGGTTTTGCTTGGTGAAATTTCTTATTGAGTCCCTCTTGCCAACCAAATGTCTCGGCAATGATGTACGACAACGACCCGCAAAGCACCGGAATGGCAAGCAGACCAGTGCCAATTACTCCCAACGCGAAGAGAAGATAAGCCATATTGCCCACCAATGGCTTCAGGGCTTGTGCAGCTTGCTCCACGGTGTCGATTTGGTGAATGCCTGCTCCGAACAACACAGTGCCTGTGGTGAGAATGATGAAAAACATCACCAGATTAGAGAATAGCATGCCAAAATCTACATCACGTCGCATTTCACTAATCATTTTTTTATCCACGAGGAGTGAAGTTTTTAACCGTTGGTCTTCTACTTCCATGGTGGCTTGCCAAAAGAATAGATAAGGCGAAATGGTGGTTCCCAATATGGCAACAAGAATGCTGATATAGGTTTTTTCGAATCGAATCGTTGGAGTAAATGTTGATTTTACGACTGCTAGCCAATCTTGGTGATACAAAAACGGCACGATGAGGTAAACGAGCAGAATGAGGCAGAGGTACTTCAACACATTGCTGATTTTTCGATAAGGAAGAAAGATAATCAGAACCAATAGCAATGCGGTGAAAAAAATGCTAAAGAAAATGGCGTGAATCGAAGGAAAAAGCAAATTGCCAACTGCTCCCATGCCAGCAATGTCTGCACCAATATTCATCACAATGGCAGGAAAGCTGAACAACAGCATCAAGTATAAAATGGGCTTAGAGTAGTGTTTTTTGATTGTTCCGGCCAATCCGTGAGAAGTGACTAATCCGATGCGGGCACACATCTCCTGAATGGATGCCATCAGCGGAAATGTGACGAGGGCTGTCCAAAGAGTAAGCAACCCAAACGCCGCTCCTGCCTGAGAGTAGGTGGCAATGCCCGATGGGTCGTCGTCGCTGGCACCAGTAACCAGACCAGGTCCAAGAACTTTCCAAAAACGTGACAATTTGGTGGAGTGATCTTTTGCTTCTTTCATAGCCTATTGGTCGAAATGCTCTTTTACATAGGTGTGAATCTTGTTGATTTCCATTTTATCTACCGTTCGTACAACTAAATTTTCTTCATGTGCAAGATAATCTTTAGAGATTAGCTTGCATAATTTGTATTTGGCTTCTGAAGGGCCAAAAAGTAGCACATTTGTATAATTGGCGATGAATGCGCCTAATCTCTTGTAATAAGTTGCTTTCCGGTGTTGTCGATTATGGCGTATTGTTTTTTTTCCGTTGTTTAATTCTTCGAATTCGTCTTCCTCATTAAAATAGTAACTGATTTGCGTTTCGTCTATCACTTCGTCGTGATAATCCATCATTACGGCTGTGGAATAATCCATCCAAACTGCTAATTGCCTCAAATTTTTCATCTTTTTAAGAGAATAATTGGTGGTGAATAATCTATGATTGCTTTCTCATTTTCATAGTTTCGCAGTCTGTTTTTCACCCTCTGGAGCTCTTCTTGCATGGTTTGTATGCGTTGCAATAGGTGATTGATAGTCTCGATGCCTTCGAGGTTGATGTCGAGATCGTAGTGGAAGCAGACCAGTCTTTCCAGTTCGGCAAGTTGGTCTAAATGGATAAAATCGCCCTCCAACGAAATCATCCCTTTTTGCTTGAGCGATACGATGAATGCGATGTCGATACGATGTGCCACACAAAATTCGGTGGTTGAAATCAAATTGCCCGATTGCATAATGTCCCTTTATTGTGTGGTTTTCTTCAATTCTCGAAAAAGCTCCTTTTGTGCCTCGGTGAGGTGAGTTGGTATTTTCACCGAATAGGTAATATGTAGGTCGCCAAACTTGCTATCTTGTTTATAGAGTGGGAAACCCTTGCCGCGTAACTTCACTTTGGTGCCGTTTTGTGTTTCGGGTGCTACCTTTAGTTTCACCTGTCCGTTGAGCGTGTCGAAGAGGATTTCGCCTCCCAAAATAGCGGTGTAGATATCCAAATCGACCGCTGTATAGAGGTTGTTGTCCATCCGTTTGAAGCGTGAATGGTTGGCAATGTCGAACGTGATGTAGAGATCGCCAGCCGGACCACCGTTCATTCCCTCTCCGCCATGCCCTGCAATTTTGATGGTCTGTCCGTTTTCGATGCCGGCGGGTATGGTGATGCGTATCTTTCGACCGTTGACGTTGAGCTCTTGCTTGTGCGTGGTGTATGCCTCCAGCAGTTCGAGCCGCAGCGTGGTGCTGAAGTCTTCGCCGCGGTATTTCGCTTGTCGCCCTTGAGCGCCGCCAAACATAGTTTCGAAGAAATCCGAAAAATCACTCTCGTTGCGTTGTCTGCCCGATGAACGCTTTCCGCGAGCATTTTCCTGCTGTTGTCTCGCCTTTTCGTACTCTTCGGCATGTTCCCAATCCTTACCGTGCTGGTCGTATTTCGCACGTTTGGTGGCATCGCTTAGCACCGCATTGGCTTCGTTGATTTGCTGAAAGTTTGCCTTTGCACTAGCATCGTTCGGATTGAGATCGGGATGAAACTTCCGTGCTAGTTTGCGGTACGCATTCTTCACATCTTTCTCCGAAGCCGATTTGTCGATGCCCAACGTTTTGTAATAGTCGATAAATGCCATGCGTTTTTTGATTGTGGGCAAAGTTAGGCTTAACTGGTAATCAGGATGTTACACAAAAATGTTGAAATGTTACATCATTCACACATTCTCCCAAGTGTTACATTATCGGTAATTCTATGTATTATAATGAATTAAGGCGGCTCTCACTTGCATATCCCGATGAGACGACTACCTTTATTCGATGAGAAAAACAGTAATCTATCTTTTATTCGCTTTTATTTCGTGGACAAGCTATGCGGCTGATACCGATTTTGGGTTGATAAAACTACCAATAAACGACCTCTATACAGAACTTAATTTGTCGGAAACTGGACTCTCGAAAGCGGTGTTTGATTTAGCCATAAAAGGATTGGATAAACTCGATTCGACAGGGAAATTACAAAACGCAACCATCGTCACCATCGCCGATTATTCGCAATCGAGCAACCGCAAACGCCTCTACGTGATTGATTTGAAGAACAAACGGTTGCTGTTTAATACTTACGTGGCACACGGTCGGAACACGGGCGAAGAGTATGCGCACAATTTCTCGAACCTCGATGGCTCGTCGAAAAGCAGCATGGGATTTTACGTGACCGAGCATCCGATTGTAGGCGGTCACACCGGTTTTGCGCTGCTGATTAATGGCATGGAGAAGGGCTACAACGACAATGCGCTGCGTCGTGCCATCATCATTCATGCAGCCAACTATGCGACTTCCGATTTCATCAAACGCAACGGTCGCTTGGGTCGAAGCCTTGGTTGTCCGGCTCTTCCGCCCGATCTCAATCGTCCGATTATCGACACCATCAAAGGGGGAACGTGCTTGTTTATCTATACGTCTGATAATCGGTATTTGGCTAGTTCGGCGTTGTTGAATTGAAGGGAGTAATTGAGTAACTGATTAATTGAGTAATTGAACTCGGCTACTATTCTTGCCCCTATATCCCCTAAAGGGGACTTTGAGATTCTACGGTTAAATAACTGTTTTTCAATGAGCCACTTTTCAAAATAACACTTCAGCAAAAGTCCCCTTTAGGGGATTTAGGGGCTATTTACTCCGAAATTATAGTTGTCCTATATTTAACTGATTATTCGAATTTCCACTACTTCACCAATTTGTACACATCATCGAGAAAAGTGATTTTCTTGCCATTAACCTGCACAAGGTTGTAGATGATAAATGTCTGAAGAGGTGCGTCGAGTCGGTAAGTTTTCGGCTCGGTATTTTCTTTGTCCGATTTCAGCTTTTCGATGTCCAGCTTGCCGTTCATCAGTTCGTTGGCGAGGTCGAAGGGTTTCTCCAAACGGATGCAGCCGTGGCTCAAAAAACGGTTTTCTTTCTCAAAAACGCCCTGCCAACTAGTTGCGTGCAGAAAGATGCTGAACGGATTTTCGAGGTTAAACTTGAGCACACCCAGCGAATTGCCGGCTCCGGTAGATTGTCGAAAAAAGTAGGGGAAATTATCAGCATCGTACTTCTTCCAGTTCAAATCGGCATCGTCCACCACATTGTTTTTGGCATCCACCACTTCAAAATTGTTTTGTTCCAAATAGTTATCGTCTTTTTGCACTTTGGGTAGAATCTCCTTCACGGCAATCGAATGCGGCACATTCCAATACGGAAATGTGACAATACTGGTGATGTGCGAGGCAATCGTCGGAGTCGGATTTGACTTTTTTCCAACGACAGTGCGCATCGTCAAAATCGGTTTGTTTTCTTTGTAGTAGATGGCTTCTGCTTCGGGTATGTTCACCACAATACAGTTCACCTCCTGATTGATAGAGAGAAACCGTCGGTAGTTCATCGCCATCGCTAGGGCTTTGAATTTGTCGGTACTCAATGCTGGCAGTGAGTCGTGCAGATAGCGTTTCAGCGTGAGGTATTCAGCATCTTTGCAGTCAAGTTTGGCCACCAACTTTGGCACAGATCGTCGTTGCGATTGTAGCAGTTGCTGAATATAATCTGAGTCGTGCGAGGTGCTCACTTCGTTGTAGGCAAACACGATATTCCCCTCTTGCAGCGTCTGGATAAACTTCAAAATGACAGTGGTAATCAGTTTGTCCGTCTGGCTTCGAGTTTCGTTGCTAATTGTTTCTCTACTTTTCAAAACGGCGCGAATCTGATCGTTCAAGAGGTTGTTCGACACAATGCCTAGATTATCTGCTGCGTCAATTGCTTTCAGCCATTCGGAGGCTTTCGCAACGCGTTTGCTGGACGATAGCCAATAGATGGATTCGTTTTGGGCAGTATAAAACTGTGCGACAATGCTTTGGCGTTCGGTTGCTGCAGCTTTTGAAATTAAACTGATAAATAAGCAGCTGAAAAGCACAACGCACAGTTTTGCGAAACTTATTTTGGATGAAATTTGCATATCTGGAATAAATTGAAACAGATGATTAAACCTATGTAATGAGACAAAAAATAATGTCGAATTTAAAAGAATAGAACGCGGACTTTACGGATTATGCGGATGAAAACGGATAATATTTAAACGGATTGAACACTGATATCATTCATGTAAACAAGACTGATTAAAGCAACGTTGTCAGAAATCATCTTGCCATAGGCGAGAATAAAATCCGTTTTTAATCCGCTTCATCAGCGTTTATCCGCGTTCCATTCTTTTCCATTAACTAATTGCCGCTATGTTCTTCCAAATTATCGTGCGCGTCACCACCGATGCTGTAGTAGTTATTTTCTTCGTCTTCACTGCCGATTGCCTCTTGTTGGTCGTCGAGTTCAGAACCAGGAATGTCGAGACCACTGTCAATGCCACTCGTGTTGACTGGTTTTGAAACTGTTACATTTTCTGGATTGATCTCTTTTTCCTCTTTAAACTGGTTGTAAATGTCTTCATCAACCGGATAAATGGGATAACCCGATAGTGGGTTTTCTAACAACGGTTGAGGTGCTGCAGGCGAAAGTGCGGGTGTGAATTTTGGAGGTTTCATAATTTTGGGTTTTTTAGTTTATGCGTGAATAATTTTGCGACGTTTAATCTGTTTGTAGATTTCGAACCAAATGATGGTGGATAATCCGGCTAAAACGCAGTATGTGAGGCTTAACAACGAGGGTTGTGAGAATTTAAAGAGTTGCAATAGTAGCGGGATATTGAGCACTAATGTCAAAAACAAGATTGCGCCACCCACTACCCATAACACTGCTCTATTGCGTGTGAAAATGATTCTGAAAAGATGGTCTGTCCACGATCTGTTGGTGAGAATCACTGCGATGTTGGAGGCGATAAGTGTCACAAATGTCATGGCACGCACCTCTTTAATGTCGTATTTTAGATGCAATGCGATGAAATAAACTCCGAAGGTGACAATCAGAATGCCAAGACCTTGCATGCAACTGAGAGCAATTTTCTTAGCACCAAAAAATGGCTCGTCGATTTGATTAGGTGGACGGTTCATAATGTTGGGTTCATCTTTTTCTGCTTCAAAAATGATGGCGCACGTTGGGTTAATAATCAGTTCGAGAAACACAATATGCACCGGCATCAGTATCAACGGATAATTTCCCATCAATATCGGTAGCAGCGATAATCCCGCGATAGGCACGTGAATGGCAAACGTGTATCCAAGTGCTTTTTGTAGATTGTCGAAAATGCGTCTTCCCAAGCGAATGCCGCCCACGATGGAGGCGAAGTTATCGTCCATCAACACCAGCGAAGAGGCTTCGCGAGCCACGTCTGTGCCTTTTTTGCCCATTGCAATTCCGATGTCAGCCGCTTTCAGCGCAGGAGCGTCGTTCACGCCATCGCCTGTCATGGCTACAACTTCGCCATTGAGTTTCAGCGCATTTACGATTTTTAACTTTTGCTCAGGAGCTACTCTGGCAAACACATTTACTTTGTCAATTCTTTTGGATAATTCAAGTTCTGAAATTTCCTCTAGCTCCGTTCCCGTGATACATTCATCGGGATTCGTGAGTCCGATTTTTCGGGCGATGTGTTGTGCCGTCACAGGGTAATCGCCCGTAATCATCATCACCCGAATGCCGGCTTTGTAGCATTCGCTCACGGCTTGCGTCACATTCTTACGAATCGGATCTGCCAAGCCAATGAGCCCCACAAACTGGAATTTGAATGCGTGTTGCGCATCGGGCAGCTCCTTTTTGCTGATTATGGCACGAGCTATGCCCAACACACGCAATCCGTTGGATGCTAATTGCTCAACGGCTTTCGACAGTCGGTTGTGTTCTTTTTTATCCAAATGGCACAAATCGAAAATGGCTTCGGGAGCACCTTTAGTGGCAATCATTTTCGACTGATTTGATTTATCCAGAAATACCCTCGACATCGCCATCAGCTCTTTGGAAAGTGCATATTCTTTGATCATTTCCCAATTTCGATGGAGGCGATCGGTTCCCTTTAAGTGCAAATTTCCCAAGTTGGAAATTGCTTTTTCCATTGGGTCGAATGGGTTAATTTTGCTCGAAAGAATGCCAATCTCCATCACTTCGTGAAACTCCTCGTTCAATTCAGACGATTTGCCCAGTTCGAAAAATTCGACTCCGTTGTAGAGCGTGTGAACGGTCATGGAGTTTTGGGTGAGTGTGCCGGTTTTGTCGGTGCAAAGCACAGTTGCCGAACCCAACGTCTCAATAGCTGATGGGTTGCGGGTCAGCACCTTCTTTTTCGACATTCTATAAGCTCCCAATGCCATGAAAACGGTCAGGATTACCGGAAATTCTTCTGGTAAAATACCCATTGCCATTGTGATACCTGCTAATATTCCGTTGATAAAGTTTCCTCGTGTAAAGTAGAAAACGATGATGACAATCACGAAAAGAATAGCAGAGAGAATGGTCAGTTTCTTCACCAGCGAACCTATTTCGGTTTTCAGCCGCGTAGGGTTATCTTTGATGTTTGATAGTGCTGCGCCGATTCGCCCAATCTCGGTTGCAATGCCGATGCTCGTCACGCGCGCTTTTCCATATCCTTGCATAACGAGAGAGCCTGAAAAGACGAACGGCAGATCGTCGCCACCTGGATGCACCACCTTTTGATTTCCGTCCCAAACCTGTTTGTTAACCGAAGCCGATTCACCCGTCAACAGCGATTCGTCGACAACCAAATTCACTGCTTCGAGCACTGTAGCATCGGCAGGCACTCGGTCGCCTTCTTTCAGGATAATGATGTCGTCAACTACCAATTCGCAACTGGCCAATATCAATTCAGCACCATCGCGAAGCACCAAAGCCCGTGGACTAGCCATTTGCTTGAGTGCATCGAGTGCTTTTTCGGACTTCTTTTGCTGAAAAAATTCGATACCCATTATCACCCATACGAATCCTAGTAGCAACAGCCCCTCCTGCAAATCTCCCATCAAGATATAGAGTCCACCACAAGCCACCAACAAAATGAACATTGGTTCTTTGATGACTCCAATTGAAATGGAGAGGAAGTTGCGGGGCTGCGACGATGGAAGGGTATTTGCCCCATGCTCCCGCTGCTTCTCATTCGTTTCGTTTGTGGTCAGTCCTTTGGGTATTTCTTTTTTGTCGATGAGGTTCAATTTCAATGACGTCTTTTGGTAGGAACGATAAAAAGGGGAATGTTGGTTTTTTGCAAAACATCGTTTGTCGAACTCCCCATTACAACGTCTTCGAGCCATTTACGGCTGTGCGAACCCATCACGATGATGTCTGTACCGGTTTTTTTTGCAATACGCATTATTACTTCTACCAAATCGCCCTCTTTGATCATTGTCTGTATCTTTTCATCACCTAATTGATGCTTGGCATTGTCCAAAAAAAACTGAGCGGCCTTTTTTAGCCCTCCAGGATTTTCCAACTGCAAAGGAACAGTGTCCATATACCCATTAAAACCCATGATAGGCGAATATTCGGTGGACGAGTAGTAGATAGGATCTGAAATCACATGAAGAAGAATGATTTCGGCACCCATTGCGCTGCCCATTGCGTAACCCGATTCTAATACTTTTTGCGCAGTCTGATCGTAGTCTAGTGCAATCAATACTGTTTTTTGATTTTCTTTTTTCATTTCAATAAATTATTAATGTTTGATGCGTTATTGTAAATTGTATTTTGAAAAACTATCATTCAGAGTTAGGCTCTACTCGGTTTTTGTAGCGTTCCACTGTCAGACGTGCCATCAGGTAGCTTACAGTCGATTCTGCGCCTTGATTGAGGTTTACATGTGTTTCTTCCAGTCCGTCGTAGCACCCGCCGGTACAAGGGTTGTAGATGATTTGTTCCAAACGATTACAGCCCAAAAACCAGTTGAATGCAGTCATCATCTTCTGACGGTAATCGTCGATGCCAAATACATCGTAAAATTTGCTCAGGGCCATAATCGTATAAGCCACATCGATGGGTTGTTCACCAAATTTTCCGGCTTTTTCGCCTTTTATCCACCAACTTCTGTTGGAAATGACCTCGATTCCATTTTCGTTGAATATGTGTTTCAGCAAAAAATCAAAGGATTTCATTGCTATGTCTTTGTAAATTGGAGTGTCGGTGACTTTCCACGCATACAACATGGCTTCGGGTAAAATACTGTTGGCATAGGTCATATAACCTTCGAACCATTCCCAATTGTCTTCCGATTCGTGCTTAAACATCTGTGTCAATCGGTTGGCAAACACAACAATCAAATCCAATACTGAGGGATCTTTCGTGATGTCGTAGTAGTGACTCAGGCCTTTTATAGCAAAAGCCATTGAGCGAGTAGAGTGAACGCTTTCGATGCGTGTCAACATTTTCTCAATCAATCTTTCCGCCTGAAGAATCATTTCAGGTGGTAATACGCCTGTCAAGGATACTGTGTAACCAAGTGCCCACAATGCTCTTCCGTTTGAGTCGTCGAGATTGGTCTCGTAGTTTTGTTTTGTAAACTGTTTTTCTTTATCGACATAATTGAGCAAATCGCCGTCTGGCTGGACGCAGAACTTGATGAAATTTAGGTATCGGGATATTTCATGGAGGATAGATTTCTTTTTGGTTAGTTTGTAATACATCGCTGATGCAATCAAAGCTCTGGCATTGTCGTCGAGTGTATAACCAGACTCAATATCGGGTTGATTGATCTTCGCAAACTGGAGGATTCCCGTTTGTGTGGTCATTTTTTGCAGGTGATTGAGATTGATTTCAGGAAGGTCGTATTTCAATGTAATTTTCCCGTTACTCATTTTTTCGAATAGTCTGGCGTGCGCCGCCGCCGAGTTTTCCCATGCGGTTGAAACGATGTTTTGGAGCGTATTTGAGCTAATAGTGCAGCGTAACGATTCGTCGTTTAGAAGCAAAGTCACCGCAGAAGCCAACTGATGTGAATTTCCGAAATCAAAAATAATTCCTGTTTCTTTAGTCAGAAACTCTCGAGCGTGAGGTATTGGTGTTGAAATAATGGGACATGCACAACTCATGGCATAGGCAAATGTGCCGCTCACCGCTTGATTTGGGTCGTTCGTTGTGAACAGATAGATGTCTGTCAGTTGCAGATATTCGAGCAACTCAGGCAACGCAAGGTATTTGTTGATAAAAATCACATGTTCTTCGAGGTGAAGATCCGAAACCATTTTTTCTAACTTGTCTCGGTAGATCTCGCCTTCCCATTTCACAACCTCGGGATGCGTTTTACCAATAATCAAAAACACCACTTCGGGCGACGTTTTGATGATTTCGGGCAATGCTTCGATGGTTGTTTCGATGCTTTTCCCCGAGCTGAGCAAACCGAAAGTTGTGAGCACTTTTCGATCTTTCAGGTCGTATTTCAGTTTAAGGTAATCATCATCAAGGTGCGGCACAAGGTGTGTTCCGTGGGCGATCACCGAAATTTTTTGCTCTGAAATATCGTAATCTGTCGTCAATATTTTGACAGAATTATTTGTCATCACAATAATTGATTCGCATGCTCCGGCAATGTTTCTGATTTGCGCTTTCATGTGTTCCGTCGGATTTGGCAAGACAGTATGAAATACGATTGCGACGGGCTTTGTCAGTTCGTACAGAAACTCAAGCAAAGAGTGTTCGTGATTTCTGAAAAATCCAAATTCGTGCTGTATCAACACAATCTCGATGTTTGCGTCGTGATTTATTGCTTTTGCCAACTTCTTGTATTCAGCAGGTTGTGAGGTGTCGAGTGTGAATTGTACTTCCTGCGAATAGTGGTGCATCGTATGGCGCGACTCGAGGGCACATACTTTCATCGAAAGAGAGCTGCTAAATTTGTTATTCAACGCTTTAATTAAATCCTGAGAATAGGTTGCAATGCCGCATTCTCTGGGTGGATAAGACGAAATTACCAATATTTCCGACAAGGTGGTTTTTGGTAATTTTGTAATAATTTGATGATTTATTGTAGGACTAATTTGCGGAAATACGAAGTTTTCGATATTAAACATAATTTCCGAATGGTGAATATCCAAATGATTGAGATTTACTTTACTTTTCATAGGTTGTTATGTTTAATGAAGGTTGTAAGTGTATGAAAAATGGGATTCTGCAATAGTTAAATTAGGAATGAAATATTTTCGCATTAACAGTTATTTATTTTGCCCCTAAATCCCCTAAAGGGGACTTTGAAATCCTACCGTAAATTATAATTACTTTTCAAAATATCAACTCAGCAAAAGTCCCCTTTAGGGGATTTAGGGGCTATTGGATACGAATTTATATTTGTCTCATTTCTTATGCGGGCGTAACAACGGACGAGAGCAACTCTGCCATTAACGCTGAAATTTTGAGCGAAGCAACTGCAATGTGCGAATCGGCTGCACCATAATAGATAAACAGAGTGTCGCCAAATACCGCTGTGCCTGTCGGGAAAACCACATTATTAACATCGCCCACCAATTCCCATTGATACTCTGGTGTAAAGAGTGGGTAAGAAAGTCTGGCAATCTCTTTTCGAGGGTCATCGAGATCGAGCAATGCTGCTGCACAAGCCGAATAGATAAGTCCTTTGTTTGTATCCTGCACGCCGTGATAAATGAGTAGCCATCCGTGTTCTGTTTCGATAGGAGGGCAACCACTACCAATGTAGTCCGATTCATGCTCCATCACAGGGTCCATCACAATGTGATCTTGAAAATTCTGAAAATAGTCGCCCCAATATTCTTCGGTAAGGTCTTTCAAACTTTTCACCGATACGAGTTGAATACCCGGTCGAATTCGGTGTAGAAACACCAAATTACCGTTTATTCTTCGCGGGAAAAAGACTATATTTTTGTCCCAAAGTAAAATTTTCTCTTCAGGATCGGATGCCTGATAATAAAACTTGTGGTTGTGGTAGTAGTTTTCGTTTACTTTACCAGCCGATTCTACCAAAAACACAAAATGGGCATACGAAATATGGGGGACAATCATTCCCTGCTTTTTGAAATGAATCAAGTCTTTCGAGGTGGCCAAAGCTCCCCGTGCATTTACTCCGTCGTATCCGGTATAGGTCATATAGTACAGGTCGTCGATCTTCACTATGCGCGCGTCTTCCACACCTTGTGTCTCGAAGTCGAGTTCTGGCACCATAAATGGTTTATCCCACCGTTCCGAAATAGTGAGCGGACCGTCTAATCTGCAATATCCAATGCTCGAATGATTGCCATTGCGCACAGCTCTGTAATACAGATGCACGCAGTCTCCAATGCGAATGGCTGCTGGGTTAAGTACAGCTTCGTTTTCAAATTCCAAATCGGTTTTTGATAACAGGATACCCTCTTTTTTTACTTCAATCATGATGAATCGATTTTATTTTTCGGGTGAGTTTTTTTAGTCTAATTGGAATCGGCATCGTTTCGCCAAGGAGCACTCCCCAATGTTGCAAGGAGTCGATGTGGTCAAAGAAAACCTTCACAATGGCGAGTAATGGAATTGAAAGAAACATACCTGAAATGCCCCACAATTGATAGCCTGCGAGCACTACAATAACAGAAAATAGTGCATTGATTTTGACCTTTGAGGCCACTATTTTGGGGACGATATAATTGTTGTCGAACAGCTGAATAGCGTAGTAAAGAATAAGAACGTAAATCGCATACCAACCGCTAGTTTTGGTTGCAATGGCTACCATCATGGGCAATGCCACAGCCACTAAACCACCTATGTAGGGGATAAGATTGAGCAATCCGCCAATGATGCCGAGCAGTATGGCGTATTCAATGCCCAAAGCCAGCAATGCAATCGAATTGAGTGTGCTTACCATCACGAACTCAATAACCAATCCAATCAAATATTGCTGAATGACTGTTCGAGTTTGGGTGATGATTTCGGTTACTTTACTTTGATTGTAGGATGCAAATGTCTGATACGTAAAGTACAGTAAAAGTGGTTTGTAGTATAGAATCACAAAAACATAAAACGGGATAAGCAGCAAGTTTGCCACTTCGTTGCCCAGTGCCAGCAATGTTTGACCCAATGCAGAGCTGCCAGTGTTAATTAGTTCACTTTTAGTTTTGGCAATCCATTCGAGAATCAGCTGCTTGTCAATATCGAAATAGTTTGATGCACTGTTGATGGATTGATTGAGTAGCTCGGTGCTTCTGTCAACTAGGATTGGCCACGAATCGTTGAAACGTGTGACCTGCGAAAAGATAAGCATACCGAATGAAGCGATAATAAGAAATGAGAGGAAGAGGGTAATTGAAATGGCGAAAATGTGGTTGATCCTCTTTCTTACAAAGAATTTAACCACCGGATTGAGAAGAATAGCTATTACAACAGCGAATACAAGAGGTACAATAATTCCCTGTGCGATGTAGAGAACCGCCGTGAGTGCAATTAGACCAATTAATATAATAATAGGTTTGTTGGATCCAGAAAATACGGACTCTTTAGCTGTCATTGAGTTATACTTTTTGTTTAGTTTTTCTGAAAAGCTGTTGAATCATTGTTTGACCAAAATGTTTCAGGTCGTCTGCGTTTACCAATACAAGGTTTGTAATTCCAAATTCTAATGCAGTGCCAATCAACTTTCGTATTTTGCTTTGCGAATTGCCACCTATTGGTGTACGAAAAAGGTAACCTGATGCCAGCCCAACTGCGGCACTTATAATGTTTGTTGTCAGATTAGGCGACGAGCCTATTTCGTGCAATGTGCTCTTAATGAGGTTTGTCGGTTTTAGACTTTCGTAGGTCGAGTGCAGTTGTTTCTGCAATTGTTGCGCTTGAATCGACTGCTTCATTTCGAGTAGCAAAATGGCATCGTTCAATTCTGTTTGATAAAGCGAGTTGCGCATAATAATCTAGTTTAATACCTGTTTCAGAATGTAATTGGTTACACATCTTTTGATGCTTTTGTGAAAAAGAAAATGCATTATGAGTGCGATAATTAAATAGAATGTCGAAACAATGAAAAACCCTAAATAATTTTGTCCAACAAGTTCGCCAATCCATAACGATGCTCCAATATTGAGCAAAAGCAAAAATGAGGCTATCATGCTCACCACTAACAAATGAGGAATCACGGTTGAAATCAGATCAGAACTTTTGTCCAAAGCTTTTAGTTTGGTCAGTTCGTAGGTGGTCTTTCCATATTCGGCAGCTCTTTCCAACAGAGTCTCGACGATTGTTGTATTATGTTCCATCTTTATGTTCGTTTTTATGTTTGCAAATTGCTATCTAGTAAGTAATTGGGTGTATAAAGAACAAACCGTAATTCTAATGATCTTCAAACTTCTCAGAACTAAGATTTGCTCTTTGTACTACCCAGATTCCTGCCTCTTGAATTATCTAACGAATGGTTCGTCAGAAGTTTTCTTTCTGTCGTGTTTGTCGTGTTCAGCAGCTTGCGCTTCTTCTGTGAAATCAATAACTTCTTCTTTGACTTCCTCAAATTTTTGGGTAATGGTTTCGATAAACTCTTCAAACTTATCCTTTAAATCCTGAGTGAAATCTTCACCTGTTTTCGAGATTTTACGTCGAGTATTGCATCCTTTATCCGGAGCAAACAATACACCCAAAACTGCACCAGCGGCTACGCCTGCCAACACACCTAATACTACTTTTCCTGTGTCCATAATTTTTTTTTGTTAGTGTTGATTTAAATATCCGATTTAGAGTTTTCTACCTCCTTGAATCATTCTGATGAGTATTGCAAGAAATGCCAATATCGCAAGTGCATGAATCAATCCGTTAAGCCCATATCCAATGACACCTATTGCCCAGGCAATCATCATTACAACAGCAACGTAATAGAGTATATTTTTCATAATCAGTCTGTTCTCTTAGAAAAAAATATGGGTGCAAAGTGAAGCGTGTCAATGGTTTATTTTTGAATGCTATTCTAGCGTGTATTTCTACATTAGCTAAAATCACAACACTTCGCAACCCATATTTTTGTTAGAATTTGTAACCTAATGTAAGCTGTGACCACACATTTTTGTAACGTGGTGTTGTGGAGGTTCCATCGCCATTGTTGTTCATAAAGTCCCAACCAACACGTCCTCCAATTACTAGTCTGTCGATATTGACATCTAAACCACCTAAGAAACAAAGTGTGTTTTTGCGAATGTTGTCATTGCTGAACTCTTGCTCTTGTTGAGTTGTCAGTACATTAGTAGAGAATACATCGCTTTGTTTGATCAAGAATGAGTATTGTGGTCCGACCAACAGTGTAAATTGCTCGCTTGCTTTAAGTTGAAGCAAAATTGGAATGTCGATGTAGTTTGTAGTCCGATTGAAACTGTATGGACTTCCCAACACATTCCCTGTTCCTTGAAATCCTTTTTGAGAAAAAAGTATCTCCGGTTGTATCCCAAGAAATCTGCCAATGGGAATACTCAGAAATCCTCCTAAAGCCAAACCAAATCGTCCGTCGGCTTTGAACTGATCACCTTGCGTATCATATACGTTCGAATAGTTTAATCCAGCTTTCACACCCATTTGTAGGTTGTCGCGCGAATCGTCACTTTGTGCGTTCACCGAGTAGGTTGCTATCAGTGCACATGCAATAAGAATTATCTTTTTCATTATCTATTGTTTTATTTGAAGTTTGTTATTTAATGTTTTTTACGGTCAAATCTTTCAGTGCATTACCCAATTCTGTCAAGTCGTGATTGTACTCGAGTTTAAAGGTTTCCCAATCCGTTTGCGTCTTCGCATAGGCTGACATTCGAGCTTTTAAATTCTTATTTTTGAGTTCAAAAGCATCGATTTTTTTGTTTAATTCAGAGCTTGAAGAGTGCCCTGCCTGTTTAATCTCTACTTTCAATTCTTTGATTCGAATATCGTTGTACTTGATTTTCACAGCCGACTCTTTTTGGAAAGTTTTCCATTGCTCTGTCGTTGCTATTTTCTGAGCTTTCATTGCCGAGTCAATTTTCACTTCACGCAAATCTTGTTTAGCATCGGTTACATTTTCTTCAGCGTTTTCCACTTTCTTTTCAGACGACTGGCAACTGACTAAGCGCACTCCTATGAAAAGTGAAGTGATAACAGCTAGTAAATAAATAGTTTTTTTCATTGTTCAGTTTTTCAAATGAATGTGAATAATTAAAGCATATCAATAATTTTGTGCAACTCCTCTTTTGTTTTACCAAGTATGATTTGAAGTTTGCCAAACATCTCTTCTTTCTTTCCTTTTTCAAACATTAGATCGTTGTCGGTGAGTATTGCAAATTGTTGTTTAAGTTTGCCTTTCTGCTCACTCCAGTTCCCTTTTACTTCTGTTGAGTTCATTTTCGTCGTTGTTAATTGTGAAATCGTTTTCACATTACAAAGATGAGGGGCTCAGGGTCATTTTTTATTACATAATTGCAAAGTAATATTGCATAGTTCACACATATTTATCTGAATATCAATAAATTAAAAAGTGGTATTGTGCAGATGCAAACGAAACGCGATTTAGTTTTGTTAAATCGTGTAGATAGAAAGTTTGCTTTACCTTAAAAAGACAAAGCAAACTTTAGTTGGAAGAGTTTGAAGGAAGAAAAGCGATGATTATATTACACTCGTTTTATTCTTATCGAGACGTTTGGCCACTTTGGCTGCTCTTTTCTCTTTCAAATTTAGTGTTGGCGCAGTTTTGCCAGTTTTCTCTTTGCCTTCTTTTTCTTTAGCCATGATTTTCATTTTTTATTATGTTTTGTGAATCAGATAAAATTATTCGTACCCACTTTTGATAATGGTTAAGATCATTTTGAAACGCCCGTTGGGTTTTATAAGATTCGATTTATGAGCAGGTATAATGATTGATTGTCCTGTTTCTAATAATATCGACTTTCCATCAATAACAATGTTCGCTTGCCCTTCTATGATTTGAGCATAGGTGTCAAATGGCGTAGTTTTCTCTACCAACCCTTCGCCTTCATCAAATGACATTACGCTTATGTTTCCGGTCGATTTTTTTAGAATAGTTTTAATAACGACTGAATTTGGAATGTATTCGATGATCTCGACGGTGATGTGAGCTTTTGATTTCTCAAGTTCTGATAGGTCCATAATCCTACTTATTATTGATTAGTGAAAAGCTAAACCAATAGTTGATACACCACTCGATAGATCGAGAAATACACCAAGTTTGCGTGTTAGGTGATATTCTGCTCCGAGGTGAAGGTCTAGAAACAACGCATTTCCGTTGTGGTAATAGTCTCTATTGCCAGTGTAATTATTGTCCCATGTAGAGTTTACTAATGGCAGACCCAAAGAACCCGCTAGGTAGAAATCCCAATTAGGACTTGCGTTCAATACCCTGTCGAAATAGTAAGAACCTTTAATGCCGATTGGTATCACCGTTTCGTGATAATAGCTATTTGAATAGCTGTAATAAGAAATGAATGGTGCTAGCGTAAAACTGTTTGCAACAGCAAATTCGTAATTGGCGCTTAGCACAGGCATCGAACGCCCTACATAACTGTAGTATCCCGAGTAACCTCCTATACCAACTCCAAGGTTTAGTGTGTTTCCGTAATTTGCTTGAGCTGAAACTTTTGGCAATGTAAATGCAAGAATGCAGAGTGTAATAATAGCTGAATATTTTTTCATTTGTCTTTAATTTAATTGATTTTATAATTACTTATTTTTGTTGTTACCTCGACCTTTATTTTTGTTGTTACCTTCATTTCCTTTTTTTTCACCACCTTTCTTTTCGTTCTTTTTTGATAAATTTTGGTGGTTTTCTCGTTCATTTCTATTGTTGAGTGATTTTTCGTGAAAGGTTTGTTGATAGTGATCGCGGTACTCTTTCCCATATTTCACACGATGTTCTTTAAAATGAGAGTAGGGAGTATTCCCGCGGTAGTCAGACATCACAACTTTGTAGCCGTGGTACAAATCGTAGTTTCGATAACGGTAGGGTAGATGTGTTCGTCTAATCCATTGTCTGCCATCAAAGCAGATAAAGACAGACGATTGAACATCATAGTATGCTTCAATATCGGGTAGATAGTAATAGCGGCTTTCACCATATCCGGTTGGTCCCCAAGGTGGAGGTGTTCCGAATTGAAAATGTATGGAAACTTGCGCTTCCGAAGTACCACAAAGAAAAAGTAATGTAGAAAAAAGAAGGAGTTTTGCGACTCTCATATTATCCTGTTTTTATGTCAATTTTACGACAGGATAAAGGTGAGGTTAATGTGGATGGGATACGTTACACAATTAGCGATTAGAGTTACATCATTCACACTTTGTCGAGTGTGTCGCGCCGTTTTTCTTTGAGTTTCTTGAAGAAACTTGGAGTTAGGCCAGTTACTTTTTTAAACTGGTTAGACAAATGTGCAACGCTGCTGTAGGAGAGTTTGTAGGATATCTCGGTGAGAGTAAGCTCATTATAGATAAGTAGCTCTTTCACTCTTTCTATTTTATGGGCAATGATAAAGTGTTCTATTGTAATACCGGTTACTTCCGAAAAGAGGTTTGCTAGATAGGTGTAGTCGTGGTTGAGTTTTTCACTCAGGTATAATGAGAAGTTTATTTTGGGAACTTCATCTTCGTAATGTATCATCTCGACAATCACGTTTTTGATACGTTCAATGAGAATTGCTCTTTTATCGTCCATCAATTCCAACCCTGACTTGAGTAATTCCCTCTTCAATTGACTGTGCTGTGCACTTGTGATGTTTTCTTTGATTTCAATCTCACCCAAATCAACAACTAAATGGTGCAGCCCGAGTTTTTCCAGCTCCGATTTTACCATCATCTTGCATCGTAAACTCACCATATACTTTATATAAAGTTTCATGTTGCATTTGAATAAAGTGTTTTTATTTGTTTAAAGCTTAAAACATTTGAAGTTACGTATTTATATCTAAATTACGTGTTAAAAAGGTTTTTAAATAGATATATAAGAGATAATGCCCTTATTTACATCTATTTTTGGAAACAGTGGGAAAAAATGGGAAAAAGATATAGTTAAAACTTAGTCTATCGAGTTAGACCGATATGTTTTCCGTCAAAATTAGTGTAATAATTAAGAAAAGCATTTTGATTTACAAAGTCAATCAATTTTCGGAGGTATTCCGAATTGAATTTTTGATTTGGTTTTCAAAAATGAGAGTTTCTCGTTTTGTAGATAATCCTTCGAAATAGACTAATTCCCAAGGCATTTTTGTTGATGCGTATTGGCTTTCTCCACGATTATGTTGTTAGAGACGATTAAATACAATTTGAGTATATCCTTTGTGAAAAGCTTTATCTTTTTCAGATTGAATAATGTAAACGAAGTGCGGCAATGATTTTATCATTTATTTAAACAAAAAAAGCTCTTCATTTCTGAAGAGCTTCTTTGCGGTATGGACGGGACTCGAACCCGCGACCCCCTGCGTGACAGGCAGGTATTCTAACCAGCTGAACTACCACACCGTGGAGCATTGATTTCTCAATTGCGATGCAAAGATAGATTTGTTTTTTTTATCCTGCAAGCGTTTATTGAAAATTTTTCTTTATTTTTGGAAAGCTATAAACTTAAAATAGCCGATGAATACAATGGAAATCGATAAATCGACTCTTATCTCTTTGTATAATAGCACAATGGAAAAATTTCCAGATGCTGTTGCGGTAAGAGGTGATTTCTTTTCTTTTTCGTATAAAGAGTTTTTTAATGCGAGTTGTCACTGTCACTTGCAGCTTTCGAAAGCTGGAGTAAGGGATGGTGAGATTGTGGGATTGATGTTAGAACGTTCTGCAGAGATGTTGATTGGGATTTTTGGTGCACTACGCAAAGGGTGTGCGTATTTGCCGATCGATCCTTCAAATCCCCACAAACGTACGATTTCAATACTTAGTGATGCAGATGTGAAATTTGTGATTACGCAATCACATCTTGTAAATCAAGTTAAAGATCTTGGGTTTGTGCCTATCGTTCCTACTATCAATATTTCGACTCCATCTGCAATTCCACCATCTGATGTTTATGCTGATTCTACTGCTTACATATTGTTTACAAGTGGATCGACAGGTAAACCGAAAGGGGTGGTTGTGGCACATTCTTCGGTTGTTAACTTAATTGAATACATTCAGGCAAGATATCCGCTCGAAAAAGGCGATGTCGTACTGCTAAAATCGCCATACACATTCGATGGCTCAGTCTGGGAGTTGTTTGGATGGATATTGATGGGAGGCACGCTCTATATTGCCAATCCTGGAGCTGAAAAAGATGTCGTTGCGCTCACGCAAATTATTCGCAAAGAGAAAATCAATTTCTTATTCTTTGTTCCCTCGATGTTGGGAGCGTTTCTCGATTATTGCGCGGCAATAAACGATAGTGAAGCCTTCTCTTCGTTGAAGTGGGTGTCGGTGGGTGGCGAAGTGTTGCCTGTGCCAATGGTAAACCGATTCTACGAATTACTTGATGCCGCGAAAGCTCGTCTGATTAATGTTTATGGCCCTACAGAGACAACGGTCTATGCCACCACATATCTCTGCTCTCCTAATCAAACGGATGCTAAAATTCCGATTGGTGAGGCTGTTTCTAATGATTATATCTATATTCTCGACGAAAATTTGAAAGCAGTTGCTGCTGGTGATGAAGGAGAAATCTGCATCGGTGGAGCAGGAGTCGCAAAAGGTTATCTAAATAGACCCGAACTGACTGCGGAGCGATTTGTGGCCGATCCGTTTGTGACAGGTGGTGTGATGTATCGAACCGGAGATATTGGTCGTCGGCTCGAAAATGGATTATTTGATTTTATTGGAAGGCGCGATTTTCAAGTCAAATTACGTGGTCAACGCATCGAATTGGGTGAAATAGAATATGCTTTGCAACAAATTCCTGAGTTAAGCGAAAGCATTGTTGTCTTATCGAAAGATAGATTTGGAGACGATTGTATTGTGGCTTATCTGCGACCAAAGGTGCTAAGCCATATAGAATCCGATAACCAATTCTACATGGCGGATAGCGAGTTTGTATCGATGATTGTTTCGAAGCTCAGCCGTTATCTGACCTCATTTATGATTCCCGCTGAATTTGTGATTTGTAGGGCGTTTCCATTGACCGCGAATGGAAAAATAGACCGCACAGCATTGATTCCGATTGCGGAGTTGACCAACGATAGGCAGGTTACTGATTTTGTTCCTCACAATGACATAGAAAAACGCGTTGTTGAAATTTGGTGCGAGGTGTTGGGTCGCAAACGCGTTGGCGAAGAGGATGAGTTCTTTCGCACAGGAGGTCATTCGCTGAAAGCTATTCAGGTGATTTCGTCGATCATCAAAGCATTTGGTTGCCAAATTTCGTTGAAAGAGTTCTACAATAAGTTGACAATTGGTAAGTTGTGTCGATTAGTTGAAATGGGTATTGCCGATGAATCGACAACAGAACAGATTGAGAAAAACGATTCTGATGCTACTGAATTCCCACTCACTCCGGTTCAAACCGAGATGTGGGTTGTCAATAATTTTGATGAAACAGGGCTAACCCATAATATTCAAATCGAATTCAAATTGAGTGGGAATATCGATGTTCCTTTTTTTGAGCAAAAATTGAGGGAGACGATCTTGGCCGAAGAGGCTTTTCGATCGACCTTTCCGTCAGTCGATGGTCATCCGATACAGAAAGTCCATTCGACAGTAAATTTTGGCATTCCGTTTGATAATCTATCGGCATTGAGCCACAATGATCGAAATGAGGCGTTTGAGAGTATTGTTTTGGATAATGGGAACGTGAGATTTATGCTCGAAAAGTTGCCGCTCTTTTCATTTCGCCTCATAAAATATGCGACAGATGACTATCGATTGTTGCTATCGATTCATCACCTTATTTTCGACGGTTGGTCACTTAATCTTTTTATGAAAAGGTTGCACCAACGTCTGTTGGGTATTGCTCCCGAAACATCGGCAAACCGCAATGGTGATTATGCTTTGTGGTTGAAAAATCGTTTGAAAACGGGAGTGAAAGCGCAAGAACTTGAGTTTTGGAAACAGCGATTGAGCGGTATTCCGGAGCGAATTACATTGCCACTAAAGCCCAATTGCAATTTGGCGAAAGCCGGTAGGTATGGCAATCGCCACTGGTGGAGTATGCCGAAGGCGACCACTGCGGCTATCGATCAATTGGCTCTGCAATTAGGTGTTACACCTTTCGTGGTCGTAATGAGTGCATTTCAGATGGTTTTGAGCAGCGCATCGGGGCAGAACGATGTGGTGGTGGGCACGCCGTTTGCCAATCGCTCGCATCCATTGGTGAACGATCTGATTGGTTATTTCACCAATATGGTGAGCATTCGCACGAAAATAGATCCAAAGGTTTCACTTCGAGCGTTGATTGAGGCTTGCAACGAGATTTCGATTGATGCGTTTTCGCATGCTTCCGTGCCTTTTGGAGAGGTGGCGAAACACATTGGTGGCAACTTCGTTGTGGATAAAAATCCGATTTATCAGGTTATTTTTGTGATGCAAAATTGGCCACACGAACAATTTTCCACGCCTGAATTTAGCCTGACACAAAAAGAGATTGGGAATCGCACCAGTAAAATAGATCTCTTGCTCAATGTGGAGCTGGTGGACGATGCCTACACTTGTTGGTTGGAATTCGATACAATGCTTTACCGCAAAGAGTTTATCGGTCATCTATCGTCAGGTATTGGTTTTGTCTTGAATTCAATGCTAGAATCTGTCGATAATTCGTTGTCTGACGTTTTGGACGGATTGTCGACAATCATTGCTCCGGCTTCGCAGTTTTCGGCGATATTGGTTGGCGAAGGATCGTTGCTGATGCAGTGTCTGGATGTTTTGTTAAGCCATAATATCGCCATAAAGTCGATAGTGACAACCGATTTGGCGACTATGCATGCAGCACAGCGACACAAAATTTCTTGTTATTCGAATCCATCCGATTTGACTCAATTTGAATCGGTTGATTATATATTCAGTATCAACAATGGGTTGTTGTTGAACAGCGAATTTCTATCGTTTGCCAAAAAGGAGGCGATTAACTACCACGATTCGCCTTTGCCACGCTATGCTGGTATGTATGCCACCAATCAGGCATTGCTAAATGGAGAATCGGATTGGGCTGTGTCGTGGCATCGTATTGTTGATGAGATCGATGCGGGCGATATTCTCTATTCCGAGAAAGTAGATATTTACCCCGACGATACAGCTTTGTCGCTCAATAACCGTTGCTTTGAGGTTTCTGTATGGAGTTTTTCCACACTTGTAGAGCGCTTGAAATCGGGAACATTGACTATTCGTCCTCAGAATAAGGCCCATCGAACCTATTTCGGATTGTCGCATCGCCCAGAATCGATGGGATTGATGCAATGGGATCGATCGTCAGACGAATTAAGTGCATTGTTACGCGCTTGCAATACCGGCGATTATCTCGATAACGAGTTTTTGATGCCTTCGATAGTGCTTAATGGAAAACTCTATTTTGTGGCGAAAGCTAGTGTGCGAAAAGGTAATTTTGGTGCTGAGGGAGAGGTGATTCGTTATAAAAAATCGTGGGCGATTGCGTGTCGTGATGGTTGTGTCGTTTTCGATCGATTATACAACACTTTTTGTGAAGAGGTCGATCTCGAGTCGATTTTCGAAGAAGGAATAATGCAGTTGAGCCCCGATATTGAGGCTATTCGTTCCATAGGATCGAAATATCGGAAATTGGCAAAATACGAAGCGTTTTGGCGAAATCTGCTTCAGCGCAGTGATTTTTTGTCCTCGCCTTGCGTGAGTAGCTCGTTGTCGGCGGAATTTGAGCTTCCATTGACTATTTTTGATCAGGCAAAACAATATACAAAAAGCTCACTTTTCGCTACGGTAGCAACATTTGCTTCACTTTTTGCACTGAAAATGAGTCATCGCTCCGATGGTTTGGTCGCTGTTCTGCGGTCGGATGATGAACTTCAAAATGAATTTGATTATAACTATTTTTCGAAGTGGGTTCCCTTTTACGTCGCAATCGACGACAATGACACGTTGGAAATGTCTTTGCTAAAGCAAGTTGCACATTTTGAGGAAATAGAACGAGCCCAAGCGTTTTGTTCAAATATTTGCTTACGTTCTTCGTCTCTTCGAGGGTATTGCACTAGTTTTCCTTCCATTGTGATAGCCGAAGAGCGAGCCGAAATTCCTTTGAGGAATTCTGATAATCTTATTTTTATTGTTGGCAATCAGCGAATTTCTATTCGTGGAGCTTCCGAGTCTGTGGTCAAAGCTTTTGCCGCTTTTGTAGAAAAGGCAATAATGAATCTTCAGACTGAGACGAAATTGCTTCCGCTATTCTCTCTCGCGGATGCTAGGCGCTCATTTTCGGTCATCAATTCGCCAGTTTCAGAACCGTTGCCCAAGCGAGATGTTCTTTTTCTATTTTGGCAAACTGTGGATGTCTATCCAAATCAAACGGTGATTTACGATCAAGGGAATACTATTAACTATAAGCGTTTTGGTGACGATGTGCGTCGATTGTCGAGTGCGTTGCTGTCAAGGGGCGTTGTGCCCGGAAGTGTTGTGGCGGTTTCAATTGAACGCTCTTACGAATACTTTTTATCGATACTTTCGGTATTGAGTTGTGGCGCTGCTTTTTTGCCCATCGACCCAATTTTGTCGCTTGAGCGACGGCGTTTTATGGTTGAAGATGCCAATGCTGTTTTGGTGCTTTCTAACGGAACAGATGAGTCTATCGCCGAAGGTGTTCCGACAGTTGATCTCGAAAAAATACATTTGGATGAAGTTATTCCATCTGCTCTGCCAGAGATTGATTTGCAGGAGCTTGCCTATATTATTTACACAAGTGGATCGACAGGAATGCCTAAAGGCGTTAAGATTGATCGGTCTGCGCTTGCGAACTTTATATCAGCCGCAATGTCGCTCTACGATGTTTCGCCGGAAGATCGCATTCTGCAATTCTCCAATTTGTCTTTCGACGCCTCCATCGAAGAGATATTTTTAGCATTTTCGACGGGTGCATCGCTTTACCTGCGCAACGAGAGTTTACTGTCGCCAGCCGAATTTATAAACTTTACCATCGAACATTCAATCTCCGTTTGGGATTTGCCCACTGCGTTTTGGCGACAAATTGTGGCTTACGATGGTTATCTTGAGGCTGTAGAAACGCTTCCTCTTCGTTTGGTGATTATTGGTGGCGAAGCGGTCACTTTGACCGATGTGGAATCGTGGGCATCCAAAACGCCGATGCATCGATTGTTTAATACTTATGGGCCGACAGAGACAACAGTGGTGGCACTGGCGCACGAAATCATTTCTACCGTGCGCTACTCGAAACACATTCCGCTGGGACGTCCGCTGTCGGGATATTTTGCACAGATTGTTGACGAGAATAGAGGAGTGTTGCCCGAAGGTATTATAGGAGAGCTGTTTGTGGGAGGAGAAAGCGTGTCGCAAGGTTACGTTTCGGCTTCCGATAGTCAGAGTCAGGCATTCGATCTGATGACTTTGCCCAACGGTGCACAAATAAATGGCTATAAAACGGGAGACTTAGTATTTTCTGATTCTGATGGGTTGGTCTATTATGTCGGACGAAAGGACGAGCAGGTGAAGATTCGTGGATTTAGAATTGAACCCGAAGGAATTGCTCAGCATATATGCAAAATTGATGAGGTTGAAGATTGTGCCGTAATTGCATTTAAGCGAAAATCAGGTGAAAAATCGTTAGCTGCATTTTATACAACGCGCAATTCGAAGAGCATAGAAAGCTCAAAAATTAAGGAGGTTCTTTTTGACAAGATTCCTAACTATATGATTCCACAGCTTTTTCAGCAACTCGACTTTATTCCCCTCACTTCGAATGGTAAGGTAGATAAGCGAATTCTTGAGCAGCATGCCTATGAAATGACACTCTTGAAAAAAAGAGGGCGAGTTGGTTTTTTGTCGAACGACAACCTACAGACAAACGAAGGCGAATCGGAGTATCGTACTAAAATGGATGAGAATGCAATACAGTTGCTTAATATAGTGCATCAATTATCTGGCGACGGCGAAATTGGGTTTGAACACGATTTGCTGTTTAGTGGCTTTGATTCGCTGAAATTTATACGGCTGATTGTTGAGGTTGAGAGCGTCTTTGGAATTCGTCTTTCGATTTCGGATATATACAAATACCCGACTGTCGGCGAGCTTGCGCAAGTAATTTTAGACCATAAATCAATCGCAGGCAGTGATATTATTACCTGTATTCGTGAAGGAAAATCGGGCGAGACACCGCTCTGCTTGATTTGGGGAGCAGGCCAGCAAGTGCTTCAATTCAACGATCTTGCCTTGTATTTAGACCCCAATTTACCCGTGTATGTTTTGCATGCACCAATTGTTAATGGCGAAGTTGATATTCCCGATACGTTAGAGGCACTGGCTTGGCTCTATGTAAACGAAATTGAACGCCTGTTTCCAATGCAAAGAGTACATTTGGCGGGTTATTCGTTTGGCGGATTTGTAGTTTATGAAATGGCGAGATTGATGCTGTCAAAAGGTTTTCCATTCGACAAATTATTTGTGCTCGATGCCAGTTCGGTATTTGTGAAATACGAAGATCAGCTCAGTTTTCTTTATAAAACGGTCGTTATACGCTACAAACTCCTTTGGTTGTTGACACGTAGCCCGTTGAAACAGTTTTTCACGATTATCAAAAATATCAGGGAGATAATAACAGTTTTCCGCATTAAACAGCGAATCATAGAAGATCATATACACAGTGAAGAGACACCGCTCGAGTTTAATGAGTTACTACAACACAAAGCTGAGGAGCTGACTCACCAATATGTGATTAGGCCTTTGAAAATTGAGATTTTTTTGCTGACATCGAAGTCTCACATAAAATTTGGCGGTCTTCGAATGCGTTGGCAGCGGTATGCAAAATTGGGAGTAAGGCCTTATTTTATAAAGAGTTATCATGCCGAAATATTTTCGAAAGCGAATATCGAAAAGGTGGCTCATTGGTTTAATGATTGCTTGAGAAAATGAGTGAAAGTATTAATTCAGTAGCTTGGCTAACGGTAGAATCTCTATCAGAGGAGTTGTTGGAAGACGTTGTTGTTTTCTATAGTAGTTCGTATGACATAGATTCAAATTACTATTTTAACCTTCTTTCCGATGAAGAGAAGCAAAAATCAACACGTTTTGCAAATGATGAACAACGTCGCACTTGGATACTTTCCCACGCATTTCTTAGGATTGTTTGCTCACATTATCTCAACAGGGAGCCAAATGAGATTGTATTTTCACAAAATGAGAATGGGAAACCATTTATTCAAGATTCTATATTGCAATTTAATCTTTCGCACACAGAAACCGCGTTTTTAATTGCTGTTTCGAATCATACAGTTGGGATTGATTTGGAGCCAAAATCAGCAATAGCATTAGTAAATGATGTCGCTGATTTCTGTTTCTCTGAAATTGAGAAGGTGTTTCTCAAATCATCTGAAGAATATTCTACTTTGGCCGTTTGGACAGCTAAAGAATCTTACTTAAAGGCAATTGGAGTGGGATTGGTGGATGATTTAAGGCTTATTAATGTTGTTGGAGATTCCCAAAATGTAATTTGTGAAAATGGATTTTCTTCTCAAACGTTTTATTGTCCTAACGGTGAAATCTCGACAGTTGTGTATAGCCCTTTAATTACTAACGTGCAATTTTTCAAACTTCCGGCTACATTTCTTCTCTAAATTTTGTGCTGTTTAGTCTTTTTCCCTTCTGAAAATTGTCAGTATTCTCAATTTCATTTATTGGATTGCATCTGGTTTTACGAAAAAAAGCTACCTTTGTATTCTGCTGATATTCAGCAAGAGTGTTTTTAGTTTAGATTGTGATGGAGAATATCAATTGGTCAGAGTTATCTTTTGGATACATTAAAACTGACTGCAATGTAAGGTGTAGTTTCAAAAATGGTGCTTGGGGAGAGTTGGAATATACTGATTCTGAATATATGCCTATGCACATTGCTGCCACTTGTTTGCACTATGGTCAAGAGGCATTTGAGGGCCTAAAGGCTTTTAGAGGTGCGGATGGTAAAATTCGAATTTTCAGAATGGAAGAAAATGCAAAGCGACTGCAAAGCACTTGCGATGGAATCCTAATGGAGAAATTTCCCATCGATAAGTTTTGTGAAGCTGCGGTTGGAATTGTTAAGAAAAATGAGCGTTTCGTGCCGCCTTATGGCAGTGGCGCATCTCTCTACATTCGCCCATTGCTGATTGGTACGAGTGCACAAGTCGGTGTGAAAGCCGCAAAAGAGTATATGTTCTTAATTTTTGTCACGCCTGTTGGACCATATTTCAAAGAAGGTTTTAAGCCAACTCCAGTTGTAATATTGAGAGAATACGACCGAGCTGCACCCCTTGGTACGGGAAAATACAAAGTAGGAGGGAACTATGCCGCTAGTCTTACCGCAGGCGAAAAAGCACATGAATTGGGTTATTCGATGGTGTTGTATCTCGATGCTCGAGAGAAAAAATACGTCGATGAATGCGGTCCTGCCAATTTCTTTGGTATTAAGAATAATACTTATATTACGCCAAAATCTGATTCTATACTGCAGTCTATCACCAACGATAGTTTGATGAAAATAGCGCCATCGCTAGGTATAAGTGTTGAACAACGTCCAATTCCTGAAGCGGAATTGGCAACTTTTGAAGAAGCTGGAGCATGTGGAACGGCAGCTGTCATCAGTCCAATCCAGCGAATCGACGACTTATTGGCCAAAAAATCCTACATTTTCTCAAAAAATGGAAAAGCAGGACCAGTTTCTGAAAGATTATACACTAAATTGCGAGGAATCCAACTTGGTGAAGAGCCAGATGATTATGGATTTATAACGATTGTGGAGTAGGAATTCTTGTTAAAACAGAAAAAGTCGCAAATGCACCTTGAATTGGTTATTTGCGACTTTTGTTTTAATAGCGAATTTTATTCTGCGCTTCCTCTTCTAATTCTGATTTGAATTGAAGGAGAAATTGGGTTTTCCGAAATGAAAATAAGGTAGCCACCACCACCAGCGCCACTGAGTTTCCATCCAATAGCCTCTTTGCTATACAAGTCAATTTGCTCCTGCACGCCTTCCGAAAGCATATTTGGGAACATTGCAATTTGTGCCTCAAATCCTTTTTTTACAGCTGTGCCAAATGCAAGAATGTCTTTGGCTTTGATTGCCTCCCAAGTTTCTTGTGCTGCAGAACTAAGTGCTTCAGCACCAACTGAATTAATATTTGTGTTCTCCAAAACTGCATATTCACTGTTTCGCGGGTAGAGCGGAACCATGTAGATGTGCGATTCTATCCACGACAAGACGTCATTATCATAGATTGACTCGATCTTCGATGGCCAATATTCTTCCTTATCGTACCACAATTTGTTCAAGGCAGGCAACACAATGCCAAGCGAATCTTGCGATCCGCTAACGTATTTTGTCCCAGGAGGATTTTCAAAGCAAAACAGTGTTTTTGCCAGCTTTTCTTTATCGCCAGATGGTATATCTGTTTGCCAAAGTTCAATCGCTTTTTTGCGTGAACTGGTTGACATCCCGCTTCTGTCGTTGAATTCATAATCTGGCTCTATCGAAATTGTAATGACAGGCCCAGGAGCAAACTTCGATACATAAGGTTGATCGAGCCATCCACCACACAAGTCTAATCTGTAGGGAATTAAGCACTCTTGGCGCAATGAGGTTGTTGAACGTGCTGGTAAATTGCCGTGTGGGATTCTCTTGCTTATAACGTATTGAATGCCAAGTTCATCTGAGATTTTCTCTTTGTCAGGCGAGTGACCATCTTCGTTGACAAAGAAAATATCTGGTTTGAGTTCACGTAGCTCTTTGTCGAAATCTATCAAGCCACTACCAGTATTAATCCACGCTTTTTTTACCATTTTAAGCGCATTGACCATGTAGAGGCGTTCGTCGTCACTATTGATGGTTTTTCTTGCTTTTAGATCATATACTGTCTTGCTTGAACCTATACCGACGTATAAATCACCCAGTTGCGCTGCCTCTTCGAAAAATGCCACATGCCCACTATGTAGCATATCGTAACAGCCAGAGACAAATACTTTTTTTGCCATTTTTTATATTTAAGAATTGATTGATGTACTGAGCTTTTCTGATTTATTATTTCACAAAGATAGTTTTTTTTTGAAAAAAATAAAATTTGGGCAGATTGTACGAATCAAGACACTAAATTCTCAATTATTGACAAATATTGTCGCTCAGACAAATCTTTTGAATATAATTTGAGAATGGCGCTATATTTCGCTATTTATCGAAGACTTGCGAATGTTGAGTTTTGCCGATAAAGAAACTGTTCGAGGTACAGGAGGTGCAGCCATCGTTATTTGTTCGAGAAGAAGTTTTGCAGCTGTTTCACCCATTTCGAAAGTAGGTTGCTGTATGCTTGTTAAAGGAGGTTCCACAAGTTGAGCAATTTCTGTTTCAGAAAATCCTACTAAAGCAACATCCTCAGGACAGCGAATGCCAACTTCTTTAATCGCCTTCAGAGCACCTAAAGCGGTAGGGTCATTAAAGCAAAATATTGCATCAGGCAGATTGTTCGTATTAATCAGTGTTTGCATCACTTCGTAGCCTTTGTCGCTAAATATGCCAGCTTGAATAATTGTAGAATTATCAATTGTCAACTTATGCTTTTTTAAGGCATCAAGAAAACCGCGTTTTCGCTCTCGTGATACTGATAACTCATCAGGTCCAGAGAAATGAATTATTTTTTTGAATTTATTGTAAATGAGATGCTCAGTAGCGAAGAAAGCCATTTTATAGTCGTCAATAATAACCTTAGGAGCTTCTATTTTGGTGCAGACACGGTTGAAAAAAACGAGTGGAATACCGCTATCTATTAGATTTTGATAATATGCATTGTTGACTCCCTCTTTTACTAAAGAAATTAGAATTCCTTCTACCATGTTGTTTTCCAGTAGTTTGAGATTCTTCTCTTCGTTTTCGCTCGACTCATTAGATTGAGTGATAAGCAGTTGAAACCCTGCCTCATCTAATGCTTGTTGAATGCCGGCAATTATATTCGAAAAAAATGAACTCCTAAATTCAGGAACGATGAGTCCAATTGTTTTTGATCGTTTATTCTGAAGTCTTAAAGCTATTGGATTTGGTTTGTAATTTTGGCGTTCTGCCTCCTCTTGAACCATTTTTTTTGTATCAGGATTTACATCCCAACGATTGGCCAATGCTCTCGAAACAGTTGCTGTGGAAATCTTGAGTGCATTTGCAATGTCTTTGAGTGTTGCATATTTTTTCATAGTACTTGAAATGGATTGTCAAATGTATAAAAAAAATATTGATTAACATAGTACTGTTCAATTTTCAAAAATTTTATCGATTCGTTGCAATAAGTTTTATTTATTTATTGATTAGATAAGTCCTTTAAATAGTGACTTTTGGCTTTTCGTAAACGATTACGATGATTTTTAGACCGATGTAATCGTTTACAAAAATCTTTTTTAATGCTGTGAGAATAAATTTGAAATCTCTAGTCTACATTTGTCAATATATTATTGAGTAAACCTGAGTAACACATTACTTTCGTCTTTCTTTTGGGGTCTTTATTTATAGTATTCTAGTTTAACCGTATAAAAATCTACCATGGGCATAATTGACACAATCGTTATCATTGCATTTTCTCTACTCATTTTAGTAATCGGCTTGTCTTTTTCGAAAAGATCTAGCGGAGATATGCTCTCTTTTTTTGCTGCCGGAGGTGCTGTCCCGTGGTGGATTAATAGTCTGTCCCTTTTTATGGGATTTGTATCTGCTAGTACATTTGTCGTGTGGGGCTCGATTGCCTATTCGTCTGGTTGGGTCGCAATCACCATTCAGTGGGCGATGTCTGTAGCGGGCCTGCTCACAGGTTTGTTTATTGCCCCAAAATGGCATAAGACAAAATCGTTGACGGCTGCAGAGTACATTTGCCATAGATTAGGAGTAAGGACTCAAAAAACATATTCTTATATTTATCTTGGGATAATGGTGTTCCTCAAAGGCGTTTGCCTCTATGCGGTTGCTATCATATTGCAAGTGACAACGGGTATTTCGCTCTATTGGTGGGTAGGTTTGCTCGGTATAATTGAGTAAACCTGAGTAACACATTACTTTCGTCTTTCTTTTGGGGTCTTTATTTATAGTATTCTAGTTTAACCGTATAAAAATCTACCATGGGCATAATTGACACAATCGTTATCATTGCATTTTCTCTACTCATTTTAGTAATCGGCTTGTCTTTTTCGAAAAGATCTAGCGGAGATATGCTCTCTTTTTTTGCTGCCGGAGGTGCTGTCCCGTGGTGGATTAATAGTCTGTCCCTTTTTATGGGATTTGTATCTGCTAGTACATTTGTCGTGTGGGGCTCGATTGCCTATTCGTCTGGTTGGGTCGCAATCACCATTCAGTGGGCGATGTCTGTAGCGGGCCTGCTCACAGGTTTGTTTATTGCCCCAAAATGGCATAAGACAAAATCGTTGACGGCTGCAGAGTACATTTGCCATAGATTAGGAGTAAGGACTCAAAAAACATATTCTTATATTTATCTTGGGATAATGGTGTTCCTCAAAGGCGTTTGCCTCTATGCGGTTGCTATCATATTGCAAGTGACAACGGGTATTTCGCTCTATTGGTGGGTAGGTTTGCTCGGTATAATAGTGATATTCTACACTACGTTTGGCGGTCTTTGGGCAGTTGTGGTAACGGATGTGCTGCAATTTATTATCCTTATTTCTGCCGGTCTTATCTTGCTTCCGTTGTCATTCGATAAAGTTGGTGGAATTGATGGTTTTGTGACCGCAATCAACGCCCAGCATCTGACAGATTTCTTTACCCTGAGCAGCAGTAAATATACGATAAGCTTTTTGCTTGGATTTTTATTTTATAACGTTTTCTATTTAGGTGGTCAGTGGAGCTTCGTTCAGCGATATACTAGTGTGGCTTCGCCAAAAGAGTCAAGAAAGGTTCCAATTCTTTTTGGCTTCTTCTATATTTTCACCCCAGTAATTTGGATGTTGCCTCCAATGTTGTATCGCGCAGTGAAACCAATTGCAGAGAATATGGATCCTGCTGCCCTAGTCATTCAGAGCGAACAGGCATATATGCAAATGTGTCAGACTGTATTGCCTGCGGGTATGTTGGGTTTGATAACTATCAGTTTGATATTTGCCACCAATAGTTCGGTACAAGGCTTTCTAAATATATCTGCTGGAGTTATCACAAATGACTTATTTAAGGCGATTTATCCAAAATCAACAGAAAAAACATTGATGAAAGTAGCACGAATGGCTACCCTATTTGTTGGGTTAGTCGTCATTGGTATGGGGATGCTCATTCCATTGATGGGAGGTGCAACCAATGTGATTCTTAGTGTTGCATCAATTACGGGTGGGGCAATGTATTTGCCTGTCATTTGGACACTTTTCTCTAAACGTCAGAATAGCAATACCGTGTTGGGCGCCACAATCGCTTCGCTTATTATTTCATTAGGCTACAAATTTTTGTTGCCAGCCATTACCGGAGAGGCCTTGTCAACTGCTGCAAGCATGGTGATGGGAGTGGTGGTTCCAGTATCAATCATTGCTCTTTTGGAGATTTGGCTAGCCGTTCGCAAACAAAACACAACCGAGTTTGATAAGTACCAAATTTATCTTTCAGAAAAGACAGAAACGGAGTCAGTAGCTCCAGACACATCCGCTGAATCGGAATCCGAAAATCAATTTGGCAAACGAATGATTGGATTGGGAATTCTGGTGACAGGTTCAATTATAGGCATTTTAGGAATAATATCGTCGGCAGGCCGTGCATATGTAATCACTACAGCATTAGTTTTACTAGCTATCGGATTGAAAATTTTCATCAGTACATTACAGAAGAAATAAGTTTATATATATGATTAAGGAAATTTTTTCAGTAGAAAAACGTTCGCTTCAGCGAAAAAAGCTTTCTTATGATCTTGTTGTAGTTGGGGGAGGCATCGCAGGAGTCTGCTGTGCTATTACTGCTGCTCGACAAGGTATCAAAGTTGCATTGATTCAAGACCGTCCCGTATTGGGTGGTAATGCATCGAGCGAAGTGCGCTTGTGGGTCTTGGGCGCAACCTCACACATGGGCAACAACAACCGATGGTCGCGAGAAGGCGGTGTCATTGACGAGATTCTGGTCGAAAATACCTACCGCAATAAAGAAGGAAATCCTGTGTTATTCGATATGGTATTGGTCGATAAAGTTTTAGCGGAAAAGAACATTTCTTTGTACCTCAATACCATAGTTTTTGATGTTGTGAAAGCGGGCGAAAAGTCTATTTCTAAAGTTTTTGCTTTCAACCCACAAAACCAGACAGAATACGAGTTTTCTGCGAAACTGTTTTCCGACTGTTCGGGTGATGGCATCGTTTCGTATCTCTCGGGCGCATCTTATCGCATCGGAGCAGAAGATAAAGAGGAACACCTCGAGCTTTTTGCACCGGACAAAAATGAGTACGGCGAGCTGTTGGGGCACAGTATTTTCTTCTACATGAAAGATACGGGTAAGCCTGTTTCGTATGTAGCGCCAGATTTTGCTTTGAAAAATGTAGAAGAAGCCATTCCTAAGCTCATGCGCCCCGAATATTTCAACACGAATCAACACGGATGCAAATATTGGTGGTTAGAATATGGCGGTCGCATCGATACAATTCACGATACTGAAGAGATCAAATATGAGTTGTGGAAAGTGGTGTATGGCATTTGGGATTATGTGAAAAATTCGGGCAAATATCCCGAAGCAGCCAACTACACACTCGAATGGGTAGGCGTTATCCCCGGCAAGCGAGAGAGTCGTCGTTTCAAAGGGCACTATATGCTGACCCAAAAAGACGTCATCGAGCAACGAAATCATTACGATTCGGTGGCATTCGGCGGCTGGTCAATCGACCTTCACCCGTCAGACGGGGTGTATAGCGAAAAGAATGGCTGCAATCAGTGGCATTCGAAAGGAGTTTATCCGATTCCTTACCGCTGCTATGTGAGTTCCGACATAGAGAATTTGTTCATTGGCGGTCGCCTTATCAGTGCCTCTCACGTGGCATTTGGTTCTTCGCGTGTGATGTGTACATCGGGACACGGGGCACAAGCCATTGGTATGGCAGCAGCACTTTGTGTGAAAAACAACGCCACACCAGCAAGTTATATCGACCCAACAGCTATCAAAGATTTGCAACGTGCTTTAATTGCAACCGGGCAATACATCCCTCAATTAAAATTAAACGATTATAGCGGCAAAGCATCAACTGCAACCTTCACACCATCGAGCGAGTTGGCTTTGAAGTCGTTACCTGCAAATGGCTCATTTTTCAAATTGAATTATCCAATAGCAATGATTTTGCCACTAAAGGGAAAAGCACCGCATATTGAGCTTACGATAAAAGCGTCTGAAGAAACAACACTTAATGTGCAATTAAGAACGAGTTCCAAAAACTTCAATTTTACACCTGATGTCGTAATGTTTCAAAAATCATACGAGTTAACAAAAGGAGAACAGCGATTTACGATTGACTTTGATGAATTAGGAATTGAAAAAGGTTATTATTTTGTCTGTTTGATGAAGAATGAAGCCGTAGAAGTCGCCGAAAGCGATCAATTGGTTACAGGCTTGATGTCTGTTTATAATTATCAAAACCCCGCTGTTTCAAACTACGGAACGCAGCGTCCGCCAGAGAATATTGGGGTAGAGACTTTTGAGCTTTGGTGTCCTATTCGCCGCCCGAAAGGAAAGAATCTCTCCGTCAGATTTAATCCTCCATTGCAGTCTTTTCAGGTGGAAAATCTTCGAAACGAGCTATTTCGCCCTGTTTTAGGTACGAATGCATGGGTTGCCGATTTTGAAGATGAAAACCCAACTCTGACATTGACTTGGGATTCGGAGCAAACTATCAGCAAATTGCGCCTGTTTTTCGATACCGACTACGATCACGCAATGGAAAATGTACAGATGGGGCATCACGATTCGGTAATGCCATATTGTGTCCGAGAATACTGTATAACTGATGAAAATGGAACCGTATTGTTTGAGACGACAAGTAATCATCAAACTGTCAATACAATAAGCTTTAAAGAAAAAATTCTCGCCAATACATTAATTATCAAACTTAAACATCCATCTGAATTAACACCAGCAAGTTTGTTTGGCATTATTGTGAATTGAAAAACACCTACAAAATGAATAATATCAATAAATGTAACAATTAATAGATTAGAAATAAAAGTACTGTTGAAACGAGCACGACAAACAACTATTGAAACACAAGGAGATGTTTATGTGCGAGTTCCATCTGACAAATAAAATACAAATTATAAACAGATGATATATAATTTGTAGATAATTAGAGATAGTTTTGCTAATATTTTATGGGACACTATTGAAAAATTATCTATATATAATGGATAAAGAAATGAAGAAGTACATTTTTTTTGTTTTGCTACTTACAGCATTTGTTCTCCACGCTCAAAGAAAATCGTTGGATGGAGCATGGTATTTCACCTTAGACCCATTTAATGTGGGAGAAAAAGTGGGGTGGCATCTGCCTAATGTGGAGATGCAGAAGTGGGAGAAGGTCGTTGTACCTCATTGCTTTAGCGATGA
This sequence comes from Bacteroidales bacterium, assembly GCA_049315325.1. Taxonomy (GTDB): domain Bacteria; phylum Bacteroidota; class Bacteroidia; order Bacteroidales; family UBA7332; genus CAXXIC01. The sequence goes on from JBMOKJ010000011.1 coordinate 77,247, forward strand.
TGCAAAATACTTGTTTTACACAGGAAATACTTGGTACACCCGCAAATTTCAACTCGCAAGTTTAAACCCAAACAAGAAAATATATGTTCATTTCGAAGCCGTATATTATAAATCGAAAATATTTATCAATGGTAAATTAGTAGGTACACACGAAGGTGGATATACTCCATTTGATATGGACATTACTAACTTCGTAATAAAAAATGCAGAGAATACAATCTCTTTGAATGTTGATAACTCATGGGATTCCACTACAATACCTGGCTCAAAGCCATTGCCCGAATCTGGTAAACCGTTGAATTACTCCCTATTTTTTCCGTGGATAAATTACGGCGGTATCATTCGGAGTGTAGCGTTAATTGAACATTCTGAAACTTTTATCAAGAATGTGAAAATTGAAGCTGAACCTGATTTTCAGAAGGGTTTTGCTACTATTGCTGTCAAAACATTTCTTGTAAATGGGCAAAAAAACAGAACTTTTGTTCCCAAATTGAACTTGTATTTCAAAGGTAATCTCATTAAATTGAACTGGAAGATTGAACCAACTCAGCAAATTTCCGATAGTCTTACTTCTATTATTGCAAGAGCTACGATACCGGCAAATCAGGTTAAATTATGGAGTTTGAATTACCCTAATTTATACAAAGTCGCAGTTATTGCCGATGTCGATACTTTCAATACCAATTTCGGCATTCGTAAACTCGAAATAAAGGGCACAAAGTTTTTACTAAATGGTGAGGAATTGCATTTAGGTGGAGCAAACAGAGTGGCAGAATATCCGGGTGAAGGCTCAAAAGACCCGAAGTGTGTCATTGAGAAGGACCTTAAATTGATGAAAGAAGCGAATATGGTTTTGTGTCGCATTGCACATTATCCTATTAGTTCCGATATGTTGGATTGGGCAGACAAAAACGGAATGTTACTGATTACCGAAGCTGGCAACTGGCAGATGACTGAAAGTCAAATGGCAAGTACTTTAATACGTGACAAATACAAGCAGCAAGCCCGAGAAATGATTGAACGAGATTGGAATCATCCGTGCATTATTGCGTACAGTGTTGGTAACGAATACCAATCCCTTTCTCCCGAAGGAGTTTCTTGGACCAAAGATATGATTGATTTTACTAAAGCTATCGATAATACTAGAAAATTGACTTTCTGCTCAAATCATGTTGGCAAAGCAAAAGCTCCAGAGGAAGAAGGCTCGCAGTTCGTCGATTTTGTCAGTGTTAATATTTACGGCAGTAATGAGCGAATCATTACCAAAATTCACGAGTTATATCCTAATAAACCTATCTATATCAGCGAATTTGGCTTTCGAACGGATGAGGTGAAAAGCGAGAATGACAGAATTGAAAAACTGCAAAAGAACATTGAAGTTATTCGCAAATTCGATTATGTAATGGGTGCTTCCATCTGGACATTCAACCACTACCGAAGTCGATACAATGGCACAGCTGCTGACGGTTATCGCCCTTGGGGTGTTGTTACAGCTGATCGGCAAAAATTAGATGCATACAATGCATTGCGCGTTGAATTTTCACCAGCTTATTTCGAAAAAGAGAGTTTATCCAACAATCAACTCATTTTGAAAATTATTGTTCGTTCGGATTTCCCAAGAATGACTATAGACGGGTTCAAGGTACGGGTTGGAAACACAAATTATGCTATTCATAAAATTCAACCTGGTGAATTCCAGAAACTCACAGTGCCATTTAATTCACTGTCAGACAAACTTGAACTCGTTTCTCCAACTGGTTTTGTTGTATTGGAAAAAGAGATATCAACATTCAGATAGAAAAGACCAATCACTTAAACTTTGACACATGACTCCGTTTCTATGTGACTCTACCTCAGTTAATGATCAATTTGTGATGGAGTTCCATGTGTCCTTAATGAAAAAAATAAATTTGAACAAATGAAACAGACCAGTTTTCCGAAAGCTATCATTGTGCTATTTTTGCTTTGTATGCCTCTTTTCCAAGCGAAAGGTGAACTGAAAAAAGATTTTCACCCTGGCTTAGAATGGCTCGATACCAATGGAAAACCCATAAATGCACACGGTGGTGGTGTCATTTTTCACAAAGGAGTCTATTATTGGTATGGTGAACATAAAATTGAAGGGAAGTCCGAAAAAGATTTTGCCGATGGTGGTATACATTGCTATTCGTCTACTGATTTAATTAACTGGACTGATAGAGGAATTGTATTAAGTGTTGATTACAAAGATGAGAATAGTGACATTACCTATGGTTGCATTTTGGAGCGACCAAAGGTTGTTTACAACGAAAAATCAAAAAAGTTTATCGCCTATTTTAAATTGTATCTAAAAGGAGTTGGCTACGTAACCAGCAATGTTGGCGTAGCGGTTGCCGATAAACCGTACGGGCCATTTACCTATTCACACAAATTCTTGGGAGGTGGCTCGTTGAATGGTTCAGGCGATTTTTGCATGTTTAAAGACATTGACGGATCAGTATATCATCTTACGGTACGCAAACCAGATAAGTCTTTTGTCATTGGTAAGCTACAGCCCGATTATTTATCGACAATGCCGAATAGCTATCAGGTTGCAAAAGGTATAACCCGCCATACGGAAGCTCCGGCTGTTATTTATCGGAAAGGAAAATATTATTTGTTAGGTTCGGGATCGACGGGTTTTAATCCAAATGCAGCTCGCTTGTTTGTTGCCGATTCACTGCAAGGAGAATTTACTAATTTGGGCAATCCCACATTCGGCGTAAATCCGCACAATGGAATAGGTCCAGAGAAAACGTTTGGCGGTCAGATTTCGTGCATTATACCTGTGCAAGGGAAAAAAGATGCATACATTGCCGTATTCGATGTGTGGAGGCAAGAAAACCCAATTACGGGTGGTTATATCTGGCTTCCAGTAACGTTCAAGAACAATCAGCCCGAAATACACTGGATGGATAAGTGGAATCTTTCTTTCTTTGATAAAAAAGTAAAGAAAACTAAGTTGAATTCATTTGTTGACCCTCAATCTTCACCTGATGAAAAGCCTTTTGTTGTGAACGATTCTTCGAAGACAAAATGGAAATTGGATTTTTCGGATGAGTTTAATGGTCGTAAAATTGATACGACTAAATGGAACGTGGAGACCTCAATCAAGAAACGGATTGATGTAACACTTTTTGCCGATAGTAATCAGGTGGAAGAGAAAGATGGAAATATATTTATTTACTACCGAAAGTCAGCAATAAACGATACAGCCTACAATGCAGGCAGGTTTAACTCTAAAGGAAAATATGCTCCAACCTATGGTTTTTTGGAGTGCCGGATGCATGTGGTCAAGCCCAACGGACATCAAACCGCTTTTTGGATGATGCCTGAGGGTGATGGCATGAGAGGGTTAACTACACCTGATGGAACAGCCAACGATGGTGCCGAAATTGATATTGTAGAAGGTTCGAAAGCCAACGCGTATTCAAATGGCTTGCATTGGGATGGGTATGCCAAGCCAGCACATAAATCGAATGGGAAACTGATGAAAATGCCCAATATGCACGATGCCGAATACCACATTTACGGCTTTGAATGGACGTCAACTTACCTGAAATTCTACTTCGATGGCAAGGTGGTAAGAGAAATGAACGACCCCAAACTAATACCGCATGTAGCTCATTTCCTCTATTTCTCAGGCAGTTGTTTTGGGAAAAACGATTGGTTGGATGGGGATATTCGCAAGAATGAATTTATCCAAAGTGGACATACAGATAAAGCGTATATCGACTATGTAAGAGTATTTCAAAAATTCAATGATTAGATTGAAATCTGAATAAAAAAAACGGTAATTGATTTAACCAAATGAATGACATACTTTTATCTTAAATTAGCTAAAACCCTAATACCCGATTGCAATGAAAATAAGAATGTTATTGTTTGGCTTAAGCTTTGCGTTTGGCGTGTCGGCTCAAGTTTTGACCTCAAAACCAGGTGTTAATTCCATAGAAAATCAATTTATATCCGTAACCTTTGATCCAATTACAAGGACGATTTCGGGTACGAGTAAATTTAAAAAAGCAGCTTTTATCGAAAATGGAATATTAGAGGGTATTGGTAATCGAGCCCGCACTGAAAAGGTCGTTAATTCGATTTTCGGTTCAGGCAGTCGACTTGTAATTACCCGATTAGATGGCGGAGATGTTTATCTTGATGTCTTCGATAAAACGCCATTTTTGTTTATATCACAGTGCGTTGTTAATAATGCGAAAGAGGCCGTAGATTACAGACAATTAATCCCATTTCAGTTCTCCATACAACTTAACGTGCCAGCCAATGAGTTGAAAACTCTTGGTACAGGAGGCTTGCTTAGCCCTGATAAATGCACAGGCAGTTATATGTTTCTAACTACCGTTAATCCTAAAAATCGTGAAGGAGTAATTTCGGGTTGGATAACCAACGAAAGAGGGAGTGGTGTGGTAATTCCTGCAGCAAATTCCAATAAAGTGCAGCTAACGGCACAAATTGATTATGGCCATTTGCTGGTAGGAGCTGGCGCAACGGAGCGATTAGAAACCTTTGTGGTCGGATATTTCGATGATGCGCGTTTGGGTGAGGAGCAGTATGCCGACCTTATCGCCAAGCAACTGAAAATTCAACTTCCTTCACCTCAAGCGGTATATTGTAGTTGGTATTCCGAAAAAAACGGATTTGCGGGCAACGATACATCAAGCGTTGCGTTAGCCAGTTTTATTCATCAGAATTTAAAAGATTATGGTTTGACTGCTATTCAGTTAGATGATTATTGGCAAGATGGCGGAAAATACAATGGACCGCGCCGAGCTTTCGACCGAATAAAAAAAGATGGCCCTTACCCCAATGGATTTGGCTCTACAGTAAGTGCTATCAAAACGGCCGGATTAACAGCAGGTATTTGGTGGATGCCATTTTCCCGCAATCATCAGGATCCGGAATTTAAGAACAGAATCGATTGGTTTGCTAAAAAGACCAATGGAATGCCTTTTGAAACATCTTGGGGAGGCACTTCTTTGGATTTGACCTATCCGCCTGTACAAGACCACATTGTCAACACAGCCAAACAACTCCAAAATTGGGGGTTCAACTACTTCAAAATGGATGGGTTGTGGACTGGAACGGTCACCAACCAAGTGTATATAAATGATGGTTACAAGCAAGATAGCATTGGGAATTGTCAACCGTTGTTTGATCCGAAAGTAACACAGATTCAAGCTTTCAGAAGTGGATTACAACTGTTGCGTAAAGCAGTAGGTGAAGATGTCTTTTTTTCGGGTTGCTGCGCCAGTCAGAATATGCGTTCCTTTGGGGCATCTATGGGTAAAGTGCAATCCATGCGCATAGGTCCCGATTTTAATCATGATGGTGAAGGTTTTAGAACAGGAGTTATCCGAGCATCACGTTTGTACTTTTTGAACGGACGGGTTTGGTGGAACGATCCAGACCCTTGTATTGTCCGTAAATCTGGGAAAGGGCAGGCCGATCCTAGTTCTAGCGGTACTTCCAAACTCGAAACAGCAAGAGTTTTACCCTCGTGGGTAGCACTTACACGGCATTTCTTTTTAAGCAGCGATTGGTTGCCCAATTTACCCACGGAAAGATTGGATATACTCAAACGGAGTATGCTGAGTCATCATGGATTTTCGCGACCTGTTGATGCATTCGATACAAACATACCATCTATATGGATAACAAAGGATACCTTGGTTAGTAAAAATAAATCCATTATTGGGCTATTCAATTGGGGAAAAGATTCAAAATCTATTAGCACAACACTGAAATGGGCGAACCTAGATTCCACCAAAAACTATTATGCTTTCAGCTATTGGGATAATAAATATCTGGGTGAAATCAGGAATAAAATCAGTTATATGCTTAGTGGCGAAAGCTGTATGATTTTAGCACTACGTCCTATGGAGGGCCATCCAATTGTTCTTTCTACTTCGCAACACTTAACACAAGGATTAGTAGATTTAAAAGATGAAAGCTGGTCGAACAATACTTTAACAGGTAGAAGTAGTTTAGTGGCTGGCGATGAGTATGAACTCCGCATTGCCGGATTAAACGATACCAAAAACTGGAAGTTCGTAAAAGCTTCGATTGTTGGCATGAAAAGTGCAAAAATCAATGTGCTGCCAATTTCAGAAGATGGATTGTTGAGGATTCAAATCCTTTCTGATCAAACGAATACCATCAACTGGACATTGAAGTTTAAATAATGTATAGAAAGCTGCATTATGTTTCTTTTGAATTTATGAGTTGAACCGAACATTAAAAACACCTTGCTATTTGAGTCGAAACTGTTGGAATAAAAACACATTCTTTAAGATAAGATTTACCTGTTTGTTTAGTTTCTATCAAGAATGCCCCCGGTTCCCCTGTATAATTCCAATGGTGTTTCAAGATCAATCGCGATAACGCTGACATTTTTGTCCAATTTTTTAGAGGGTAATGTCACTTGAAGCACACCCGGAATATGCAACCAAGCTGCTCCGCCGACTTTCTTGTTAGCAAGAGTTTCGTTCGTTCCAATCAACCGCACTTGTTTCACTTTATTCTGAATTCCTTTAATGACAATATCGTCGTTTGGTTTGTCGAGCACAAAGCAATAAATGGTTTTTTTGTCCTTCGATAGGGTTGTTGGTCCATAGAAATGACCAAAAGGCAATCCGCGGGTAGTGCCATAAATGGCTTCGGCATGTTTGTTTGTCCAGCGACCCAAGCCTTTCAATCGCTCGGTTTGTGCCGGAGTAATGGTTCCATCTGCCATAGGACCAATATCTAGCAGCAAATTCCCGCCCATACTTATGCAGTCGGCAAAAATACGAATGATAAAATTCACCGATTTCTGATTGTTATCACTTTGGCGATATCCCCACGAATTGTTAATAGTCATGCACAATTCCCAAGGGCCGTTCGGTCCGTAGATGGGTACACCTTGCTCCGGTGTTGCATAGTCGCCATAGCCCATCATTCGGGCATTCAGAATGGTTTTCGGATTCCACGAAAGCATTTCTTGACGCAATTCTTTCATTTTCCATTGGCTGCCAGAGTGAGTCCAGTCGCCATCGAACCACCATAGGTCGGGATTTGTTAAATCCTGAATCTCTTTCATCTGAGCATTCCGAAAAGCCACAAATTTATTCCAACGTACAGTGTCCTCAATTCCAGATTTTGGGAAATCGTAGGCGTTGTATTTTGTCGGACGTTGTTTTTCGTGTGCATTAAATACAGTCGCATAATCGGGATGCGACCAGTCGAGATGCGAAAAATAGATGCCTACTTTTAAGCCTTCGTTTCGCAGTGCTTGAGCGTATGGCGTTATGAGGTCGCGTGCAGCAGGTGATTTTTTCACCACACTCAAATCGCTCAATTTTGTATCCCAAAGCGCCACACCGTCGTGGTGTTTTGCAGTCAGAACCGCATATTTGGCACCTGATTCTTTGAAGAGTTTTGCCCATTCGTCAGGACGGTAGTTTTTCGCCGTAAATCCATTCAATTGGTCGAAATAATCTTTTTCAGAAATTTGATTGTTATAAAACGACCACGACTCGCTCACGCCTTTCACCGCATAGATGCCGTAATGAATAAATATGCCGAGTTTGGCATCTTCGAACCACTGCATTTTGCTTGTAGTATCTTTCTTTTCAGGTGTAGGTTGAGCAAACAAATTTGCATTCAGAGCTAATAAAAGTAATAGAATTAGTTTTTTCATTTAAAGTTATTTGTTGTGTTGTTGAAATTAAATCGTATTTTTTAGGGTATAACAACCGTATTCATTGAATTAGCAGGCACTTCAAGTTTAATGTAAGTACTACCGATTAAAATTTCAGTGGCAACCGTTTGAGCCGCTTCGTTTTGAAAAATGAGTATTTTACTACCAGACGGATTCTGAAACCCAACCACATTTTTGAACGCTCCACCACTCACCGCAATTCTTTTTGCACCAGGCATTACAACTCCTGAGAAATGTTTCATTGCGTAATATTCTGGATTACAGATCACTTTATCTGTCTTTCTGTCAATTGTAATCAAACTGTTTTGAGCCCAATTCCAGGTACTTCTACCTGATTCATTCAAAATCATATTCCAAAAAAAGTAACTGCTGCTAAAGTGTCTTGTATCTTCAATGATTTTTCGAAAAGTGGTCATACCATGAACCCAGGTATTCTTCCCATCGTAGCATTCGGTTTCAGTTTGAGCTATTTTCTTGTTTGGATATTTCTCGTGTGTTGCCAACATAAGATCCTGACCTCCCCATTGATAACCTACTCCTGTAATTTCATGATTTGTGGTAGAATCATTCAAAACCGGCTCCGTAAATTCTGACAGAGATTTACTGACTATCGTACCCAACCAAACCTCAACCTTTACTTTGTCTTTTTTAAGACGAGGGAAAAGATAATCCCGCATAAAGAGATTCAATTCATCACCACTCCACGCACATTGTGGATAAATATTGTTGTTGTAAATGGGTTCGTTTTGTGGCATAATGGCGTAAATATTTACGCCCTCTGATCGATAGGTCTGCACATATTTCGAAAAATAAAGCGCAAAGGCCGAAAGTGTCTGTTTATCCTGTTTCATTCTGCCGCCTTTGTAGTGTCCATTGGTTTTCATCCATGCTGGTGGTGACCACGGAACACCCCAAATGCCGAGATTTGGCTGAAATTTCAAGGCTGCTTTTATGTATGGAATTAGCTCATGCTTATCTCTTTCGATACTGAAATTCGCCATTTTATAATCATTCGGAGTTTCGCTGAGAAAATAGGCAGACAGCGAAAAATCATTCGCCCCAATTGGTGCACGGCATAGAGTGAAATTGGCTTCGCTAGGATCAAACAATAACTTTAGTGCTGCTTGCTGTTGCTGCTCATTCTGCGAGAGAAGTGCTTGCCAACCGAGATCATTGAAACAGCCACCAAAACCATCCATAGTTTGGTAAGTGGTGTTTACATCTAATTTGAGAACATTGGTTCCCGCAGAGTCCACTGTTGAAGTTGGCAACTCTTTCCATGGTTCAGTCTGGGTGCTGGAAATCCAGCGTGGCGTAATTGCGTTGACTTTGTTTCCAATAGATGTTAAGAAAACGAAGAAAACAGTAATGCTAAAAAATGTATTTTTCATGGTTTATATTTGTGTAAATTCTATTAGAAAGATTAATATGGCAACATGTTTGTTTGATTATTTCCAAAATTAAAGTACCAATAGATTAGTTTTACGATATGTGTCATGCCAATATCTATTAGAGTAGAAAGAGCATTCTCCCAAATGAAAGAATGCGCTCACTTAACCAAACACATTCACTCTAGTTAATTATTTAATCACGAATTTTGCCGTTTGATTCAAATCTGTTCTTATAAAGTACATGCCTTTCGATAAGAATGATAAGTCGATTTTATTGCAAAAATTAGTGTTATAAACCAATCCACCTCGTATATCATAAATACTGACATATTTGGCCCCTTGTGGATTTAATATATTGATTATTCCATTGCTTAGGTTAGGGTAAATCATCATCTTTGAATCTGTAATGATATTTATACCCATATCCATTGTTTTCACACCCATCACTTGTATTTCATATAGCCGAATGATGTTTCCTTCGGCTTCATTCACATAAAGTCGAACACTATCGGTTGTTGCCTCTAGGAATGTTTTCCTGTATTTAGGTTCTGCATTCGCCGTTTCTGTAATTAGGTTTGCCCAAGCTGTGCCATCCCAATAGTCAAAATTGAAATTGATTAAAGGCGTATTATACCCAATATACCCAGTAAAAAGACGGAGTTCATTGATCCGATACATTCCTTTTAATCCAATCGTTAAGACTGCTGGCATCACATCTACTGCATTTACCCAACGACTTCCAGCTGTTGCTGTGTCGCCGTCAACGGCCTTACTACCAAGATATGTATCTCGCACTGTATTCGCAATCGCATTTTTACCAAGAGCTATATTCGAAAAAGCAACCACATTAATTGAAACGGATGCATAAGGAGAAGTTACATTTGAAGTATTTGTTGTACGTACTCGGTAAATGTATGTGCCGTAAGAAGGGACAACACTCGTGTAACTTTCAATATTACCTGGGAATGTTCCAATTGGATAAAATGTGGTACCTCCGCCAGCACCTGTACGCTCTATGGTTACAGAAGCTGTATTCGCACCATCGTTTTTCCAAGTAAGTTTTACCGTTTTATCAACATCTAAGTTTGCTGTTAAAAGCGTGGGTGCTATTAAGCGATATGGATTGAAAAACTGTACAGCTGTTTTGAATGCCATGGGTGCTACATGTTCTCCATACGTCAACCCCATAGGTGTAGGAATGAAGTTTGTCTTAGGGAGGGTAAATACATAACGATATGGGATAGTTTCATTGTGAAAATCAAAAACAGCGTAACGTTCAATAATACGAGCGGTATCAAATTTCTGAATAATATCGGAAATGTAGGTAGCTACCTGAGCATCAGTTGGTTTTCCACCTGTCCAGTCGCCTCCGTAATTAAACTCAGTGATCCAAATTGGTCTTTTGGTGCGATCATATACTGCTTTACACTTATTGTAAAATTGCAACCCAGTTTGCTCAAAATAGAGATGAAGAGGTACAAAATCGACTCTGTAATTCAATGCATCGCAACGGTCGATAAATTCATACAATTGAGTATAGTCACCAGCAAAGGCAGGCGCACCAACTCTCAACCCTGATTCAAGCATTTTTGGCCAAAGACCAATTTGTTTGTCAACACTCATATTTGCTTGAGTGGCGCCATCGGGTTCGTTAAACCCAAGCAGATGTGTGGCATTCTGAAGATTCAAAATATCAGTCCAGTTGGCATCATTCACTGTATTTGCATTCCATTTCATGGGTACAAACTCAAAATTAGTAAAATTATCAGTAGTTGTAGGACCCCAATTGTAAAACCAGTTACAATTTATTTTTTCGACTGCAGGAGCAGCGCCATATCCAATTCCTTTTTTTGCTGTATAGCGCCATGGAAATACACGGATAAAAGAAACCTGATTATTTAAACCGGCTGGTAAAACCGGTATATTTACATCGGCATCATCGGCAATGTACACCTTACTAAATCGCGTTCCATCTTCATTGAAAGCTAAGGTAGCCATGTAGCCTCTTTTTAATTTGATGGATGAAATGGCATCATCAAACGTTCCGAGTTGAGCTTTTCGATAGAAGGTAAGGGGTGTTAATTTCATCGTTTCGCCCAAGTAGTTTTCATCTTTATAAACGGTAAGAGCTTCGAAAGCCCCACCATGAGCCATAATGACACTGCCATTCAGATAATTGGTTACTCTAATATTCGTTTTATTTGCTGCGGGTTGACCATTTACGGTCATTTTAGGCAAATACAAACTAATAGCGTTAGATGGCAAGACACCCGCCAAAAATACCCAACCAGATTCGCTTGTGATATTGATGATTCCTGTAGACGCAACATCAGGGACACTGATGTGAAGTTCAGCATTTGCCGAAATTTCGTAGTCTTGTGTACCCACTGAATTTATGGTCAATACCTGATTTGTAACTACAATGGCGTTTTGTATAGAAGCATGGGCTTGCAATAAAATAAAAAAGAAAAAGATGGGGATAAGTATGTTTTTCATATCAGGGAATATTATAATGAAGTGAAATCTTACAAAGGTTAATTTGCTTAAAGAGCTAAAAATAATAGAGGAAAAATATGCTTTGAAAAAGGAAATAAAATTGATGTTTTCATGTCAATGTTTCTAGTTTTCCAATTACTCATTTGAAACGTTTTCAAATCTAAACAAATATAAACTGTAATTTCGATTCTACAGCATTTTGATATTCTTAAACATAGATGTAATCGATTACATTATTTATAAAATCACCGTAATCGTTTACGAAATACATTTCTTTATGTGAATAAAAAAGGAAAGGTTAGATTAACAAATTGAAATATAGTAAGATCTTGGTATTTTAACTCATATTTATCCGAAAACCCCAATAAAATAAGGCATTTTTAAAGGAGATGGGGCAAATCAGTGTGTTTTAAATAGAAACAGCTGATAATATTTTAATTATCAGCTGTTTAAGTGGAAATATGTGTGACCCCGTTGGGATTCTAACCCAAGACCTTCAGAACCGGAATCTGACGCTCTATACAGCTGAGCTACGGGGCCGGTATTTTGGTTTGCAAAAGTACACTATTTTCTCTAAATTGCAAGCCGAAATCTAACGAGGAGAATACAGTTAATCAATTATTCAGTTAAACAACATTACCCATTCATGAACGTAAAAATCGAGTCCTCTTGGCAAACGCAGTTAGAATCCGAATTTGGGAAACCTTATTTCGAAGTGTTAACCCAATTTGTACGCACAGAATACCAATCCGCAACAATCTATCCGAAAGGTAGTTTGATATTTAATGCTTTTGAGCAATGCCCTTTCGATCGTGTGAAAGTGGTGATTCTTGGACAAGATCCATATCACGAACCGGGTCAAGCTCATGGTCTTTGTTTCTCCGTACAAGAAGGGGTGAAGTTCCCTCCATCGTTGATGAATATTCTGAAAGAGATACAGGCTGATTTGAATAAGCCCTATCCCAAGAGTGGCGATTTGACCCGTTGGGCACAGCAGGGTGTGTTGTTGCTCAATGCCACACTCACCGTTCGTGCTCATCAGGCAGGTTCGCATCAAAACAAAGGTTGGGAGCAGTTTACCGATGCCGTTATCCACAGATTGGCAGAGCAGAAAGAGCATTTAGTTTTCGTCTTGTGGGGTTCTTATGCCCAGCGCAAAGGCGAGTTTATCAACAATGCGAAACACTTGGTACTGAAGTCTGTTCACCCATCGCCTTTGTCGGCCCATCGGGGTTTCTTTGGCAATCATCACTTCTCTAAAGCGAATGATTATCTCGTTGCGCACGACAAATCTGCTATCGATTGGTAGCCACATTCGAATAAGCACAAAGCTTAAATTATAATGAATAAGATAAATAGTGCTTTTTAAACCTCTTTTCTAAATTAGTTGAATTAATAGACAAAGTTTCAATATTTGGGAACAATAATAGCAACAAGGGCGTTATTGTACTAAATGCATATCATTTTGATGAGTATTTAGTTAAAATATTGTCAAATTAATTTAACCGATTTTTTATGAAAAAACTCTTCTTGACTATCGTTGCCGTTATGCTTTTCGGCTTGTCTTCTAAAGCAACTAAAAATGTTGCGTTTATCTACAGTACCGATTTGGTAACTGCAAACTCATTCAAAGCACTCCTCGATACGAGTGGTTTTACAGTTACGACTGTCCCAGTTGCGAGTACTATTAGCACTAATTATTCTAACTACGACATTATCATCACCAGTCCGGCTGCTTCCCTCACAAAAGCGCAGGTTGATACTATTAATGCGAAAAACAAACCTATTCTGTCGATGAGTGGCGGTGGTTACAACTCATTTGGTCTGTTGTCGTTGGCTATTGGTAAACCGAATGGAATGTCGGGAAACGAGAACACGATGATTGTAGAAGATGCAAGTTTGTCGGTTTATACCTCACCGTACAATCTTAATGTAAGTACTGGCGATTCCCTCAAGTTGTTTTCTGTGGCTGCATCAACTTCTCCAGCAAAGATGATTTATGTACCAACACCTACAGCGTCCATCGAAGGCCTTTTGAAATACAAACCATTGTATTATTCTGTGCTTCGTCAGAATGGTAAATACACCTTTTGGGGATTCTCTCTATCTCCTGCTAGTATGACGCAAAAAGGCAAAGACTTTTTCGTGAATGTCGTTGGAGGTGCCATCACTGCTTACAATCTTATGACGGGAATTTCGTCAACTACAAAAATGGACGAGCCCTCTTTAGCAGTGAATAAACAAACCGGTTTGCTTTCTTTGGCGGGAATTACTGGAGATGCCTCTATTTCGGTGTATGATCTGAATGGTAAAATTGTTGTCAAAACTATACAGCAAAATCAGATTAGCTTATCGGGTCTTTCCAAAGGTGCTTATGTAGTGAAGATTTCTTCGCTAAAGGGAATTGTTGCTAAGAAATTTATCTATTGATAAACTCTTCGTTTACAAAATATGCGAAATGCAAAGCGGAGCAATCTGTCTTTGCATTTTTTTTTGACATAGTATTTTTCTGTAGATTTAGACTTATATTGATTAGCTTTGCCACTCATAAACTTATAAACTGTCTGTCGTTAGACAACTCATAATTAATCACTCATACTTCATAACTAAAAGACGTGCGTTACTTCTTACACATAGCCTACGATGGCACAAATTACCGCGGCTGGCAACGTGGCCCCAATGCACTTGGTGTACAGGAGGTGATCGAATCGGCCTTGCAGATGCAACTCAAGGAGAAAGTCCCCATTGTGGGTTGCGGTCGCACCGATGCCGAAGTGCACGCCAGTCAGTTCTTCTTTCACATCGATTTGGAAAAGAAACTTCATCCCGATTTACTGTTTCGTCTCAATAAAGCGTTGCCAGCAGATATCGCGGTGTTCGATATTATTCCGATGGATGGTTTGCCACACGCCCGATTCGATGCATATCAGCGCACTTACGACTATTTCATTCACACCTACAAAGATCCTTTCCTGAGTGGCGTCAGTTCGCTGTATCTCGAGAAACACCTTGATTTGCAAAAGATGAAACAGGCGGTCGAACTGCTACCCAAATACAACGATTATCGCGCTTTTTGTAAATCGCCCAACCGATACGAACACACCATTTGCGATGTTTCGAAAGCAGTGCTGTATGCTGACGAGAATGGTGAAAAAATTCGCTTTCATATCTCGTCTAACCGATTTCTGGGTGGAATGATTCGCATTATTGTTGGTAAACTAATCAAGATTGGTACCGGGCATCTTTCGGTCGAGCAGTTTGAGCATTTTCTGACCTCACTCGAAACGCCTAAAACTATTATTCCAGCTTATCCACAAGGACTTTTTCTATCCAAAGTCACCTATCCATTTCTCGATTTGCCTCCCCGCACCGAATTTGCCTCAATAATTCGACACAATTCAGAAAACAGTTGGTTGGAGGTCTGATTATTTGTAAATCAGATACAGAGATTAAAGCATTTTGGTGATATTAAAATAATTTACCAAAAATCTGAAAATCGCTTTGTTTTATTCAGAAGAAAAAATATCTTTGCATTAAAATAGTGATAACTAACTAATTTAATCTAATGAAAAATATACTAATTTTCAGCAGTCTACTTGTAATTTCCCTTTTTGTCGGTAGTGCCAATGCACAAAACGGCCAGAGTCTGAATCCCACCGAATTTGCTGCAAAAATGAAGCAACTACCCAGTGCGCCACTAGTAGATGTGCGCACACCAGGTGAGTTTGCACAAGGTCACCTGAAGAACGCACGAAACATCGATATTCGTAGTGAAGAGTTCGAACAACAAATCGCGAAACTCGACAAAACGAAACCTGTACTTGTCTATTGCATGAGTGGTGGTCGCAGTGCTGCCGCAGCAGGTGCTATGCGTAGCATGGGGTTCAAAGAGGTATTTGAGTTGTCGGGCGGCATTCTGAAATGGAGAGCAGCCAACTTGCCCGAAACTACAGATAACGCTGTGGCTACTTCTACTGGTATGAGTCGCTCTCAATACAACGCATTGTTGAAGTCAGACAAAATGGTGCTCATCGATTTCTATGCAGAGTGGTGCGCACCTTGCCGCAAGATGAAACCCGATTTAGAAGCAATCGCTGTGGAAATGAAGGATAAGGTAAATGTAATCCGCCTCAATGCCGACGAGCACAAAGCTCTTGCCAAAGAATTGAACGTTGACGCATTGCCAGTGCTACTGCTCTACAAAAACCAAAAACTGTTCTGGACGAAGAAAGGCTATGCCACGAAAGCCGAAATCGTTAAACAGTTTAAGAAATAATAGTCTGCTACAAACGAATAATAGCTCTGTTTCTCACCCTCTGACTCCACCGATTGTTATCGGGGTCAGGGGGTGAGTTGTTTTATAAAGTGGAAAACACAATTGTCAAAAGACAACGATACTTCGACCATTCCAAAAATATCTCAAAATATTTCTAGTAATCATATTCACGTATTAAAACATTTCATTATTTTTGTATCGGTTAGTTCTCTGACCAAGACATGTGAAAATAAGCGTAAAGCGTTTTAGATATTATTCTTGTTTCCGAAATCGGCAAAATTTCAAAACTCCAAGAATAGTAGCGATAGCGCTCACGTCCTATATAGGGCGTGGGGCTGTTGTCTATTTGGAGTTGGGTGTTTGCCGATACCTGGAACAGATAGATTAACAGATCCCACGCTTTTCTTTTTGTGTCAAATAACCAATACATTAATCTTAGTGTAGTATAACCCATAAAACTAATGCAAAATGGACTTTAAAGATCAAATCAAAATTTTGGGCGAGAGAGTTATTAAACTCAAAGATCAAATTCAAACAGAAGAAGCAACAAAGAATGCGTTTATTATGCCATTCTTACAAGCTTTGGGTTATGACGTTTTTAATCCGATGGAGGTTGTTCCAGAGTTTATTTCTGATATTGGTTTAAAAAAAGGAGAAAAAATTGATTATGCAATATTCATGGATGGCAAGCCAACAATCCTTGTTGAGTGCAAACATTGGGCGCAAAATCTAAGTATCCACGATGGACAATTATTGCGTTATTTTCATGTGTCAAAAGCTAAATTCGGATTACTGACCAATGGAATAGTATATCGTTTTTATTCAGATTTAGTAGATGCAAATAAAATGGATGAAAAACCATTTTTGGAATTTAATATTTCTGAAATTAAGGATAATCAAATCGAGGAATTGAAGAAGTTTCATAAATCATATTTTGATGCTGATAGTATTGTTAATACAGCCAGTGAACTAAAATACACAAACGAATTAAAACAGCTTATTCATCAAGAGCTAAATAATCCAAATCCTGAATTTGTCAAATATTTTGCAAAGCAGGTTTATCCAAGTGTTGTTACAGCCAAAGTTCTAGATTTATTTACTAATCTGACAAAGAGATCTGTTCAGCAATACATCAGCGATTTGATTACAGAAAGATTGAAAACAGCTCTTACAAAGGAGGATGAATCAGCCAAAGAGCAGGATAGCCAGCAAGTCTCTGTGGCTTCGAAAGATGGAGATAGCAAAATTGAAACAACAGAGGAAGAGCTAGAGGGTTTTATGATTGTAAAATCAATATTGAGGCAATATGTTGATGTCAAGCGTGTAACATATCGTGATGCTCAATCATATTTTGCAATTCTCTTGGACGATAATAATCGCAAACCAATATGTCGTTTGTATTTTAATGGTAGTAAGAAATATTTTGTCACACTAGATGATAGTAAAAAAGAAATTAAAACTGAGATTCTAAGTCTTGATGATATTTTTAATTTTAGTGAAATTTTAGGTAAGATTTTGGAAGGCTATAATAAATAGAGGATTCCAATTTAAACTATACTGAGGGGGTGATTCTTTTGCTAATTTGGAGCAAAGATTCACCCCGTTAGTTGTTTGTGAGTTTTACTGATTGAATTTGCATCTCAAGATAAAAAAGATGAGTTATTTTACAATAAGCGGAGCATATATCATTTGATTTAAATGATTATTACCTCTGATTCCCATAGAGCTTCCATCATTTTAAATAGTTGTAAATCAGTAGTTATTTTAATAAATTTTGTTGATTTGTTCAATGCAATTCGACGAAAATAATTCAACTGTTTAATGCTTGTTTGATTTCGAATTTTACTTTTTGGTACAAATCGGATGAAAATCTCGAGAATTTTCTCGTACTTTGTTATGAAATTCAACCGATTAAAGGTTGTGTCTAATTTTCAATCCAATTACTGATTTAAATTACACTATCTGCCTGTTTTATGAAAAGAAAGATTTTAATCGCATTTGCTTCGATTCTGATATTTGGTCAAGGAGTTTTTGCGCAAACAGCTATGATAAACGTTGAGGGGCGAAAAACGACTTCACTCAATGGCAAATGGGATGCTATAATCGATCTTTTTTCGTTCGGAAATTCAAACGAAGTATACAAGAATGAAGTACCCACCCGAGACAACCAGTTTAAAGAATACTCCTTCGGGAATGGATTGAGACTCGATGTGCCAGGCGACTGGAACTCTCAGATGCCCGAATTGAAGTATTACGAAAGCACCGTTTGGTACAAGCGTGATTTTAAATGTGAGAAGAGTTCGGATAAACGTTATTTCCTACACTTCGGTGCTGTCAATTATTTGGCAAATGTGTTTGTCAATGGCGTCAAGGTCGGTTCGCACGAAGGCGGTTTTTCCCCTTTTCAGTTCGAAATAACGAATCGGGTAAAAGCCGGATCAAACTTTGTGGTTGTGGAGGTAAACAATGGCCGAAAACCCGATAATATTCCAGCAATGGCATACGACTGGTGGAATTATGGAGGTATCACCCGTGATGTAGATGTCATCGAAACACCTCGCGAATTCATAAGTGATTACACCGTAGGTTTAGCCGATAAACACACCTCATTAATCGCTGTTGAGGTCAAACTTTCGGGTGTAAAACAGGAACAGAAAGTTGTCGTTTCTATTCCTGAACTCGCTCTTTCTAAATCAATTGTTACAGATTCAGCGGGTATCGGCCGCATTGAATTTAAAGCAAAACCAACCCTTTGGTCTCCCGAAAATCCCAAACTTTATAAAGTATGTTTATCCTCAAAGCAGGATACCGTACAGGAGAAAATTGGATTCAGAACCATTGAGGTAAAGGGTACCGATATTTTACTCAATGGACGAAAAATATTTTTGGCAGGAATCAATGCACACGACGAAATACCACAGCGTCAGGGGCGCGCCTACACTGCTTCGGATGCTGCACAAATTTTACGCGAAGTGAAAGAGTTGGGTTGCAACTACCTGCGTCTGACGCATTATCCATCTAGCGAAATCATGGTACGAATGGCAGAAGAGATGGGTATTTTGATGTGGGAAGAGATTCCTTTGTGGCAGAAAATTGATTTCCAAAGCCCTAAGACCAAGGCATTAGGGGAGCAGATGCTTCGCGAAATGGTAGCGAGAGACAAAAACCGATGCGCCATCATTCTGTGGAGTATGGCTAACGAAACTTCACCAACGGAAGCAAGAAGTCGAGTTTTAAAGGACTACATCAGACTCTGTCGGTCGTTGGATAACAGCCGCTTGGTAACAGTTGCATTCAACAACGTTAATTATGATGCAAAAACAAAAACGGTCAATTTCAACGATAGTCTTCAAGAGCTTGTGGATGTGGTTTCTATAAACAAATATTTCGGATGGTACACTCCATGGCCAGATGCACCCGAAACTATTCGTTGGAATTTGTGCCCAAATAAGCCATTGATTTACTCTGAATTTGGAGGTGAAGCACTTTACGGACAATCCGGAAATGCCAATACCGCTTGGTCGTGGAGCGAAGAGTATCAGGAAAAACTGTACAAAGATCACATCAAAATGTTTGCCAATATACCTAATTTCAGAGGCGTTTCGCCGTGGGTATTGTATGATTTTAGATCGCCTTACCGTTTGCATCAGACCAATCAACAGGAATGGAATAGAAAAGGCATCATTTCTGACAAGGGAATGCGCAAAAAAGCGTGGTATGTTCTGCGAGATTTCTATCAATCTAAAGTGAAAACCTATTGATTCCATTGGAATTGGATGTTAATCTATTGAACGTCATTCTTCCAATTTCCATTTTTTACAATCATTTCGAACAACAAATGCGTTGTGCTGTTATATTATCAGCGCAAAGTGAAAAGGGTAACATCCGGCAATCATCGTCAGCTTTTGACTGATTTGGATTGTGTCTAACTTTTTTATTACCTTTGCGCCGTAATCTTAGGGGTGCTTGACAATCGTCAGGCTGAGACTATACCCATTGAACCTGATGCGGATAATGCCGTCGCAGGGAACAAGAAACGGTAGTGCACGACCTTTCTGGTATTCTTCTCTTTATTAAAAACCCCTTTTTTATTTAACTGTTTTCTGCGATTCTAACTCTTAGATTCTCAGAATCTTAATCATTAAATTAAATGAAAAAGGAAATTATTCTATTCTCCGGCATTTTGTTTGCCGGTGTCACTTCGTTTGCTCAGCAGAAGCAAGACAGCCTTCGGGTGGTGCATCTGCAAGAAGT
>JBMOKJ010000029.1:0-1902 GCA_049315325.1 Bacteroidales bacterium
GCGGCATCGTTGAATTTTCGACCTTCCTCTGTCCCTCTCAGTATGGGAGTTGCGGCATCGTTGAGTTTTCGAACTTCCTCTTTATCTCTCAATCTGGGAGGTGCGGCATCGTTGAATTTCTGTATCACTGCCTTGCGAATCGTTTCGCGGCACATATACATGGTGATGAAACCGGGTGTAAAAAATGAACCGTCTTTGTAGCCGTTTATTTTTTCAAAAATCAGACCCAGTACCGAGGCATTGATGAGGGTTTTATTGTCTTCCTGAATTTCTTCGCTTCCTTCGCTGGCAAAGTCGTAAGCATCGAGAAAACTGAAAAGATATTCGAGCGGATTGATATTGCCCGTGCGTTTTTTGCCCTTGTCATCTTTCAATACAGTAGATGCATACACCGGCATTGTTTTATCATCACTCAAATTGCTGATAAATAGTGTTGTTTGTTCTATCTCAGTAGGTTCGAAAAGTGAGCTGTTCAGATAGGGTACATGGGCAAACAAGGTCTTTACATCTTCATTGCGTTCGTCCTGCATTCGTGCAAGAACTTCGAAAAACAGACTATTCAGATTGTCGTAGTCCTTGATTTTCTTCATATTCAGAAAGCCGAACGATGCATCACCCTTGTGATAGCTCACCAGTTGCGCTTCGAGGAGTTTTAAAAATAAAATACGGTTTATCCAGGTGATACACAGTTCGAGCCCCACATTGAAATAACGTTCCTGCATATTGGTACCAAACTGGCCCGGATTCTGGAGTCGTGTTATTTTATCAAGGCTGTCGAGCTTGATGATGGCGTTTTCGATCAGTGATCCTGTATTGCGTTCTCCATCCTTGTTTCGTTCGATAATCTTTTTGCTTCCATCTTTAGTTTCAGTAAGACCGATAATGTGAAGCAACTCACCATAAAAGCGTTTGTCTAAACTGTTACTATCGTTAGCAAACGGGAGTTTTAACAGATGTCCGGGCGAAAGCAGTTTGAAAAGTGCGATAAGTTTGTTGTCGTCTTTCCGGTCGTCGTTGCGCAGTGGCTTTTCGTATTCACGAATATCGAAATGTGTGCATTCAATTTCATGTTTTATGCCGGCAATAAAAGGTTCGGCAATTTGTTTGTAGAAAAAATCTGTTTTGGTGTCGGCCAATCGTCCACCTTCGAAGTCGTTGAATTGCTTTACAAGGTTTTTATTCTGGGCAAACAACCTGTCAAATAGTGTGGCATCGAAAATGAACCATTCGTTGATATTGGTAGCGATCAGGTATTTAACTTCAAGATTATTATGGGTAATCCGTTCGCGCAAATAATACAACACCAATTCCTGAAATGCTTTCACGTTTAGCTTTTCAGTGGTTAGCATTTCGCCTTTATTGGTTGGTTTTTTAGCTTCAATCACTACCCCAACGCTGCTTGTGGCTTTGTCAGCATTATGGATTACAAGGTCGTTCCGGCCTTTTGTATTAATGAAATGATTGGGATCGTAATAGGTTTTCTTTAAGAAATCGATGACGAGATTTTTATGAAACTCTTCCGATTCGGCATCATTCATTCTGTCGAGCAACTGAATTAAATTGGTCTTGAAACATTCAATTTCCGACCTGATTGGCTTCACTTTCAGGAAGGCTTTGTTGATTGCCTTTCGAGGTTTCAGGATGCGTATTGGTTCATGCATAGAACATTATTTTGTGGTCGAAAACCGCTTTCATGGATTTGTAGATCAAACAATTAAAAACCATGTGATTGGAGGTTTATTTCATGTTTTACAAAGATATCCAATTATCTATTTCCAAAATATCCAACAGAAAAGAACATTTGTTTTCTTAAATTTACGGCATAGTGCATATTATAAAGCTTATCCAAATAATAATGAGACTGATATTTTGTAAAACAGCATTGCTAATCTTGTGTATTTC
>JBMOKJ010000030.1:0-1896 GCA_049315325.1 Bacteroidales bacterium
ATGAAGTGGTTGAAATTTACAAACTTATGGATGGATAGCTGCAAAATGGGTTAACCTCATTGATGGCCTAAAAGACAGAGTTAGAACTTTATCATCCCTTTTCGTGCGGTCATTATTTTTCGGAATTTGATTTTTATTTTTTCTCGGGATGACAGAATTCCAATTCTGTCCGGATTAGGAATTTGCTGCTATCAGATTCCGATTCTTTCTTTTTATTCAACCGCAGAGATGTTAATACTGCCCCATTGATAGCCTGACTCGGAGTCAGACTATCAGATGCCCTCTACCTTCAACTCCAACCCCAACTTTGTGGATATTTCTTCGAGCTGTCTATTCTTTTTATCGGTGGAGGAATGGGTGAGAATAAGATAACCATCCTGAAGTTTATGTTGAATCTATTAATTCAACAACATGGAGAGTATTTCATTTGCCTCGCGGCTTTAGCCCGAGGATATTAAGGTATAAAAATGGAAATGGCTTTAGCCAAATTATTCTATCTATAAAAGAATTTTGGCTAAAGCCCTGATTTGATTTTTATTATAAGAATGGGCTAAAGCCCAATCCAATTGATGCCAAGTAATTATTTATCAAAACCTAACAGGTTATTTTCAAACTGTTAGTATTAGAGTTAAACCACCTCCACCTTCAACCCCAACCCCAACTTTGTGGATATTTCTTCCAATTGCCTTTTCTTTTTATCGGTGGAGGAATGGGTGAGAATTAAATAACCACCTGAAGCTTCATGCTGATTGTAAAAGTCGTCTTTCTTTTTGCTAATAAAATCCAATCCAACATGCTTTAATCCCAATGTTGCAACTTTTTGTACGCCAACCGTTTCAACCACTTCAATCAGGGTTTCGTAAGCATAGCGGTTATTGATAACTTTACCATTAGGGAACGTTACTACCAAGCCTGTCCAAGCCGATTTAGGCGATGAAGTAATGGTTTTATCCGTCTTTTTTGTGCGCTCTTTATTAGGTAATGGAGCAAGCGAATATTGTTTGGTTTCGCCTTCTTCGGTGATGACGCGCTTGCGGGTAAGGCGTACACTGAGTGCTTCGCCGGGCACATAATCTACCACCAACACAATGGGGCGTTGTATCTGGGTGATAATGGGTTCGATACTGCCTGTTAGACGTGGAATAACTTCATTTTTTATTAAGTCTTCTTCCAATAAATCTGCTTTTTGGAGCATTTCATCATTGAGTGCCAGCCCTAATTCCTTAAAATTGGCAATAGATTGATAGAGTTTTTCGAGGTTGGTCATGGTATGTATATATTTATAAGCGTTTAATTTCTTTATCTGTTGACATTATTAATTCTTCCAACATCCCACCTTTATTGACATATCCAAGGGTTATATTATCAGTCAATTCTATCATTAATCGATTACGGATTTGTGCAGTTTTTTCAGTAACACGTTTTATCTCTTTTTCAAATGGCGATATGATTAATAACCGATTTTGGGACAAAGCTTTTTCTAATTCGGGTTTCAGCTTTTTTTTCATTCCTCTTGCCAGCACCAAGATAATAGGTTGTGTTCCTTTCAACAGAAAATGAAGCACATCTTTTTCTAACTGACTATGAAAACCACTGATAACACAATTCCCTGCATCACGTTGCTGAGTAGCCCAATCGTAACATTTCAGCACTACACTTGCCGACACTTTTCGGCTGCACAAAAAGGTGGTTTTGGGGAGTTTCAATAATTCTGTGTTACCCAGTGTTTCCATATATTTTTTTTCATCGCATGGAGTTAAAACCCCACGCTCAACAAATCGGTCGTCGCGATGCGACTTTGAAGATAAGAGAGAGAAGGTTGGTTTAACAAGTGGCGTAGCCACGACCGATTTACCTTGCGTTGGGTTTTAACCCAATGCAAATGTTATTTCAATC
>JBMOKJ010000006.1:0-198289 GCA_049315325.1 Bacteroidales bacterium
AACAACAAGGATTAGTGCATCCTTGGATGATCTTTAATAACAACGATATCCCTGCCATAAAAGCAAAATTAGCTTTGCCAGCCAATGCGCAACTTTACAAAAGTTTAAGGTATGGTACAGGATTGAAATATGCTCTTTATGGCGACACAGCAGATATTACGGCGGTAAGAAAGAATTGTTTTAACCTTGTATTAACGGGAAGAAAAAAAATGGTACCCCCATGGAGAAGCTTTCAATGGGGGCGACGTATGCAAGAACTTTTAATACCCATCAGTTTGGTGATAAATAATCCTATAAAGCCCTTTACATCTGCAGAAATTGCACGTTTACGACTTGTTTGTGATAGTATTGCATGGCGACTCAGAGATACAAATTATGTAGTAGAAACAGGAAAAGGCGTTATAAACAACCGAACGCTTGATGAATTAATGGGCGTTGCATTTGCTGGCGCTTTTATGTTTCCCGATAATCCCAATGCGGCAAATCATTATGCTTACGTGGTAAAAGAATTGAACAGACAATTATCATGTGCTAATATTGATGGCTCTTGGCCTGAAACTTCTAGGTATGTAGGTAGCGTAGTGATTAAATGTTTACTTTTATTTGCCAGAGTTCAAAAAAACTATTTGGGAAATGAAACAGGTTTAATATCAGACCCTAGGTTTAAAAGCATCATAAGAAACTTTATGTTGACAGCCTATCCGAAAGATAAGCTTAATAAAAATTTACGAGGCGCCCCGGCCATTGGCGATGCGGAATGGGGTGAATGTAATCTTTCTTATTTAGCATGGGCTGCAGCAGAAGTTTCGTCTTCTGATCCTGAGTTTGCAAAGCAACTCATGGGAATGTGGAAAATGGCTGGGGGTACCTATAATGTAAGTATGTTGGGTCATCAATTAGCGACTGCCAATGCTGATGCACCAGCAGATACAAGTTTTATACTTCCCTCAGTAATACAAAAAAATATTGGTTATTACATTTTCAGGAATAATTATGGTACTTCTAATGAATCTTACCTTGTAACACGTTTACCAGCAGGTGCTTTTTTTCATTCTCATGCCGATTGTGGTTCATTTAGTCTATTTGCCAATAATACGCCACTTATGTTGGATGAAGGTGTAGGAGAATATGCTGAACCTGATGTTTCCTATCATGTTTCAACACACAATCATAATGTGGTTAATTTTAAAGATGCAAATGGACTGGATTTGAATGGAATCAAATATTGGTCAGTGGTATCAGATAGTTTACTCTCTACGGATTATGATTTTGTGTCGGCAAATATTACTCCAAAACCAATTGCCAATAAATACATTCGCAGCATCGGCTATTTGAAAACACTTTTCAATTCAATTGTGATTTATGATTATGTTGATGCAAATACCGGAGTTCAACATTGCAATAATTTTCATACACTATCCACTTCCACTGATCAACAGGTCAATAATGGATTTAAGCAAACCATTTCTCATGGTTATAATGGAATGGATATAGAAATAAGCAATTTACTACCTTCAATAGGTATTTTATTATACAAAATAGTATTCACTTCTAACTATATCCCAGCATCTTGGCCTCGCAATTTGGCAAATACAAAAAGTATAGCTGATATGAATAATTGTTACCAGGAAGCTATATCTGTTAATAATTCAGGTAAAAGTCATTATTTAACGGTTATTCGACCAAAAGATAAAAATGAACAAGAGAGTGACATAAATCCTCTTATAGTTAATAATTCAAATTGTAAAGGGTTTAAAGTGACTGTTCCTGGCAAAGGTTCTTATTTGATTGTCATCAATACTTCAACTGTTGTGCAAAACACTTCTGTACAATGGGTTAAAAATACCAATTTAGTGAGTATGCGAACTAAAACAAAGTACATCATGGATTCGAATGGAAAATTTATTGTGAATATACCAGCTATGTCGATGGATTTGATGATGACTAGTGATTTATTGTTGGATGCTAATACTAAAGTTTCGCAAACTACCAAAAAAGATTTATCCATCAATTAATATTGCAAATTTGAAATAGGAAGATATTATGAAGTGATGAGTTATGATAAAAATAATCATTTAGGACAAACGGTGTATTATGGCTGAATCGCCTATATAGATCAAACTATTGATATAACTGATTGCTCAAAATGAACTTAGTTTGTCCGAATTGTGAAGGAGTGACGAAAAAAACAATAAAAAGAAAATCTTAAATTGTTAAATGTATATTGCTAAAATGAAAATAGCTTATTTAACTGATAGAAGTAGCTTTTTTAAAACAATACTTCTGTTAGTTGGTTTGTTGAATTTGATAAATACCAGATTAGCTGCAGGTGAGGGTATTACCACTTCAACTAATCTGGGTACGTGGGTCGGATCAAGCCTAGTAATGGCTAGTCCCGAAAACAGTATATTCCAATATCAAACCGATTCAATCATCTATACGCCACCGGGAGGCTTTGCATCAGTCACCACTCAAGCTTACTTGTGGATACCGCCATCCATCAAGAAAATTCGTGGCTTGTTGATCATTAATCAAAATGTGCCAGAGCAGAGATTGGTAGCTAATGCCGAAATACGCAAAGCCTGTGGCGATGTTGATATGGCAATTTTGTTTGCCTGTCCACGATTCTATATGCCAGATACGTACAAGCTACCTTTGGCTCAAAAGGGACCATTGAATGTTGAAGTTTTGCAAAAAGTCGTAGATGCACTAGCCGAAGAATCAGGTCATCCTGAAATTCGAACAGCCCCTTGGTTACCAATGGGAGAATCAATGGCTTTGCAAATTCCTTGCGTTTTGACCAGTTTTGTACCCGATCGTTGTATTGCCGGTGTTCTTTTAAAAGATATTCCAATTGATAGAACAACATCGCCAAATGTACCAATTTTGGCAACAAAAGGTACTGGTGTGGAGTGGAACCAGGAACAATACGATGTGTTTACTGAATGGCAAAATGGCGCTGTAGTCGCAAAAAAACAGGTCGTTGATAAGCGCACAGCAACACCCACTTGGCCGGGCAGTTTATTGATTGAAGCCGGTAGTTCGCATTTTTCAATAACGGATAAGATGACGAGTATCGTTGCTCATTACATTAAGGCAAGTGCCTTGGCACGGCTTTCGCTGAATGGAAGTGATGCTTTGCGTCCTGTGGACTTGGATAATGGATATGTTGTAGGTTTGCCTGGCCCTGAAGATGCTGGATTACCTCCCAAAAGCTATAAAGAGTGTAGCGTTTCAGAGAAAAACTTACCTTGGTATTTCACAAAGGAGTTGGCACAGGAGGCGTATGATTTAGCCAATGTAAATTGGAATGCTAAAAGCGCGATGGTCAATGTTGTTTCGGCAGATGGAACACCCGCAGTACTCAATCACAGAGGGATAACTACATTAACGGTTGTTTATGAGGAGGATGGCATCTCTTTTCGATTGAAAGCAGGGTTTTATGACAAATTACCCGATAATTTTGTACATCATGGAGGAGAAACCATTACACATCCGGCTGAACAACCGATTACAGAATGGGTTTGTGGACCATTTAAGCCACTTGGCGGCGATCGTTTTCAGGTATACGTGGATAGAAGTTATAGGGCCACTAACTATTATGCCCGTTCTTTCTATCCCGGAAACAGCGACTATAGATTGACTACGAATCCTATTGGACTAGCACTTAATCCATGCAAAAGTGGTGAACGTCAAAACATCACTTTTCCGCCAATACCCGATCAAAAAATGCCGGTAAATTCCATCACATTGAAGGCGACATCCAGTTCAGGATTGCCTGTTCGCTATTTTGTAAAATCAGGACCTGCTGTCATTGTAAACAATAATCAACTAGTGTTTCAGGATGTGCCTCACTATTCGAATAAGGCTATGAAAATAAAGGTGGTGGCATGGCAATGGGGTAAATATCCGGATATACAGGCAGCAACGCCTGTTGAGCAGACGTTTTACTTAACACTCAGATCGACAACCACCAAATCAGTCGCAAAAGATGGTCCAAGAAGGGGAAATAAATGATGTAACTAAGTTTCGGTGAAGATTGAAGTAGAATAATATAGAAATAATCAAGTAAATATATCAAATGAAAAAGCAATTAATTTTAGTTTTAATCTTAGTAGCATGTGCCCTTTTCAATACGAAAGCACAGGCGTTGAAAGAGATGCAACCTCGTCTTTATCAGACCGTAGAGGATGTGAAACGAGCCAAGCAGCAGTTGTCTAATCCCGAACTTCAGCCAAGTTTAACGGCACTAAATGCATCAGTTACAAAAAATATTCGGAACTGGCGGAAAACATTTCCGGCCAAAAGCACCCCTTATACGCTGGAAGAGTTGGCCGCACTCGGTAAGGATAAAAGACTACAACCGGAATATGTTCCTATGGCTGTAGCAATGGTCTATTTCCCATCGGAAGAGATTGCTCAGGTTTTGCGAGAGATGATACTTGCAGAGACTGGAGTGCATATAAATCAAGGTGCATGGCGAACGTTAGGAATTCATGAGACCGAAAGACTACGTCGCTTCATGTATGCCTACGATTTAATGGCTGAAACCGGACTATTTTCGGACAAAGAGAAAGAGGTAATTAAACGTGAAATCCAAAAAACAGGTCGTTTTCTTGAGGCGTGGAGTTTGGAGAGTGCATTGAATGTAATCCCTCAATACGATACCTTTTGTTTTAATATCAACTACAGTCCAATTACTGCTATTGGGATCATTGCCATGTATTATCCAGATTTAGAGGAGTCGGCAGCATGGTTGGCTAAGGCACAAGACGAGGTACCTCGATACTTCATTACCGAAAACTACCTGGATGGAGGTTATGGAGAAAGTTCGATGAATTATTGGAGCTGTACGGGCGATGCTATTACCTATTTTATCATAGCCAGTAAAAATTTGAAAGTTAAAGATTACACTAAGGACTTGCCATTGCGCAAAGCCTATCAAAATTATCTATACTGGAGAATGAACCTCACTGCTCCCGACGGACGGAAATCGGCCATTGGAGATTCGCACCACGAAAATCATGGGAATAATTTACTAGAAGCTGGTGCTGTGCTTTTGAATGACCCTGAAATGTTGTGGTGTGCACGCAATAATACGAAGTTGGCAAATAGGGATGGCGCATGGGAGCCAATCGAGTTGTTGAATTTGAATTTTGGCTTAACCACCAAAAAGCCCGCATCGATGTATGCCAATTATATCTGGAGTGGCTATGGAGTCTATCGTTCGGGCTGGGATGCGGATGCCAACTATTTCATGATGAAATATGGACCCACTTTTGCCGGAAGACGTGAAGTAGAAAAATATGCAGTAATACCCGGACATGCACACCAAGATTGTATGAATATGGATCTGTTTTATAAAGGCAAACCGATGTTTATGGATGGTGGAAACCGTGGTGCATACCGCGATTACGACACATACGGAGGGTACATCAAAGCCACCGTCTCTCACAATACAGTAGGTGTGGGCAATGAGTGGGGCTACAGTCGAACCGATGGGAAATTTGCTGAACACCAACAAAAACATGGTAAGGAGTTTCGTTACGAAAAAGAGCAAAGAAACATAGGCCGTCAAACCTATCGGTTGATGTCGTGGGGCGATGTGAACGATTGTGTTCTCCTTTCAAGTAAAGCACAAACGTATGATGATGTAGACCATCAGCGCTCTGTTTTGTGGTTTAGAAACTCCTCATTGATGGTGGTACACGATCAATTGAAAAGTGATAAAATACAGAATTTTGAGTGGTATCTCAATCCGATTGGACAGAATCTGTCAAAGGATGGAAAATATATTTTTGGAGACGAAAGAGCAAACTTAGAGGTGGTACAAATAGGCGACAAGCCGACAACTGTGATAGGCAGAGGAACTCCTGGGATTCCTCGCTATTATATCAATTTCCGTGAAGATGCAAAGCCTGAGCCAAAAGTAGATGGCGAAAATGCTCGTTGGTTCAACTACTCATTGCTTACCGAAACGAGCAAGGCAAAAGAGACCGAATTTTTTAATGTGATGATACCGTATGACCAAACCAATCCTTACACAGTGAGCGATTTAGGTAAAAATGGCAAACGATTAATCAATGCAAAAGAAAAGCTTTACGTAAGTTTGAAAGGCAACGAAAAAGAGCTTTCTGTGAATGGATGGTTTGGAATGCTCAAAAAGGAGAAAAACATTATCGACTACGCTTTGAGCAATGGATATGAACTCTCTGAAAATGGAAATCTGTTACTAAAAAGTGAATTGTTTTCTACGCAATGGGCTAAATTGTACGACCATGCTGTAACTGGCTTAGTTAGTTTGAGTAGCAAGAGAGCTTCATTTGTTCTTAATCCAGATCCGTGGAATGAAAGTTTATTAATGTTCAACCCCAAAATTAAAGAAGGTGAAGAACCTGCTGTTCCTATTCAGGTAAAAATCAGTTTCAAAGTGAATGAAAAGCCTAATCGGATTGTTAAACTGCGCTCCAATGAGAAACTGGCAGAGCTAAATGATCCCGTATTTACAGATAAAATTAAGAAAGGCAATTTTCTTATGGGTAATAAGCAATTTGAAAATACTGAAGTTCGCTTTGCACGTGAAGAGTTGAAGTTTGAGTACGATGCAAAGACCAAAATGGTATCAATTATATTGCCAAATGGATTCAATCAAATTGTTTGGGAGTAATTGAATTGAAAATTATGAATTTGGTATATATTGGATGTCATAAAACCACAAATGACAGGTTCATTCAAAAATAGCTATATAAAATAGAATATGAAACACAGAAAAATTTTAATCTTAATTACTTTATTAATCGCAGTAGGATTAGTATCTGCAAAGCAAAAGAGTAAAAAAGAAATGCCAGTTCGTGCGATAACCGTCGATTTGGCAGCCGTGAAAGGAGAGACCAAAACCGTTTGGCGCAAATGTATTGGTGCCGGACGAGCCAATGAAGGACTTCGTGCCGATTGGCAGGAGCAATTGCGCTTGACCAAAAAAGAGTGTGGCTTTGAATATATCAGAATGCACGGTTTGTTGCACGATGATATGGGCGTCTATTTTGAGGATAAGGCAGGTAATCCAATCTATAATTGGCAATACATTGACCAACTGTATGATTTTCTGTTGAGTATCGATGTAAAACCCTTTGTTGAGCTGTCGTTTATGCCCAAAGCTTTGGCAAGTGGAGATAAAACTTGTTTTTGGTGGAATGGAAATGTGACACCTCCAAAATCTTACGAAAAATGGTCGAACTTGATCAAAGCATTGACCCAACATTTTACCGATCGATATGGTAAAGAGGAGGTAAAAACATGGTATTTTGAAGTGTGGAACGAACCGAATCTGGAATACTTTTATTCCTCTACGCAAGAAGAGTATTTTAAACTCTATGATTTTTCGGCGAAGGCGGTAAAAAGTGTATGCCCCGACTATCGTGTCGGCGGACCTGCAACCGCAGCCAATGCCTGGATTCCTGAAATGATTGAGTATTGCAGAAAAAACAACAGTCCAATAGACTTTTGCAGTACGCACAGGTATTCCATAACAAATGGATCGGTTGACGATAATGGTTTTATGTTTCGTTTTATGATTCAAAATAAAAAAACAATCATTAGAGATGTAATCAGCTCTGACAATACTATTAAAAAATCGTTCAAGCCAAATCTTGAATTGCATTTTACAGAATGGAGCGCTTCTCCTTCATCCGATGATAATGTGCATGATGCCTATCATTCTGCAGCATTCATCCTGAATAAATTAAAAGGGACTGAGAATTATGCCAATTCCATGTCGTACTGGGTTTTTAGCGATATTTTTGAAGAGATGGGACCTCGAGACACTCCATTCCACGGAGGTTTTGGATTGCTGAATTACCAATCTATCAAGAAACCAGCCTATTATTCTTATAAATTTATGAATGAGTTAGGTAAAACAGAACTTCAAAATGCAGATTCCTCCTCGTGGGTTTGTAAAAACGATAATGGCGATATTCAGGCTTTGATATTTGATTATTCACTTACCAGCCAAGGAGATAGTATTCCAAATCAAAAATATTATATTAGAAATCTACCAGCTAAAGATAAGGGTTTGGTGAAGTATCAGTTGACCAATATTCCGAAAGGAAAATACAGGATGAAAATTACCAAGGTGGGTTACAAAAGTAATGATGCCTATACCACTTATTTAGAAATGGGCAGACCTCACGAATTGACTAAGAAAGAGGTGCAAACCATCAAAAATATCAACTCCGGCGAGCCTTATATCACTGAAGTAGTTGAGGTAGAGTCCGATAATAAGTTCGTGTATCAATTTCCAATAAGAGAAAATGATGTCATTTTTCTAAATCTGGTAAAATTATAACCACCCATATTTTCAGACATTTTGCAGGAAGTTGTAATCATAATAACGTAGCGAATAGTCAATCATTGGAGCATCACAAACTTGGAGATGAAAGAGTGTCAGATGCAAATAAGGATTTTTAAAAACATTTTAAGTTATGAAAATAAGTAAAGTTAGTCAAGTGATGCAAGCCCTCATCACAGAAAGAATTGAATTTTCGAAGCAATTCGCCACCCGAGGCACCGTGCTCGCTTTTTGCGCAATCGTTGTCGGCGTAGCATCTGTACGCGCTGACATTAAGTTGCCAGCAGTCATTGGTAGCAATATGATTATTCAACGAGACGTGCCGATGAAATTGTGGGGGTGGGCCGATGCCAATGAGCAAGTGACCGTCACTATCGAAGGGGAAAATGTAGGGTCGGCTGTTGCTGATGTTAAAGGAAACTGGTCTGTCATGTTGCCCGCAAGAGCAGCGGGAGCCGTTCCGGATATGGTGATTTCGGGTAAAAACTCGATCGAATTGAAAAATTTGCTTGCAGGCGATGTATGGATTTGTTCGGGGCAGTCGAATATGGCCATGACCCTTCGCGTTACACCTCGTATCCGTTTTGGTGGTGTCGCAAATGCTGATGCTGAGGTGGCTGCTGCAAAATACCCAAACATTCGACTTTTCACTGTCACAGAGGCTCAAAGAGGATTGAAACCTGTTTCCAATTGTGTAGGTGAATGGAAGGTTTGTTCCCCAGAAGCCATCGAAGATTTCTCTGCTACGGCCTATTTCTTCGGACGAGAGTTGCATCAGAAAACCAATGTTCCTGTAGGATTGGTGGTCTCTGCTGTAGGCGGTTCTTCGGCCGAATTGTGGACGCCAAGAACGGTGCTTGATGATCCTTCGGCAGCAGCTGCAAAACAAGGTTACAATGATGAATACCCAGGACTGGTATCCATGTATGACCAACAATATGCAGAATGGCAGAAGGTATCGGAAGATGCAAAAGCAAAAGGTGCAACTGTGCCACGTGAACCGAGAAAGCCACAAACTCCCCAATATTTTTACGCTCAATGGGGTGCTTTCTACAACAGTTTGATCTATCCTTTGACTCCTATGCGTATAAAAGGGGCAATCTGGTATCAAGGAGAGGCCAATGCCGGTAGAGCAGGTGCCTATGTTCCTTTGTTGACCAATATGATCGGTAGTTGGCGTCAGGCCTGGAATCAGGGAAATTTCCCATTCTTGATTGTGCAATTAGCCAATTGTCGCATCCCTTCGATCCCAGTAGATGGAACATGGGCCGAATTGCGTGAAGCACAGACAACTGTAGCAACCACTGTTCCTGGATGTGGCATGGCAACCGCTTACGATACTGGAGGCCCAAATGGTTCTCTTCATCCCATCAATAAACAAACAATTGGCCAAAGGTTGGCACTTGTTGCATTAAAACAGGTCTATCGCCAATCTATCGAAGCCGATGGTCCATCGGTAGATAAAGTCAATTTCAAAAAGGATTGTGCGGTAGTGAAATATAAAAATTTTGGTGGTGGGCTCGTTGCCAAAGATGGCGTTGTAAAAGGATTTACAATTGCAGGAAATGACGGTCGTTTTGTAGCGGCAGAAGCAACAATTGAAGGAAACTCTGTTGTGGTAAAAAGTGCCGAAGTTTCTTCGCCCAAAGCCGTTCGCTTCGGATGGGCCGATAATCCAGCAATTACCCTTTACAGTAAAGAGGGGTTGCCAGCATTACCATTTCGAACTGATACACCCTCACCAAGTAGCCCCAGTAAATAAGAGACATTTCCATTTCGAAACACCGAATGGGAATGTATATAAAAGATAATAGCTGTAAGATACTTTCCAAAAGAGGGATGTAGCAGTTTAAGTTAGATCATAAATAGAGCGCAAAATGAAAACAAAAGTTCAGATTAAGTTAATAATATTCAGTTTGTTCATCTCCATCTCCATGATGGGGCAAGCACCAACGACTTTACCTACATTTAAGGATGTATCTTATGGCCCTTACAAGGAACAGATCCTTGATTTTTGGAAGCCAGAGAGTACAACCTCAACTCCGGTTATTATCAGTATTCATGGTGGAGGATGGCTACATGGACCGATTGATCCATTCAAAGCATTCGATCAATATTTTTTGGATAAAAAGGTGGCGATAGTACACATTACCTACCGATTTACCTCAGAATATCCCTTGCCTGCACCAGTTTATGATGCTGCACGTGCCGTCCAATTTGTTAGGTATAAAGCCAAAGAGTGGAATATCGACCCTAAAAAAATAGTGGTGACAGGATTTTCTGCAGGTGGATGCTCCTCGCTTCTTTTGGCAACAGGCGAAGATATGGCTAACCCTAAATCAAAAGATCCCGTTGAGAGAGAATCTTCATCGGTTTTGGCTGTATCAGCAATTGCCGCTCAAACCACTTTGATGCCAGATGAAGTTTTAGAATGGGTTGGTCAAAAAGCATTGAACCATCCGATGAATTGCCGTGCAGGCGGATTTAAGAATAACGAAGAGATGTTAGAGGCAATGAAACAGGAGAAGGTGAAAAAACTGTACAAAGACTTCTCGCCAATTCACCGACTTTCGACTAAAACGGTTCCTGTTTTATTGGAATATGCACCCTTAGCACCAGTTGGCGAAGGGGATATTCATGGTGCTGCTTATGGAATCAAATTCAAAGAAAAAGCCGATCAATTGGGGCTGCGTTCTTGTTATTTGAAAATAAATAAAAGTGAGCAATATACAGGATATCCAGGAGGTAGAATTGCCTTTATAGAATCCATTTTTAGTGCAACAAATAAAGGCGTGAAATAGATACAACTAGCGAATTATAGCTTGTTTGTTTTCAATTCAGACTTAAAAAAATAGAATAATATGTTGAAAAAAAGTATCGTAATAGCAATCCTTGCAATCGTGTGTGTAATGTCTTACGCACAAAAAAGTGGAGTCTCAAAAGAGTCGGATGCTGTGTTTAAAAATGGTGACAGAGTGGCTTTTGTTGGGAATAGCATTACACATAGAGGGTACTATTGGAGCTATGTAATGCTTTACTATACCACACGCTTTCCAGAAAGAGCTATATCGTTTTTCGATTTAGGAATTAGTGGTAATCTGGCCAAAAATCTTGTTGATCGGATGCAAAGCGATATTCTTGTAGTCAATCCAACGGTTGCATCGGTAATGATCGGGATGAATGATGTGGCAAGTAGGAATAAACTGCTCAACGTGACCGATTCGATCAGGCGGATGAATATTCCGATTGCTTATGATAAATATAAGACCAACTGCAAAATTGTGTATGATACGCTACGAGCTCGTACGCGTAAGATGATCCTTTTGACCCCATCCATTTACGATCAAACTGCAAAAATTGCAACGCAAAATAATTTTGGAGCGAATGACGAGTTGTATGCGTATGGCGAATTGATCAAAGTAACTGCGCCCAAGTATAACGCAACAGTGGTTGATATGTGGGCAGGCATGATGGCTGTCAACAAAGCGGTGCAAGCCAAAGACTCAACGGCTACCATTGTTGGAAAAGATAGAGTGCATCCCGATGTTACCGGTAGTTTTGTAATGGCCTATCAGTTTTTGAAAGATACCAAAGTACCTCAATATGTTTCGCAACTGAGTATAGACACAAAGTTGAAAAAGGCCATAGTGCAAGATAATTGTGAACTATCAGCACTAAAAGTTGGGAAAGATGAGCTTCGCTTCACGCTATTTGAGCATGCATTGCCTTTCCCTTATCATTCGAAGTTTGAACAAGCACTTAATCTGGTCCCCTTTACTGAAAAATTTAATCAGGAGAAATTCATTGTGAAAGGGTTGAATCTTGGCACATACAAGCTTTTGGTCGATGAGCGGGAAATTGGACGCTATACTGCCAATGAGTTGGCAAAAGGGGTCAATTTAGCGATAAATGCCAATACACCTCAGTATAAGCAGGCAATCAAAGTGATGGATTTGTGCATAAAATACCAAGCGCAAAGTAGCGATTGTAGAGACTTACTCGCTTGGGATATCTCTTTTGGGAAAAACATTGACAAAAATGATGTTGCACTCTGTATTGAGAAGGCAAAAGAGGCGATGACCAAACCCGAAAATAGTGGTCGCCAACAACGATTACAGACCTATATTGCGAATAAACCAAAGCAAAAAGAGATGAACGAGCAATTGCCCATCATTGCCAAAGAGATCTATCAGGTCAATCAGCCTGTGAAACATAATTATCAATTAATAAAAATAAACGAATAGAGATGAACACGTCGTTTAAACAATTATCACTTGCTTGTGCAGTCTTGTGTATCCACTCGCTCACAGCACTATATGCCCAAAACAACTCAAAAGTTTGGGTCTCCGATTTAGGAAATGGCAACTATAAAAATCCGGTACTCTATGCCGATTATTCCGATCCTGATGTGTGTCGGGTTGGCAACGATTACTACATGGTCTCATCTTCGTTTGCCAATACTCCTGGATTGCCAATTCTTCATTCCAACGACATGATCAATTGGAAGATCATCAATTATGCAATCAATCAGATGGTTCCCGCAGAGCGTTTCACTACAATGCAGCATGGGAAAGGAGTGTGGGCACCAAGTATTCGTTTCCACAACAATGAGTATTATATCTATTTCGGCGATCCAGATGCTGGGCTATTTATGACCAAAGCGTCCGACCCTCGTGGCACTTGGTCGCCACTCAAATTGGTGATGGCAGGAAAAGGGTTGATCGATTGTTGTCCCTTGTGGGACGAAGATGGTCGTGTCTATATGGTGCATGGCTATGCAGGAAGTCGCGCTGGAATGAAGAGCGTGTTGGGCGTTTTCGAACTCTCGGCAGATGGGACAACACCGATCAGTGAAGATCGATTGGTATTTGATGGACATCCAGTAAATACAACGACTGAGGGACCAAAGTTCTATAAACGCAATGGCTATTATTATATATTCTGTCCTGCTGGTGGTGTGAAAACGGGCTGGCAATTGGCTTTGCGCTCGAAAAATGTCTATGGCCCATACGAGGAACGAAGAGTGATGGAGCAAGGAAAAACCGAGATAAACGGCCCTCACCAAGGAGCGTGGGTCGATACACCTGATGGAAAACAGGATTGGTTTTTCCATTTTCAAGACTTGGGTGCATACGGTCGCGTAGTTCTGTTGCAACCGATGAAATGGATAAACGATTGGCCAGTGATTGGTGAAGATAAAGATGGCGACGGCTGCGGAAATCCCGTAACGACCTATAAAAAACCAAATGTTGGTAAAACCTACCCCATTAGTACACCGATTGAAAGTGATGAGTTTGACAAACAAGAGCTCGGCTTACAATGGGAATGGCAGTCTAACAACAATCCGCTTTGGTACATTCCTGCAAGCGATAAGGGCTACTTACGCCTATTTGCGTGGAACCTCATTGGCGAAGCTAAAAACTTGTGGGATGCTCCTAATTTATTGCTTCAAAAGTTCCCAGCACCCAACTTCACGGCAACTACGAAATTGACCTTTAGCCCTTACGTTAAAGGAGAGAGAGCTGGTTTGGTAGCCATGGGAATGGATTATGCGTCGATTACTATTGAGAATAGCGATAAAGGGTTGGTGCTTTGCCAATCGAGTTGCAAAGATGCTCATAAAGGAACTGCTGAAACAGTGAATGCAACACTCCCAATCACAACTAAGATTCTCTATCTTCGAGTAGAGGTGATACAACCCAAATTAGAAAAGAACGAGAAAAGGGAAGAACAAAAAGCTAATTGTACCTTTAGCTATAGCCTTGATGGCAAGAAATTCATACCTTTCGGAAACCGTTTTCAAGCCTCTGCAGGCAATTGGATTGGAACGAAAGTGGGTATTTTCTGCCAACGTCCACAATGGCTCAACGACTCGGGTTATGCCGATTTCGATTGGTTTAGAGTGGATAAATGAGTTTTTTAAGAGGTGTGGAGGACTCGTAAGATGTTAACCTCCACCCTTTTTATCCTTGCAACAGGATTGTCAAACAAATAGTAAATAATAAATATAATTGGGAATATGAAAAAGCAAGCCTTAATTCTATCCTTATTTTGTTTTGCACTTTTTCAACTACAGGCACAAAATTCAGCACCAGCCAAATCAAAAGTACAAATAGAAGCGGTGAAAGAGTTCCCAAAATCAGTCATTGATTCGGTCAAGAAACGTTACCCTGGGACAACAGGGCCTGGGAAGCCCATCACGGGTTCCTTTTTTGGTGGACATGTGGCATTTTGGTCATATGATTACGATATTACGCCTGAAAACCAACATGAGTATGCAACTGGTTCGGTTGTGAAATCGGGATTGATTCCTAATATCAAACCGATATGGGACATCTGTATGCGTGACGCAGTTATTATTTTAGGTGGAGATGGAAACTACTATTTAACGGGTAGTACGGGTCGAAACATTTGGAGTAATAATGATGGTGTTGAATTGTATCGTTCAAAAGATTTAAAAAAGTGGGATTACGTTGGCCTGGTATGGAGCATTGAGAAAGATGGAGGCTGGGAGAAATCTTGGCGCACTAGGCATAATCGACCAGTGAGATCTGTCTGGGCTCCGGAACTTCATTATATTCGGAATAACTACTATATCGCGTTCAGTATGCCTCCGGGTGGAATTGCTATATTGAAGAGCACAACAGGTAAACCTGAAGGCCCTTATGTGCATGCTACCAATCCAGATAAACCGTTGCTTGGAGGCATTGGTCCTCTCGAAACCTCTTATCTGATTGATCCAACGCTTTTTGAAGACGATGATCACAAAGTCTATTTTTCTTATGGAGGAGGGAGTTTCATTGCACGCATGAAAGATGATTTGAGCGACTTTGCTGAACCCCTTCGGAAAATCACCTTTAAGACGATTGATACCGATTCGACTCATCATTCGGTGTGGGCCTGCAAAAAGAATCATTATAAAGACTTTGGCTATGAAGGTGTGACTATCTTTAAAAGAAACGGAGTCTATTATCTTGGGTCTACGGATCATTATCAGGGCAGATATTCTATGATGATGGCTAGTTCGAAAAATATTTATGGCCCGTATGAAGGGCGATATGAAGCTGTCCCATGCAATGGTGGAACAAACTTCTTTAAGACGAAAAAGGGAGAGTGGTTTACCTGTTTCTTTGGCGATGATAATCAAGCACCATGGAGAGAAAAACCGGGTATAATTAAAGTTGTTTTCGACCAAAATGGGAAGATCAAAATTGCTGACAAACAACCGGATTTTATTCTGAATAAATAAAACGTTATATTGTCATCTCTTTATAAACGTTGAAACAGCGAACTTTTTACTCAACTAATAATAAGCTATAAACATTATCAAAACACACATTTAAAGTTATGAAACACGCATTTTTGATTATTTCGCTACTGTTTTTGTGCATTGCAGCCACCGTAAAAGAAAAAGAAACCCCAACGCTTTATCTGATAGGAGACTCTACCGTTGACCATGGTACAGGCCGCAATGGCTTGTGGGGATGGGGGAAATATCTACCCCAATTTTTCGATACAGAGAAAATTCAGATAAAAAACTATGCCCGTGCTGGAACTAGTACACGAACTTTCCAAACAAACGGTTTACCTGAGGGTATGAAGGTGAAACGCGGTTTATGGGACAGTGTGAATGTTAAACTCAAGAAAGGCGATTATCTTTTGATTCAGTTTGGATTAAATGATCAGGCTGCAATAAATGATACATCACGCGCCAGAGGAACAATTCGTGGAATAGGCGAAGATAGTACGATTATTATTAATGGATTGACCAAAAAACAAGAAGTGGTTCATAGCTTTGGTTGGTATTTGAGGCGTTATATAAATCAAGCAAAGGCAAAAGGCGTCACCGTGATTGTATGCTCTACAATCCCAAAAAACAGATGGGAAAACGGAAAACTGATTAGAGGTGAACAGGGTTTTGCTGATTGGGCCATGCAGGTAGCCAAACAGGAAAAGGTGTTAGCCATCGATTTGAATTCGAAGATAGCAGACATCTATGACAGTGAGGGGGAAAAAGCTGTGACAGAAAAGTACCATATTGCCACCGATAATACCCATACAACAGAAGGTGGTGCGATTCTTAATGCTTCAATTGTGGCAAAATCAATAGGCGAGTTTGGACAGTGTGATTTAAAAAAGTACCTACTAAAGAAGTAGTTTTCACCCAGATCATTGTTGACTAATCTGAAGAATGGCTTATGAGATTTCAGTATGCTTTATTGAGTCTCAATTTACACATATCCAAATTCATTTAAAATGAAAAAAACAATTAGATTACTTCAATTACTGCTCATATTTACATTCATTTCGGTAATTGCAAATTTACCTTCGGAAGTGAAGGCACAACAACCTACCAAAGAGGACTATAAGAATTTTCTGGATCAGGTAGAAGATTATAAAATAGGGGAAAACTGCTCTAACTATACCAAAATGGCAGGATATTGCACCCCCTACTGTAATGATGTCTATTTCTACAGAAAAACAGGGAATCCCAAATATCTTGAACGTATACTTTATCTAGCGAGATTTGCCATTAATGAGTGGAAAACGAAAAAGGCACAAGTTGGCCGTGGTTATCATTTCCCTGATCATTACGTACGAATGATGGCTTTTGAGACTGCTTACAACAATACCAAAGATGCTTCTATGAAGTACCCTGCCCTAACTACAGATGAAAAAACAATTCTAAAGGAAGTTGTGATTGACCTGTCGACCAATGCATTTTACGAAGGTGGAGGCATGATGAACCGGAATTTAAGTTTTACAGCTGGACTTACTATTGCATTAAGGATGGCTCCAGATCATCCTTTGTATAAAGAATTAAGATATACTTTAGATCTTCAATTGAAGGAAATTGCTGAAGTAGCCGAAATATCTGAAGATTCAAGGGATTATGAACGTCTGACTTTTTATTATTTGTTTTCGGTAATTGATGAGAACAATATGCAATACCTCTATAATGACCCTCGACTTAAAAACCTATTTGAATATGTACTCAACTGCGTCAACAATGTAGGCAACGTCGCTGCTGTTGGGGATTACGGAGGATATCCTTCCTCCAGCATGGCATTACTTGCAACATTGGAAAAAGGGGCTGCTCTCTATAAAGATGGTCGCTTTAAGACTGCCGCAAAAAATGTCTATGATGCTACTGTCGCAAAATATTATCCTATAAGAAAGGAAATGTATGATGGGTACGAGTTGTGTGCCCTGGGAGCAGCTTATTATTGGGGCGATGATAATATTAAACCTGTTCCATTAGATGGTAAATCAGTTCTGTTGTACAGGGGAAACGGGAAACCGGATAAACTTTATTTTAACAGTGGTACTGACAGTACTTCTTTGCAGGTAGCCATAAGCTTGAAAAGTGGAAGTGAGCATGGACAAGCCTCTCTCCTTGCCCCAATTTCGATAACGAGAGGGAATAAAAGTTACCTGCACGATACACCCGATCGCACATCGAACAACACCCATAACACATTCAGGGTGAACGGAAAAGAAAATAATTTCCCGATTGACTCTATGTCTTTAAATGCCGGTTGGAAATATATGACTCTTGAATTGGACCAAAGCTGGATTTGGGGTACACTGGAAGGCATGCCCCGCTATTTTAACAAGACTTCCAACGGTAAATCTGTAGTCCCGATACTTTCAAAAAAATATGTTTATGACCCGGAAAAACAATTTCCATTTAATATTCAGGGCGGAAATTATGGTAACGGAACATTTTACATAGATGGTGTGAAACTGGTGAATAGCAATACCGGAAAAGTTATTGTTCTTGAAGATTTTGAAGGGGAAATCAATAACTGGATTGGACTTAATTTCCGAAAAGAAAAAGGAGGAAAAGTGGGTTTGTATTGTGGAGCAGCGGATTTTTCTACAGCAACCGGATATAACGAGGTGATTGGTGCAGTTTTTAATATGCCTCTTAATGTTCACGACAGCAAATACAATCGGATTGAGTTTTGGTACAAAGTAGCCAGCGACTTAGCACATGGAAATGAATATGTTTCAAAGGTAAATATTGCGGATAAATACATGTACCCACACAATTATTTCTTTTTCCTGTCACCCATGTCAACTTCAAAGGTGGGTGATTTTTTTGATGGTGAAACACAATCTAATGCAGATTTCACCCTGAGTGCGAAAAACAATGATGGAAAAGAGATTGCACATACCCGTCAGTTCTTATTTGGCAAAGACTTGTTATTGTGGACAAGAGACATTTTTGAAATGAAAGATAGTGGTCAATATTTTGCCGGGCCTCAATGGCGTACAGAAGAAGTAGAAAAAATAAATAACAACACCTATTTGATGACATCTGATGGTCGTTCGTTGGTTTATTTTGTTCCGAGGCAAGGTGAAAGTAGTAATATTGTAAAAAACATCTATACGGCAAACAAAAAGATGCCAAATACCCAGGTTATTTATCAAAAGAAAAAGGGGCAGGGAGGCAACAGTAAACAAGATTATTTCGAGTCTGTTATCATTCCACTATTCCCATCTGATAACCCTCAAAAACTAGCTAAAAGTATTTCGGTAGAATATGACAAAAACGGGACAACACTTTTAAAAGTGGATGAAACCTTGTTGTTGTTAAATCCATCGGGAACGAAAATTTCGGCTGCAGGTCTTACCACCGATGCCAAGACTTTGACATTAAAAGTCAAGGATGGTAAAGCTAAGGGATTAAGTGCTACCGAAACAACAATGGTAGAATTCAAAAAGGCATCATTGTTTGCGTCAGTAACCAGAGTGAATATTCCAAAACTAGGTGAAGTTATGAATCATAAAAAGGTGGTGAATCCATTTGAGAAATAAATATCTTTAGCTGATTCAATCAAAAAGAAAAGCATTATGAAAAAGATAAAGATTACTGTTTTAATCTTATTGATTTATTCACTTGTATCGGCAGAAAATGGTCATAAGTTATGGTTGCGACATTCTACTTCTAGAACGGTAGAAGTTCGTTACACCGATAAATCTACTACGGTTGCTATTGCTGCCGATGAGTTGAGTAAATGCTGGCTAGGTGCTGAAAATGCAGTGGTTGAATTAAAAATAACTGGTGATAAAACCATTAAAAAAGATGGATTCAGATTGAGTCAATCGGCTGTTATTGCCACTTCCCCTACAGGAATTTTGTATGGCGTTTATGAGATGTTGCGAATTCAACAAACCAGGAATTCAATCGTTGAAAAAATTTATAATCCATCTTATCAGATACGTGTCCTGAATCATTGGGACAATTTAGATGGATACATAGAGCGTGGGTATTCCGGTAATTCAATTTTTTGGGACAAAGACAGCAATCTACTGGCGCCTACCAAAGCTGACACGGCTATCTGGAAAGAATATGCAAGGGCG
Organism: Bacteroidales bacterium; assembly: GCA_049315325.1. Classification (GTDB taxonomy): domain Bacteria; phylum Bacteroidota; class Bacteroidia; order Bacteroidales; family UBA7332; genus CAXXIC01. The sequence goes on from JBMOKJ010000006.1 coordinate 19,718, forward strand.
AACGCCTCCATAGGTATAAATGGAGCTGTTTTAAATAATGTGAATGCCTCGCCCGAAGTTTTATCCCCACAGATTCTACTCAGGGTAAGAGCAATAGCCAATATACTGCGACCTTATGGTATAAAAACATACTTGTCGGTAAATTTTTCATCACCAGCACTACTAGGACATTTAAAGACATCAGATCCGTTGGACACTTCGGTAAAATTGTGGTGGAAGCAAAAGGTGAAAGAAATCCATAATCTGATTCCAGATTTTGGCGGGTTTCTAATCAAGGCCAATAGTGAAGGGCAGCCTGGTCCACAGGATTTTGGACGAACTCACGCTGATGGTGCCAACATGCTTGCAGATGCGTTGAAGCCTTACGGGGGTATAGTGATGTGGCGGGCGTTTGTTTATAGCGCGAATGATCACGATCGAGCAAAACAAGCTTACAACGAATTCTTTCCATTAGATGGGAAATTTAGGGACAATGTCATCCTTCAGGTAAAAAATGGTCCACTCGATTTTCAGCCACGGGAGCCATTTAGTCCGCTGTTTGGTGCAATGCAACAAACTACCATTATGCCCGAAGTTCAGATTACGCAAGAATATTTAGGACATTCAAACCATTTGGTGTTTCTGGCACCCATGTGGGAAGAGATGATGAAAAGCGATACCTATTGTAAGGGGCAGGGTAGTACTATTGCCAAATGCACTGACGGACAACTCTATCCGCAGAAATATTCCGCTATAGCCGGAGTCGCCAACGTCGGGCTTGATGCTAACTGGTGTGGACATGATTTTGCACAAGCTAATTGGTATGCATTCGGACGTTTGGCCTGGGACAATACGATGAGTAGTGAAAAAATAGCAGATGAATGGATTAGACTCACATTTGGAAATGTAAACCAAATAGAATCAAAGGATTGGACAGAGCAATTCTTATTTCCAATAAAAAAAATGATGCTCGATAGTCGTGAAGTGGCGGTCAACTACATGATGCCGCTGGGTTTCAATCACATCTTTTCTGCAGGCGACCATTACGGCCCTGGCCCTTGGAACGATCCAAGAGGAAATAGAATCAGCTGGATGCCACCTTATTATCATCAAGCATCTGAAGATGGTGTAGGCTTCAATCGTACAAGGAGTGGCAGCAAAGCCGTTGATCAGTATCATGAGCCACTTACTTCTCAGCTCAACGACCCAGCTCAATGCCCCGAGAATCTGTTGTTGTGGTTCCATCATGTCCCCTGGAATTATAAATTAAAAAATGGACACTCACTTTGGGACGAAATCTGTATTCGCTACACTGCTGGAATGTTGGGAGTGGGAGAATTTCAGAAGGTGTGGGATAAAGTGGAGAAATACGTTGATCCTGAGTGTTTTTTACGGGTGCAAAGTCGCTTGAGGTGTCAACGCCGAGATGCTCAAGTATGGCATGACGCTTGCCTCTTGTATTTCGGACAGTTCAGTAAAATGCCAATTCCATACGAACTTGAACGTCCCCAGAATGATCTTCAGATACTGATTAATAACGATTTTAATAGGTTTAAATAGTAAGCCTTTTGTGAGTTGGATTTAAATGTATAATTCTAAATATCAGTGATTTGTATCCTGAGTAGCTTTGAAAAAATAACTAACCAAATACATTATAATAATTAAACAGAATCTTTATGTCAAGCTTTAAAATGAACGATATTGATTTACCAAAGAAAATATCTTTTCGAAACTGTTTCAGTCATTCCTTTCTATATTCTCTAAAAAGTTTAATATTAATTGGATTCTTATCCATAGGGGTGCTGAACGCACAAACACAAAAGGGCCCCTTAACTATTGATGTAAAAGCAAAGGGAGATAAATTTGAACATTTTTGGAGTAAATGCGTAGGGGCAGGTCGTGCCAATGAAGGATTACGTGCCTCTTGGTTGGAACAATTGAAACTAGTGAAGGACAATTGTGGGTTTGAATATTGTCGATTCCACGGACTTTTCAATGACGAGATGTTTGTTTACAAAGTTGAAAATGGCAACATTATTTACAATTGGCAATATATTGACGAATTGTTTGATAGAATGCTCAACACCGGCGTACGTCCTTTTGTTGAATTATCTTTTTTCCCAAAAGATTTAGCGGCAAAAGATTCGAAAACCGTATTCTGGTGGAATGGACTTACCACACCTGACGAAGCCAAATTTCCTCAATGGGCCGAATTGGTGAAAAAATTTACGCAACATTGTGTTGACAGATATGGAATGGAAGAAGTAAAGAGCTGGTATTTCGAGGTTTGGAATGAACCCAATATTACGTTCTTTGATGGAACAAAGTCTCAGTATTTTGAACTTTATAAGATTACGGTAAATGCAGTAAAATCTGTAAATCCAGCTCTTAGAGTTGGTGGGCCATCTACCAGTGCTTATGTTCCGGATGACCGATTCGCAGGCGAAAAACTTGATAATGCCAAAGCTATAACTGCTAAATTAGCCGATATTGATGTTTTACAATGGGAAGCGCCCTGGGTGAAAGATTTCCTGACTTATTGTAAAAAAGAGAACCTACCGGTCGATTTTATTTCCACACATCCTTATCCGACAGACTTTGCTTTGGATCTTGAGACCAACAAGGGCGTGAAACGCACTCGCGAAAAAGAGGCGACTTTCAAAGATTTGACTTGGGCTAATACTATTATACGTCAAAGTGCTTATCCCAATGCTGAAATTCATTTAACGGAGTGGAATACAAGTCCGTCTCCACGGGATTTTATGCACGATTATTTGCCCGCTGCAACATATATTGTTAAAGCAAATACCGATTGCATTGGGTTGGTCAATTCGCTTTCTTATTGGACATTTACCGATATCTTTGAAGAAAATGGGGCTGGAAACACCATTTATCATGGAGGTTTTGGTATGATCAATTTTCAGGGAATAGTGAAACCATCGTTTCATGCATACCGAATGTTGAATGAGTTGGGAGATGTGTTGTTGTATAAAAAAGATGGCATTGTGATCACACGAAACTCAAAAACCGGCAAGTTGGCTGCAATTGTTTATAATTACCCAACCGAACAAAAGTTGGTGCCTAATCGTGCGTATACCATAGAGGAGGCTGAGATAGTGTTGGAACGAGGTACCGCAAGAACCTTTTCGTTTAATTTGAAGAATCTCAAGAGCAAGAGCCGCTTCTATTTAGAGGTATTGGATGCAGAAAACGGGAATCCTGTTAAAGCATGGAAACAGTTGAACTGTCCCGAAACACCGAGCAGAGAGCAGGTGGAACTATTGAAACAAAAGGCTAGAACTTTAAAAAGTGCCCAACTTACAACTGGCTTAAATGGACAGTTGAATTTTTCGAAGAATGTATCTCCTTGGTCTATAATGCTATTGAAGGAGTTGTAATACTATTGAACTTGTTAAACATTTAAGAATAATACTCAATTAAACCAGCTTAAAAAAGAAAAAATGAAGAAATTACTATTATTGGTTTTAGCCCTTTATTGTGGAAATTTATTTTCTCAAAACAAAACATCCTTTCAACCCTTCTCAAACAAAGCGTTGGATGCAAAAGTAGAAAAGATCCTCGCCAAGATGACTCAAGAAGAGAAGTTGGCGCAGATCACAGGGATCACCCCCACCATTTTAATGGAAAATGGGAAGCTTTCATTAGAAAAATGCAGAAAAATCATTCCTAATGGGATGGGACACTTTTGTCAGTTTGCCTCCAATATGGATTTGACGCCAAATGAATTGCGTGATTTTGTCCGCGATTTGCAACACTATTTAATGACCGAAACACCAGGTAAACTACCTGCTATTTTCCACGAAGAGGCGATTACGGGTTTTGCAACCCGTGGAGCAACGACCTTTCCTCAGCAGATAGGTATGGCGTGCAGTTGGAATCCGGTACAAATGTATAAGAATACGGCTTCTACAGCTAAAAATATGCGTGCAGTGGGTGCAACTTATGCCCTTTCGCCCATGTTGGATTTAGGACGTACTGCGCATTGGGAGAGAATAGAAGAGAGTCTTGGCGAAGATGCTTATTTGACTTCTGCCTTAGGATTGGCATTTATAACAGGATTGCAAGGTAGTGATTTGCACACAGGAGTGGCTAGTACGATCAAACATTTTGCAGCCTATGGAGTATCTTACTATACGGATAGAGAATTTCATGAAGAATATTTAATGCCACACGAAGTAGCAATAAAATTAGGAAATGCAAAAAGTGCTATGCCCTCTTACGGCACCTACAAAGGTTTTCCTTGTGTAGCGAATAAGGAGTTGTTGTCCACCGTATTGCGCAAAGAGTTGGGTTTTGATGGCTTGGTCGTGAGTGATTATGGCTCTGTGCAACATCCATTCACTCGATTCAAAAAGGCAGCTTCGCAAACTGAGGCTGGGGCAATTGCTCTCAATGCTGGAACCGATGTTGAGTTGCCAAGTCCTGTCTGTTACCCATTGTTGCCCAATGCTGTGAAACAGAAACTTACCACACAAGCAACCATCGATAATGCAGTGAGACGAATGTTGATCTTCAAAGCCAGATTGGGTTTGCTGGATGAAAAACCACAAATAGGAACAGATGGAGATCTAAATTTAGACCCACCTTCCAATCGTAAGTTAGCCTATGAGTCAGCGTGTCAATCTATTGTGTTGTTGAAAAACAATGGTGTATTACCCCTCAAAAAAGAGATTAAAAAAATTGCATTGGTAGGACCAAATGCTGCCTCGGTACAGGGTTTATTAGGCGATTATACCTATCAATCATTAAGTGTGTTCTGGCATAACATACCCTACGATGTAAATAACCCCAAATTAATCACATTATACGATGCATTGAAAGCAAAAGTTGGTGCTTATGTGAATATCATTCACGAACGTGGTTGCGATTGGAGTGTTGCATCAGAAACTCGCATCAACACCAAAAACGGAGATGATCGATTGAGCAAGGTGAAAACCATCTTGTTTAAAGATATTCAACAACCTAATTTGGAGAATGCCTTAAAAATAGCTACCGAAAGTGATGTTGTCATTGCAGCAATGGGCGAAAATGTTTACTTGTGTGGCGAAGGCAGAGAACGTAAAAATATTCGTCTGCCTGGAGAGCAAGAGGCTTTTGTACAGCAACTGATAGCTACCGGCAAACCAGTTATTCTTATTTTATTTGGAGGAAGACAACAGATCATTACCAACCTTGAGCCAAAATGTGCTGCCGTTATACAAGCTTGGTTCCCAGGAGAAGAGGGCGGAAATGCAGTGGCTGACATTTTAATGGGAAAAGTCAATCCTTCTGCAAAATTGTGTGTAACCTATCCTAAAACAGAGGATACAAAAGAGTTCTATTACAACAAAGGATATACAGCAGAAAATCAACCCCTCTATCCATTCGGATTTGGTTTGTCCTACACAACATACAGCTATAGTAATTTTAAAGTGCAACCAAAAGCATCCGTTTCGGATGAAAGGATAACGATCTCCTTCAAAGTAAAGAATGCGGGAACGCGAGCCGGAACCGAAATTGTACAGTTGTATGTATCGCCCAAAGATCCGTCCTCTACCATGAAACCAATTCAATTGAAAGGATTTCAACGCGTTGAGTTGAAAGGTGGTGAAGAAAAAACGGTGACCTTCAAAGTGTCGCCACAACAGTTCGCTCAGTACATCGATAAGCAATGGATTGTTAGTCCTGGTAAATACGAGTTTAAAGCTGCTGCATCCAGTACCGATATTCGCTTGAAAGGCACTGTGGAATTAAGCGGAAAAACGGTCGTTTTGAAAAAAGGAAGATCGGTTTTCTTCTCTTTGAATAAATAGAAGATTATAACTCAACTAAAGCAGTTATCAGAAATCTGAAGTTATATTTGTCTGAAGTCTAGTATTTGAAATAATTCACCTTAAAAAATAAAAAATGACCTTCAATCTAAAATCACATTTAGCTATTCTTTTATTCCTCTTTCAAGGGATATCATCCATTTTAGCACAAGCAAGATACCCATTTCAAAATCCTGATTTAGCCATCGAAAAACGTGTTGATGACTTGATCAGTCGTCTTACACCTGAAGAAAAGATAAAGTTGATGATGGATCGATCCCCAGCCATTGAGCGACTTGGCATTCCTGCTTATGGTTGGTGGAACGAAGCCTTACACGGGGTGGCACGTGCCGGCTTGGCAACGGTATTCCCGCAGGCAGTAGCCATGGCTGCAACTTTCAATGATGCCGATCATTTTCAGACATTCTCTATTATATCTGACGAAGCGAGGGCTAAATACAACGATTTTGTGAAGAAAGAGCCAGGTCGACGATATGAAGGACTCTCATTCTGGACACCCAACATCAATATCTTTCGCGATCCACGCTGGGGACGAGGTATGGAAACTTATGGTGAAGACCCCTATCTCACTACCCGCTTTGGACTAGCTTGTGTAAAAGGGCTTCAGGGCAATGACCCCAAATACTACAAAAGTCTTGCTTGTGCAAAGCATTATGCCGTACATAGCGGTCCGGAGTGGAACCGTCACAGCTTCAATGCCGAAACCTCCGACCACGATCTTTGGGAAACCTATCTACCTGCATTCAAAGCCTTGGTGAAAGAGGCAAATGTACAACAGGTGATGTGTGCTTACAATCGTTTCGAAGGTGCGCCTTGCTGTGGAAGTGGCAAATTATTAATGGATATTCTGCGCAACAAATGGGGATACAAAGCCCTTGTTGTTTCAGATTGTGGTGCCATCAACGATTTTTATGGAAAAGGGTTGCATGAAACACATCCTGATGCTGCAGCAGCTTCGGCAGCGGCGGTATTGAGTGGTACAGATATTGAGTGTGGCACCAGCTACAGATCGCTCAGCACCTCGCTACAAAAGGGATTAATCAATGAAAAAGATCTCGATGTTTCGCTTCGTCGCATTTTTCGTTCACGTTTCGAACTGGGCATAATGGATCAAACAGACCTCACTCCGTGGGCGAAACTATCTAAAGAGACCGTGGATTGTCAGAAACACAAAGACCATGCGCTGAAGGTAGCTCGTGAAAGTATGACATTGTTGAAAAACAATGGTGTTTTACCATTGTCGAAGAACATCAAAACACTCGCTGTAATTGGGCCAAATGCCAAAGATACCAGAATCATGTTGGCCAACTACAATGGAACTCCCTCAAACACAGTATCTGTCCTCGACGGCATCAAAGCCAAATTGCCTCAAACCAACATTATTTTTGACAGAGGATGCGACTTGGTGGATCAGTGGGTGAAAATTAGCCTGATGGATCAAGTACGTTCGGGTAACAGTAAAGGTTTTCGTGCCGAATATTTCGCAGGATCGAAATGGGAAGGCGCACCGATTGTAACCAAAGAGGGTATTCAACAAATTAAATATACTACAGGTGGTGGAACGGTTTTCGAAGTGGGTGTACCACTTGAGAAGTTTTCTGCCCGATATACCGGAGATTTTACTGCGGCTTATACGGGAAAAGTCTTTTTCACCATGAAAGCGGACGATGGTTACAAACTTGAAGTGGATGGAAAGATTCTTTCAGAAAATAATCGAAAGGCAGCGTCCAGCTATCTAACCGTACCGATGGATGTGGAAAAGGGTAAAACGTATGCAATACGCCTTTCCTACTGCCAAACAGACCTTAGTGCATACCTCGAATTTTTGGTTCATGATCGCAAACCGTTAGAGTTTGATGCGCTCAAAGAATCGATCAAAAATGCAGATGCCATTGTCTATGTCGGTGGTCTTTCGCCAAGTTTAGAGGGAGAAGAGATGCCTGTAAACTGGGACGGATTCAGAGGTGGCGACCGCACGGTTATCGAACTGCCTGTAGTACAGCAAAATATACTGAAAGAGCTACGTGCAACAGGCAAACCAATCATCTTCGTGCTCTGCGCAGGTAGTGCAATTGGATTGGCGAATGTGGATCAAAACTACGATGCCCTGTTGAATGCATGGTATGGTGGACAATCGGGCGGAACGGCTGTTGCCGATGTGCTGTTTGGCGACTATAATCCTGCCGGACGACTACCTATTACTTTCTATAAATCGACCGCTCAGCTTCCTGATTTCGAAAGTTACGAGATGAAAAACCGCACCTATCGCTATTTTACCGATGCCCCTCTTTATCCTTTTGGATATGGATTGAGCTATTCCAAATTTGTATATGGAAATCCGACTCTTTCGGCTACCACTATAAAAAAGAATGACGGTGTAAAACTGACTGTTGATGTGACTAACAACAGCAACCGTTCGGGTGAAGAGGTTGTTCAAGTCTATATTCGCTATCTCGATAATAAGAATGCACCACTAAAATCGCTCAAAGCCTTTAAACGCATTCCTTTTAAGAGTGGTATAACCCAGAAGGTTAGTTTTGACTTGCCGACAACGGCTTTTGAAACCTATCTCGATGACAAAGTAGCTATGGGTGTTGCCGGTGGACAATACGAAATAATGGTGGGAAGTTCATCCAGAATTGAAGATTTGAAAACTTTAAGGCTACAGATTAAGTAGTACAGGTAAATCAGTCTATTTTCAAGAATGAAACCGATTCAATTAAAAGGTTTTCAGCAAGTTGAGTTAATAGAGAGTAAAAAACAGTGAGCTTTAAGCTTTCACCCCAACAACTCGCTCAATATATTGATAAGCAGTGGATTGTTAGTCCTGGTAAATATGAGTTTAAAGCTGCTGCATCCAGTGTAGACATTCGGTTGAGAGGCACAGTGGAATTAACAGGAAAAACCGCTATTCTGAAAAACGGAAGATTTGTTTTCTTCTCCCTGAATAAATAGAAGAATATGAAGCAGATGATTTGAATTCACTTAATCCCCGATTCCATACTGATTGGAATCGGGGATTATTTTTTACTCTTTCTTCTTTCGGTATTCGCTGGGTAGTTCTCCAAAGTGTTCTTTAAATGTAGTGCTAAAGTATTGAGACGTGCTGAATCCCGCTTCTATTGCGATATCAGCGATTTTCTTAGTTGGATAATGAGTTAGCATCCATGCTGCTCTTTTCAATCGTATGGTCTGAATAAACTCATTAGGTGTTTGACCTACCAATGCCTTCATTTTTGTAAATAATGCTGTTCGGCTTAATCCTAATTCGGAGCACATCATTTGTACATCAAGCTTATCGTTAGCAATATTTGATTCGACCAATTCAATAGCCTTTTCAATAAAACGCTCATCTAACGGATTGTTGCTAGTCGTTTTGATGGAGGTTACAGGTTCTTTGGTAAATTTATCCTGAATAACTTTTCTATTGTGAAGAATGTTGCTGCATCTAGTAACTAAGATTTTGATATTGAATGGCTTGCAAACATAATCATCCGCACCGCTTCTCAAGCCTTCAATGTTTTGTTCAACCGCAGTTTGCGCAGTTAGCAAAACAACAGGGATATGGCTTGTTTCGAAGTCATTTTTCAAGGTTGCGCACATTTCAATGCCCGACATCAGAGGCATCATTAAGTCACTCAAAATAATGTCAGGTTGGGTTTCGCGTGCTTTAGATAATCCTTCTAACCCATTCGCAGCCTCTTCAACCTGATATAGTGCACTGAAGATTTCGACAAGCATAAGTCGTAATTCCGTATCGTCCTCTACAATAAGAATTTTGGGCTTATTTGCATAGTATTTTTGTTGAACAGTTCTCACTTCTTCAACAAATTGCTCATCTATTTGGTCGATATGATTTAGTTGAGACTCATTTTCATCAATTAATTCAACATTTTCCTTTTCCAATAAATGGGTATCACCTATTTTTAAAATTACAGCAAAATCACTCCCAACATTCAATTCACTTTTAACCGTAATTTTTCCACCGTGTAAATCAACAATACCCTTAGCTAAAGCCAATCCGATGCCGGTTCCCGGTGTTGTATTGCCAATATTTTTATCGTTGTCGACTTGATAGAACTGTTCGAAAATTGCGTCGAGAAATTCTGGTGCAATGCCTTTCCCCGTATCTTTTACGCTTACACTTACGTTTTCTGACATCTTTTCAATACTGATTTCAATAGAACCTCCGCTCGGAGTGTGTTTAAAGGCATTAGAAATCAAATTATCAAAGCACTTTTGCAATTGTGCAGCATCAAACCAAACGGGAATTTCTTTTTCTATACTTGTGAAGTTGAGATTTATCTCTTTAGATTTAGCATATTCAACAAACTGGCTGTAAATTTCTTCTACAAATAAAACCAGATTTTGTTCCCTCGCCTTTATTCTCATAAATCCTTCATCCTGCTTCCGGAAATCCATCAATTCGGTGACGAGGTTCATCATTTTATTAGCATTTCGATGAATGCTGATAATGTGATTGTAGATGTAAGGCGTAATTTTAGCCGACTGCATAAGCATATCCAATTGGCCGATAATAAGCGTAAGTGGTGTGCGGAATTCGTGAGAAATATTGGTGAAAAAGCGCAATTTCCATTGGTGGGTAAGCTCTTTTAATTCTTTATCTTTTCTTTCGGCTTCCAAAGAATGTTTATAGATTCGTTTGGAATAATTATATTCAAAAATGCCATAAGTGAGGCTAATAGCAAGTACGAAATAAAATAAATAAGCGTACCAAGATGCGTACCAAGGTGGATACACCTTTATTTGAAGCGATATCTCTGATGGATTATTTTTCAAAGCGAACCTATTTCTTACTTTCAGCGTATAATTACCACTTGGCAAGTTCATGTAAATAATGCTGTTCTTGGAAGAAAAATTATTCCATTGTTTGTCGTATCCTTCGAGCGTATATTGGAATAAATTCGGGTCAGATTCGATGTAATTGTCAGTCGCGAAAATGACTTCCAATAAGTTCTGTTTGTAATTGAGTGATATGCTTTTGGTAAAAGGTAATGCCTCTTTTAGAATGCCTGATTGATCATTAGCTTTAATCGTTGTATTGTTTATCTTTAATTGATAGAAATACATATTAAATGGTTTCCTGACTGTTGTTATATCCCTTTCGTTCAACGATGTTATTCCTTTTAATCCACCCATAAGGATTTCACCCTTATTGCTAAAAATGCATCCATATTTCATGGATACCAATGGAAATCCATTCTGCGAATTGTAATTGATACTTTTTTTAGTTTTCAAATCTATGATAGAAATCCCAGAATTGGTTCCAGCTATCATTAATCCATTCGTGGTTTCCGAAAGACAACTTACGTAATCGTCCTCAAGCCCACTGTTATTATGGTTATACGTTATAAATTTATTTGTCGATTTGTCTAAACGTGCAATACCTCCACCATATGAAGCAACCCAGATCTGCTTGTTAAAGTCCTGATGGATATCGTAAATGCTGGTACTTTTATCAAAGGTGTAAGCAGACAGTTTTTTCGTATTAAGGTTTAATATTTGCAATTTATTACTAAAGTCAGATATCCATAGATTATCCTTTTCGTCAACTAATATAGACGAGATGTAAAAATCATTTGGTTTGACAAACGAAATTTCTTTCGTTTTTGTGTCGATTTTAAAAATGCCGACAAAAGTGGAGAAAAGAATATCTTCTTTATACGGAATTATTTTAATGATAATGTCAGAAGCTTCCGGATAATTTTTGTTTTTTGATTTTGAAATTGAGAACCAATCAAATCGTTGGCTTTTAATATCGAAGTAACATAACCCGCCCATAAAAGTACCAATCCACAACCCCTCTTTCTTCTCATCATAGTAAATACATTTTAGGTAATTGCTTGATATCCCACTATTAGCAGTATTATAAAATCGCCCAGCAGCGGTTTTCCTGTCGTAAAAGTAAAGGCCTTTGTCGGAGGTACATGCCCAAATGTTGTTTCGTTTATCAACCGTTAAATTTATTACCGATGTCCAGGTTGAATTATTTGAGTCAATGTCAATGTTGCTAAAAAGCCTTGTGTCAGTATTGAAATAAGAAACACCTCCATAAAAGGTTCCGAGCCAAATGGTGCCTTGCTTGTCTTTCATAAAACAACGGACATATAAATTCCGCAAACGGCGCGTGTCGTCTTTTGAATTTCCAAAGTGAGAAATTTCTCCGGTTGCAGGGTCAAATCGGTCTAATCCGAGCATCGTTCCAATCCAAATCATACCCGCATTATCTTCAATAACACAAGAGATATGATTGTTGATCAGCGATTTTGGATTTCTGGAATCACATGTCAAGTGTGTCAGCTTTCCTGAAGGGCTTAATTTCAATACACCTTCGTTGCGGGTGCTGAACCAGATATTCTGTTTGCTGTCCTCGAAAATAGAAGAAGTCCGGGTGGTAGAGTTTATTATCTTGCTTATTTTCTTGTGAGAGTCAATCGCGTAAATGCCAGATTCGAATGTTCCCACATAAATTTTCCCGCTGATAGTTTGATACAAATAGGATAGGCGGCAAGAAGAAGAAAAAGTGTAGAAGATTGAAGTTTTGCCTTCATTGTATTGTAATATTTGATTGTCGACAATGGCAAAAAGGGCGTTTTTGTAAAAAAAGATGTTTGAAACAGATCTCCCTTTCAATATTTCTTTGGGAAAGACTGGATGATATTCCTCATTTTTTATATCGTACTCCAACACATTATCCCGTTGATTGAAGTAAATTAATCCAGCATGATTACCACAAATCACGTTGATGGAATAAATATGTCCTACTCTTTTAGTAAAACTCAACGGGAATACTTCCTCCGTTTTAATTCCATTATATCGTAAGAAACCTTCGGTGGTGGAAAACCAAATTGTTCCATTTTCATCCTGATAAAGCGAAGTTATGGTTGGATGAAAAATGCCTTCGTCGATGGGCAGATGATTGAATTTGATGCTATTCTGCGTTGCTGAAATTGCAATACAACTGAATAATAAGCAAATTATTATAGGTAATGTTTTTCTCATTTTTCAAAATAATCAACAATCATAAGCTTACAAATATAGCGATATATTTATTCCTTTTGAAATCTAAATAGCTGATTTTATAATTTGTACGATTATATACAAGGATTTGTACGATTGCGAAAATGCTTGCACACAAATCGCAGTATGTTTGCACCAATGTAATTCATAGTGTAGCAGTGTCTTAATTCATTATAATCACTAAGTCTAATAAAACAATGGAAAACCAAAAAAACACATTTACAATTCTACCCGTTTTTCTTGCATTTTTTATCATGGGGTTTTGTGATATAATAGGCAAGGCCTCTGATTATATCAAAGCTGATTTTCATTTAAGCGATGGAATTACAGGATTTCTACCATCCATGGTTTTTATCTGGTTTTTGGTTTTTTCTATTCCAACTGGTAGCTTGATGAACAAGTTGGGTCGGAAAAATACCGTGTTAGTGAGCATGGTTGTCACAATTCTTGGACTTTTAATCCCACTAATCATTTATAACTTATATAGCTGTCTCGTTTCATTTGCATTGATAGGGATTGGTAATGCAATTTTGCAAGTTTCGCTTAATCCACTTTTAGCAAATGTGGTTAGTAATGAAAAATTAACTAGTAGCTTGACAGTCGGACAAGTTGTTAAAGCGGTATCATCTTTGTTCGGTCCATTTATACTTTCTTTGGCGTTTGCGCAATTCAATGGACATTGGTACTATGCACTACCTTTACTTGGTGTACTCACTATCGTTTCTTCCATTTGGCTATTATCTGTAAAGATAGACAGGGAGCAGGCGGCAAGTACAGCGGTTTCCTTCAAAGCCGCATTTTCGTTATTGAAATCACCGGTTGTTTTTTTATGTTTCCTCGGAATCTTATTTGTGGTAGGTGTAGATGTCGGTATTAATTATGTCGGATCAAAACTTCTTATTGGACGCTGTGGAGAACCAACCACTACATCTGCTGCACAGACTGCTTATTTCGCTTGTCGCACATTCGGTGCTTTACTTGGAGCCTTTTTGTTGGTGAGAGTAAACGAAGCAAAATATTTTAAACTAAACATTCTGCTTGCAATTGCAGCTTTAGGTTCCTTGTTCTTTATTAGCGGTGGTACTGTGTGGAGTAAAACATTTATTGTGGCATTAGTGGGCATTATTGGCTTTGCTTGTGCCAGCATTTTCCCTATCATCTACTCCAAAGCCATAAAGGCTATGCCCGATAAAGCCAATGAAATATCAGGTTTAATGATCACTGGAGTTTCGGGTGGTGCCCTCATCCCTGCATTGATGGGTGGATTAACCTCAGTGACCGATGGTGTAGGAATGTATGCTCAAACTGGTTCGCTCATTGTAGTGCTGGGTTGTATGCTTTACCTGCTTGGCCTTTCGTTTGTAAAAGTTAAATATTAATTCAATCAATTCATAAATCATTATCAAAAAACAGAAATTATGAAATCAAAAACTAGACACCTTGCACTTATTTTCTTTCTATTGTCTGCGGTTCTGACTGTAAATGCCGTGACATACACATGGAATGGCGGTACTTCTACAAGTTGGGCCGTTGCAGCAAACTGGACTCCAACTAGAACAACTCCTGCAACCTCTGATGATATTGTTATAACTCCTTCATCTGGTGCTACAATATCTATCACCAGTGTACCTGCTCAGACAATCAATAGTTTAACCATTAATGGTACAGGAACTGTGACTATGTCCGGAGGCACAAGTATTCTTACAATTACCAATTCGCTTGCGGTTAACTCTGGAAATACCTTGGATGTTAGTACAATAAGATTGGCAGGTATCACAACTATATCTGGAACTGGAGTTCTAAAAACTGGAAATTCAGTTCCCTTTCCAACGGGTAAAACATATACGTTTGATGTTGTTTTAAATGGCTCAGCAACTCAGTCAGTTAATGGAACCTTCAATAACTTAACCATTGATAATTCAACATCAATTAATTCAGTTGCCGTATGGGCTGGAGGAGGTGACATAACTGTCAGCGGAACATTAACACTTAGTAGGGGAATACTTGCCGGTAATGCTTCAATGGATCTTATGACAGGAACACCAAGAAATATCATTATGAATGCCGGCTCAACAATAGTAGGTGGTAGTAGTAGCAGTTATATTTTGGCAGCTGGTCCTGTTGGAAGTGCTTATTTTAGAAGAAAGAGTGTTGGTACCACTTCATTGCTATATCCGATTGGTACAGCAGCCGGATATACACCACTTACCATAAAAAATAACAGCGGGAATCCAGATATTACCGTAAAATTAAAACGAACATTAACAAACCCTTCGGCAGACGTAACCAAAGTGGTGAATCTGGAATGGTCGGTGACAAGTTCAGTCGCTACTACAGCCGACATTACTTTTCAGTTTAATGGTTCCAATATGGGTAGCCAATATGATGTGACATCTACTAATGATTTGGGCAACTATAAGTCATCAACCTATTCATCAACTTCAGTAGGCACAGCCACCAGCCTTGGCAATAATAACTATTCTGTATCGGCTACTGGTTTGAGTTTACCAATTAATACTGCAAGTTATTATTATGTTGCTAATTCAAGCATATTATCTTCGATGGCAGCTCCTGGTGCTCCCACTATTGGTGCTGCAACGACCGGTCCTAGTGGTACTCAAGCATCCGTTACTTTTACTCCTCCTACCACCGGAGGCTCTGTTACATATTATACGGTTACATCCAATCCGGGAGCTAAAACTGGAGGAGGAACATCAAGTCCTATTGTTGTAACCGGACTAACAAATGGAACAGCTTACACGTTTACTGTTACAGCTACAAACGGTGTAGGTACGAGTACGGCAAGTGGTGCATCGGCATCAATTACCACTAGTGCGGTTACAACACCTTTGCAACCGACAAATATTGTTGCTACTCCCGGAAATGGACAAGTCACACTAACCTTTACTGCACCGTCTGGGACAATTACTAATTATAAATATTCATTAGATGGTGGTTATACATTTACTTCAGCTGGAGTTGCTACAAGCCCGATTAACATTACCGGATTAACCAATGGTACTATCTATAATTTGGCCTTATTGGCAGTAAATGCTTCAGGAGATGGTCAGGCGGTCAATGCAGGAGTTGTAACACCTTCAACTACTCCGGCAGCTCCATCCATTACTGGAATTACAGCGGGAAATGGTCAATTGTCTGTGGTATTTACAGCTGGAAGTAGTAATGGAGCAGCCATTTTAAATTATAAATATTCTACCAATGGTGGTTCGACATTTACAGCTTGTTCTCCTGCTCAGCTAACGAGCCCAATAGTAATAACCGGACTGACCAATGGTACTTCGTACAATGTGCAGATTATAGCAGTGAATGCTAAAGGTGATGGGACTGCTACTGCAAGTACAGCAGCTACTCCAAAAGGCACTCAAACTATCACTTGGTCTCAGGATTTTAGTAATGTAAGCAAATACGATGAATTAGATTTGACCGCATCATCAGATGGTGATGGCGCAATCACTTATTCTTTCGTCCCACTTAATTCAAGTCCTGAAGGGGGTATTCTTATTGCTGGAGCCCATGCGAAATGGATGTTGTTGGGAGAATATACACTAACAGCTACTGCTGCTGCAACTGCTACTTATAATTCAGCAACGTTGGATAAGACAGTAATCATTGATCAGACGACCAAAATATCGAATGTAGTAGAGTCGAACAATTTGATTGTTTCAGGTAAATCAATTACTATGTCTGAAGTTGGAGCTATTCAAATTTTGAATGCGCAAGGAGCTCTAATCTATCAAGCAAAAGGTGTCGCCAAAGTAAATACTAATTTGCAAAGTGGTATGTATGTAGTACGCTTTATCAATTTAAAGGGTTTAACTACCGTAAAGAAAATTGCAATTCGATAATTTAATATTTATAACACCAGAAATTGCTTTTTCAAGGTACAGAAAAATGAGGTTTTAAGGAAGCCACTTAATGTGGCGTAAATAATGTGTGTTTATTTAAAAGTCACCTTAGATGTGAATCTAGGGTGACTTTTCACAATTTAATTTTTATTTATTTGAATATGATAGTTTTGTGCATTACTTAATAACATTGAATCAAAATCAGCCACTAATTTAGCTAATAGGTCAAATAAAGGCTGTTTTTAGAGAGTAATAGTCATTAACTTGGATTTCAGATGTTTTTAAGTTTAATGATTGTGTGTTTATTAGTGTGTTTAAGCCGTCTTGCATGAGAATGTAGGGCGGTTTTTGCCTATTAATTTGGATAATAAAAATACTAACCCCAACAATTTGACGTTAATATCGTTTACGATAAGCTGTATTAAATACTCATTCTCCGACACTACTAATTTGAATTATTTTTGAGCAAAGTCGGAGACGAAAGCTTCAAAGGGTTGCCTTTGGAGCTTTTCTTTTTACGCGAAAATATTTTTCATTCACCAAACCCCAATGATCACTTTATCTGATTCTTAGATTAATTTGGTTGTCAAAGATTATTACACTGACGAATCATTCTGTAGGGATAACTCTGACGGTCTGAATCTGTGGCGTTTATACAATCTTTTTACAGGGGCAAACAAAATGAGCTATATTGATTCTTTTCTTGATAAAGGTGCAGGATGTAGTCAATTCTTAACAGAAATAAAAAATGCTCTTGCAAATGACCATTTCATTGGTTCTTGGAGTAAAATTGGCCAAATGAATTGAATCTCTGCAATATTCAATGATACGGTTTCTTATCATTGATTTTTGAGTTGAGGGGGGTGCTATTTTTAGCAGCTCCTAATTGCTAATATCAATAGATGGAGTATTGAAAAATGTTTCAGTAGTGTCTCAGTAGTAAAAAAATAATCCTCGATAATTAGCTGTATATTAGCTTCTTATCGAGGATTTAGAGTACCCAGAGCCGGGATCGAACCGGCATGGAAGTGAATCCACTGGTGTTTGAGACCAGCGCGTCTACCAATTCCGCCATCTGGGCATTTTTAACGGTGCAAAGGTACGCTATTTTTTCGGAAAACAAAAAGTCAGTCTATCTTTTTTGTAAAAAAGTGTGGTTTTGATGCATATTTGACAATTTGATATTATCTTTACGTTCCGAAAAAAATGAGATTTACGAAAAGAATAAATATATGGAAAATAACTATTGTGTGATTATGGGTGGCGGAATCGGAAGCCGATTCTGGCCTTCTAGTCGTACCAATCTGCCTAAACAATTTCTCGATTTCTTTGGAACTGGGCGTTCTTTACTTCAAATGACGTTTGATCGTTTTGCTAAAATTCTACCCAAAGAGAATATACTGATTGTTACAAATGAGAGCTATTTTAGACTCATTAAAGAGCAATTACCCGATATCTCAGATGCTCAAATTTTGCTCGAACCTGCGCGTAGAAACACCGCACCATGTGTTGCATGGGCATCATATCATATTCGTTCAAGAAACCCAAATGCCAATATCGTTGTAGCACCTTCCGATCACTTGATTATGAAGGAGGATGCATTTGAAGCAACTATTCGCGAAGGGCTTGATTATGTGAAAAACAACAAAACATTGCTCACTTTAGGAATAACACCTAGTCGTCCCGAAACAGGATACGGTTATATCCAGATTGGAGAGGGATTAACCCAAAATATCAATAAAGTAAAAACATTTACTGAGAAGCCGAATCTTGAACTTGCAAAAGTTTTCCTTGAAACTGGCGAGTTTTTCTGGAATTCGGGTATTTTTCTTTGGAATGTACAAACGATTATTTCAGAGTTTGAGTATCAGTTGTCTGATATTGCTACGTTATTCGAAGAAGGAGCAACCAAATACAACACAAGCGAAGAGCAGTCTTTTATCGACGAATGTTTCCCTACTTGCCCAAATATTTCTATAGATTATGGGATTATGGAAAAGGCAAAGGAAGTATCGGTACTTTGTGCTGAATTTGGTTGGTCAGATTTAGGTACGTGGGGTTCGTTGTATGATATTTCACCGAAGGATGAACAGCAAAACGTGACATTGAAATGTGATTCGTTGATTTACGATTCTGAGTCTAATATTATTGTAATGCCACAGGGCAAACTTGCTGTAGTACAGGGGTTAAATGACTATATCATCGTTGAGTCGGACAATGTATTGTTGATTTGTCAAAAAGAGCAAGAGCAACGCATTCGTAATTTTGTGGCCGATGCGAAAATGAAAATGGGCGAAGACTTCGTTTAAACATTTCAAGAGATAAAAATTAAAGTTATTGGATTCTGTCAGTAACTATCCTTTAAATAAATGCCAAAATGCACGTTGAGATAGAGATTCTGTTTTTACTCTTCCGTGCCTTTTGGTTTTTTGATTGTTAATGCTGGTTTTATTAATAAGGTTATATCGTTGGATTAGATTTCGCCACGGACACGGCGTTCACTCTCCATTTGCATTCGCTTTTATAAACGATGTGGTGGAAGAGAAATCGATATTTTACGCTTACAAGGAGATTGCCGATAAACTAATTCTAAGAAGACGGGTTGGTCAAAAATTTCCAAATCTTAATCTAAAAAACAATCTACTTTTTTATAGAATAAGTCAATTTTATGATGTGAAGAGAGTGGTTATAATTGGTTGCGAAACCGAATCTACCGTTCTCTACTTTCACCGATGTAGTAAAATTACGAATTGCATCTATTTTGATGCAGACTCAAAGAAGATTGATTCAGTAATTTCTTTGTCTGAAGGTGAAAGAAATATTAAAGTAGTGGAAGTGCCCTTTGAAAATATAATAACATCTTTTCAGACAGAGATAGAAGCTGTAGGTGAACCTGAGATTATATATCTTCACCAGTCAATACCAATTGATATTAAACAAAAGGTATTGGATGCTTGTTCTAACTTTCGAAATGAGCAAACCATTGTTGTGCTTGATTCGATAACATCTTCAGTTCAAAAGAGTTTTTGGCTGTGCAGTATCAGAAGTAAAACAGTAAATGTCTCGTTTGATTTGGTGAAAATGGGAGTTTTGGTTTATAATTTAAAACTCCAAAAACAGAACTATAAATTATACTTTTAAATAAATGACAAATAAAAAGAGTAAAGTATATACTAAAACAGGCGATAATGGTTATACGTCTCTTGTAGGTGGCAAACGAGTTCTCAAGTCGGATATCCGATTAGATTCCTATGGTACAATTGATGAACTCAACTCATTCTTAGGACTATTGATTGATGAAGCAGGCGATTTCGAAGAGAAAGGCTTATTTATCGAAATTCAAAAAAAACTCTTTACCATTGGCTCTATACTGGCTACAGAAGACAGCCAGTTGGCTGAGAAATATGGCTGTGTAGTTGATATATCTGATGTAAAATTGCTCGAAGATGCAATCGATGAGATTGATTCTAAATTGCCGAAAATGAAATATTTTGTTTTGCCCGGAGGAAGTAAAGTTGGTTCTTTGGCGCATGTTTGTCGAACGATTTGCCGTAGATCTGAGCGTCAGATTATAACATTAAGTCACGAATCAGAGGTTAGCGAAGAGTTATTGATATACATTAATCGCCTTTCAGATCTTTTCTTTGTTTTTGCTAGAAAAGCATCAATTTCAGAAAATAACGCTGAAATTTTCTGGCATACCCGAACTAATTAAAAAAAAAATTATATTTGCGAAAAATATAGCTTTTAGTAACCCAAATAAATAAGTAGAACTATGTATTGGACCTTAGAATTGGCCTCAAAACTCGAGGATGCACCTTGGCCCGCAACTAAAGATGAATTAATTGACTTTGCAATGCGTTCGGGAGCGCCACTCGAAGTAATCGAAAATCTTCAGGAAATGGAAGATGAAGGCGAAATTTTCGAATGTATCGAAGATATTTGGCCCGACTATCCAAGTAAAGAAGATTTCTTCTTCAATGAAGAAGAATATTGATTCTATGTCGTTTTTTATTACTTGGAATATTTTTCATCCATTTTCTTTCTTATATTTGGCAATTATTCGTTGAAAATGGCCTCACACTCGGTGTATAGACAATTTTTGATGAATTTTTCAGTTACAATAGAATGAAATTATCCCAATTGTTCTGGATGAAAAAGGTTTTCTTAGCGATTTTATTTATAGTTACTGTAGATGTTACTGCCCAATTTGACGCTCAAATAAGTCAATATTGGACGACAAAGAGCTATTTCAATCCAGCTGCTGCAGGTAGTGATGGCAGAGCTAAAGCCTCTTTTTTAGACAGACAACAATGGGTAGGAATGCCTGGCGCACCTAAATCAGTTTGTATTGGATTGGATTTACCAGTTACAATTTTTGGAAAATCTCAAGGAGTTGGGATAACCGGTTTTAGTGATAATATTGGATTATTTAATAATGAATCCTTGACGCTAGATTACGCATTTAGGTTTAACAAGTTGGGAGGAACTTTCGCTATTGGAGCTAAATTTGGTTTTTTAAGTATGGGATTTGATGGGTCTTCTTCATTTTGGGGAGATTTTAAGTCAGGTGTTTATAGTAAAGATGATCCCGCTGTACCTACCACAATTGTACAGGCAAATGCAATGGATTTAGGCTTTGGCGCGTATTATTCAAAAGATAAGTTTTATACTGGAATCTCTGTTTCACACGCATTAAATCCGACACTTGATTTAGACGCAAAAAGTACTATTTTTGTTGGGAAAATTGCCTATTGGACTGCTGGTTATGAAATGCCTATTGAAGGCTCTAATATTGCTATTTTACCTTCATTCCTTTATAAAACAGATTTCTTTGTATCGCAACTTGATTTGACATTGCGTGGCGAACTAGATAAGAAGTTTTGGGGAGGAATTAGTTATCGATGGAATAATGCAGTTGTACTAATGTTTGGAGCTCGTGTTAATGATATTTCAATAGGCTATTCCTATGATATTTCGACTTCCAAATTGTTTAGTGTAACTTCAGGAAGTCACGAGGTATTTGTAAATTATTCGTTTGACTTTGTCTTACAAGGAAAAAATCAAAGGAAAATAAGCAAAAGCGTTAGATATTTATAATAATTTGTGTATTTTATTTTGAATTATTTTACATAAACTTCGTAAGTTTGTACCCAAATTCTTTTCACAAAGGATATGTTGCTAAATTTTAAAGATGAAAAAGAAGCGACTCGCTATAGGAATTCTATTGTTTGCATATCTTGTTGTTGATTTGAAAGCTGACCCAGGAGAAAGTTCTGTCAGTCAGTTTAGACGGAGAAACTACTACATCGATATGTATAGTGGGGGTTGGCGTGGGAATTTTTCTTTTGGAGGGGAAATGTATTTTGGGGAGGATGATTTATTGATGATTTCACCCAAGAGAATTGCACCAGCGTTTTCAATTTCTGCAGCTAAGGATTTGTCAGGACTATTTTCTGGCAGACTTAAGTTGACTTTGAATGGGCACAAAAATTTTTATTTTCCAAAGGATATCATTCCGTTTTACTCCGCAGGCGCGTCGGGGGATGTGATGATTAATGCATTAAAAATTATTTTACCTTTTTCAGATGATTTTTTTCCGAAACTTTGGATTTATGTAGGTGGAGGAACTGAATATAGTTTTGAAAAAGCGTTACATCAGAAATATGAAGTAAAAAGTACTTTTTTACCATCATTTAATGCGGGCTCTGTTGCAGAGATTCACCTCCAAGATAAAATGGATGTGAGTATTGAAGTAAGAGGTACAATTGTAAATGAGAAATTAGATGGTCAAGCTAGATTTAGTCCATGGGAGGGATATTTAAATGTCTTGTTCGGGCTAACGTATAGTTTTTATTAATTGAATGAAAATAAACAAAACAGATATGATGAAAAGATTTCTGCCAATAATTTTAACTGCAATAACAATTAGTTCATGCAATACAGGGCAAAATGGACAGTTGCCTAATGTCACAAATACCTTATATAAAGAAGCTGTTCCGAGAGGGATGGTTGCGGTTGAGCGTGGTGCATTTCGTATGGGAACTCCTAACGACACAATTTGGGGCTCAGTCAATGATTCAATGACTGTATCTATTGAGTCTTTTTGGATGGACGAAACCGAGGTTACGAACTATATGTACAAGTTTTTTGTGAATTGGGTAAAAGACTCAGTAATGAGAGAAAGACTTGCTGAAGTAGATCCAACCTTCAAGCCTGCAGATAAAATTACTGGAGATTCAGCATTAAATTGGAGTAAACCTCTTCCTTTCAGATCTAAAGACCCAAATATTCAGGCTGTATTTAAACAGTTTTATATGATTGACCCAATGCAAGGTAAGAGAATTGTTAATTCAAGTATATTGAATTATCAATATGATTGGATTGACCTTGAAAAAGCGAATAACAGAAAATATTCTTTGAATAAGACGATCCTAAATACCGATGTTAAGCAAGATGCTGATGCTGATGTCTTTATGGCTTTGGACTCTGCCTATGTCAACTCTAAAGGACGAATAGTAAATGTTCAGATTAAACGTCCAGTTCGCAGTTATAAAGATTACTACACTCATTCGATTGTGAATGTTTACCCAGATACAAGTTGTTGGAAAGCAGATTTCGTGGCAGAAAAAAATGACATTTATGTTTCACACTACTTCTCAAGCCCAGCTTATCAAAATTATCCAGTTGTAGGGGTTTCATGGGAACAAGCAAATGCATTTTGTCAATGGCGAACAAAAACTGTAAGACTTAGTAGTAAAATGGAAACAGCTCCATTTAGACTTCCAACTGAAGCAGAGTGGGAATATGCTGCAAAAGGAGGAAGAAAAGGGACAGTTAATAAGAAATACCCATGGATTGGCAATGAAATTACAGATAAAAGGGGTTGTTATTATGCGAATTTCAAACCCAAAAAAGGAGATTTTACAAATGATGGTTATTTAATTACATCTCCTGTAGGTTCGTTTCTGCCAAATGAATTGGGCTTATACGACATAGTTGGAAATGTGGCTGAGTGGACTTCGACGGCTTATTTCCCCTCTGGTAATAAAATCATGTCAACTATGAACCCAAGTACAGAGTTTAATGCATTGGTTAATACTCCTTATCAATTGAAGAAAAAGGTGATTCGTGGAGGTTCATTCAAAGATGTTTATAATTTTGTAAATGTCGATCTTCGTGAATGGAAATACCAAAACGAAAAGGTTGCATTTGTCGGGTTTAGATGTGTAAGAAATATTCCAGGAGAGCAATAAAATTTTATAGAAATTAGAATAAAAATATTAGAAAAATGAAAGCAAAACAAACATTCAGAGAAAAATTGAACATATTTCTTGCAAGTCAAAAAGGCAAGACAGTTATGAACTATTGTTATAGTCTCGGTGCCGCGGTTGTAATTCTAGGGGCAATGTTCAAAATTCTCCACCTTAGAGGTGGTAGCCAAATGTTGTCAGTAGGTATGATCACAGAGGTTTTTGTGTTTATTGTGTTTGCATTTGAAACACAGCATGAAGATACAAAGTGGGAATCCGTATTTCCCGTACTAAAAACTGGTAATGATGAAGACAATTATTTAAAAACAATTGCTGAGAAAGGGCCAAAGCATGGTCATGTAGCTGGTGCGCCTGAGATTCCAGCATCAGTTGCTAAGAAATTAGAAGAGAGCATAAATAAACTTGATCAGGCGGCAACTCAGTTATCAAAAATGGCAGACATGACAGATGCCACGCAAAGCTATCTTTCTAAAATGTCAAACGTGGGCGAGAATTTTGAGAAGTTCGGTAATTCAACAGCTCAATTGGCTAAAATATCAGACTCTATGGCAGATGCATATGGAGATATGAAACATAACTCTGACTCAGTCAAAGTAAGTTATGAAAAATACTCTAAACAGATGTCATCGTTAACTGATAATATTACAGGATTGAGCGCGATTTATCACGAACAAATGACTGCAATTAATACTCAAATTGAATCAATCTCTAAACTACATAATGAACTTACTCGTATGGCAAGTATGTATGAAGGTTCTGTGGATAATGCTAGTAAATTTAAAGGTGAAGCTGAAAAAATGGCAGAACAATTATCATCTCTCAACTCAATTTATGAGCGAATGATTAAAGCCATGACAGCTAATTATGCAAGTAAATAATTTTTCAAGAAACTTCCAGAATAAATAAATTATGGCAGGAGCAAAACAGACACCACGTCAGAAGATGATTAATTTGATGTATCTTGTACTGATGGCGATGTTAGCACTTAATGTATCTTCAGATGTCCTTAATGGATTCGTGATGGTCGAGAACAGTATCAAAGCTACAACAAGCGTAAAATTTGATCAAAACAACGGTTTGATTGGCGAATTAAGATCATACAAAGAAAAGAATCCAGAAAAAGCAGGGACAGCTTATAATGAAGCTCTTTCGGTAAAGGCTAGTACTGATTCTCTATATGATTATATACAATCTCTAAAAGTTAAGATTGCAAAACAAGCAGACGGTGAAGAAGGTGATGTTAATAATCTTAAAGGTATGGATAATTTGGATGCTTCTTCTATTGTTATGTTAGCGCCAATAAAAAGCCAAGCTGCAAAATTAAAAGAGTGGATTGAAATCTATAGAGCAAAAGTTTTAAAAATGGTTCTTGATTCTTCTAAACGAGATTTGATAAGAAAAGCGCTTACAACCGAACCCTCTAAAAGAGCTTTAGCAGAGTCAAAAGACTGGGGAACTTCATATTTTGAAAATATGCCAGCTATTGCAGCAAATACCATATTGAGCAAAATTCAGAATGATGTAAAAAATGCTGAGAGCGAAGTGCTTA
This sequence comes from Bacteroidales bacterium, assembly GCA_049315325.1. GTDB lineage: Bacteria > Bacteroidota > Bacteroidia > Bacteroidales > UBA7332 > CAXXIC01. The sequence goes on from JBMOKJ010000006.1 coordinate 45,258, forward strand.
ATGTCCTTATAAAGAGTATCGATGTAGGTGATTTTAGAGTGAATAACATTAAAGCCTATGTTGTTCCAACATCTACTAACATAATAGTTGGAGGGAAATACAGTGCACAAATTGTTTTGTCAGCTCAAGATTCTACCAAAAGACCAACTTTTGTTGTGAATGGAGCTGCATTGGCTCAAAATAAAAATGGGTTTTATGAAACAGTTTGTGGAAAAATTGGAGACTTTACTATAAATGGTGTAGCTCAGTTGCCTCGTAGTGATGGTTCTTCAACGCCATTTCCATTCACCAATAAATATAGCGTCGTAGCACCAATGGCTACTGTTTCAGCGACTAAGATGAATATTCTTTATGCTGGTTGGACAAATCCTATAAGTATATCTGTGCCAGGAGTACCACTGGCCTCCTTGTCTGCAACTATGTCAAATGGTTCATTGACTAGAAAGGGCGATGAATGGATTGCGATACCAGGAGCTTCTGCTATTGGAGGAACTGTTACAGTTACTGTTAAAGCGAAAGTTGGCGAACGAGAAATCTCTATTCCAACGACATTTAGAGTTCGAAAAACACCAGCACCGTCTGCATCAATTGTCCTCCAATCTGGAAATAAATTCAGAGGAGGAAAAGTGTCTAAATTCGATGTTTCGCGATCGTCGGGTCTGATTGCCGAACTAGAAGATTTGGATATCCCATTCACTGTTATTAGCTTTGACTTATCATATTACGGATCACTGGGGGATGTAAAAACGATTCCTTCGAAAAGCAATAAGTTGAATGAAACACAAATTAATGTTATTGAAAGATTGCAAAGAAATCAAATGGCGGTACTTTCTAATATTGTTGTAAAAGGCCCGACCGGAGTGCAAACTGTTAATGATATATCAATAATATCAACTAATTAGAAGAATAAAAATAATTTATATCTATCAAGAAATGAGACGATTTAGCATAGTTATTGCGATTTGCAGCACACTGTTTTTATACAAAACTGCACAAGCACAAGCAAATATAAAGCTGGATGAAGACAGCATTCTGTTTAATGTTTCACCAGATGTTCAAGAAGAGTTGCGTGAGTTGTGGCCAACTCCACAAAATATTAAGTGGTCAAGACAAGTATATCGTGAGATATTCTTCAATGACTCAACTACAATGAATCGTTCCAATTCTTTATTGAAGTTTCCTGATGAACCTGTGACTTCTTACGTTAATGAAGGTGGGGTTAATAAGTTGACTACAAAACAAAATCTATTTTGGTTAATATTTAAACTTGCTATTAAACATAAAGTACCTATATATCAGAGTAATGATTATCTGACTTTTACTGAAAATGATAGAATTATGAATGATTCTCTTTTGCTTTCAAATTTGAAGTATATCACTGAAGGTAAGGGGAAATTTGTCGTGAAAGATGTATACACAAGATCTCTTAATTCTACTATTATTGGCTACTTAATTAAAGAAAACTATTACTTTGACGCTGAAGTTTCAGAATTACGTTCACAGGTTGTAGCATTGGCGCCACTAATTGAAAGTACAACGATGGGTGGTTCAAGGGATTATACGATCCCTTTTTGGGTTACTTATGAATCAATAATTCCATGGTTGGTAAATTATTCAATGATGGCATCTGTTAATAACAATGCCGATGTTATTTCATTTGATACTTACTTTAGAAAAAGATTATTTAAAGGTAATATTATCAAAATAGAAAACCCACTTAATTACACGATAGCTAAAGAGTGTAGTGAATGTTGTGCCGATAACATTCAAGATTGTTTGAAGAAAAAACAATCGGAGGTTGAAAATCAAATATCTGATTTCGATCAAAAACAACTGTGGGCACAACCTTTTGTGGACCAGAAGAAAGCAAAGAAAAAATCTAATGCGTCGCCTGCAAAGCAAGAAAAGGTGAAAAAAGCCAAAACTTCACCAAAGTTAGTCGATGAAGAGGCGGTTTCTGAGCCAGTAGTGAGTAAACCGGTAGCTGATTCTACGATAGTTGAAAAGCCAATTAAGAAGCAAAAACCAGTGAAAGAAGTGAAAAAGGCGAAGGGTAAGAAAAAACCTTCAATTGCAGAAGAGGAAGCACCTACAACTAGTCAACAATAATATAAATAAAAGGACATCATTTGATGTCCTTTTATTTTACTTCTAATTTTTTGAACGAAGTCCCAATTTTCTTAACTCTTACCACAGGATGATACACATCGTGGTAAGTGACTAAGTTCCAATCCTCAGAACTCGCCTGATCGAGGAGTCTGATTTTTTCGGAAACAGCCTCCACCGGATAGAGGTCGTAGGGCGAAAACCAAGTGGGCGAAAGATGCGCTGCCGTGGGGACAACATCACCGGCATAACAATAGGTCTGCCCGTCCAAAATGAATACCGATACGATCTGCCCTGGAGTATGCCCATCGTAAAGGGTTAACCGAAAATGGTTGAAAATAGCTTGATCGTGGTCGATGAATTTCATTCGACCTCTCGCTACGATTGGCTCAATACTTTCTGACAGATAAGAGTCTGAATCGAGCAAAGTAGGAGAAAGTGCATGCTCGTATTGGCGACGGCTCACCCAATGCGTTGCGTTTTGGAAAGTGAGTTGAAGTGACCCGTTTTCGTCGAGGTATGTGCATCCGCCGCAATGGTCGAAATGCAGGTGCGAAAGCACTACGTCGGTGATTTCTTCGGGCGAAACTCCGAGTATTCGCACCGCATCAGAGATATTTTGCAGCGAATGAAACCCATAGGATCGAAGCTGGCGAAGGTTCTTATTCCCAACGCCGGTATCGAGCAAAACCTTTCGTTCACCAAAGTCGGCAAGCAGCAAATTCATTGCCATCGGACATTTATCGTCCACCGGCGAGTAGCGACGCTCCCAACTTTTTCGCGGTATGGTGCCAAACATGGCGCCACCTTCGCACGAAAAAAATCCTGATTTTATGAGGTGTAAACGCATTATTAATCGTAAATTTGCACCCAAAATTAGTAATTACCTTGGCTAATTCAGCTATTTTTCATCAAATTATATCATAAATGAAGCGCATTCACCTGATTTCTATCGGGAATTACACAATGTGCCATTTGGCGATTGCTCTGCAAAAGAAAGAGTATATCGTTAGTGGCTCAGACGTGGAGATTCCCGAACCACAATATAGCCTGCTCGACCAACATCATCTTTTACCCGAAAAGATGGAGTGGAATGCAGAACTCGTGATGAAAGGAATCGACGTTGTGATTCCGGCACCGCATATCGACAAAACCAATCCTGAACTTGCCAGCGCAATCGAAAAAGGACTTTTGGTGATGTCGTTCCCCGAATTCATCTCCAACGAGACTAAAGACAAAGTTCGCCTCGTGGTGAGCGGTAGCAAAGGCAAAAGTAGTGTGATTTCGATGATGATTTACGCTTTGAGGAAAAACAAAATCTCTTTTGATTATGCCGGATTGAGCGAAATCAAAGGCGTGCAAACATCCATCAACCTCAAGCCCGATTCGCGCATTGCGCTGCTCGAAGGAGACGAGTTTCACACTTCAGTGATTGAGAAAAAGCCGTTGCATCGTTTCTATCATCCACAAATTGTATTGTTGACAAATCTAATTTGGGAGCAGTCCGACGAATTTTCTACATTCGACGACTATTTGGCAAGTTTCAAAAATCTGGTGGAAGGAATCGATCGAGACGGTAAATACATCTACTTCGAAAGTGATGAACCACTCCAAAATCTGACAGCAAAATTGCGCGAAGACATCACCCCGATGCCCTACAAATTGCACGACATAGAAACTGCAGACGGAGTGGCAGCTCTAAAAACACGTTTTGGGAAATTTGCCATCCATATTCAGGACGATTATTTCCTTCAAAATTTGAATGGAGCTCGCATTGCGTGTCGTCAATTAGGACTTCAGGATAAAGATTTTTATGCCGCAATATCAGAATACAGTTTTTTGAACTAAATTTGCTGTCAATCAATCGAATAAAATGATTATCGCTCACCAAAAGAAGAAAGAAAACATTGCCGAATACCTGCTCTATATGTGGCAGATTGAGGATTTGATTCGGGCGAACAAACTCGATTTGGATAAAATTCAAGCTGCAATTATCGATAAATTTGAGCAGCCGGATGATGTCAAAAAGGAGATTCGCGATTGGTACGAAAGTCTGATTGACATGATGCGCAGCGAAAACAAGCAAGAGAGCGGTCATTTGCAGCTGAACGAAAACGTGATTATCGACCTCACCGATTTGCATCTTCGCTTGATTCAGTCGGGTAAAGAACCGTTTTACGTGGCAACTTATTATAAAACATTGCCCTACATCGTGGAACTGCGCGCCAAAGCGGGCGACGACAAAAAAGGAGAGATTGAGACCTGCTTTTCGGCGCTGTATGGCATTTTGATGCTCCGCCTCAAAGGACAATCTGTGAGCGAAGAGACGATGAATGCCATCAAGCAAATTTCCGTATTTTTGGGAATGCTGAACGACAAACATTTACAAGATAAAAATTCAGAATTGAACCCGGAATAATTCGTAAAAATTATGAGTAATATCCTTATCACCGGAGCCTACGGGCAATTGGGTAGCGAACTGAAAGTCGCATCCGAATACTTCCCTCAGTTTGCGTACTTCTTTACCGATGCCGACACACTCGACATTTGCAACAAAGAAGCCATCAACGATTTTGTGGTTAAAAACAAAATTAATTATATAATCAACTGCGCAGCTTATACGGCTGTGGACAAAGCAGAAACCGACAGCGAATTGTGCTACAAAATCAATCACGATGCGGTTCGCAATCTGGGTGAAGTAGCTACCGCTCACGATGCAGCAGTGATTCACGTTTCAACCGATTATGTATTCAACGGACAGAACTTCAAACCGTACACCGAAGAAGATGCTGTTTGCCCACAGTCTGTTTATGGCGAATCGAAATTGGCTGGTGAGCAGGCTCTTTTGACTGTTTGTGCAGATGCAGCGATTGTTCGCACCTCGTGGTTATACTCCAGTTTTGGCAACAATTTCGTAAAAACGATGATTCGCCTTGGTAAAGACCGCGATTCATTGGGTGTGATTTTCGACCAGATAGGAACACCTACCTATGCTGCCGATTTAGCGGAAACATTACTGAAAATCGTGGAGTTTGCAGAAAAGAAAGAATTGGTTTCGGGCATCTTCCACTACTCGAATGAAGGCGTGTGCAGTTGGTACGATTTTGCGAAGAAAATTCATCGTTTGTCGGCTGTTCATTGTGAGGTAAAACCCATCGAAACGACCGATTACCCAACACCGGCGGCTCGTCCGCACTACAGCGTTTTGAACAAGAAAAAGATAAAAACCACCTTCGGCATTGCCATTCCACATTGGGAAGAGAGCTTGTCGGAGTGCATTGCTAACTTATTTGAAAAGAATGAGCTATAGTAGGTACATCTTACTATTTACACCTTTTTTATGACCGAATTAGAAGAAGAAATACAAAGAAGACGAACCTTCGCCATCATCAGTCACCCCGATGCGGGAAAAACGACGCTGACCGAGAAACTGTTGCTTTTCGGGGGAGCGATTCACGTGGCAGGTGCGGTGAAATCTAACAAAATTAAGAAAACCGCCACTTCCGATTGGATGGAAATCGAGAAACAACGTGGAATTTCGGTAGCGACTTCCGTGATGGCTTTTGAATATAACGGCTGCAAGGTAAACATTCTTGACACGCCTGGTCACCAGGATTTTGCGGAGGATACTTTCCGCACGCTGACAGCCGTGGACAGCGTAATCATCGTGGTGGATGCCGCCAAAGGGGTGGAAGCTCAGACGCGCAAACTGATGGAAGTGTGCCGGATGCGTCACACGCCGGTGATTGTCTTTATCAACAAAATGGACCGCGAGGGAAAAGACCCGTTCGAACTGCTCGACGAGGTGGAAGCCGAACTCAACATTTCGGTGCGTCCACTCAGTTGGCCAATCAACATCGGACAGCGATTCAAAGGCGTTTACAACATTTTTGAGCAAAAACTCGACCTTTATACTCCCAACAAACAAGTGGTGACCGAATCGGTGAACTTCAGCGATATTTCAAGTCCCGAACTGGAGTATTACATCGGTGATGATGCCGAAAAACTCCGTTCAGACATCGAATTGATTGAAGGCGTCTATTCTGAGTTTAACACTGATACTTACCTCAAAGGGCAATTAGCTCCAGTGTTTTTCGGTTCTGCGTTGAATAATTTCGGAGTGAAAGAGTTGTTGGATTGCTTCTGCAAAATTGCACCGTCGCCTCAATCCATTCACGCCATCGAGCGCGAAGTGAAACCCGAAGAAGAGCAATTTTCGGGCTTTATCTTCAAGATTCACGCCAATATGGACCCCAACCACCGAAGCTGTATCGCATTCGTAAAAGTCTGCTCGGGGAAATTCGTCCGAAACGAAAACTACAAACATGTTCGCCACGGCAAACAGATGCGCTTTTCGAGTCCGACAGCCTTTATGGCTCAAAAGAAATCGATTGTGGACGAAGCTTATCCCGGCGATATTGTGGGTCTGCCCGACACCGGAAACTTCAAAATCGGCGATACGCTGACCGGTGGCGAAGAGCTACACTTCAAAGGCTTGCCAAGCTTCTCGCCCGAGATGTTTAAGTACATCGACAACGCCGATCCAATGAAGACCAAGCAGCTCAACAAAGGCATCGATCAGTTGATGGACGAGGGCGTGGCACAGTTGTTTACCAACCAATTCAACGGTCGCAAGATTATCGGAACGGTTGGTCAACTACAGTTTGAGGTGATTCAATACCGTCTGCTAAACGAATACAACGCTCAATGCAGATGGGAGCCCATCAGCCTCTACAAAGCCTGCTGGATCGAAAGCGACGACGCGGCTGAGCTCGACAATTTCAAGAAACGGAAGCACCAGTTTATGGCAAAAGACAAAGAGGGGCGCGACGTTTTCCTTGCCGATTCGAGCTACGTGCTAATGATGGCGCAAAACGATTTTAAGAAAATACGGTTCCACTTCACTTCGGAGTTTTAACCGACTGATATATCATTACACCAAAAGGTCTTTCATCGTTCAGGAGAAAGGCCTTTTGTGCCCTTTAAGTTTTTGATTTGCAAAGGGTTTATTTGCAAGCAATTTCACTATATTTGTATCCTATTAAGGGAAAAAGCTATCAATGAAGGATTTTATCATAACAAAGAATGAGACCGAGAGAACTGTTTTGGTCGGTCTCATTACTCCACTACAAAACGAACTGAAATCGAACGAATACCTCGACGAATTAGATTTCTTGGCAGATACTGCCGGCGCATTGCCCGTCAAGCGATTTACACAAAGACTAGATTGTCCACACCCTGTGACATTTGTAGGAACAGGCAAATTGCAGGAAATCAAAGCATACATTGAGGAAAATGAGATTGGAATGGTGATTTTCGACGACGAACTTTCACCCAAACAACTTCGTAACATAGAGAAAGAGCTTCAGGTGAAAATTCTTGATCGCACGAGTCTGATTCTCGATATTTTCGCTAAACGTGCTCAATCGGGCAATGCCAAAACGCAAGTAGAATTGGCACAATACAAATACATCCTTCCTCGTCTGACAGGCATGTGGACACACCTTGAGCGTCAACGAGGAGGTATCGGGATGCGCGGACCTGGTGAATCGCAAATTGAGACCGACCGCCGAATTATTCTCGACAAGATTGCGAAGCTGAAAGAAGACCTCAAATCGATTGACAAACAGAAAGCGACACAACGCAAAAACCGTGGAAAAATGGTGCGTGTGGCGTTGGTCGGCTACACCAACGTGGGTAAATCTACGCTGATGAACTTATTGAGCAAATCGGAGGTTTTTGCCGAAAATAAACTGTTTGCAACGCTCGACACCACGGTGCGCAAAGTGATTGTGGATAATCTGCCGTTTCTGCTGACAGACACGGTTGGGTTTATCCGAAAACTCCCTACTCACCTAGTAGAATCATTCAAATCGACGCTCGACGAGGTGCGCGAAGCCGATTTGCTGCTGCACGTGGTGGATATTTCGCATCCTGCATTCGAAGAGCAAATTGAGGTGGTGAAACAAACCCTCAACGAGGTGTGTGCATCGGCAGAAAAACCCGTCATCATTATTTTCAACAAAGTGGATGCATTTTCGCACGTTCAGAAAGACGAAGACGATTTGACTCCGAGAACGCGCGAAAACATCACGCTCGAAGAGCTGCAAAAATCGTGGTTTGCAAACCTACACGACAACTGCATTTTTATCTCTGCTAAAGAAAAAATTAACATTGACGAATTGAAAGAAATGCTCTACGAACGCGTTAAAGCAATTCACATTGAGCGTTATCCGTACAACGATTTCCTTTTTCAGAAATATACCGAAGAAGAACTCTAACTGACCCCGATTATGGCACAGCAAAGAACACTGACCCCCTCAGAAATAAAACAACTGGAGATACAAGGCTGCTCTTCGGCTGATTGGTCGTTGGTCGTTGTGTCAGAAAATTTCCATATAAATCATATTCAAAATAGTCGATTTTCAGGAAAAATATCTATCGGTGAATTTGGAGCAACACTTTACGAATCAGGAATATACAACTCGAAACTTCATACCTGCACAATCGGTAATCTATGCCTGATTGACAATGCTTTAATTTCTAATTATATCGTAGGAGAAAAGAGCATTATTCGAAATATTGGAGAGCTGTCTGTTACGTGCAAATCATCTTTCGGAAACGGCACAGAAGTGGCCGTACTCAACGAAACTGGTGGCCGAGAAGTGAAAATTTTCGACCAACTTTCGGCTCAGAATGCCTATTTTCAGGCATTTTACCGACATCGCCCCATACTAATTGCTCGTTTTAAAGAAATGATTCAGCGATACGCCGAAAGCGTTTCTTCTGAAATAGGAACTGTTGGCACAAACTGTGAAATCTCAAATTGTCGTACGCTGAAGAATATCCGAGTTTGCGATTTTGGCATCATCAATGGAGCTAGTCGATTAGAAAATGGCACCATAAATAGTTCGGCAGATGCTCCAACGCACATCGGAGAAGATGTCATGGCCGAGAATTTCATCATTTCCTCTGCATCGAAAGTAGAATCGGGTACAATTCTCAAAAATGTATTTGTGGGGCAAGGCGTGCATTTAGCCTCTCGTTTCACGGCTTCGGAATCACTCTTTTTTAGTTATTGTCAGGGTGAAAATGGCGAGGCGTGTGCCATATTTGCAGGACCATTCACTGTAACTCACCACAAATCGACACTGCTGATTGGCGGTTACTATTCGTATTTGAATGGAGGTAGCGGCACCAATCAGAGCAACCACCACTACCGCTTAGGTCCATTGCACCATGGCATTATGGAGCGTGGCTGCAAAACCGCCAGCGACTCGTATCTCCTTTGGCCATCGCGCATTGGCGCATTTTCGTTAGTCTCTGGGCGACACAAAATTCATGTTGATACTTCGAATCTGCCTTTCTCCTATTTAGTTGAAAATCAAGGCGAAACCTATCTCGTACCAGCTGCCACGTTGCGCAATATTGGAACCACTCGCGATGCTCAAAAATGGGTGAAACGCGACACCCTGCAAATTGAGAAACGACTAGATAACATTAATTCTACTACGTTTTCACCATACACTGTTCAGAAAATAGAACAAGCGATACACCTTCTTCAAGAATTGCAAAACGAACAAGGATTTGGCGTCGAAATTTACAAATACAAAGGTGTGTTGATTAAAAACTCCTCGCTTCGAAAAGGAATTCTTATTTATGAAAATGTATTAATCAAATACCTTGGGGACAAACTATTACCTCAAATTATAGAGAATAAAAATCAGCATTTCCTTTCAATAATAGTTTCACTAATTCCTGTAAATAATGAAGGAATCGACACGTGGATTGACGTTTCAGGATTAATAGCCCCGAAGCGGAAAATTGACGAACTTTGTGAGCAAATTGAATCACAAATATTAAACTCAATTTCTGACGTAGAAGATGAATTCAATGCTATAAATGCAAATTTCGTACCCGATGAATGGGCTTGGATTGTTAATCGAGTTGAAGAAAGAATTGGCACAAAAGTGAGTTTATGGACCGCTGAAGATATCCATCTGTTTACGCTCGACTATCAAAAAGCAATTGAGAGCATCTATCAAAATTTAGCGGACGATGCCCGAAAAGAGTTTGCCAATGATATTTCAATAAGTTCTGGCATTGATGGCGATGAATCAATCCGTTCAGCCGATTTCAATGCAGTCTGCGGTTTGTATGAGGAGCATCCGGTGGTTCAAAACCTGCAAAACGAACTTTTAGAGCGTAGAAAATGGGTTGAAGTCACTTTTGAATTCATTTCGCATTTGAAAAATTAGGTCAGTTTCAATAATTTAAATTATCTTCAACGCTTCAAAAAATAAATGTTATGAAACAGTTTTTTAAATTTGCATTTGCCAGCGCTTTAGGCGTTTTTATGGCAGCTACGCTTATTTTTTGTCTTTCGATTGTTGCCGTTATTGGCATTATTTCGCAAACAGAGGATAAAAGTTTTTCACTAAAGCCATTGTCTGTTCTTCATCTTAAACTTGAAGGTGAAATAGTAGAACGCTCGGAAGATAATCCGTTTGCTAAGGTGTTTTCAGACTATAAATCTGGCGCGCAAGGGCTCGACGATATTCTGAAAGCGATAGACAAAGCGGAGAACAACAAAAATATTAAAGGAATTTTTCTCGAGTTCAAACTTTCAGAAACGGGCTTAGCGACTTACGAAGAGATTCGTAATCGCTTGATTGAGTTTAAAAAATCGGGAAAATTTGTGGTCTCATACAGCGATATGTATTCACAAAAAGAGTATTTTGTGGCAAGTGTTGCCGATTCTATATTCATCAATCCGGTGGGAATGATCGATTTCAGAGGATTGGGCGGTGAACCCGTATTTTTCAAAAAAGCACTCGATAAGTTGGGTGTTGAGATGCAAATTTTCAAAGTTGGAACCTATAAATCGGCAGTAGAACCATTCACTTGCGAAAAAATGAGTGATGCCAACCGTGCTCAAGTGACCGAATACCTCAATGGGTTGTGGAAACACATGGTCAATTCGATTGCCGTTAGTCGTAAAATCAGCGAAGATAGCCTACAAGCTTATGCCAATCGTGGCATTACGTTGCAATCGACTGATGTGTTGATGAAGCTCAAATTTGCTGATAAGATGATTTATCGCACTGATGTGTGGAGTCATTTGAAGAAAATGGCTAAATCGGATATCAACGACGAAGACAAAGGGCTGGTTGCTGTAGAAGATTTAGATAAAGTGACTGACGATTCTCCTGCGTCGGGCGAAACTATCGCTTTGGTTTATGCCGCTGGCGATATCGATGGCGGAAAAAATGCTGGAATCCAGAGCGATCAATTGGCGAAAGAGTTGGCAAAAGTCAAAAATGACTCAACCGTTAAAGCTGTCGTTTTACGAGTGAATTCTCCTGGAGGAAGTGCTTTTGGCTCTGAACAAATCTGGCACGAAGTAGCCGAAATCGTGAAGAAAAAACCAGTTGTGGTGTCGATGGGCGACTATGCGGCATCGGGAGGATATTATATCTCTTGTCCTGCAACGGCTATTGTGGCGCAGCCAACTACCATCACTGGTTCGATTGGAATATTCGGTATGTTGCCCAATGTGAGCAAATTGACTGATAAACTGGGAATTACCTTCGACGAAGTTTCGACCAATACGTTTGCAACTACGCCAAGCATCAACCGACCGATGCGAGCCGACGAGAAAATTCTCTTTCAATCGTACATCGAAAAAGGATACAATCTTTTCGTGAAACGTTGTGCTGATGGACGAGAAGTCACTACCGAAAAGATTGAGTCTGTGGCTCAAGGCCACGTGTGGACTGGAGAAAAAGCTCTTAAACTAGGATTAGTCGATAAATTGGGAGGAATTGAAACCGCTATAAAATTGGCAGCTCAAAAGGCAAAATTGAAAGATTATCAAATCGAGAATTTTCCACGGAAAAAGGAGTTTTACGAAAAACTTATGGAAGATATTTCGACTGAAGCATCAATGGCTTTGGCTAAATTCTATTTCGGAGAAAATTTCAAACATTACTTAACGCTACAAAATATACAACAACAAAAACCAATACAGGCACGTTTGCCTTATATATTGGAGATTGAATAACAAAAATTGATGCACGAAGAATTACCAAAAATTAACAAAGCTCTGCTTCCTTTCTCTTTTCTTTTCGGAATTGGGGTGGAGATTCGCAATAAACTTTTCGACTGGGGAATCATAAAATCTGAGTCGTTCGACATTCCTGTCATTTGTGTCGGGAACCTCACTGTCGGCGGCACAGGGAAAACACCTCACACCGAATATTTGGTTTCTATTCTTCATAAAAAATATTCTGTTGCAGTGCTGAGTCGAGGCTACAAAAGAGAAACAACAGGTTTCGTTTTGGCTAACAAAGAGACCTCGGTGCTCGAAATTGGCGATGAACCTTATCAAATCAAACAGAAATTTTTCAATATCATGGTGGCGGTGTGCGAAGATCGCCGCGAAGGCATTCGCCAATTGATGGCGCTGAATCCAAAGCTCAATGTGATAATCCTTGACGATGCGTTCCAACACCGTTATGTGAAGCCAGGACTTTCCATTTTGCTGATGGACAACAACCGAAAAATCTACGAAGATAAATTACTTCCTGCTGGTCGACTTCGCGAACCGCTTTGGGCAAAAGAACGTGCCGATATTATGATTGTGACTAAATGCCCTGTAGATACGAAACCGATGGATATTCGCATTACGTCGAAATATTTGGAGCCACGACCTCATCAGTCGCTCTTTTTCTCCTCGATTCATTATGGTGATGTGATGCCTCTGTTTGCTGGTGGTGGAATGGCTTTTGGTCGAAGATTGTCGGATATTAATAAGAAAACCGAGACAATATTGCTTGTTACGGGGATTGCTTCTACCAAAAAACTGGTGAGCGATTTGATGCACTACACCACTCATTTGCAAGAGATCCGTTTCCCAGACCATTACAACTTCGAGCAAAAAGACCTTGAATTGATTGAAGAGACATTTAACAAAATAACTACACCAGAGAAGATGATTCTGGTGACCGAAAAAGATGCGGTCAGACTTCAGCAAATGCCGAATTTGTCGGAGTCGCTCAAGAAATCGATTTACTACCTCCGCATTGAGATTAAGTTTTTAGAGAATAAGAGATTAGAGTTTAACGAAAGAGTGTATGAGTATGTTAGAAATCATCAACGAAACAGCGATTTACCTTAAAGGGGTAATGAAGTCATCGCCAGAGACAGCCATTATTTTGGGCTCAGGTTTAGGCGAATTAGTGAATCACATCGAAGACAAACAAGAGATTGTTTACGAAGATATACCGAATTTCCCCGTATCGACAGTAGAAGGTCATAGCGGAAAAATTATTTTCGGAAAATTAGGCGGAAAAGATATTTTAGCGATGCAAGGTCGCTTCCATTACTACGAAGGTTATGACATGAAAAAAGTAACTTTCCCAGTGCGTGTGATGAAGGCGATTGGTATCAAAAATCTCTTTGTGTCGAACGCAGCAGGTGGTATGAATCCTGATTTTGTGGTCGGAGATATTATGTTAATAAACGACCACATCAACCTTTTCCCGGAACATCCCTTGCGTGGCAAAAACCACAAAGAGTTGGGTGTTCGTTTCCTCGATATGCACGATACGTATTCGAAGAAATTCCTGAAAATGGCGGAAGAGATTGCTACTGCTAATAACATCAAAGTTCAAAAAGGCGTTTACATTGGTTCGCAAGGACCAACATTCGAAACACCTGCCGAATACAAATATTTTCACATCATCGGTGGCGATGCGGTTGGTATGTCCACCGTGCCAGAGGTGATTGTGGCAAAACATGGCGACATGGAGGTGTTTGCGGTGTCGATTATCACCGATATGTGGTACGATGGCAAACCAGTGGAAGTGTCGCACGAAGAGGTGCTCGAAGCTGCAAATAGTGCGCAGCCAAAGATGACACTGATCATGAAAGAGTTGCTCAAACAAATTTAAAAGAATGTCAGAACTAAGAACAGAAATATCTTCTTTAGGCGAATTCAAACTGATCGATCACTTGACGAAAGGATTTGAACTCAAAAACGGCTCTTCGCAAAAAGGCGTTGGCGACGATGCTGCGGTACTCGATTATGCAGGCAAGCAGATATTGGTAACCACCGACTTATTGCTCGAAGGCATCCATTTCGACCTCACTTACGTTCCGATGAAACATTTGGGTTACAAAGCGGCGGTGGTCAATTTTTCGGATATTTTTGCGATGAATGGTCAGCCCAAGCAGTTGACGGTGTCGATTGGCGTTTCGAAACGTTTTTCGGTCGAAGATTTAGAATTGCTCTATTCGGGCATTCAGTTGGCTTGCGAGCAATACAGTGTTGATTTGGTGGGTGGCGACACCTCTGCTTCGATGACAGGACTCACAATTTCTGTGACTTGCATTGGCGAAGCAGATAAGAACGCAATTGTTTATCGAAACGGAGCTAAAGAGAACGATTTGATTTGCGTAACCGGTGATTTGGGTGCGGCTTACATGGGTTTGCAACTGTTGGAGCGTGAGAAAACGGTATTCAAAGGTGAAGCGGAATTCAATCCCGATTTTGCTGGAAAAGAATATCTACTCGAACGTCAACTAAAACCCGAAGCGCGTGGCGACATAATAGCTGAATTAGATTCGAATGGGATTTTGCCCACTTCTATGATTGATGTTTCAGACGGGTTGTCATCGGAACTGCTACACATTTGTTCGCAGAGCAAAGTGGGTTGTCGTGTTTATGAAGAGCGCATTCCTATCGATTATCAAACTGCGATTTTGGCAGAAGAGTTCAATATGAATCTTGTAACAGCAGCGTTGAATGGTGGCGAAGATTACGAGTTACTGTTCACTGTGCCGTTGGAGTTACACGATAGAATTGAGTCTATCAAGGGAGTTCGAGTGATTGGTCACATCACCAACGAGTCGCTCGGAAACTGTCTGATAACACGTGATGGCTCAGAAATCACACTTAAAGCTCAAGGCTGGAATTCGGTAGAGTGACACCGACTGACAATAAAATATACTTGCCCCGAAGTAGATTGCTGCTCGGGGCATTTTTTTGAATTTCACTAATAGATTTGTAACGATGAATTTCCCCAAATTAGGCGTTAACGCAGAGATAAACCAAGCCCTCGAGGCAAATAAAATTACTAGACCGACTGAAATTCAGGCGAAAGCAATTCTGCACATTTTCAAAAACGGAGGTGATTTGGTAGCCGTTGCACAGACTGGAACTGGAAAAACTGCGGCATTTTGTTTGCCTATTTTGCAAAGTATCGATTCGAAATCTACACATATTCAGGCATTGGTACTTGTCCCAACTCGAGAATTAGGGCAGCAGGTGGCTCGTGAGTTTTTTCTCTTTTCGAAGTTTTTGCCTCGCATTTTTACCGAAGCCGTTTATGGCGGATCGCCCATTGCTGATCAGGTGGCGAAACTGAAGCGTTCGACGCACGTAGTAGTTGCCACACCAGGTCGTCTGCTCGACTTATTGGAGCGTAACGCATTGAGTTTAGCGCATCTTCGCTATGTTGTGCTAGATGAGGCCGATGAGATGATTAATATGGGCTTTAAGGAGGAGATTGATCGTGTGTTGGCTCAAACTCCTGCAAGTGCCACAAAGCTTCTCTTTACGGCAACTATGCCAACCGATGTGAAGGCTTTGATTAGAGACTACCTTAAAGCTGATTTCACCGAAATTCGCATCAATGCAGATGAAAAGGTGAATGAAAATATTGAACACCACTACGCAATTTTCCAAAAAGGACGTAAGTTGGAAATACTGAAATCGTTTCTTCTCGAACGAATGGAGCAGCGAGGAATTGTCTTTTGTCGCACTAAAACGGACGCTAAACGATTAGCCAAACAGCTTGCCGGATTTGCGGTGACTGCCGATGCGATTCACGGTAATCTGAATCAAGAGATGCGGGAGAAAGTGATGCGCGGCTTCAAAAAAGGACGAATCAATCTACTGATTGCTACCGATATTGCTGCTCGTGGTATCGATGTGAAGGAACTCGATTACATCGTTCATTTCGATTTGCCCGAAAAAGCTGAGCAATACACGCACCGAAGCGGTCGTACGGCCCGTGCAGGACAATCAGGTATCTCGGTTTGCCTCATAGTCAAAGAGGAGATGAATGAAATCAAAGCGTTGGAAACAGCTCTTTCAATTGAATTTTCACGATTGGAAGTGAAGCCTTTTACTGAAAAGAGAGACGAATCGCCTATTACGATGTTTATGAATATGGGCTTTGTGCAAGGTTTCGACGACCGCAGTCTAACCGATTACCTGGTAGAAGAAGCAGGTCTCTCACCTGCTGATATAACGAATGTCTTGGTTGAAGACGAGCATTCTCGGTTTGTAGTGCCTACCTATTTAGAACAACAGATTTTGCTGAATCTGAAAGGAATAAAACTGAGTCACCGCAATATGCGATTGTGGAGAAAAGAATAATTTTCCAAACAATCCCCTTTGTTTCGTTGTTTTACAGACCAAACTTATAAACAATGGAACTAAAAATAACTGCATATCCCTTTGGCGAACGTCCACAAGCCACTATCCCAGTGCCCCAATTTCTTATAGCCGTGGGTGAAGAACGAATTCGTGCAATGGTAAATCGTCACTACGATTTGTTGCGAGAAAGCTCAATCAAAGATATTTTTCCAACTACAGACGAAGCGTTTGATTTAGCAAAAAAGCACTCTGCCGATTTTGTGATTCAAATTTGTGGTGGTCCTGACTACTTCAACCAAAACCGTGGGAGACCAATGCTTTCCAACCGTCACCAGCCCTTCAAAATCACTCCCGAAGCACGCGTCGTGTGGCTCGAGTGTTACCGGCAGGCGATTCTCGAACTCGACATTGCAGAAGAGTTGATTGTTTCGTTTTGGAACTATGTCAACGTCTTCTCAAATTGGATGGTGAATACGCCGTCGAAATCGACTGGTTTTACGACCGCATTCCAATTGCCGAAACGATAAATATAAAACCCCGAATTAGAGTTTATCTGTTCGGGGTTTTGGTTTCCTATAGAGATTGACTCGATTATTTCACTCCTTGTAGGAATTGATCTAAGCGTTCGAATCGGTTTTTGTAGTCTTCGGTGGAGCGACGGATAATCTCGTGTGCTTCTTCGACATCGAATGTGTCTGTTATCTGCACATTCGCTTTCTCGCCCGGCAGGTCTTTGTAGGTCAAGAAGTAGTGTTTCATACGCTCTACAACGACTTCTGGACAATCTTTGATGCTGCGGTAGTTGCCATATATAGCATCGTTCATCAGCACAGCAATGATTTTATCGTCCGACTCGTTTCCGTCAATCATGCGAAATCCGCCAATCGGAATAGCCTGCACAAGGATATCACCGTGCGAAATCGTGTTCATAGTCAACACACAGATGTCTATCGGGTCACTGTCTCCCACAATGTCTTTCAGTTGTGTTCTTTCCATGGTGTGTTCTGCCACTTTGCTGCCGCTAAATGTTTGCGGAATAAAGCCATAAAGGGCAGGCACAACGTTTGAATACTTCTGTGGGCGGTCGATTTTAAGGTAACCTGATGTCTTGTCAACTTCGTATTTTACGGTGTCGGTGGGTACGATTTCGATAAAAGCTGTCAATACACTTGGCGCACCTTCGCCTATATCAACCCCGTGCCACGGATGTGACTTGTAGCGCAATCCCATCAGTTTGCCGATAGGATCCATAATTTGATTCTTCATATTCATTGTTTCAATTTTATGCTAAGCGAAAAACTAACCGAAGATGTTTGGTCAGTATCATCGGTACTAAGATAATTTATTTGTAGATACAACCTCTCAATTTTTTGATAAAAAATATGATGCAATAACTATTATGATAAAAAATCCCCGAAACAGCTCATCTGGTCGGGGATTTTTGAAACAAATTCTTCTATTTCTCTATGTTTGGTTTCTCAAGCCCGTAGCCTTTCAGTCGATCTTCGAACTTCAATAAATAGGCAAATACGATAGCCAAAACGCCGAAACAAGCAAAAATTAGCATAGGGATAGTGTAGTTGTATTGCGTCAAGTGTTGTACTTTGCCGTCCACCATTTTGGTGATTTCTCCAGTAATACAATATTTATCGAGCACCGAACCAATCAACAATGGCACCAACATAAGCCCAATGTTTTGCACCCAGAATATCATCGCATAAGCGGTTCCTAATTTGCTGTGAGGGATAATTTTCGCAACCGATGGCCACATAGCCGAAGGTACAAGCGAAAACGCTATACCGAGCAGCATGACCAATCCGATGGCAATCGGAAAACTGTTGAGCGATGGAATAGAGAAAAGTATGTGCACGAAAACCAACAGAATTGAACCGGTAATCATAATCGTAGCGGCCTTCCCTTTTTTGTCGGAGATTCCTCCAAAAAGTGGTGTGAGTAGCAGTGCACTGAAAGGCAATAGAGCAGGAATGTATCCTGCAAACGTGTCTGAAACGGAGAATTTCTGAACAATCAAATTTGTAGCGAATTTGATAAATGGAAAAACCGCTGAGTAAAACAATACACACAAAATAGCGATATACCAAAAGGCTTTGTTACGAGCAATCTCCAACACATCAGCAAATTTAAACTCTTCCTCTTTGACAACTCCTGCTTCGCTCTCCTCTTTGTCGAGGCGTTTATCTAAAACCGTAAAGAAAATATAGACCAATAAGCCAATTAAAAGCAATACAATGGAAACCAAAATCGGAGCACTCACGTCTTTTGTGAGGTTGTAGAGCGGTAGTGGAGTAAACATTGCCAACGCAGTACCTATTCGTCCAGTAGAAGTGTTCAAACCGATAGCCAAAGCCATCTCTTTACCTCTAAACCAACGAACCACAGCTTTGTTTGCCGCAATACCAAACATCTCGCAACCCACACCAAAAATACCGAATCCAAGACCTGCCATCAGAGCCGATCTAGGTGTTTGACCTAATATTTCCCACGAGCCAATTGCGATGTTGATGTTTCCTTCGAAATGTCCCGAAATTGCCCAATATTTGATAACTGCCCCAAGGAGCATGACAAATATTGCAAGAAAACCGGTAAATCGCGTACCCAGTTTATCGAGAATCATACCACTGAAGACCAACATCAATAAGAAAACATTGAACCAACCATATCCGCTTGTGAACAATCCGTAGTCGGTTGCCGACCAGTGCAGATTCGATTGCAGATTTTGTTGCAACGGAGCCATTGCATCGGTCAGGTAATACATACACATCATGGTGAACGATACCAGCACCAATACAAACCAGCGGGCACTTTTCGATTCACTCAGTTTCTTTCGAATTATCTCTGTCATTGTAATTTTTTTTAATGTGAAGCGCAAAAATAGTTTAATTTTAAGAAATTGAATCATAATTCGTAGATAAAGAGCTATATTCGTGTGTTATTTCTTTTGTGAAAATTCTAAACACTTAATTATTATAAACTTATGGTACTCATTGTTATTGGAATCGTTATTTTGATCGCAGCGATAGTCGCAGCGAATGTCTCTGTGGAGGTGAAACCCTATGCAGGTAAGATTAGAATTGCAGGAATTGTAGTCGTTATTTTTGGGCTGCTATCTTCAGGTGTAAAACAGATTGAACCAGGTGAAATTGGTGTTCAAAAACTATTTGGAAAGGTGGATAACCGGATTCTCGAAAGTGGGCTGAATCTCGTAAATCCTTTGGTGCAAGTGGTGCCATTCAGTGTTCGTACCCAAAACTACACCATGTCGGGGGTGCACGATGAAGGCGATCGTTCAGGAGATGATGCTATTCGTGTATTGTCCGCCGATGGATTGGAAGTAATCATTGATTTAACTGTACTTTACCGAGTTGTTCCTGATCAGGCTCCGCGCATTTTGCAACAAATTGGTACAGACTACATCAACACGATTGTTCGTCCGATTTGTCGCACCAAAATTAGAGACAATGCCGTCTATTACGATGCTGTTGCGCTCTATTCAACAAAGCGTGATGAATTTCAAGGTCGAATTTTCAAAACTATTGAAGGCGATTTTCAGAAACGAGGATTGGTTCTTGAGCAACTTTTGGTGCGCAACATCACCTTACCGCAATCGGTAAAACAGACCATCGAGTCGAAAATCAATGCCGAGCAAGAGGCTCAAAAGATGACTTTCGTGTTGCAAAAAGAGCGTCAGGAAGCTGAGCGGAAGCGCGTTGAGGCACAAGGGATTGCCGATTATCAAAAGATTCTCAGCACCGGATTGAGCGACAAACAGCTTCAATACGAAATGATTAAAGCCATTGCCACTTCGCCAAATGCGAAACTGATTATTATGGATTCGAAAAAGGGCTCGCCAATCATTGTGGACGGCAAATAATCTATTGCATTAAACTAACAATAGCTCCGGTATTGGGATGAATAATCACCTTTGCCGGGGCTTTTTTACGGGTGAAAAGTTCGGCAGGGAAGTTTGTCTGAATACCAAATTGAGTAAACGGCTGTTCTGTTTCGAAAAGCACTTTGCCGTAATAGCTGATTTTCACCTCTCCTTTGCCCGGAATGGTGTATGCCAAACCATGCTTTTCATTTGGTTTTGCTTTTGGGTCAGGTAGGAACTCTTTTCGATCGGTCGCTTTGATGTCGATGTAAACAGGTTCACCGCTTAAATCGTCTGCGGCTACATACCCGAAATGCTTCGAGAAACGAAACAAAACTTGGTGATTGAGATCAGTTTCGGTTGGGTAAACTTTGGTGCGTGCGTAAAACTTTTCGATTTGTGTCGTTCCTGTGAACAGCGCTGTCAGAGCTTTCTCTTGTTTATCGATTTCCGCTAAAACAACTTTTATCCCTTCGCCATCTTTCGGTCGTTGATCGGCGTCGCCGGTAAGTAGATCGAGACGGCTTTCGCGCAGACGGAAAATCTGTTTTGCTGCCAATTCAGCCATTTTTGCTGTCGAACCAGAGGCCAAGGTCTCTTCGGTGAACGAAAGTTGTGAATTGGTGGTGGCTTCTTGCACCACGTAGTTTTGAGGCAGCGGTTTTATCTTTGCAGCTAGAGCACTATCGGCATTGGTGTTTACTGCACACAATACACCTTCTGAGTTAAGGATAATATATGGCAAATCCGATTCAAATTTCACCATACATCCTGTTGTCTTATCAGGTGCAGATGTGGCATCCATCGATACTTTGTCGAGAAAATAAAAGTCTGAATCTTGCAAAATGGGGTTTGTGATTCCCAATAATTTTTCTGCGTAACGGTAATATTGACCAGCTTTAATCGATGTTTTGGTGTATTCCACATCGACCACGAGCACTGTTTTTGGTAATGAATAGCTCAAGCCAAAATCAGAGGCTTTAGTTGCAGTCAGTTTTTGCCATTGAGTTTGCGAAAATGCAGAGAAAGTGATGAGTATTGCGCAAAAGAGAACTATTTTCTTCATAATGTGGTAATCTTTGTTTTCGGGAACGATTCTACAAAAATAGAAAATAATTCGGAACACGGTGTTTAATATTCTGTTACGATTCGAAAATTGACACGATTTCACAAACAACCGCTATCTTTGCTGCATAATTGACGCTCGAATGGATACTGCTTATCTTACAACGGCCTATTTGCCACCGGTTCATTACTTTTGCAAACTCTATCATTTCCCTCAGGTGGTGATTGAGCAGCATTGTAATTATGTGAAGCAGACTTATCGCAACCGTTGCAACATTGCATCGTCGCACGGTGTGATGCCACTCACTATTCCGGTGGAACGGACTGGCGAGTTGAAGAACCTCACACGCGACATTCGAATGGCTGACCACGGCAATTGGCGTCACCTGCATTGGCAAGCGATTGTATCGGCATACAATAACACGCCTTTTTTTGAGTATTATCGCGATGATTTTGAACCGTTTTACGAGAAAAAGCAGGAATTTCTGTTCGATTTCAACAACGAATTGATGCGGATTTTGATGCAGCACCTCGACATCGAAACGCCGGTGTTGTTTTCTGAAACCTACGAAAAAGAACTTGGGACAAACTGCCTCGATTTTCGCGAAACAATTCATCCCAAGCGTGAATTTTCAGCTGATTCGGAGTTTCACCCCGCGCCTTATTATCAGGTTTTCGACCGTCAATTGGGCTTTCTACCTAATCTGAGCGTGATCGATTTGCTGTTTAATTGTGGTCCTGAGTCGGTGCTTATTTTAAGGGATTCTCACCCAAGTCATAGAGTTTAGAAATCTTTCCTTTTTTGTCTATCGCAACGATGCAAGGGGTGCGACTAACACCCGTTTTCTTGAACTCTTCGTTTTGCCATCCACCTCTCACAATCAGTTGTTTTCCCTTTAAATCCTTTGTTGCATTTTTCCAATTGTCGAAAGAATCGTCGAGGCTAATAGCAGAGTAGTTTAGGCTGTCTTTTGCAAGTTGAGTGGTCGCTGCCGATAGCTTTTTGTTGAGGTAAAGCGAATACTTATCAGCACTGCTCCACACGAGAATGAGCGATTTCTTTCCCATTTGAGAGAAGAAATACTCCTGGTTGTTGTTGATGCCATACGCTTGAAACGAGGCAAAAGTACCACCAACTTTCAATGGAAGTGTCTGTTTGTAAATCTTCTTAATTTCGTGGAATGTGGAAAACTCTTTCATATTCTCTCCGTTGAGGTGAGTCCACCAGTTGGCAATAGCGGCAGCATCACCTGTTAGTTGTAGATAGCAGCGAACAGCGAGCAATGCCTGATAAGACGATGTATTTTGTGCAATGAATTTCCCAGTTTTGTCCCGAAGTTGCTGCCGATTTTGCATCATTTTGGGAGAATAGAGTAACTCTTCGTAGCGTTTCAGGCTATCGGCTTGCAAAGCATTTTGCGCTTTCTGCATAGCTTCTTCGAGCGCCTTTGTTTCGGCAGCGATGCTTCGTTTGTAGTCTGCATATTTGTTGTTCACTGAATCACCAACTACGACGAGGTTAGCCGCATCATCGGCATTACCACTCAGTTTGAGTCGCGAATCGGCATTGGCGAAAAAGAGCACCATCCGATTGTTTTTGGGCAAATAGAGTTGCATTGTTTCGGCATCGTCGGGAGCACTTTCTACCGTGAATTTTCCGTTTTGTACCTTGATTGTGTCGATCTTGCTGTCGTTGCTTACTCCAATCGAAAGATAGACTTCTGTCTCCTTCAGATTCGAAATATTGGCAATCAAAAACTCCTTTTGTGCCTCTTTTTTACAAGCAAAAAGAGTGAGGATAAGGAGTAGGGTAGCGAGGTGTTTCATTGATGTAATTTATTAATCTAAAAAAATACTTGGGCGTTTGGATACAGTAGAAGAATTAACCCTATTCCAATTATAATAAGACCCAATACAAAACCTATAATTATTTGATATTTTACTCCAGTTTCAAGAACACTTTGTTTTTCATTCAACCTATCGTAATGTACAATTACGTTTACTCCTTTTGGATACTTTGTTACAGTTTTTCTAGAATTTTGTTTGTTGAAGAAAGTCATAATATGACTTCCAAAATAAACTCTGTTTGATTTGTACTCTTTTCCGTTTACTGAATAAGAATACTCAATTCTTGGTTTGAATGAAGAGGCAGATTCGTAAGATGAGGAAAACTCTATTAATTCGGAATCCAAAACTATCCCATCTGCTGTGTCCCAATTCTTAGTCGACCTCGCTCTAATTATTAGCAATAAATTGTATAATGCTAAAAGTGATCCGGTTGAAATCAAGCAATATGTAAAAATTTCAAAACTCATTTATTCTCATTTAAAATTCTTATAACTCCTTATAACTTCATTTTCTAACTCCCTTTAACTCCTTTTAAAACAATCAATCCCCAAACACCAACATTTGGCAATTTTTGCAATCAAACTCGAGGCGGAAGCGCAAGCCGTCATTGTGGATGTAGAACGGTTCTTTGTACTCTTCGTTTTTGGTTTGATGCACGGGGCAAATTTTGAGGCTATATTTCACGCAATGTTTAGTGAACATAAGTGGCACATTCTTCTGATGCTTCAACTCGAAAGCCGGGTCAATTTCTGTTACCTCGTGTTTGCGGTAGAATAGTTCAGCTTTTGAATTGGCGACATTGCCAAGGTAGCTTAGCTTTTTCTCGGGATAAGGTAATCGTTTCTCGGGGTCTACTACTTTACGTAGCTCTCGTTGATACCCAGTTTTTCGGGCTTCGAGCAGTTTCTCCGAAACAATTCGTCGCCACTCTGACAGTTGCGAACCGGGAATAAACAGTTCACTGTTGAACGTGATATTCACTTCTTTGGCTTTGAAAATGGTATTGCCGAGTTTCGAAAGTTGTTTGGCGATATTCTCTTTTTGAGGCGTTTGTGCGGTCTGTTTCTCACAAGCAAACGATTCAGTAACCGAACAACGGTCTTCGTCAGTGAATGTTAGTGCGAAACCATTTGTTGTTTCACTTAGTGTTATCTCAACGTCGATTTTTCGTTCTGCGGTTGGTTTCGATAGTAGTTTTTCGAATTCGTGATCCCAGTTGCGGAACAATTCGGTCTTGTGCGTCAGTTTCGGCATTTCTGCTGGGTAAACTTTGTTTTCTTCCACACGATTTACGCGGAATCCGGTCAGGTCGCCTTGTTCGTTCATAAAGCATAGTCCGTCGCCATTGTGCAATTGTACTGTTCCCGCCACGGTAAAATAGTTTCCGTAAATCGCTTTCACAGTTCCTACAGGTTCGCCCATTGCTTTGGGACTGTCGTAGTTCCATAGTTGTTGCGGTTGCATCGTTTTGCGATCAACGTAGTAGTTGGTGAATCCACGGTTAAATGTCTTTTCGGGTGCAGGCGTAAAGAGTGCACGGGTTGTTCCCGACGAAAGACGTTTGAATTCTGGGCGGCGTGCGAAAATCTCGTCAAGCTTATTGCGGTAAGTGGTGGTTACGTTCTTCACGTACGAAATTTCTTTCAGTCGTCCTTCTATTTTGAACGAAACCACACCTGCTTCGAGTAACTCTTCGAGCGAGTCGGTGCGGTTCATATCCTTTAGCGAAAGCATGTGGCTGTTGCGCGACATCACTTTGCCGTTAGCATCTTCTAGGCGGAATGGAAGACGACAAAACTGGGAACAGTCGCCTCGATTGGCGCTTCGTCCTGCATAAGCCTCGCTGATGTAGCATTGACCGCTGTAGCTAACGCACAATGCACCGTGCACAAACACTTCGAGTGGCACATCTACTTTGTCTGAAATTGCTTTGATTTGGGCAACGCCAAGTTCGCGTGCTAACACGACTTGCGAAAATCCGGCTGACGAGAGAAATTCTACTTTCTCCGGTGTGCGGTTGTCGGCTTGTGTACTGGCATGTAGGGCAATTGGCGGAATATCGAGTTCGAGAATTCCCATATCTTGCACAATGAGCGCATCAACGCCGATGTTGTACAGTTCGGTTATCATTGCTTGCGCTTCGGGAAGTTGCTCGTCGGTGAGGATAGTATTGAACGCCACATAAACCCGAGCGTGATATTGGTGCGCAAATTCGACCAGTTGGGCAATCTCTTCGATGGAATTGCCAGCAGCAGAGCGCGCACTAAATTGCGGTGCACCGATATATACTGCATCAGCACCGTGGCGAATGGCTTCGATACCCGTTTCGGCATTTTTGGCAGGTGAAAGTAACTCTATGTATTTGGGTTGCATTTGATTTCTGATTTTGAACTGCAAAGATAGTGAAAAAACAGGGATTGAGGGATTGAAGGAATTAGGGAGTAAAACGGAGGAAAAGTAAAAAGCTACTGACGAACAATCGCCAGCAGCTTTTTACTTTTTTGGATTTTGAAAGAGTTACTCTCCAATCAAGCGCTCCACTTCTGTCCAGTTTACCACGTTCCAAAAGGCTTTGGTGTAAGCCGCACGTTTCGATTGATATTTGAGGTAATAGGCATGTTCCCATACGTCAAGAGCCAGAACAGGTATTCCTTTAACTTCGGAAACAGCCATAAAACTGTTGTCTTGATTGGCAGTAGAGGTGATTTTCAACTTGCCACTAGCATCTTTTAGAAGCCATGCCCACCCCGAGCCGAAGCGCGAAGTTGCAGCCTTTTCAAACTCAGCTTTGAAATTATCTACGCTCCCGAAGTTGTCAACGAGCTTTTTCTCAAGTTTTGCAGAGATTTTGGTGGAACCTGCAGGAGCCATGATGGTCCAGAAGAAAGCGTGATTATAAAATCCACCACCATTGTTTCTCACCGATGTTTGCACCTCAGCTGGCAGTTCGCTGATGTTTTTCATCAGGTCGATAATGTCACGTTTGTACAGTTCTGGGTATTTCTCCAACGATTTATTGAGTTTATCGGTGTATGCCGCATGGTGCGTGTTGAAGTGAATATACATCGTGGTGCTGTCGATGTACGGTTCTAAGGCACTGTATTTGTAAGGCAGCGGAGTTTGCTTGAACTGAGCAGATGCCGACACTGCTGCAATTATCAGCAGTAATAAGATGCTATTTATTCGTTTCATAGGTTTGTAGATGTTTAATTTGTTCTTAACTGTTCATTAAACAAATGGGTTGTCGCTTTGTTTGTTTTGTTTCAAAGAATTAATATTTGATTGGGAATCTAACCGCAGAGAACGCAACGATTTTCGCAAAGGGCGCAAAGTGAAAGTGTGAACAAGTCAACACAAACAGATATGTGTGCGAAGCAATCGTAAATTGTAAATGGTTAAATTGTAAATATGATACGCTAAGCAATACTAAATCGTCAAATAGTAAATCAACTAAAATCAATACCATTTAAAAGTCTTCAATCCAATAATAAAGGTGATAATACCTGTCGTCGAAAGTACAAGTGAGGCTTTCCATACCTCCATCAAACCGGCTCCTTCGTTGAAAACGGCACGCACGCTATCGGCCAGCATAGTGAGCGGTAAATATTGAATGACTGAGATAGCCCAATCGGGGAAGTTGTGGTAGCTAAAGAAAATTCCCGAAAGCACCATCATCGGCGTTACGACGGCATTGATAAGCCCATTGCCAACTTCCGAATTGGAGGTGTGGGACGAGATCCAGACCGCTATTCCTGCGAATGCAATATTGCCTGCCACAAAAAGCAACGAAAGTGCTGCCAAATTGCCTTGAATATGAATATCGAAATACCACCATCCGAAGGCGAAAAGCAATACCGATTCGACTAAGTTCATCATAAATCGAGCAAAAATGAGGGCAATCAACATATTCGATTTACGCATTGGTGTCGCCACCATTCGGCGAAGCAATTTTTTTGATCTGCGTTCAATGAGCGGATAGCTTATTCCCCACGAAGAGGACATCATAATTCCCATTGCTATAAGACCAGGAACCAAAAAGTCGATGTATCTAGTGCCTGCAACTGTGAGTGGTTTAATCTCCTCTTGATGCGAAGTGTAGTATTCGGCACCATTGTAGACAACACCCTTCACCAATTGATAAAGCAATTGAGCTTCGGCATTGGCAGGATCGAATTTAAAGTGTGTCTCTCCATTTTCTATCTCAATAATGAGGCTAACTGTCCCTTTTTTGAGCAAAACGTGAGCTTCTGCTTCGGTGCATTCGTGAAATGTCAAATTTGCATTGCCGAGCTTAGCGTTTTGAAGCGGAAGCAGGAAGTCACCTTTTTGTTTGTCGGGATGATGCTCCAGCACTTTGTACAAGGCCGATTTCTGAAAGTCAGAGCTGTTGTGTTGTACAATGGCGATTTCACTCTTCATATCTTTTTTACTCGAAAAGGCGATGCCCAATCCCCACGTCATAAGTATCGGGAAAACGATTCCCCAAAACAATACGGCCGGTTCGCGCACAATCTCTTTGATGTGCACTGCGGTTAATCGATAAAGCTGATGGTTTATGAATTTATTCATTTGGTTGAATGTGCTAATTGTTTAATATGCTAATGTGCCAATTTGTTATTTGTGAGTAAAACTTTACTCCCTGACTTATGACTTTCGACTATTATTTGACTATTTATTCATACAAATGCCTTCCGGTCATGTTGATAAACAATTCGTCGAGGTTACGGGCATTGTCGAAGTCGCGAAGCAATTGGTCGAGAGGGCCATCAGCAAGTATTGAGCCGCTATCCATCATCACGATGCGGTCGCACAGGAATTCTGCTTCTTCCATATAATGTGTGGTTAGAATAAGAGAGGTGTTCATCTCGTCTTTCAATTGTTTCAGAATCATCCATATTTCGCGTCTGGCATGTGGGTCGAGCCCAGTTGTCGGTTCGTCGAGCAGCAATACCGACGGTTTGTTGAGCAGCGAAATTCCTAACGCTAATCGTTGACGTTGACCACCCGATAAGGTGTTTACAAAAGCTTTACGCTTCTCTTGGAGGCTTACCAAATCAAGTACCTCATTTACCCTATTGTTGCTTAGCTTGTAGAAACTGGCAAACAGTTGCGCAGTTTCAAACACTGTTAATCTGTCGATAAAATATGTCTCCTGCAACGACAATCCAATCAACTGATGCAGTTCTTTCTCATGCTTTCTCCACGTCTTGCCAGCTATCTTGATTTCGCCAGAGTCGGGTTGTTGTAGTCCTTCAATCATCTCCACAAGGGTGGTTTTCCCAGCACCATTTGGTCCAAGTAGACCAACGAATTCTCCTGCTTTTATGCCGAGTGATACGCCTTTAACGGCATCCACATCTTTGAAAGATTTCTTTACATCGGTGACTTCTACAATATATTTCATTTTTAGTTTTTTTGACTTAATCTGGTTCTTGTATTTACCTATTCTAAAACCAATGAAATTTACTTTTGTTCAAATGTCGATTGGAGTCAAAACAAAAACGCTGCTCCGAAACAAATCGAAACAGCGTTGAAACTTATAAGAATAAATCAGGTTATTTTTTTTCTGCAGGTTTAGCTGCTTCTTTCTTAGCGCAGCAAGCTTTTTTCGCTTCTTTTTTGCAGCACTCTTTTTTGCCATCTTTTTCGCAAGCTTTTTTCTCTTCTTTAGTGCACTCTTTCTTTTCGCCTTTGCAGCACTCTTTTTTAGCTTTTTCTACTGGTTTAGCATCTTGAGCCATAGACATCATTGGAGCAAACATAAACGCAGAAACAATCATCGAAACTATTAACTTTTTCATAATTCAATTAGTTTTAAATTTGTGATATGCGAATATAGAACAACTTTTTTCAATTTGTATCGTCCTTAACAATATTTGCATATTTGTATCGCAAAATTGGCGAATCTTAGCACTGAAACACTGTTATTTACAGAAATTTTATAATAAGAAAGCGAGTTTTAAAGCAAGTTGTCGCCGAAAATTCGAGAAAAATGCTTAGATTTGCACGCAATAAATTTAAAACATAATCTTCTATGTCATCATTTGTTGCAGACAAAGTAGTGATGGACGGTCTTACTTTCGACGATGTCCTACTTATTCCATCTTACTCAGAAATTCTTCCACGTAATGTTGACTTGTCAACAAAGTTTTCACGCAATATTAGAATGAATATTCCTGTTGTTTCGGCAGCAATGGATACGGTGACCGAAGCTAAATTGGCTATTGCCATGGCGCGCGAAGGTGGGATTGGTGTGATTCACAAGAATATGACCATTGCCGAGCAAGCGAAGCAGGTGAAAACGGTGAAACGTGCCGAAAACGGAATGATTTACGACCCCATCACCATTCGTCGTGGTGCTACGGTGGGCGATGCGTTGGCGCTGATGGCAGAGTATAAAATCGGTGGTATACCGGTGGTTGACGAACAGCGTCACTTGGTGGGCATTGTCACCAACCGCGATTTGCGCTTCGAACGCAACTTCGCAAAGTCAATCGACGATGTGATGACCAAAGAAAACCTGGTGACCACAAACCAATCTACCGACCTCGATGCTGCTGCCGAGATTCTCCAAAACTACAAAATAGAAAAGCTGCCGGTGCTCGACAAAGATGGCAAGCTGATAGGGCTTGTTACCTATAAAGACATCACCAAAGCAAAAGATAAACCAATGGCGTGCAAAGACGAGAAAGGTCGTCTGCGCGTGGCTGCAGGAGTTGGCGTAACGCCCGACACCATGGATCGTGTAGCTGCATTGGTAGATGCTGGTGTGGATGCAATCGTGATTGATACTGCTCACGGAGACTCTAAAGGTGTGGTAGAAATGCTGAAATCTGTAAAAGCGTCTTACCCAACCCTCGACGTGGTGGTAGGTAACATCGCCACAGGTTCTGCCGCCAAAATGCTTGCTGACGCAGGTGCCGACGCG
Source organism: Bacteroidales bacterium (assembly GCA_049315325.1). Classification (GTDB taxonomy): domain Bacteria; phylum Bacteroidota; class Bacteroidia; order Bacteroidales; family UBA7332; genus CAXXIC01. Next base: position 75,543 of record JBMOKJ010000006.1, read on the forward strand.
GTGAAAGTGGGTATTGGTCCGGGTTCTATTTGCACCACGCGCGTGATTGCTGGTGTAGGCGTTCCACAATTATCTGCCATATACGAAGTGGCAAAAGCACTTGAAGGCACAGGTGTTCCGTTGATTGCTGATGGCGGTATCCGCTACTCGGGCGACATCGTGAAAGCATTGGCTGCTGGTGGTAACTCCATTATGGTGGGTGGTCTCATTGCAGGTGTGGAAGAGTCACCGGGCGACACCATCATTTTCAATGGTCGTAAGTTTAAATCCTACCGTGGAATGGGATCTATTGATGCCATGCAGCAGGGATCGAAAGACCGCTATTTCCAAGATGCAGAAGACGATGTAAAGAAACTCGTACCCGAAGGTATTGCGGCGCGTGTGCCATTCAAAGGCACTCTTTTTGAAGTAGTTTATCAGTTAGTGGGTGGTCTGCGCGCCGGAATGGGCTATTGCGGTGCACAAAGCATCGAGAAACTGCATCATGCAAAATTTACGCGCATTACCAATGCAGGAGTTGCCGAAAGCCATCCGCACGATGTGTCGATCACGCACGAAGCGCCAAACTACAGCCGCGGAGAATAGTTCCTCAATTACGAATTGTCAATTACGAATTAAGATAGGCAACCCTTCGTCAGTTTTGGCGAGGGGTTGTTCGGTTTTAGGCGGTAGATGTGGTGAAATCAGTTGAACGAAGTGGTTATAAAAAAACGAGGAGAATTAATGAAAATCCTCCTCGTTTGTAACATTAGTTTAGGTCCTTGATATACGCTCTTCTTCGTTTGTGGTTGACATACTCAAAATAATCCCACTGCGATTGTACTTTTTCGTTCTCGAGCAATTCGGGGTTGCTTTCGGCGTACTCCACACCAAATTTGTTGAGGTAAGGAATAAAATCGTAGAACATCAAAGCGTTTACTCCTTTGCTTTGGTAATCTTTTCTGACGGCAATCAACAACAAATCGATGACCGGATTCTTCATTTTCAACGCTTTCAAAAGGTGGATAAACCCGAATGGAAAGAGATTTCCCTTTGCTTTTTGCAGAGCTTTAGCGAGTGAAGGTAGCGCAACTCCCATTCCAACTAAATCATCGTTTTCGTCCACCACAAGGGTTAGAAACTCAAGTCTAAGCATCGATATATACATTTTGATGTAGTAGTCGATTTGCTTGTCCGATAGGGGTGTGAAACCATATAAGTGGCTATAAGAGCTATTGACGAGTTCAAACAGTTTTCGTCCGTAGCCGTCTTTAATCATCTTCGATGCGCTGGTGTATTTCAGAATCCGGAGGTTGTATTTTTTCATCACAATTTCCGAAATCCGACGGTGTTTGTCTGGTATTCCATTCGGAATATAGATCTTAAACTCCAACCAATCGGCATCTTTCTTGAAACCCAAATTTTCGATGTGAGTCACATAGTAAGGGTGATTGTAGATGGTGGCCATGGTGCCAATCTGGTCAAATCCTTCGATAAGTAATCCTTCTTGGTCGAGATCGGTGAACCCAAGCGGACCGTGTATGTGGTGCATCCCTTTGGATTTTGTCCACGCCTCTGCAGCTGCAAATAGCGCTTTTGAAACCTCCGTGTCGTCTATGAAATCTACAAACCCAAAGCGCCCGCTTTTGGTATTCCACACCTCATTGGCGCGGTGATTCACCATGGCACAGATTCTCCCAACGGGTTTCTCTCCGTCGAATGCCATAAAGCATTGCGCTTCGCAAAACTCGAATGCAGGATTCTTTTTTGGGTCAAGGGTGGTGAGATCGTCCATGTAGAGCGGTGGTATTGCGTAAGGAGAATCTTTGTATAAATCGATTCGGAATTTGACGAATTGCTTCATCTCTTTTTTGCCCGAAATAGGACGAACAGTTATAGCCATAGTTGTAATTTTTATACCTCAATCTTTTAGTTCAACTCTTTGATGTAAGCGCGACGACGTTTGTGTATTTCGTTTTCGAAATAGTCCCATTGCGACTGTACTTTAGTGTTTTCTACCAACTCTGGGTGGCATTCGGCGTAGGTGATTCCTGCTTTCAGGAATATTGGTATTAAGTCGTAAAACAGCAACGCGTTCACTCCTTTGTTTTGATAATCTTTGCGAACGGCAATCAACAACAGATCGACAACCGGGTTTTTCATAAACATCGCTTTCAGAATGTGAAAGAACCCGAATGGAAGAAGTTTACCTTGTGCTTTCCGAAGCGCACTCGATAGCGATGGAACTGCAATTCCCATACCTATCATTTCGTCGTTCTCGTCTATGATGAACGATACATACTCCATTTTCACCATCGTCAAATAGAGCTTGATGTAGTAATCGATTTGTTTCGGAGTCAATGGCGTGAAGCCGTAGAGGTGACTGTATGAATCATTCAATAAGTCGAATAATTTATGAGCGTAGCCGTCCTTAACCGTTTTGCGTGCACTCTTTAATTTGAGGATACGAAGATTGTATTTCTTCATTGCAATCTCCGATATTCGTCTGTGCTTTTCAGGAATATCGGTGGTTCCTTTCGAATAGATTCTATGCTCGACCCATTCGGCATCTTTCACGAAACCCAATTGCTCGATGTGTTTTGGGTAATAAGGGTAGTTGTAGATAGTAGCCATGGTGCTCATTTGGTCGTATCCTTCCACCAACATTCCTTCTTGATCGAGATCGGTAAAGCCCAATGGCCCTTGGATGTGTGTCATGTCTTTGCTCTTTGCCCAATCTTGTGCTGCTTGAAGTAGAGCTGAGGAGACCGCAATATCGTCGATAAAGTCAATAAATCCGAACCGAGCATTTTTTGTTTTCCACACTTCGTTTGCGCGGTGGTTGATGATTGCGCAGATTCGACCAACTGGCTTCTCTCCATCGAAAGCCATAAAACATTGTGCTTCACTGAAATCGAATGCCGGATTTTTTTTCGAATCAAGCGTCATTAATTCGTCGATGTAAAGCGGTGGTATCGCGTAGGGCGATTCTTTATAGAGATCAATTCGAAATTTAACGAATTGTTTCATCTCTTTTTTACCCGAAATGGGACGAACAGTAATAGCCATAAGTGTTAATTTTGTTTCACAAAGATATTTCATTTGTGGAACGGTGCAAATTTTTTAACACAAAAAACCCATCTTCCTTTACACCGTTGTAAAATGGGAGATGGGTTTATCGGTTTAGAAGTCGCCGCCATTCATCATATCCGAATCGCCGTTTTGTCCATTTCGTTTGACTTCAGGTTTCTTCTTTTGAGCACCGCTATTTCCGAAATTGTAGGTGAGAATAAATCCGAACATTCTGCCACCCATCTTTGTACGTGTGTAGTCGGAGAAATTGACTCCGTTTGAGATTACCCTATTTTCGTGAGAATTAAAGATGTCTCTCGCCATGAGGTTCAGACTCAGTTTTCGGTTCATAAACATTTTGCGAATACCGGCATCTACACCCCAATCAGGTAGCACCTCGCCTTGAGCAATTTGCTTGCGCGACTGATAGCCCCCAGTTAACTGCACCATCCACCCTTTTGGCAATCCTGCATTAAGCATTGTGCGGGTTGTCCATCCAAAACTTTCGTTGCCTTCGTAATGTGTGGTGAAGTAATCGAATGGGTCGAGTTTTGAATAATAGACATTTAATGTATTTGTCAAATCAATCACTTTCAGAAAACGGTCTTTCAGGATAAATTCGAAACCAGCAGCTTTCGAGTTGGTGATATTCACACTGGTCGTGTATTTAATTCTATTGTCGAAATAGTTTACCTGTTGGATTACATCGGAGGTGGTGCGTAAGAATATAGACGACGAAAGTGTGTGACTATCCCACGTTTTGATGTGGTTTAATTCCAACGAATTTGAATATTCGGGTGTGAGTGATGGATTTCCGTAACTGATGTTGGTGGAGTCGGAAATATCGCGGTATGGATTCATCGCTCGACCATGTGGGCGATTAATGCGTCGGGTATAGTTTAGCTGAATTTCGTTGTTTTTCGGCAAACTGTAGTTTAGGAAAATACTTGGATAAAGCCCAGGATACTCTTTGTTGAATGGAGTTATAGTTTGTGCTTTCGATTCATTGTACGTGTATGAAGTATTATCCATGGTATTGTACTCTCCTCGCAAACCAGCTTGGTAGCTCAATTGTTTTACTTTGCCAGAATAGTTGAAATACAACGAGTTACGATTTTCTTTGCTGTCGAATTCATTGTTTAGAGCAAGGTTTGGCAAATTTCCATTGATCTCTTGTGCACGTGTTTCGCTAGTTCTGTTGTTGTACTCTCCTTTAAATCCTGCTTCGATTTTCGATTCGTTGCTGACAGGATACGTGTAGTCGAGTTGAACCTCCCATTCGTGACGTCCTCCAGACAATTCCATTAGTTGCTCACCGTTGAGTGGTTTGTTGTTTTGCGACACACGACTGTTGTTGCTAATGTCCATTGTGTTGTATTCGACTGAGCCTTTTAGTTCGTGTCCTTTTTTCTCAAAATTGTGGGTATAATCCATCGAAAGGCTATTCATGTTGTAGTTGCCTTTGTTGTAGGCTGTCCGGGTGTAGTTAGGAATCGCAACACTATTTAGCGAAGATGCATAATCAATCACGCCATCCGATTTGCGAAAAAAGCGATTTAACATCAGATTAGCACCAATGTGATTCGATTCGTCGAGGTGAAACACGCCTCCCATTCGCGAGAAAAATCCGCCCATACTATTTGTCGAATTGTTAAGACTATTCAACGAATAGATTTGAGTTTTGTCTGTGTTCCACGAATTTCTGTCACTCGAACTTTTCATCTCCATCTCATTTGCACGGTAACCAATGTTGGCATACAGATCCCATTTCTTGCTGTTGTAGTTCAGGTTAAGAGACGAATTCAGGCCGTTGTAGGTGTCAGCACCTGCTGCTACACTGCCATAGTAACCTGCCTTACGATCTTTTTTCAACACAATGTTGATGATGCCTGCAGAACCGTCGGGGCTGTATTTAGACGAAGGATTGGTGATGATTTCGATGCGCTCGATGGTTTCAGATGGCATTTGCTCGAGTACCTGTGCGCGGTTGTCTTCGTTCAATCCCGATGGGCGACCATTAATCCAGATGATTACGTTAGAATTGTTGCGGAGCGATACATTTCCCTGCACATCTACTTCAACAGAAGGGATATTTTTAAGAATTTCAGAAGCAGACGCTCCTGCTGCAGCCAATTGTTGATCGACATTGAACACCTTTCTATCGATCTCGAATCTCATTTGGGTCTTTTGTCCGGTCACTTTTACCTCGTTCAACTCTTTCGAATTGTTTTCCAAGGAAATGGCTCCCAAGCTAATGTCTGAGCGTTTTGCATTGAGTGCAATAGGCAGTTCAATCGCTGTGAATCCGACGAAACTTATTTTAAGATTATATTTACCCAACGATAAATTCTGAAGATTAAACTGTCCGTTTTGATCTGTGGTTACTGCTTTTACCGGAGCATTCGACCCAACTCTGAAAAGGGTAATATTTGCAAAGCCAACCGCCTCTTTTGTTTTACTATCGACTAATTTTCCAGAGATAAAACCTGCAAACAGAGAGAGAGGTGCAAATAGCAAAGCTATAAGTAGAACCGGAATTTTTACTTTCATTACGATGACATTTAGTTTTAAGCGTGTCAAAATTAATCTCTTTGATAGAATTTATCTGAAATGGTTTGATTAAAGAGTGGTAGTTTAATATTTTTTGGCAAATATTAGGGTTGTTGACCATTTTTGTATCGTGTAGATGCCCGAAAACAAGAATGGCGAACCTGATTTCTCTAATTCGCCATTCATTTTTAATCTGTTTGTTCTTCTTTTTTTGTTAATCAGGATTTTCGATTTCTTTCAATATGGTATTCCACTCAGTGTCAACAGAACTTAAGAGTTGAGGCGATACAGCAATTTTGTTGATTAGTTGATTTTCAATCGTTTTCGCAATTTCACCCAGTCTATCGAAACACATATTCATTGATGTACCTTTAAGGGTATGAACGATTGTTTTGGCTTTCGATAAATCGTCATTGGCAAAAGTGTTGTTTAAATCTTGAATCATTTTTGCAATATCACCTACTGCAATATTCATCAGTTCAAGGTACAACTCAGGATCGTTGCCTAATTTTGATAATAGAGAGGCTTTATCAAAAGACGATACAGTTGTTTCACCCACTTTTGAACTTTTAGCTCCATTTCTCTTTTCTACAACAATGTATTTGTCCAAGATTCTCACGAGCTCGTCATATTCCAAAGGTTTGGTAAGAAAATCATCCATTCCCACCTCAAAGCATTTGTCGCGCTCGCCTTTGATTGCTCCGGCTGTGAGGGCTACAATTGGGATATGAGTGTTTGATATTTCATTACTTCGAATTGCTAATGTCGCTTCAAAACCACTCATTATAGGCATCTGCACATCCATTAAGATAAGATGTGGCGTAACCTTTCGACACTCTTTCACTACCACATCTCCATTTTCAGCACTGATAATAATGGAATTTGGAAGGTGTTTTTTTATCATAATGGTTACCAACTGAAGGTTCAGTTCAACATCTTCAGCAACCATAATAATTGGTGAATGGGTAGCTTTCAATTGTTTCTCTTCGCTTTGAGCCACGGGTGATTCTGAATTTAGAAGAATCTCTTTTGGATTGTGTATATTATTCAGAAAATGTAACAACTCCTGTGATTTGATAGGTTTCACAAGGTTAAATCGAACACCCAATCTTTTGCACTCTTCATGAATGTGAATATCGTCTGACGAGCTATGTAATAGGATGATTGGTTGAATATCAGGAGATAAATTCAGTTGTTCGCGAATCATTCTGATGGTGTCAATCCCATTAAGATAAGGCATATTGTAATCCACAATAATGACGTCGAAATGCTTCGATTTTTCGATAAGTCTGAGCGACGATAATCCGTTATCACAGCCTTCAAACTCAATACCCCAGTTTTTGAGGGTATGTTCTAATATCAATCTATTGTTGTCGTTATCGTCAATAACGAGAACTCGTTTCACATCTTTGATGCGTTCACTAATGAGCGTTTCGCCTCGCTCAAATTCTGTATTGATAGTGAAAAAGAATGTTGATCCTTCCCCTGGTCTGCTGATGAGTTGAATTTTACTGTTCATTTTCTCGGCAATCAGGTTTGAAATGACCAGACCAAGTCCTGTTCCGCCAAATCTTCTTGTGGTGGAGGAATCGGCTTGGGCGAATGCTTTGAATAACTTAGTTTGTTGGTCTTCGGTAATCCCAATCCCAGTATCTCGAACAGAAAAAGTAAATTCGCCTAATTTGTCTGAAAGTTGAGCAAACGTTACCTTCAACTCCACCTCTCCAAGTTCTGTGAATTTGACCGCATTACTCAGAAGATTGATGATTATTTGTTTCAATCGTACAGGGTCCACAACTGCAAATCGAGGAATATCGGGCGTTACATTAAGCAGAAACTCTAACCCTTTTTTGGAAGAACTGTATTTGAGAATATCAGAAGCTTGTTCAACCAGTTCAATGATGTCGGTTTGAATGTTGTCTAACTCCAATTTGCCTGCTTCGATTTTCGAAAAATCGAGGATATCGTTTATAATGCCCAATAGCGAATGCGCAGAAATATTGGCATTCGTGACATATTGTTGCTGAACTTTCGTCAGAGGAGTACTGGTTAATAAATCAGTAAAACCGATGACGCCATTGAGTGGCGTTCTGATTTCGTGACTCATATTTGCCAAGAACTCTGATTTCGCAGCATTGGCTATCTCGGCTTTTGCTTTCTCTTCTATTAACCGTTTCTCAAGGTTGGCTCTTTGACGAACATTCACAAGCATTTCGGCGAACACGGACAAGAGAATGACCTCAGTTTCGGTAAAAGTATGAAGTGATTTAACTGAATCAAATCCCACAAATCCAATACATTTTGAGCCATCCATTAATGGAATAGTAATCAGACTCTTAACCGAGTGGTTCTCGAGCAGTGTGCGGAGGTAGTTATTGCGATGCAATTGTTCCACATTTGGGATGTTGACGGACTTGCCCATTTTGTGTGTCTCAACCCAATTCGTTAGCTTGCTCAACTGTAAATTTTGAAGCTCGTCTTTGTGGGAACTAATTCCTTTGGCGCACCATTCGTGTGTATTGCTACACACTTTATTCGCCCAGTCATAATTGAATATATATACCCGGTCTGCTTTCACAAAAAGAGCCAATTCACGCAGTGAAGACATAATTTCGGTCTCAATTTGAGTGGCAGGCATATTGATGTATTTCGACGAAATATCCATCAAAATTTTCTGCAATTCAGCTTGCTTTTCCAACTCTTTTTCTGCTTCGATGCGGTAAGTGATATCGCGGTAATGCCAAAGATTTTCAAATTCGTTTTCAGAAGTCAGAATCGGAATATAGTCACGTTGAAAAACGCGACCATCTTTTAGCTCAAGTTCTTCGTTCAGTACAGGTTTTCGTTCACTCAGAATCTGCTCGATGCGTGGAATAAAAGTGTCTGGCTCTTTAAAAAGATGTTTTGCGAATTCCGAACTTTCTGCGCAGTCGAATCCAACAAGTAATTCGGGTGCAAGGTCTATCGAAAACATTTCGCAGAATTTTTGGTTGGTCTGCTGTATCTTTCGAGCGGGTGTTTCCATCAGGATTGCACCTGGTAGATTAGCAATTAAAGCAGTCAATCGTCCAGTTAAATGCTCCATCTGATGCTCGGCTCGCTTTCTTTCAGAAATGTCTTCTTTGATCGCAACGAAATGTGTGATGTGGTCGTTGTTGTCGATGATGGGAGAAATAGAGGCGAATTCCCAAAACAATTCTCCAGATTTTTTACGATTGTGTAGTTCTCCAGTCCATTGTTTTCCCTCTAAAAGTGTTTTCCAAAGGCTTTCGTAAGTCGTATGTGATTGTTTTCCTGATTTGAGAATGTTCGGAGTTTGACCAATCACCTCGTCCGACGAATATCCTGTTACCTCTAAGAATTTTGGGTTTACATATTCTATACGACCATACACATCGGTAATAATTATACTGACCGGACTTTGCGAAACAGATTTTGTAAGTAATGCAATATCTTCTTCGTCCTTTTTGCGTTTAATTGCAATGGCTATTTGATTTGAGACAAATTCCAACAACTCAAGATCGCTTTCGTTATACGCATTTGCATTGTGATAACTTTGAAGAACGAATGCTCCGATGGCTTGACCTTTCTCACGAAGCGGAACACCAAGCCAGCATGCTGAAGGCTCCCCAACTCTTTTTGCCAATTTTTGATTAACAAGTTCTTGGAACTCTTTTTCTCGAATTAAAAGAGCTTTGTTTTGTTTCACAACTAGACCAGTCAGAGACATTTTTGCCGGCCATTCTCTTATATCTTCGAACTCATCTTTAAAGAATGGCGAACTTAATGTATCTTTCTTTTCGTTGTAAAGTGCTACAATGAAATTCGACGCATCGAGGTCTTTGTCTAATTCGTTGCGAATAATTTCCACTAAATCTGTTAGATTCTTCGTTTCAGTAACTGCTGTGGCTATATTGAATTGTATTTTTCGAATTTTGTCACCCTTCTTACGTTCCGAAATATCGCGTAAAGAGCCTTCGACCCCAATCACATTTTTGAAAGCATCGACCATCAAATGACAGTTTACCGAGGTGTAAACTTTGTGACCCTCTTTGGTTTTCAATCTGACTTCAAAATCGACAACTTCGCCTTGCGCCATCAATAATTCCATCAATCGAGCGCGGTCTTCGGGGTAATAGTAGAAATTACTGATGGAATTACCCACAACTTCATCGACTGAATAGCCTGAATAGCGTTGTATTGAAGGGCTGATTTCGGTTAATATCCCAGTTACATCAGTTTGATAGAAAACGTCTTGGACATTTTCGAAAATTTTTCGGTATTTCTGTTCGTTTTTCAACAAATTATCAGCAGAAATCATGCTGATGAATTTTGTGGAAATAACATCGGCAACTGCTGTCAGAAATTCGACTTCACTCTTGCTTTCAGGGTGTCCTTCAGGTAAATAAACCACAATTACGCCCAATGTTTTTTCGTGGGAAATAATTGGAATATTGTAATGTCCGTGTTGAGGAATCCCGTCGTATGTGATCTCATGTTGATGGTTGACACACGAGACATATTGCGTCTTTTTCATCAATGCAGCCTTTCCACAAAGGCATTTGCCGAATGGCACTTGTTTGCAGAGGCTTTGAATCTCTGGTGATAGATTTCTATGCGCTTTAAGTAAAAGCGTATTTTCATTGGCCAACGTGAAGATGCCAATTTTTGGAAGAATTTTTAGAAAAGGAATATCTAATAGAATATCGAGCGATTTGTTTAAAAAATGATCTAAATCGTTGATTTGAGAACTTGCTTCGAGCAGTTGATTTAATACTTTTTGTTTGATGAGCGTAAGTTTCAAAACCTCATCATCATATTTTCGCTTGGTAATGTCTCTCTCTATTGCAATGAATTTTTCAACATCTCCATTTTCATCAAAAATTGGGTCAATCTTCAATTCTAACCAATACGGTTTTCCCGATTTGGTGTAATTGAGAATCTCTTCCTGAATTGATTGTTTATCCCGAATGGCTTTGCTAATTCTCTGAACAGTAAGTTTATCTGTGTCGTGACCTTGTAAGAATGAGCCGGGTTTTTTACCAATGACCTCACTTAGCCTGAATTCCGTGACTTTTTCAAACGCTTCATTTGCCCAAAGAATTAACCCACCTTCATTCGTTATAACAATGGCATCTGTAGCTTTAGACGCGGCATAAGCCAGCGTTTGATTCTCAACAAAGGTCTCTCTTTGTTTGTTTTGTTCTGGATTGTTTCCCATAGTGTTCCACAATATTCTTGGTAAATGGCCTTGGTTTTTGATGAAAAAAATGGACTTTTCATCAATAAAGTTCACTAATCATAAAACCAATATACAATGATAATAAAAAAAATATTGTTTTTGCAAAAAATGACTTAGTCTTTTACAATAAGAGGCGAATTCGAATTTTCGAACTCACCTCTTAGCAGTGTAAATATTCTTAATTTTACGTTATTATCTCCGCATCATTTGCATAATACCACCACCATTTTTCACATTTTCGATCCCAACTCATCGAGGCGATGGGTCAGGTCATCGAGGGGAATGTTTACCGCTCCGGGATATGCACCACCGGCAAACTCCTGAGGTGTACGCACATCAACAACGATTGGCACACCAGCAGGTGAAGAAGCTGCTTGTTGCGCTCTTAGTCGTGCCATCATCGAGCCAATTCCACCACCGTTTTTCACATTTGTGAAACCGAGATGCGCTAAAATCTGCTGAGCGTAAGACGATCGACCACCCGATGCACAATAGACCGTGATGTCGTGTGCCGGATTGCTTCCAAACTCTTTAATGCGCTGTTCAACTTCGTCTAATGGAATGTTCACTGCATCGGGGAAAGATCCGGTTGCGAACTCTTCGACGGTTCGAACATCTACAATCAGTGGAGTATTTTCGTCTACAACGTTTGCTGCAACTGATTGATTTTCGGATTGTTCTTCCGCTTTTCCTTCGACTGTTTTCGATTCGATGGGTAACAAATTCAGTGCGATTTGCTTGAATCCCATAGCACGAGCGTGGCGCTGCAACGAGGTGTGTCCACCCGAAATATTGGTTACATTCTTAAATCCTGCTCCCACGAGTGTGCGCAAGGCTTGATGGCCTTTCTTTCCCGTTTCGTCATACACGATTATAGGTCGATTTCCAGGAATAACATCCAATTGCTTGGTAATCAATTCCAACGGCAGATGCAGCGCTCCTTCGATGTGACTTTTTTCGAAAGCAAACACATCGCGCACATCGATAAAGACCGGATTTTTTCCTTCTAAAAACGCGTCGAGCTCCGAAGCCGTGACCGATGGACTAAAGCCCGACTGACGATTCTCAGCCGTGTAAGCCGCCATGTTGATGGCATCGTTGGCTGTTCCAATCGGCGGTGAGTAGGCGAAATCCATATCGGCAATGTCTTGAATGGTGAGTTTCGCTGCCGTAGTAGTGGCGATTACATCGAGGCGACGATCTGCGCCTTTGTATCCAGCAGTTTGGCCGCCAAGCACTACGCCCGTTTGTTTATCGTAAACCACCATCACCGAAACTGTTTCTGCACCGGGATAATAGGATGTGTGGTGCTCTTTGTGAATCACAACGGCTTCTGCATCGATACCTGCGGCTTTGGCTTGCTTGAGCGAAAGACCGGTGGTGCCCACTACGGCTTCGAACACGCGAACGACCGAAGTGCCAATCGAACCTTTGTAAGCGTGATTTCCACCTAACGCATTCTCAGCAGCAATGCGACCTTGGCGATTTGCCGGACCTGCCAACGGAATGCGCACTTTGCGACCATTCACGCGGTGTTCGATTTCCACCATATCGCCTGCGGCAAAGATGTCTGCGTCAGAGGTTTGAAGACGCTCGTTCACAAGCAAGCCGCCTGCCTCACCCAATTCGAGTCCTGCATCTTTGGCTAATTGCAATGTCGGACGAACGCCGATGGACAACAGCACCATATCGGCATCAATGGATTTGCCGTTGTCGAGCTTCACAGTTTGCCCCGTGATTTCGGTCACTCCCGCACTGGTGTGGATATCGACGCCGTACGACAGCATTTCGTTTTCGACAAAACCGGCTGTTTCGGCTTCCATAATGCTCATCACGTGTGGCATCATCTCCACCACGCTGACGTGTATGCCACGTTTCACTAACGCTTCCACCATTTCGAGACCGATGAATCCACCGCCCACGACGACGGCATTTTTCGGTTTCACCTCGTCGATGTGTTGCGCAATTTTGTCCATATCCTCCAAGGTCCAAAGAGTGAACACGTGCTTCAGGTCTGCACCCGAGAGTGTTGGGGTGATGGGGCGACCGCCTTGCGCAAGAATCAGTTTCGTATATTCGAATGTCTGTTCAGTACCAGTTTGGGCGTGGACAGCTTTCAACGTGTGAGCCGCGCGATCGATGGCAGTCACACGGGTGTTGATGTTAACATCCACGTCGTATTGCTCTTTGAAGCTCTCGGGGCTTTGCAAAATCAGTTTCGAGCGGCTTTTGATGTCGCCTCCGATGTAGTAAGGCAATCCGCAGTTTGCAAATGAAATATCGGGTCCTGCCTCGAGCATGGTGATTTGAGCTGTTGGCGAAATGCGACGGACTTTAGCTGCGGCGGTTGCTCCTGCGGCAACTCCTCCCACAATGATAATTTTTTCCATAATCTTCTTTCTGTTTATGCTTGTTTTTTGAATTATGGCACAAATGTAAAAAGATTAATTTGAATCACAATAGTATCACTATTAAATTATTATAATATCACTATTTTATCTCTGATTTACCTCCCTAATTCTATAATTTGTTCAAAATAGATGTCTTTTAAATCAGATTTTATTCAGTCAGAATCATTTTGAAAGTTTTCTGGATTTCGCTATTGAAGCGTACAAAAAACAGTCCTGTCGGAATCCTGCTTAAGTCTATGGAATAAGGGTTTCCATTCTGAATATCAGCATAGTGTTGGCTGAATAAATTGGTGCCGCGGCTGTTGAAAATGGAGACATTTAGCTCTTTCAAATCGTCGTTGTATTTGAAATTCAATGCACGTGGGCGATTGGTTTTGGTGCAAATCGGATTTTTGCTCATGATTAAATCGGCACGATTGGCTAACGCCGTTGAGTCTTTTTGATAGATTCGCACATAATCTACTTCGTATTTAATCGGAAAAACCGTTGAGGAAGGGTCGCCGCCACCACCGCCCAAAGCGAGATTCAGAAGCATGTATTGAGGCTGCAGAAATGGATTACTGCCGTCTGCATTAATGGTTTGGCTTACAAGCGTGTAGTTGAAAAGCACGTTATCTACATAGAGGCAAATCGAATCGGGAGTCCAATCCATGCGCCACACGTGGTATTTTTTAGGCCAATTGGCATCTGTTGCTAACAATGAGGCTAGTGGTTTCTTGAAGCTGTCCCATTTGGCTGTCCAGCGAACGGCTGTTCCCCAAGCAACATTGGCCAAAATTGTCGGGACACCACTCACCCGATAAAACTCCATCAAATCAATTTCGCCACACGAAGGCCACTCTTGTTTAACGCCAAGTGTCCAGATAGCCGGCCAAGCCCCTAAGGAGGTATCGACTCTGGCTCTGATTTCGAACCGACCGAACAACCACGATTTTTTGTCTTTCGTCAATATGCTGGATGAGGTATAATTTACCGTTTTGCGATTGGTTCTCCAATCGGTGCTGCCCGCCACGTAGTTGGGGTTCGGGAAGTTTGCTCTTCGCCCTTCGATCAACAATCTGCCGGCGGTGCAACTAGCATTGTCGCTTTGGTACCACTGCAACTCCTCATTCCGCTTAAACCCAATTTCGTATCCCCAGTTTTGGGGGTTTGGTTTGCCTTCGTTTTTGAACTCTTCGTTGAAAACGAGGTGCATGCCTTGTCTTGCAGGAGGTGCCGAAGCATCAGGAGAATAAGGGTCAACGGATTGCCCCAAGCAAATAGAATAGGCCACAGCGAAAAGGGGCAGTAGGAAGTACTTCATGATGGTAGGGGTGTTTTTGTGTGTGTTAAGATTTTCCGGTCTGACAAATCGAACTACCGCTGTAAGCGATTTGCCTTATGATTCAACAGTTACAAGCTGCAACTGGGATCGGACAACAAATATAACTCTTTTTCGGGAAGTCGGTAGGATTCAAACAAAAAAGGTGGATTGAAATCAATCCACTTCACAATCAGAAACTACGTTAGTCAGTTAAGGCTCGTGTGCAATCGATACCCCAAAGAACGGATAGCTGGGGTAGTTGCGCAATTGTCCGTAGGAGTTGATGCTTTTGTAAACGTGCGCTAATAAACTCAAGGAATGATTTTGATTCGATTTGGGGTCGAATTTTCTGCCAAAATAGAGGTTGTAGTTTATTTGTATGCGCTCTTTTACTTCGGTGGTTTCCCACACGTTGTTTACTTTGCGAAACATCGGGATGCCATAGCGCAAGCGGTTGCGTGCTTCGAACGAAAGGATGTTCATCACTCGTTTGCTTGCCAAAAGCCAGACGAGCGCTGGAATTGATATTGCTCATAATACTCCAACGATAATTGCTAGGTAATAGATTCACCGGTTGAGTCTCTTCGGCATCGGGGCGAACGCTGTACCACCACTGGTCGCTCAAACTTCTGATTCTCTTCGAGCAAATTAAACTCTGAATAGCTCTTGGAATACCCGAGTTCGACTTTCGAAATGGTGCTGTGAATCTCCGATACAAAGGGTTTGCCATAATAGGCTGGTTCGAGCAAGCCATCAACGATGGTTTGGGTGGTGCTTTGTGCTTTTGCCAGTTGAAAAGAGACAATCAACAATGCAAAAAGAATGAATTTCAGGGTTTTCATGGAGGTTACATTATTTTGCAAAGATAGAAAAGCTTTTTGAATCACAACAATATCACTATCATACGATTGGTGAACCCTCATATTAATCAAAATATTGCTTACATTTGTCCCACAAATGTGATAGGATATGTTATCGAAAAAGGAAATCACCGCAGAAATGGCAGCTGAGCTTTTCAGCGACCAAGAGAAAGTATTGCGCTTCTTAGCCGATATTAAGTGGGAGAACGGGTTTGAGTGCCGCAAGTGTGGCAACAACAACTACTGCGAAGGCAAAACCTCAGGTTCGCGCCGCTGCACCCGCTGCAAGACTGACGAGTCGGCTACGGCTCACACGCTTTTTCACAATTGTAAATTTCCAATGAACAAAGCATTTTACATTGCTTATACACTTTGCGTGGAAGGACGCGTAATCTCTTCCTACGAATTGGCGAACGACTTACATCTCAACCAAATGACCTGCTGGAAATTCAGAAAACGCATTCAGGATTGCCTACTGAAGCATGGTGCACCCAACGAACGCGAGGAGATTCCACTTCAAAAAATTCTGATTGACGAAGTATTATAAACTACCAAAGGCGACAAAATCTGATTTTGTCGCCTTTCTTTTTGCAAATGTTTAATAGTTTGTATCTTTGAATAAATGTGTTGATTATCAGATTATTTGTCTACTATAGGCCAAAATAATTAGAGTGAAAGTTGGACTCATTTTGCACTTAATTTCGATAAGATTCTTGATTTGTACGAAATAAGTTGATTTTTTTTAAAAAAAGGAATCTTTTTGGAGTAGGGTGTTCAGAACATTAGGCGGTAGATAGTTGTAGCGACAAAATTCAAAGTTCTTTATGTAATGCAAAAGATTAAGATGCAGTAAGTGAGTAATGTAGGTTGATACGGCCAATTGAAGTTTTCACTTATCTAAATCTGGTTTTTACTGAAGTTTGTTGCTAACACTTTTTATTGAAATTATCTTTGTGGCAGATGTTCGATCGAACAATGCCGTAGAATAACAATTTAACGAACCAAATTATTCACAATTAATATTTTTGAGCTATGAGAACAAAAGTTTTTAGTTTCGCCCTGCTTACGTTAGCGTTGCTTACGTTTAGCTGCAATAAGTCTGACGATGCGTTGACTCCTATTGCTTCAACATCATTGAAATCTGCTATTAATGAGAATGTAACAGCTTTGAACACAGCACTTAACACAATCTCAAACTCAGCAGGATTCCAAATCCTGAATGATGGAAGTTTGAAAAGTGCAACTGAATCACCCATTGATTCGTTGTTGACAAATCAAATTTTACTTTCAGATATTTCGGGAGTATACGATTACAAAATGCCTTCATTGAAACGTGGTCCTCTAAGTAGCCAACGTTTTTTCAATAAGACTGGTGAAAATTCGCTGATGGTTGTACGTCTACCTGAAGAAAAAGTAAAAAACTGGAGATCAATGCTTTCGTACAATCCAGCTGATACATCATTGGTGAATAACTATGTGGTGAGTTTGTCGGAATATGAATACAAATTCCATTCGCATGTTGGATATTCGTACAAAATGGCTTCAGCAATCAATGTGAAAAGTGTAGATGCAGGTGTGTTGAAGATTCAAACTTCAAACAACTATGTGAATGGGTACAAGTATGCATCTGAATTTGCCTTTGCAAATGGGTACAAGACTATATGCAGCTATACAACAGGCGACACCATTGTTTCGACTTATGCAATTACAAATGGCCTCAAAACACTTTACGAAGAAAAGTACACTGCGATTAAAAATACGAATGAGTTTAGACATCGTGAAAGATCATTCTCTTTAACTATCGGTGATGTTCAGGTTATTCGCCAAATAGGAGTTAAAAATAGCTTAGATAGCGCTAAAGTTTACGTGGCTGGGGTTTTGCAAACAAATGCTAAAGTAGAAATTGTTGACAAAACTGTAGATCCAAATGCAACTACTGTTACCAATAAAGGTCGCGAGTTGAAAATTACGTTCGACGATGGAACATCATCAACATTCACTCAACTTGCAGGAGCTGCAATTGACAATATTAACTCACTCTTTACGGCGATGCGTCAGGTTACATTCTCTACCAATGTAGTTGACTGGATTGCTTGGGATATTTACAAAAGCAAAAAGTAGGTTTGATTAAAATAGAATTGAATGAGGGTGCCTTTTAAGGTGCCCTCTTTTTGTTTTGGCTGATTAAGATTAAGCATTCGTTGAGCTATTTTATCAATCTGTTGAATTTATTTGTGTTTGTTGGCTGCTAAAGCTATATTTGTGTTCACGTAAATTTGTGGTTGATGAATGCAAAAACATATAATTTGAGAATTGTTGAAGCCTTGCTTTTTATAGTTGTTTGGGTTTCAATTTTTTCAATTCCTTTTTTTACAAATCGCTTAAATAATCATATCAACTGGGATATGGTGTCGAAGGAGTGGATACGAATGTTTTCGTACATGCTCATTTTTTTGTTCAATTTTTATTGGCTGGTGCCGCGCTTTCTTTTCAACAGACGGTATGTGATTTATGGTATTACAACATTTATGGTAATACTTTTGGTATTTGGTTTCAGCATTTTGTTTCGAGAATACCTATTTCCACGTCAGATAGCGATGCCACGAATGGATTTTGGTCCAGGTATGGCGCCTATGGAATTAGGCTCGGGAATGCCTGCACCCATTGGATACAATCCCGAAATTGCCCCTGCTGAGAAATCTATTTTGATGATTTTTACAGATAACCTCCTAATCTCAATTCTTGTGGTTGGTGCAGGTACTGCTATATCGTTGATTTCGAAATGGCTCAAGGAGGAAGATCGCCGCAAAGATGTAGAAAAAGAGCAGTTGAAGACCGAATTGGCATTTCTTCGTCATCAGGTAAGTCCGCACTTTTTTATGAACACGCTGAATAATATTCATGCGCTGATTGATTTTAACACCGAAACAGCGAAGGACTCGATTATTCGACTTTCTACATTGATGCGCTATTTGTTATACGAAACTGCTCATGGCTCTACAAGTCTCAAAAAAGAGATTGATTTTATTGAAAGTTACATTGCGTTGATGCAATTGCGTTTCTCGAAAAAGGTAAAAATTGAAGTAGAAATGCCTTCAAATATTCCAGATATTCAGATTCCACCGATGTTGTTTGTTTCTTTCCTAGAGAATTCGTTTAAGCATGGGGTGAGTTACCAAAGTGATTCATTTGTCAAATTTCGGTTGGAAATGCTTGATGGTCAGTTGAGTTGTTTGATTAAAAACAGCAAGCATAAACATGCGGAGACAACAGATAAAAGCCATTCTGGCATTGGTTTATCGAACATTAAGAAGAGCCTTGCGTTGCTTTATAACGACAATTATACACTCAATATCTTAGACTCAGAAACAGAATTTGAAGTACGCTTAACGATTCCAGTTTGATTCTGTTTAACCACAAAGTGCACAGAGAAACACGGAGGTAAATTTATCTCTCTCAAACGAGTTTTTCGCAACGCAATAATTCGTCTTTTATCTTTACTCTAAAATTAAAGAAAATGAAACTAAAATGTATAGCCATAGACGATGAGCCATTGGCGCTCAACCAGATTGCTTCTTATATCGAGAAAACTCCGTTCTTGGAATCGGTCGCATTGTGTCAAAGTGCATTCGAGGCAATCGAGTACCTCACCAAACAGGAGGTAGATTTGCTATTTGTAGATATCAACATGCCCGACATCAACGGCATTGAGTTTGTGAAGTCGCTCGAAAGACGCCCACAAATTATCTTTACAACAGCCTATAGCGAATATGCCATCGAAGGATTTCAAGTCGATGCACTCGATTATATTCTCAAACCCATCAGCTACACTTCTTTTCTGAAAGCTGCCAACAAAGCAATGACGTGGTTTGAGTTGAACAAGAAACAGGAAGAAGTGGTCGAGACCAAAAACGACTATTTGTTTGTAAAGTCTGAATATAAGCTTATTCGCATTTCGCTGGCCGACATCAAGTATATCGAAAGCGCGAATGAATACATACAACTGCACCTCGAAAACAAAGAGGTCGTGACCACGCTCATTCGCCTCAAGTCGATGGAAGAGCAGTTGCCTAAAGATAAGTTTATGCGGGTGCATCGGTCGTTTATTGTGAATCTCGATCACGTAAAGGTGATTGAGCGAAACCGCATCGTATTTGACCGAAATATCTATATTCCGGTTGGAGATCAGTACAAAGAGGTATTTCAAGCGTTTGTTGATCGCACTTTTTTGAGTTGAAGTTATTTTTTTGTTTCATTTTGCCTATCTTAGCGCTTCATTTGTCACAACATTATTTACATTATGAAGCAAATTCTCCTCATTCTGTCAGTTATACTTCTTGCCGGTTGTGGTTCGTCGAAGCGCTCGCTTCAGAATGGCAACTTTAATGAAGCCATAGAACTATCTGTCAAAAACCTACGTAAAAACCCCACCAAAGAGAAAGAAATTGCGATTTTGGCTGAGGCCTACACCAAGGCTCAAAAGATGGATGGGGATCGCATTCAGTTTCTTAAATCAGGAGGAGAAGAGGCTTCTTGGGAAGAGATTTACAACCGATACTCTGATTTGCAGAACCGACAAACATTGGTTTCTACATTATCAGAAAGCGTGTTGAATGCCATACAATTTTCAGCTAACGACTATTCAAAAGAGGTTTTTAATGCCAAGAATCGTACGGTCGATTTTCTTTACAAACGCGCAACTGCTTCAATGACCTCGACCAACAAACCTAAGATTCGCGAGGCATTCTACGATTTACAAAAGGTAAAACACCTTTCGCCCGATTACAAACAGGTGGATGCATTGCTTGGTGAAACCCAATTTCGCGGTACGAATCAAGTCTTGTTTAAAATAAAAAACGCATCGCAGGTGATTATTCCCCGCGACCTCGAGGCAGATATTCTCAAAGTCAGTCTGAAAGATTTGAACATCAATTGGCTCAATTACGACACGCAACGCAATCCGACCACCAACTACGACTACTTTATTCAGCTCACTATTCGCTCCATATCTGTCTCGCCTGAGCAGGTGAAAGAGAGTAACTTCACTGAGGAGAAAGAGGTGCAAGACGGCTTTAAGTATATCTTAGATCAGAAAGGGAATGTAAAAAAAGATTCATTGGGTAACGATGTGAAAATTCCAATTATCAAAGTTATCACGTGTAAAGTTATTGAATCACGTCAGTTAAAGACATCGACCATTGGCGGAACGCTCGACTACATCGATGCTCGCTCTGGACAATTGGTTAAGACGCTTCCTGTATCGGCTGATATGGTTTTTGAGAATCGCGCAGCAACAGCCATCGGCGACTTGAATGCCCTGCGTCCAGAATCCAAAAAGTGGTTGGGTAATCATCCTGTGTCGTTTCCTTCGAACGAACAGATGGTTTACGATGGAGGAATGGTGCTTAAAGACAGGGTGAAAGATTTGCTTTGGAATAACAGAAATTGGCTAAAAGAATAGTCTTCCCAAGAATTTCTACACGCCACTCTTCATGCTGATTTTGACATAAATGTCATTGTCGTTGCGCATAAGGCGAAGGTAAAGGGATCTGGCAGGTGTTTCGAAGATATTTCGAATCTGATTGATGTCCAATTCAAATGTTTTGCGGCCATTCACTTCAATCAATTGATCGCCAGGTTTAATGCCTGCTTTTTCGGCAGGTGAGTCTTTCCACACCATCAGCACTTCGGGCAACCGTAGATAATGACTTTGCTGAATGAGTTCGATGCCCGCAATGTTATACGAAAATCTTCTGCCAAAGTTTACGTAACTTGGTTTGAGGTATAGTAGGTTGTTTTTCAAATCGAATACAAGGTTGAATCGATTTAATATTTGACTTCCTAATGTGCCATCACGTTCACCTTCGAGCGTGACATCGGAGATAGACGATGAGTCGGGAAATGCGACAATGGGCTCTTTGAGCAAGAAGTCGCTGATGTAAAGTGCTGGAATTCGCCCGATAGAACCCGATATTTCTCCATTTAACCCTTGACCGATGAAACAACGAACATGTTTCTCTGGAATTGTCACAGACTTTTTGCCATAAGAACGAAACCACGCTGTAAGTTCAGCTCCTGTGTCTACCAACATTTTAGCTTCGTGAATCGAGCCGTTGGGCTCTACTACAGGAATCTGTATAAACATTTTCTGTCCTTCTACCGAGAGATAAATTGATTTGTATTTAGAACTTGGGATATACGTATCGGGGTAATGAAAAACTAGGCGTTTGCGGCTATAATTCACTTCTACCACATAATCTTGAAATATATCGGAGCCCAATAAGCCGTTTATCTTTGTACCCGTATATTTGGAAAGGTTGAATATGTCTTTTTCGAGAACTAAAACAGTCTGATTCTGTAAGTTGAGTTTGCCAATTTGCATTGAATTCTCGCTGCTAGTAAATGCCTTCAGTTCTTCACCGTTGCCAAGTCCCTTCAGAGTCGTGGTTTGTGTATAGTTGATGGTGATGCTATCTTGTGGTGTAAGTTCGGTAATGATGGTGTTACGAACTCCCGAATCGAGAATAAGATTGAGCGGTGTAGAGTTGTTGATGCTAAGTTTAACGACCACATAGCTCCCAACCACTTCGAAAGGAATCGAAATCGGTTTTTTCTTATTATCTGCAGCAAAGTTGCAGATTGCAACCATAAGAAAAAGAAGCGATGAAATAATAGTCTTCACTTTCAATTTATGAGGGATTAAAGATAACTTGCTTTATGCGTTAATCGTCAAAAGTGAACAAATAAAAGACAAATAACCGGTTTGGCTTATAAACGTTGGTTCACTCACACTTTTTTGTCTGCAACTTGTTGATTATTGCCACACAACTACTCCTGCTGGTACAAGCTCTCTTCCTCCGAATATTATTTTTGCTGATGAAGGTATATCAATCTTCACATTCACCGATGAATAGTTAATTCCAACCCAAAACCCGTCGCGCCAGTTCACCATTACGCCTTCGGGTTGCTCGTTGGTCGAGATTCCTGCATATTGATAAACTTTCTTCAAAACCTCTTTTTCGAATTTGCCATTTTTGGTGTCGGTGCCTATGTAAGTGACGGTTCCTTTGCCAAGTTTGCGATGCACCACAGAAGATTTACCGCTGTAGAATTGGTCGGCGTAAGAAGCCCAAGTAGCTGTTCTATTATTTGGTAAAAGGATATCGGCCCACACATTCCAATCGTAGTTTTTCCCATTGAAAGCGACTTTTGCTACACGGTTTGAATTAAGGTTGTCGAACATCTCGATTTTGGCGCCAATCAATTCAGTAATTGCGTCGGCCCATTGCGCTTCGGGGAAGTGCCCATTTCTATCCTTTAATCCGGTTCGGCACGACAACACGAGGTTTCCACCTTTTTCGACGTAGGTTTTCCATTTAGCAATCAACGCTCGATCCACCATTTGATAGGCAGGAGCAATTACTACAGGATAAGCAGACAAATCTCGATCTTCGCCTACAATATCGACAGGTGTACAGAGTGATTTTACAGAAGAGTAGTATTTGGTGAAATGCGCAAACTCATTCCATTGAAAAGTCTGTTTTTGGATGTCAGTTTCCCACCAATTGTCGTAATTAAAAAGCATTGCAGTTTGCCGTGCAGCAAACTCTTTCGGCATTTTTGCGTTCGGTTTGTAGAGTTTACGCAGTTCGCGCACCTCTTTCATAAATTGGCTGTACTGCTTTCCACCCGATAGTTCGGTCACGCCATCTGTTCCCACCATTCCATAATGAAATTGTTCGCTTCCAAATAGCGGTTGGCGAAAGCGGTATGAGCAGATAAAATCGAGACCGCCAGCGAATGCATTCCAAAGCCAAGCACGCACCGCTCCAGGGTAGGGTTGAGGATTGTAGCTGCCCCAGTTGACCTGACCAGGCTGTAACTCCATCACGCCAGTCACGCCTTTCAGCGGTCGGAAAAAGTCATTTGCATAAGAGACGCGCCACGGATCTCCAAGTCTGAAACCTTGATCCCCGAGTCCTTGGGTGTAACCCGCTACAGGGTAGATGGTGTAGGATATAAAGTCGAGGTCTTTGCTGCGCCACGGGTCTACATCACTGTGTTCGTGCATAAAATTGGTGGTCACGAATTGCGATTTGGAGATATTCGCTTTTAATATTGTATTTTGCAGCGATAGGAATGATGCGCACTCATCGGCACTAAACCTGCGGAAATCGACTAACGAAGTAGGAGTTGCATAGCCTGAGTTGAGGCGACTAATGTTTGGTATTTCAATTTGATCAAAATCTGAATAGATTCCCGACCAGAATGCAGTTCCCCACGCTTGATTGAGATTTTCGATGGTTTTGTATTTCGCTTTAAGCCACAATTTGAAAGCCGATTGAGCAGCAGCGCTATAGTCCTTAGCTCCGTAGTGCGAAGGTTCGTTGTCAAGCTGCCAGCCCCAAATGCGGTTGTCGTTACCAAAGTGCTTTGCCATGGCAGTCACTACTTTTGTGGTGAGTTCTCTATATTTTGGACTCGACCACGAGTAGTGTTCGCGCGTGCCGTGCATCGACATCAAACCCGATGGTTGCTGCAGTAGTACTTCGGGATATTTCTTTGTCAGCCACACCGGAGGCGTTGGCGTTGGAGTGCACATAATCACCTTCAGATGGTGTTTTGCAGCAAGTTCAACTGCTTTGTCTAGCCATTTAAAGTCGAATTCGCCTTCTTTTGGTTCTATTTGTGCCCAAGCAAATTCTGCCATGTGAGTAAACTCAAAACCCATCGACTCTATTTTGGCGAAATCGCGGTCCCACTGCTCTGGATTCCATGCTTCGGGGTAGTAATAAACCCCAGTTTCGACCATTTTTTCTGAAGTGAAAAACTGTTTTTGAGCAATAATCAGTGATGAGAAAGCCAAGGCTATACTCAGAATGAGTGTGCGTTTCATAGTATGAAAATGTATATTTGAAAACTAATCGTTTAGAATCGAAAGAACGATACAAATGTAACAGAATTTACGAAATGTAGAAGCTTGTTTTTTAATCAATTGTTGGTACTTTTCGTACAAAACAATAAAAAAAGGCAGAAGTTGAGCGAACTCAATTTCTGCCAAATTATAAATTTCAGTATCAATATTAGCTTTCAAGTGTGAAGAAGAATGTTGATCCTACCCCAACTTCAGATTCAGCCCATATTTGACCTCCGTGTCTTTCGATAATACGCTTCACAGTGCAAAGACCAACTCCGGTTCCTTTGTATTCGTACTCGTTGTGAAGACGCTGAAATGGCTGGAATAATTTTTCGGCATGCGCCATATCAAATCCCGCACCATTATCATGAATAAAGAATAAATCGTGTCCGAAATAATCTTTTTTGCCAACTACAATCTCCGCAATTTCCTTTTGAGCAGAATATTTTATTGCATTGCCAATGAGGTTGTCGAATACAACCCGAATCATCTTCGAATCGGCTTTGGCGTGTAAATCTGGATCAATCTTTATGTCAAATTTTCGATCACTACAACTTTTTAATTGAGTATTTACAACCTCTTCTGCCAGTTTAGCAATGTCGATAGGCTCTTGCTCGATTTCTACAGTACCTGATCTAGAGAAATTGAGTAAATCTTTGATTAAATTCGACATAGACAATGCCGATTCGTAGATGGTATCAAGATAGTCTTTTGTGTCTTCATCATGACATCCGATGCATTGACCTTTCAGAATTTGAGCGAAACCGATAATCCCATTCAACGGTGATTTCAAATCGTGCGAAACCGTACGCGAAAAGGCTTCCAAGTCTTGATTTGCCTGTTTCAGATTCTCATTTGCTGTTTCCAACTCGAGTTTCATGGCTTTTAGCTCGTCGTTGCGTTCAATGGCTGCTTCATACACCGAAAGAAGGAGATCGAGAATCTGTTTTTTATCGGAATTGATACGGTATTTCTCGCCGTGGAAAGTCATTTCGATGACCATTTCTGCACTGCCTGCAAATCTCACATCTCGGCTGATTAATAGGTATTGAATCCGTGAAATCAGGTTTTCGTAAGTGTAAGGCTTAGTGATAAAATTATCTGCTCCCGCTTGAAGCCCTTTGATAATGTCGTGAGAATCTTGCAATGAGGTTAACAAGATTACTGGAATTTGAGCCAACTCTGGCGTGGATTTTATCTTTTTACAAAACTCATATCCATCCATACCTGGCATAATTATATCGCTGATAATAAGCTCTGGGCTCTTGCTTAAAGCAGCTTCGTATGCATCTTCAGCATTGGTGTAGAGCTGATAGTTGATGGCATTTTCTTTGAAGAAAAACTCCAACCGGCGAGCCTGAACCAATGAATCCTCAACTGCTAAAATATATCCTTCATTTTGGATAAACTGCATTGTATTAATCATAATGTATGAGTTAAATTGATTATTTCTTTTACCATGTCTTCGGGTTGCAATATTTTGCAAGCTGCTCCCAACTTGACAGCTTCTCCGGGCATTCCGTATACTAGACAACTACTCTCTTCTTGCACTAATGTGAGCGCTCCTAACGTATGAAGGTTTTTTAATTCTGCAGCTCCGTCTTTTCCCATTCCAGAGAGCAGAATGGCAACCACATTATGCCCATACGCATTTGCAGCACTCTTAAACATAAGGTCAACAGAGGGTCTGATTATTTTCTCATGAGCATCTTTTGTTACCTCAATAAAACCATTCGGTTTAATAATTAAATGGTGATCTCCAGGAGGTAAATAAACATTTCCTGGCAATGTTTTTTCTCCGTTTGTTGCAATCTTTACGGGCAATTTCGACATTGTATTGAGCCATGCAGCAAACCCTTCGGCAAAGTTTGCATCGATGTGCTGAACTACAAACACTGGTACGGCCAAATCTGATGGCATCATAGAGAGAATCGTGCTAAGCACTTGAGGTCCACCAGCGGAGGCTCCTATTACTACTGCTTGTAATTTTTTTATAGAAGCCTCTTTGTCAGAATATTGAGCCAGTGACTTCTTTTGTTTTGACAGAATAGCAGACTTCTCTTGTTTCCGTCGAACAACCTTAATCTCCGACATTATTTTCAACGTATTCAAATATTGACGCGCTGTTTTATCGAAACTTGTATGCCCGGGGCCATAAGGTCGCGGAAGAATCGAAACCGCACCAGCATCTAAAACGCGCATAGCCATATCCAATTCAGATGATTGGTAAAAACTACTCACAATAACAACTGGAGTAGGGTGATCTTGCATAATTTTTCGAGTTGCTTCTACTCCATCCATTATGGGCATAAGTATGTCCATGCTAACAACGTCGGGTGTGTATTTTTCTACAAACTCGATGGCTTGCTTGCCATTTTCTGCAATGCCAACCAACTCAAATCGTTCATCACTTTCGACTAATCCTTTGAGTAGCTTTTGAGCGACTGCGGTGTCTTCTACAATCAGTATTTTTATTTTTTTGTTGCTCATAATAGGCGTTGAATGGTCTCGATTAGGTTGCTTTTTTCAAAGCTACTTTTCACAATGTATGCATTTGCTCCCACTTGCATACCACGTTGTTTGTCGTCATCAGTCTCTAAAGCAGTTACCAAGATAATTGGTAAATCGGCATATTTTCTGTCTTCCCTAATTTTTGCAGTTAGTTCAAATCCATTCATTCGAGGCATTTCTATATCCGAAACGACTAAATCGAACGCTTCGTTTTGCAAGAAATTGTATGCCTCTTGGCCATCGACGGCTGTTTTAACAGCAAAGCCTGCGTTTTCGATAAAATTGCGCAACAATGTGCGGATTGTAATGGAATCTTCCGCTACCAAAATGCGTTTTTGAACTGTAACTTCTTCTGTTGATTTATTCTCTAAAACAAAATCTGAAGACGCAATTGCTTGCGTAGCTGAATCGACCAATTCGGATGGATGGAGAATTGGGACAATTTTACCATTACCCAAAATGGTGGATCCTGCAATATTTACTACGTGTTGCAATTGAAGCCCTAAGTCTTTAACAATACCCTCTTGCTCACCTAAAATGTCGTCAATAACCAACGCTATTTTTCGCTGAGAAGTGTTGAGTATTAATAGGTGCAGTTGCTCATTAGAACTTATCGTTTTGTTTTGTTTGTTGATGCGTAAAATATCAGATAAGGAGACTAAAGCAAGGGTTTCTTTTTTATGACAAATCGTTTTCCGAGATTCAACTGTCTTAATTTCAGAAGGATCGATTCGAATAGCTCTTTCAACAGCTGACGAAGGAACAACAAAAAGTTGCTCACTCGATTTCACCAATACCCCTCTGAATGTAGAGAGTGTCTGTGGAAGTGTAATTGTGAAATGCGTACCCACATTTTGGGTTGTTTCCAATTCGATTGTTCCACCAAGTTTTGTTACCTTTTCAGCAACGATGGCCATACCCAATCCTCGCCCCGAAATATCAGTAATAAATGGGCTGGAGGATATTCCAGAACTAAAGATTAATTTGTGAATTTCTTTGTCGGAAAGCTTATCCACGTCTGTTTGCTTAATAATACCAAGTTTTGTTGCCGAATGGATGATTTTCTCTTTGTCTATTCCGCCACCATTATCAATTACGTGAAGTTCAATCTTCCGATCAATCTCTTGTACGATTCGAATCTCTATTTTCCCCTTCGCCAGTTTTCCTTTTGATCCACGCTCTGAAGCATTTTCGATGCCGTGATCAATACAATTACGAATTAAATGAATAAGTGGGTCTTTAATCTCCTCTAAAATTCGACGGTCGATTTCGATGGTGTCGCCCACAATCTCCAAATCAATATTTTTTGAATATTGTTTGCTCAAATCTCTGACAATTTTAGGAAAAATCCCTAACATGGAAGAGAACGGAAAGAGCAGTGCTGTTTTTACATCGTGAAGCAGTTCATCAATCATACGGCTTGCAACTCGTTGGAATTGCTCCATCTCTTTGCCAAGATGATACAACTCTTCGTCGTGCTTTTTACGAAAGTCTTTTTCTGCAGAAAGATAACTCGCAAAAAATAGTCTTTCATCACCACTTTCTTGGACAAAATCTTTTCCAATAGCCTTAGAATGGTGTTGAGTAAACTGATATTGAATGTTTTGAAGCTCCTTGGTGAAATATTCCAACGTCGATTTGAGTGAAATCAGTTCCTCTGACTGTTGTAAAAGGTTGTTTAGCTTATGAGTGGAGATACGAACGGTTTGATTTTCGGATGTCGTTTGTTTAGTTGTTTCTAACTGAGTAACACTAGAATTCTCAATTTCATTCTCGACTTTCTCTGTTGTGACCTCAACCACAATAGGTTTTATTTCCTCTTTTCGTATTGTTGAGGAGGGATTTTCTGCTTTTGCAATCGGAGAGTTTTGGTGAATAAATTCCAGATTTTTGATGATTTGTCCTAAATTATATTTGCCACCATTTGCCTTGTTTTCGTTCACATCATTCAGCAGCAGATTCAACAAATCAGCAGCCTTATGGAATGACTCAAGCATCGGTTCAGAAAGTACCAATTGTTTTTTCTTAAGACCATTGAATAAGGTTTCGAGAGATATGCATAGCTTCTCAATATCCAATAAATTGACCGCACGAGAAGCTCCTTTTAGACTGTGTACCTCTCTGAATATCAATTCAATAGTGGATGATTGTTCCGCAGGGTCTTGTGTTCCTTCTAACTTAATCAATCCATCTACAATGGTATGATAATGTTCGGAAGCTTCAATCTTGAATTCTGCTATCAACTCTTTTAGGAAATTATCCTGAGATTTTTCCATCTACGATTATAACTTGAATTTTTCGATGATTTCTCTTAGATTCTGACCCAAACTATTGATGTCGTGAGCCGCAGTTTGGGCTTGTTTGATTCCAACTACATTTTGCTCGCTTGCGAGTTTGATGTTGCTCATTGCAGGAACGATTTGTTCCATACCTGCCATCTGTTGTTGATTTGACGACGAAATCTGAATGGCTGCTTGCGCTGCTTCTTCCACATTTTCGGCAAGTATTTCGATTACCTCGCTACTCATCTCTACTAGTTTTCGTCCTTCTTCTACTGTGCGAGTGCCTTGTTCGGTAACTCCAACTGCTTGATTGACAGATTTATTTATTTCGTTGAGAATCTCTTTGACCTGAGCTGTAGCTTTTTTTGATTGATCTGCTAACGAACGTATCTCCTGAGCAACAATGGTGAATCCTCGACCATGTTCACCCGCTTTAGCGGCTTCAATAGCTGCATTTACAGCCAATAGATTCGATTGATCAGCAATGTCTGCCACGCTTGATGTGATTTCACCAATCGTGCGGTTTTGTTCCGAAAGTTTCAATACAGTATCAGAAATAAGATCCATTTGTTTGTCAATTTTCTTCATGGATTCTATCACCTCATTTATCGATTCACGTCCTTTATCCACCGAATCGGCAGCTTTTTGTGAACTTTGCATCAGCGAAGTTGCTTTTTGGTTTGACACCATAGCCGTTTGACGTACCTCTTCGACTGTGGTAGTTGTTTCTGATACAGCAGTTGCTGTTTCTGCTGCTCCTGTCGAGATTTCAGTTACAGTGCTCAAAATTTCAGCAGCTGAAGTTCCAAGAATATTCACTCCGTTGCGTATGTCTGAGGTAATGCTCTTTAGTTTTTCCACCATCACTTTAAGCGCATCTGCCAATTGTCCGATTTCGTCTTGTTGGTCAATGTCTGTTTTAACAGTCAAATCACCTGATGCAACAGCTTCTGCCAGTTTTACTCCTTTGGCCAATGGAATTGTGATAGCTCTACTAATTAGAAAACCTAAAATAATTGAAGCAACAACACCAAAGAGTACTGCAATAATTAATCGCATTTCTGCTGTTCGACTCTCCTTTTCTGCTTTTCTGTCAGAATCTGCAGCAATTTTATCATTTATTTCAACTAACTTAGTTAAGAGCAATTCCGCTTTATGGTATGGCTCAGAGATTGTGTTTAAAGCATACTTATTCATCGCCAAATAAGATTGTTCCGATTTTTCGACATTGTATTTCTCCTCTAATAGAACGAAATTTTCGTGTTGTTTCATCCATTCATTCCAAGCAACTGAGAATTCTTTCCAAATCTCAGATCCTTTTGGAGATTGTTCGAGCGATTCATAAACTTTCCATACTTTCTCAACTCTCTCTTTTGATGAAGCAATCTGTTCATATACATTTTTTCGCTCTTTTGCAGTGATGCTATTTACCAAAAGAAACTTCTCGCAACCATCAATTTTTGCTTGTGCTTCGTCGATTACTAGAAGTGAATGAATGCTTGGCAATATATTCTCTGCCACAACATCTTGTTGATATTCAACCGTTTTCATGCCTTTGTAACCGATATACCCAATTGCAATAGCAATTAATAGAATGGTTGCAAAACCAAGCATAAGTTTATTCGCGATTTTAATGTCCTTTAGTCTCATAGCAAATACATTATTAAGTCAATTTGTAAATAATTATAGTTGATGTCTTTGAATACTTTAAGTTTAAACTTTGTTTTGTTTATTGAAAATAGGCCTATTTCGATTCGAAAATTGGTTTAATTGTTTAGTACGATTTGTTTGCTTTGAAGCAGACGCTCTGCATTCAGTAAAATCAAGCCTTCGGGTGTTACCCCAGATATGTATTCTATGCCAGCGTTGTCGACATTGATAGGTGGTGCACTTAACTGAGATGAGTCGATGGTGCTATTCCCTAGAATAGAATCGGCTACAACGCCAAATTCCATTGAGTCATTTTTCAGAATCATCACTTTGTTGAGCTCGGTGAGTCCTCGTTCCTTCAGATTGAAAAGTGATTTCAGATTGACGACCGATACAATTCTTCCGCGCAGATTGATAATTCCCATCACGAAGGCAGGTGTTCCAGGAATTGTGGTAATCTCCTTCAAAAATAGAACTTCCGATACATAAGATTCGGGAAAAGCATATCGCTCGGGAGCCAAAAGGAACTCTACCACAGGAATGTGTTCTTGCAAATCTTCTTTGGGATCGCTTTTACGAACGGCTATTTTGCGTGCTCTCTCTTTGAGAATCTCTTTTTCGTTATTCATATTGGATTATCGACTTTTGATCAATTATATGGTGTACAATATGCTTTCGGCCAACGATTTTATGCGCCCTGCGGTCATACCGTCAGAATCAGGCACAATTTCATCGGTTGAATAGTTGTTGAGCAGTCGAATCACTTGTTCGTAATATTTGGCTGCAACCGTGTGATTCTCTTTCTTTAAATTCAACTCGCCCAGCATCAGATGGGATAACACGTGCTGATGATTGAGATAAACAGCTTTTTTGAGCAGACCCTCCGATTCTGTTAACTCGTTGTGTTCCTTCAAAAACGTGGCATAAATATAATACATTTCGGCTGTTGCCGAGTAGGAAGTGATTATTTTTTGAATGATTTTATCTCCTTCTTTCAATTTTCCGATGTTTGCAAGCGATTTTACGAGCAGCGTAAAGTTTTCGATGTTTAATCGCCCAGTTTCGATTTGTGCAATGCAAGTGCTTATACACTCGTCGTATTCGCCTTTTTGAAACAGCAAATCAGGATGAACTACTGGTTCTTGTTTCTTTATTTCTGTTTTTTGTTCAGATTTAAAAGGCTTTGCAACTTCTTTCTTTTTGAGTTGTAAAGTGGGTGCTATTCTTGGCTTAGTTGGTTTGATGTTCGGAGCGATGGTAGTTGAACGAAGCGACACTTGTTTCGAAATATCCGATTTTTGATAGAAAATGCCGCTGTTGTAAGTGATTCGTCCAAAATTGCCAAAATATTCGTCGTTTAGCTCAACCTGACTGGTTATGAACCACCCATTTTCTATAATTGATTGACGAAAACGGGCGCTTACTTCGTGAGTCACCTTCGGAGTGAAATACATCATCACGTTTCTGCAAAAAATCACATCCATGTTTTCGGTGTTTGTCAGGCTCGATGGATAGGCGTTTTTCGAAAGGTTGAGGTAAGAGAATGTGACCATCTTCTTGATTTCGGGCGAGATAAGCCAGTTTTTCCCCGATGGCGTAAAGTACCGTTCTTTGATGGCGGATTCCGTCTCTCTGAACGACCAGTCGGTGTATTCTCCCAACAACGCTTTTTGAATGGCAGTTGGGCTGATGTCGGTAGCTAGAATTGTCACGTTCCAATCCGATAATTGAGGAAAAAAGTGTTTTAATATGATGGCGAGGGTGTATGGCTCTTCTCCAGAACTGCAGCCAGCACACCAAATGCGGATAGATTTACCACTTGCTCTTCGCTCTTCAATCAGTTGAGGAATAATCCGTTCCTGAAAGAGTTCTAAGGCGGGCTTTTCTCTAAAAAAATAGGTCTCGTTGATGGTTAAGTGTGCCGAAAGTACGTTCAACTCTTGGTGGTTGAAGACTGATTTTTGCATCCATTCGTGTATACTCGAAATATGATCGTCTTGTCCCAACTCTTTGGCAGCGGCTTTCATACGTCGCTCCAAATCAATGAATTGGTTTGACTGAAAGTGCAACCCGAGCAGTTGAATTATTTTTTCACTAATTTCGAATAGTAGGTCTTCACGAATCATACGCTCTCTTTAACAGTAGAATGAGCATCAATCAATTTTTGAATTGCGATATCTTCTTCGTTGGTCAAAATGTTTTCGAGGTCGTAAATCAACACAATACCTGTTTCGTCACGCACCGTTTCTATAAACTGAAGTCCGCTGTAAATCGTTTTTGTATTGCTAATATCCTCTTTTTTAGGCGTAAACACATCTTCCACAAGGTCGACTATCAGTGCCAGTTTTCGTTTCGAGGTGTTGGCGATGATTATTCGGTCGTTGAGCTGTATTTCTTGCAATGGAAATGAAAATCGCGACCTTAAACCAATAGCCGCTATCACTTCGCCGTAATAATCTATCACGCCATCGATAAAGGCAGGAGAGTTGTTGACGGGCGTAATCTCTTGTGCCCGAATCACTCTTTCTACAGACGATAATGGCAGTGCAAAGCGTTGCTCTGCGATGTTGAAAACAAGTAATTCTTCAACCATAACACTAAATTTGGTGAAACGAAAAACAAATATAATCTAAAATTCTATCTGTAAATGGTTTACATACAGAAAATGGCATTTTCAACTACTTCTTTAATGCTTTTTCGAGCTGTTTGTCGGGGATAATCCAAATGATGGAGACCGTGATAAAAAGCGCACCCGAAATCAGCGGATGGATGTATGCTAATGGAATGGATAAGAAGTAACCAATAGTAGAGGCAATCCCCTTTTTATTTAGGTGAACGAATGCTTCTTTGAGTTCTTCGTTGTCGTGAGCATTCTTTTCCACTGACTTCATCAAAATGTAGAACGACAGCCCACTAATGAGCATGCTTGTTCCATACAATGCTACGGTGTCGGGTGCAAAATGGTTTTCGCCCATCCACCCAGTTACAAAAGGAACAAGGGACAGCCAAAATAGTAGATTGATATTGCCCCAAATAATTCCCGACGAAATCTGTCTCACAGAATGGAGCAGGTGATGATGATTTCCCCAATAGATACCGATATAAACGAAACTGAGAATATAACTCAGAAAGGTTGGAATTAGATCCATGAGATCTTTCCATTCGCCACCGTGCGGCACTTTGATCTCCAATACCATAATGGTGATAATGATAGCCAATACGCCATCGCTAAAGGCTTCGAGTCGTGTTTTGTTCATAGGTTCTTCTGATGAAATTTATATGTAAAACGCAAATATACTGTTTTTGTGGAATTACTTAGGTAGCGAATAATAATCTTTTTTGAACAACTACCACTACCAAACCACTGTTTTAGTGAACAATAACATTCGTATTTCCCAAAAATAATTTACATTTGCAGTCCAATTTAAAAACAAGAACTATGTCAGAAAAACTATTCACAGAATTACCTTATAAAGTGGCAGATATGAGTCTCGCCGATTTCGGTAGAAAAGAGATCGAATTAGCTGAGATTGAGATGCCTGGCCTGATGGCTTTGCGCGAAAAATATGGCAAACAACAACCGCTGAAAGGCGCTCGCATCATGGGTTCACTCCACATGACTATTCAGACAGCTGTGCTGATCGAAACACTCGTTGCACTGGGTGCAGATGTTCGTTGGGTGAGCTGTAATATCTACTCTACACAAGACCACGCAGCCGCAGCGATTGCTGCAGCAGGTGTGCCCGTGTTTGCATGGAAAGGCGAAACCCTCGAAGAGTACTGGTGGTGTACATTGCAAGCGCTTCGTTTCCCTGGCGGAAAAGGACCAACACTTATTGTGGACGACGGTGGTGATGCTACGATGATGATTCACATCGGTGTGGATGCCGAAAAAGATGCGTCGGTATTAGACCGCAAAGCAGATACAGAAGACGAAATCGAACTGCTTAAAATCTTGAAAAACGTTTTAGCTGAAGATAAATCCATCTGGACAAACATGTTGCCTGAGCTTCGTGGTGTGTCTGAAGAGACCACAACTGGTGTTCACCGTCTGTATCAAATGATGCAAGAGGGCAAATTGTTGTTCCCAGCATTTAACGTGAACGATTCGGTGACCAAATCGAAATTCGATAACCTCTACGGATGTCGCGAGTCGTTGGCAGACGGCATCAAACGCGCTACCGACATCATGTTGGCCGGTAAAGTGGTTGTGGTTTGTGGATATGGCGATGTGGGTAAAGGTTGTGCAAACTCTATGCGTTCGTATGGCTCTCGCGTGATTGTGACCGAAATCGACCCAATCTGTGCATTGCAAGCTGCGATGGAAGGATTCCGAGTTACGACTGTGGAAGAGGCATTGGCCGAAGGCGATATCTATGTGACCACAACCGGTAACTGCGACATCATCACCATCGACCACATGGCTGCAATGAAAAACAACGCGATTGTTTGCAACATTGGTCACTTCGACAACGAAATACAAGTTGAGAAACTAAAAACATACCCGGGCATCAAAGCGCGTAACATCAAACCACAAGTTGACCAGTACTTCTTCCCAGAAGGTCACTCCATTATCTTGTTGGCAGATGGTCGCCTCGTGAATTTGGGTTGTGCTACAGGTCACCCATCGTTTGTGATGAGTAACTCGTTCACCAACCAAACTTTGGCGCAAATCGAATTGAACTTGAACGATTACGAAGTAGGGGTATATGTGTTGCCAAAACGTCTCGACGAAGAGGTGGCTCGCCTTCACTTAGAGAAAATCGGTGTGAAACTTACTCAACTGACTGACAAACAAGCTGCGTATTTGGGAATTGACGCTCAAGGACCTTACAAAGCTGAGCATTATAGATATTAAAGCCTCCCCAACCCCTCCAAAAGAGGGGCTTAAGTGGTTTTCAAAATGACTAACCGTAGCCGTCTTTAAGTCCCCCTTTGGGGGATTTAGGGGGCTTTTACTTTTAACGTAATGATGAAAATAGATTTCAAAAAACTGCTGCCTTATGTTTGGGCAATTCTCGTTTTTCTGGTAATTTCGGTAGGCTATTTCACACCCGATGTGCTCGAAGGTAAAGTGTTGTCGCAAGGCGATATTCGTCAGGGTTTGGCAAATGGTCAGGAAATTGGTCATTATGTGGTAAAGAATGGTGAGATTCCGCGTTGGTCGGGTGCGCTATTCTCGGGAATGCCGACGTATCAAATCACACCGAGTTACGGCTCTGCCGATGTGATTAAACAAATCACCTCTTTTTTGATGCTCCATTTGCCTTCACCAGCAGATTTGGTATTCTTGATGCTGATTGGATTCTTTATCCTGCTCAAAGCATTGCGAATGCGCACCGATTTAGCCGTTTTAGGTGCTATTGCGTGGGCGTTTTCGTCTTATTTCTTTGTGCTGATTGAAGCCGGTCATATCTGGAAATTTGTGACTTTGGCCTATGTTCCGCCTACCATTGGGGGTATCATTTTGGCATACAGAGGACGTTATTGGTTGGGTGGAATAGTGACGGCAATTTTCGTGACGTTGCAGATTCTGTCGAATCACGTGCAGATGTCGTACTACTTCTTGTTTGTGATTGCAGCGTTGGTGGTTTCGTTCTTTGTAGAAGCTCTTCGCACGAAGCAATTGCTTCGTTTCGTGAAAGCAAGTGTGGTGATTATCATCGCTGGAATTATCGGTGTTTCTGCCAATATATCGAGCCTTTATCATACCTACGAATACAGCAAAAATACCATTCGTGGCAAATCTGAACTGACCTCGAAAGTGGCTGGTAACCAGACTGCATCGGGCCTTGAGAGAGACTACATCACGCAGTGGAGTTATGGTATTTCCGAAACATGGACGTTGCTGATACCAAATGCGAAAGGTGGAGCAACAGGCGCATTGGGTCAAAACCCAACGGCTCGCGAAAAACTCGACCCTCAATATGCCGAAATGCTTTCGCAACAGAATGCCTATTGGGGTGATCAACCGTTTACTTCGGGTCCGGTCTATGTCGGAGCATTTATTCTAGCACTATTTATCTTCGCGCTCTTCGTGGTCGAAGGTTATTTGTCGTGGCCGCTCTTTATTGTAACGGCATTGAGCATTTTCTTGTCGTGGGGAAAAAACTGGATGGGATTCACCAACCTGTTTCTCGACTATTTGCCAATGTACAATAAGTTTCGAGCAGTTTCTTCGATTCTTGTGGTGGCTGAATTTACCATTCCGTTGCTTGCTTTGTTGGGATTGAAAAAGATTATAGAAAAACCAACGCTAGTTTTAGAAAATAAAAAAGCATCCATAGCTGCATTGTCGCTCACAGCAGGAATATCGCTCGTGTTTGCGCTCATGCCAACCCTGTTTTTCGACTTCTTGAGCCAAATGGAGATGGATAATTTTATTCCACAGGCGAAAACCAATCCGCAACTGATGCCAGTACTCGACAACCTCCAAGTTGCACGAGAAGCGGTGTTCACAGCCGATGCATGGCGCAGTTTCTTTGTGGTGTTGTTTGGTGCATTGGTGGTGTGGCTGTTTGCGAAAAGCAAAATCAAAGCCGGCTGGGCGGTAGCACTCATTGCAGTGATTTGCTTAATCGATATGGGCGGTGTGAACAAACGCTACCTGAACAGCGACAAATTTATGTCGAAACGCGAGGTGGCAAATCCGTTTACAAAGTCACTAGCCGATGAGCAAATTCTGCAAGATACTGATCCAAATTACCGCGTGTTTAATACCACAGTCGATCCGTTTAACGATGCGACAACGTCGTATTACCACAAATCGGTAGGTGGTTATCACGCTGCCAAATTGCGTCGCTACCAGGATGTGATTGATTACTATTTGAGTAAATCGAATATTCCGGTGCTCAATATGCTCAATACGAAATATGTGATTGTAGGCAATCAACAAGGACAAGTGATGGCGCAACGCAATCCTGGAGCAATGGGAAACGCGTGGTACATCAGTAAACTGAATTGGGTGACTACAGCTGACGACGAACTTGCGGCATTAGGCAAAATCGATTTGCGAAAAGAGGCTGTTGCCGACAAACGCTTCGAAGGCGTACTTCCTGCTACAGTTGCACCACAAGACTCTACTGCGAAGGTGACCTTAACCTCCTACGACCCGACCGAATTGAAATACAAATCGCATGCGGCTCAAGCTGGTGTAGTTGTTTTTAGCGAAATCTATTACCCCGAAGGTTGGGTGGCAACCATCGATGGCAAAGAGGCACCGATTGGTCGAGTGAACTACATCTTGCGTGCGCTACAAGTGCCAGCTGGCAATCACGAAATTGTACTAACATTCAAACCGACCTCAATTAAGCAAACCGAAGCAATAGCTTATTCTGCATTGGTAATATTATTATTAGCAATTATTGGTTACTTTGTGTTTGGACTGAAAAAGAAGGATTAAAATTCTTTTCCGCTATAATTTTAGAGCCTTATGCTTCATTTATTGAAGTGTAAGGCTTTTTTTTATTCTAGTATGGTGATAAATCCTTCAATTTATTACATTTGTATTTAAGTTGTTGCGTTTTTGTAGCAACACAAGTTTCCTTCTCCCAAATCGCGTGCCCATGAAACGACGAAACACACTATTTGCCTCCTTATTAATACTCTCTAACTTGTTGTCGTACGCAACTTGGAATTTGAGTGTGAAAAATTTCTACAAAACCGAGAATTTGTCCGGCGCTCAGAATTGGAGCATCAAACAGCAACACAATAATTGGATCTATTTTGCCAACAGCTACGGCCTTCTTGAATACGATGGCTCTCGCTGGTCTGTATTTCCAGTAGCCAACATGAGTAATGTACGTGCTATCGAAATTGACGATAAGGGGGTTATTTACGCTGGTGCTTACAACGAATATGGCTACTATGCGCCCAATCAAAAGGGATTGCTCGAGTATCATTCACTGTCGAAGTCTGCTTCAAATAATGTGCAAAGTTTTGGTAATGTATGGCAAATTCATGCGGTAGATGGTGTGGTCTATTTTCAAACAGATTATGGCATATTTAAGTATCAGAGAGGGAAAGCCATAAAGTTTATTGAGTCGAAACGAAAAATAGACTTTTCTACGTCAATTAAAGGAACCATCTATGTGACCACCGACGAGGGTGTTATGATTTTAAATGGAGAGAATTTTTTCTCTCTACCTAATTCGGGAGCACTCACTGGTCAGAAGATTTGTGGAATCATACCCGATGGTGTAAACGCACTGATTATTGCAACAGCGTCGAATGGGCTCTATTATTACTCCGACCGCAACCTCTCTCCTTGGAAAACAGGCGCCGATAACTTCCTGAAAAACAATACTCTATTTTGTATGACTGGCAATGCTACACATCTTGTGTTAGGGTCTATTCAAAACGGAATTGTGCTCATGAACCGAAATGGTTCGGTGGTTCAGTACCTCAATAATCTTTCGGGTTTGCAGAATAATACGGTGCTGGGGGCCTTGTTTGATAAAAATGGAGATCTCTGGTTAGCATTAGATAAAGGCATTTCGTTTGTTTCAATCTCGTCGCCTTTTTCGCACCTGTATGGCGATATCAATTTTTATGGATCGGGGTATGTCTCTTATTTGAAACGAGATATTCTTTATTTGGGGACAAATCAAGGGTTGTATTATTCGCAATGGCCAGTTGGATTTTCAGAATCTCTACTGAAACTTAAAGCGATCGAAGAAATTCGAGGTCAAGTGTGGGTGATAAATGAAATCGATGGTACTCTTTTTTGTGGTACAAACTCAGGAGCTTATATTGTCAATGGCACGAGAGTAACGAAAATATCTTCCAATCCTGGTTTCTGGTTGTTTCAGTCGTGGAGAGGAAGAAAGGATATAGTGTTGGCAGGAAATTACCGTGGTTTTTGGGCGATTAAGAAAAATGGAAATTCGTGGAGTGTTTCCAAAATTGATGGCTTCGAAGAGTCTGCACGACTTTTTGAGCAAGATAATCAAGGAAATGTATGGATGAGTCATGGCGTTAAAGGGGTTTATAAACTTAAGTTCAACAACGAATTAACGCATACGACAGCAGTCGAATTTTTCGGAAAAGATCGTGGATTTGTCGACAACCTTAGCATTTCTGTATTTAAAATAAAGGATCAAATTTTGTTTACAACGTTGCAAGGAATCTATAGATACAACTCTGCGACTAAAAGGATGGAGCCTTTTGACGACCTTAATTCGAAATTGGGTGGAAATATGTTTTATGCCAAACTTATTACAAACCCCAGTAATCCTGACGAGTTGTGGTATATTGCCGATAGAAATCTCGTTATAAAGAATCTGAGAACCGGAGCTTACGAGCGTTATCCTCTTCAAAATGAAATGGTTTATGGTTTCGAGTCGGTCAATATTATTGACTCCAAAAGAGCAATTATTGGTGATGAAAATGGGTTTAATCTTTTTCAGCGACCAGTAGCAAAGAGAGCAACATCTTATTTCTATCCAGCGGTTCGGCGAGTTTTTATTACAAATCCGAGGGATTCTCTGATTTATGGTCAGAATTATCGAACCACCGAAGATGCGCCGGTTCGTATTCCTTATGTTAACAACTCACTTAGAATTGAATGCAACGCCAATCCGTTTGAGAGTGGAAAGAAAATTGCCTATACCTTCAAACTCGAAAAGTACGATGTCGAGTGGTCAAAATTTTCCTCATCAAATTCAAAAGAATACACCAATCTACACGAAGGATCTTATGTCTTTAAGATTAAAGCGGTTGATGTAATTACGGGCAAAACACTCACTAATGAGTTCCAATTTACTATTCTACCACCTTGGTATCGCTCAACCTGGATGTTAATTGTCTATTTCTTATTGATTCTTTCTCTAATATATTATGTATCCAAAGACTTGAATAAACGATTGATTCGTCATCAAGAGAAAATTGAAGAGGAAAAGAATAGACAACTTGATGAGCAAAAAGCAGTATTTAAGCAGAAAACACACGAAAAAGAGAAAGAAATTATTCAGTTGAAAGCGGATAATCTACAAAATGAGCTAAAATCCAAAACACAGGAGCTTGCCAATACGGTAATGAATGTGGTGCGTAAGAATGAGATGCTTATGGAGATTAGTTCCGACTTGCAGAAGGTGTCATCTGCTGAAAATATGGATGTACTCTCTTCGAGATTGCGTAAATTGCAGAACAGAATAAAGAACAACATTGAACACGACGATGATTGGAAGAAATTTGAAGAGAATTTCGACAGCGTTCACGAAAACTTCATGAAACAACTCTCTGATCGGTTTCCGAACCTTACTAAAAGCGAAAAGAAACTGTGTGCTTACCTAAGAATGGATTTAGTATCCAAAGATATCGCACCCCTTCTCAATATCTCTGTTAGAGGTGTAGAGATAAGTAGATATAGGTTACGCCAGAAATTAGAACTACCACGAGACGTCAATTTGACAGACTTCTTACAAAGATTACAATAGATAAAAAGGGGGTGTTACTCCCTTTTTATGTTTCAATGCCGACCTAATATTTGCACTAATTATATTTGGTAATTTTTCTTTTGTTTTCATAGTATTATAATTTTGAGATAGTATAAGTTATATTTAAAATATTGTATATCAATAAATTAAAATATTTATGCTGTATTATTGATGTATTTTATTTTTTGATTTGATGAGTTTATGTGTAGTTCTTTTTGAATTACAATAAAGCTACACCTATTACATTTGCATCATCGAAACACAAATCTAATAACCGAAAAACTAAATCTATGAAAAAAGTTCTATTTTCAGTTTTCTGTTTTCTTTTTCTTTCAGCAGGTGTTTCTGCGCAAGAATTAAAAGTTAGCGGATTAGTAATCTCCTCAGACGACAAGCAGCCTTTGATCGGTGTAACAGTTATGGTGAAGGGAACAAAAAAGGGATCTGTTACCGATATTGATGGTAAATTCTCAATTTCTGCCTCACCTGACGACAAGCTATCGTTTAGCTACGTTGGTTACACACCTCAGGTAGTAACCCTAAAAAAATCGCAGACTTTAGTTAATGTAGTTCTGAATCCGGACTCAAAAGTGCTCAACGAAGTTGTAGCTATTGGTTACGGTACGATGAAGAAAAGTGATTTAACAGGTTCGGTTTCGTCGGTTACTGCCGAAAAACTGAAAATGACCCCAGTATCAACAGTTGATCAGGCACTGCAAGGTCGAACAGCTGGCGTAACTGTGAATGCAAGTAGCGGTCAGCCTGGTGCTGCAGCTCAGGTAAGGATTCGTGGTGTAGGAACGGTCAATAATGCTAATCCGATCTATGTAGTAGATGGAGTTATTCTCGATGATATAAATTTTCTAAGTCCGAATGATGTAGTTTCGATTGAAATATTGAAAGATGCATCAGCTACGGCTATTTATGGTTCGCGTGGTGCGAATGGTGTTATTTTGGTAACCACACGAAAAGGATCTGATTTGGGAAGCGACGCAAAAATAACGTTTGAGTCATACGCTGGTGTCCAAAACAGATGGAAAAAACTTTCGCTTATGAATCGCGATCAGTTCGCAGATTTTAAAGCAACATACGCTTTTCCTGGTAGTATGGACTTGAGGAAAAGTGATTTCAATAAATGGATTGAATCTTATTTCACTGGAAAGAAATCGATGTATTTCCCTAAAGTGAAGAGTTCGACATTCGCAAACGGATTTGATTATTCGACTAGTGAAACTGATTGGCAGGATGAGGTTTTCCAGAAAAATGCACTTATCCAGAACTATTATATCGGTGCACAGGGTGGAAGCAAAACTAGTCAATATTCAATGAGTGCATCGCAATTTGATCAACAAGGGACACTGATGGGCTCTTGGTACAAACGTCTAACGCTTCGTTTGAATACGTCACATCAACTTAAGAAATGGTTAAAAGTTGGTCAGAATCTGACATTTATGAATTCCACTAGTCGATCGGCAAACAACAATAACATTTATGTTGGTGTGCTCTCTTCGGCTTTGTCAATGGCTCCATGGGATCCTACACACTATCCTGCTGGGTCAATTAGTTACCCTTACACAGGCAATACTGCAGGTCGCGATTTGAGTGGCCAAATTGCCGCTTCATCAAACTTTAAAAATGTGTACAATCCATTCAGTATGCTCGAAAACGCAGATCCTTCTGATAAATGGCAGCGCTGGGTTGGGGATGCATACGTTGAAATCACTCCAATAAAAGGTCTTACTTTCCGCTCTGATGTGAGTATGGATTTGTCTAACGGGGCTTATAGTCTCTACAAACCGCCTTACAATATCTCTTCTTACGACAAAAGTACGTATAACTTTATTCAGAAGAGTTTATCGAGGTATCAGACCACAATCTATGAGAACATTTTGACCTACAATACTAAAATAGGTAAAAAGGCAGATGTAACCGCTATGGTCGGTGTAACAACGGATGAATTTGATTACTATTCAATTTCGGGTTCTGGGTCAGATTATACGACTCCAATCGTTCCTGAAAACAGATACCTAAACAATATAAATATTGACAGTTTAACTGTGTCGGACGGTGTTGGACGCACACGTAAAAACTCATATCTAGGTCGATTGCATTTTTCTTACGACAACAAATATTTGGCTACATTCAATTTCCGTAGAGACGGATCATCTACATTCCCGAAAGAGAATTTGTGGGGTAATTTCCCTTCTATGGCTTTAGGTTGGAGAATTAGCGAAGAGCCTTTCTTTGAACCACTCAAAAGCAAGTTCGATGGATTGAAATTGCGTTTTGGTTGGGGAAG
This sequence comes from Bacteroidales bacterium, assembly GCA_049315325.1. GTDB lineage: Bacteria > Bacteroidota > Bacteroidia > Bacteroidales > UBA7332 > CAXXIC01. The sequence continues at coordinate 119,055 of JBMOKJ010000006.1, forward strand.
AATTGGAAACGAGAAAGTTCCTCAAAACTCGTTTACTTATAATGTAAATACACCTGGTCCAACTTTTGTTGGTTATGTGTTTGGTTCCCCTCAAACTTTGGTTTCGGGCGCAGCGGTGTTGACCTATCCGAAAATTGGGAAATGGGAAACAACCGAACAATCAAATGTTGGAATTGATTTCGCGCTTAAAAAAGGAGTTCTTACAGGTACAGTCGACCTCTTCGTAAAAGACACCAAAGAAATGCTGGTAACCATAAAAGCTCCTGCATTTGTTGGTAACCGATACGATCCGATGGCGAATGCAGGTGAGGTGAGAAATAAAGGACTTGAATTCACGCTTGAACACAATGGTAGTATTGGAGATTTGAAATACACTTTAGCAGGAAACTGTTCTTTGATTGACAATAAGGTGACCGCTCTTAATGGAGGAGATCCAATCTGGAGAGAAGGGAACTTATTGCTGAGTGATGTTGGTTATTCAATCAATACCATCTGGGGATACAAATACGATGGTGTGTTTAAAACGAATGAAGAAGTAGCTGCACATGTCAATAGCAAAGGAGTAGTAATTCAACCCGATGCAGGAGCAGGGGATGCTCGTTTTGTTGATTTGAATGACGATGGCGTGATTGACAATAACGATAAAACAGATCTTGGTAGTCCATTCCCATGGTTGACTTATGGGTTCACTATGAATGCAAATTACAAGGGTCTCGATTTGATGTTCTTCTTCCAAGGAGTACATGGCAATAGCATCTACAATGCCTTGCGTTTAAGAACTGAAGGTAAAGGTGACGAATCAACACTGAGTACTACGATGACTGATGTTTGGACGATTGACAATCCGAATGGATCTATTCCTAACCCTTACGGAAGTACAAATAATTTCAGAGCATCAAGCAGGTATGTTGAGGATGGATCATATTTACGATTGAAAACAGCTCAACTTGGCTATACTATACCTGTGAAGTTGTCGAAAAAGATGGGTATCGAAAAATGTAGATTCTACATTTCGGGTAGTAATTTGTTTACTTTAACCAATTATAGTGGTTACGATCCTGAGATTGGTAATGGGGTTGATTATGGAAACTATCCTCAATCGCGCACTATTCTTGTGGGAACAAACATTAGTTTTTAACATCCAAATTGATAGAAATTATGAAAAAATATAGCGTATTGTTGATCGCAATAAGTTCGATAATCTCGTTTACGGCTTGTAACGATTGGTTATCTGAAAAAGCTCCTGGAGTAACATCGATGTCTAATTTTCTTACTGATGCTGATCGTGCTACTCAGTTAGTAAATGGCTGCTATACTCCGTTGATGTGGGAATTTAATCAAACTTATTTCCCAGAATGGTTTATTGGTGATGTTGTTTCAGACGATGCATTGAAAGGTGGTCAAAGTATTTCCGATATGTCTGATGTTTATGATTTGGAAAATTTTAAAACTCAAGACAATAATGGCGTATTGTTGCAGTATTACCGTGCTCAATATCAAGGTATTGGTCGATGTAATTTGGTCATTCAGGATGTATCTACTATGGCACTTGATGCCAAAATGACACAAAAATTGAAAGATCGTTTAGTTGGAGAAGCAAAATTTCTTAGGGCTATGTATTACTTCCGTTTGGTAAGAATTTTCGGTGGTGTACCTAAGGTCGATTTTGTTGTACCAAATGATGGCTGGAAACAGCCCCGTGCTTCAGCCGACTCAATTTATGCACTGATTTATCGCGACCTAACACAAGCGATTCCAGTGTTGTATAAAAAGAGCGAATATGCTGCAACAGACTTAGGTCGTGCAACGAAGGGTGCAGCTCAAGCATTGCTGATGAAGGCTTATCTCTACAATAAGAAATACGATTTAGTGAAAACGCTTGGTGATGAACTAATTGCTGCTAACTCATACAGTTTACAGTCCGATTATTCAAAAAACTTCACTTTAGCAGGAGAGAATGGATCTGAATCGGTTTTTGAGATACAGTATATGAATGACCCTACAAGCGATTTTGGTGATGGAAACGGTTTTTCACGTGGGACTTATTCTGTTGTATTGACACGCTCTCGTAATCCTATAGCTGGTGGATGGGGATTCAATAAACCCACTCAAAACCTGTATGACGAGTTCGAAACTGGTGACCCGCGCCGCGATGCGACTATCTACAATCCATCAGATGCTCAAATCGTGAATCCTGTAGAAGAAATATATTTAGGTGACCGTTACCTAAACAAAAAATATGCGATGATAAATCCTGACGAATCTTACGCTCCCCTCAATCATCCAACACGTGGAGAGATTAATAATAAAGTGATTCGATATGCCGATGTGTTGCTCATGTATGCCGAAGCATGCTGCGAATTGGGCGACGCAACATCACTCACAAAAGCAAAAGGTGCATTGGAGCTTGTTCGCAATAGAGCACGAAATGGTAATAACGCTATTTTGCCAGCATTCCCATACGGCAGTTATTCAGATAATCAAGCTGATTTGAGAACCGCAATCAGACATGAGCGTAGAGTGGAATTGGCCATGGAAGGTCATCGTTGGTTTGATTTAGTTCGTTGGGGAGTCGCTGCAGAAGTTATGAATGCGTATCGCGACAAAGAGACCGATGGAGTGAAAACTAATATGCTAACTTTCCAAAAAGGAAAACACGAATTGTTTCCAATTCCAGCAATCGAGTTGAACTTGAATCCAATGACTCAGAATACCGGGTATTGATTGAATTCAATCCTAAAAAGATTGATTATGAAAAGTCTAGAGTCCTAATTATTATCATAGCATTTATATATCCATCTGATTAACAGGTGGATATATAATGCCTGATGAAATGATGATGTGTTTTTATTCTGTCTTTGATGTATTCGTGTATAGCTTTATTTCGAATAATGTTATAATTAATCATCTATATTTGAAAACTACAAATTGTAATACGTAACTATAAATCCTCAAAAACTTAAATTATTATGAAAAAATTATCTATCAATCTGTTCATGCTCCTTTTGAGCTTTTTCTTTGTTACTTCCCTCCATGCACAAGATGATTTTACCCAAGGGTCTAATTATTATTTGATTTCGCTTGATCAAGCAACTGCAGATAAAATTGGAGCGACAAACATTGCTGCGGATTTACGTCCCGACGATATGGCGCGTTTTCTATATGTTTGGAGCAGTACGTATGTTGCAGGTACTGCATCAGGTCCAAACTGGAATGGGGAAGTAGGAGAGTTTATCTCATTGTCAGTGGGAAGTGTAGGTTGGTCAGGTTTCGGCTTTGCAGCAGTAGGTACTCCTGTCAATATGTCGGGTATCACATCAGACTACACGTTTCACATTGCAATGAAATCTACGGCTACCAATTCGCACATTGTGGCATTACGCGGAGGAAACGGCCTAGAGGCTCGCGTTTGTATTGGAGCAACTGCATTTGTTGATGGAGCGCTTACTTACCAACCTTATACCAACTTTACACGCGATGGTAAATGGCATTTGGTAGAAATTCCAATCTCTGTATTTATGAATCTTGGATTACGTTATCCAGAACCATTCACCGACAACTATTTCTATATGTTGAGTGGCAATAACCCTGGCAAAACAATTGATTTAGATGCAGTTTTCATCTACAAGAAAAATTCAGCTGGTGTAAATTCGCTTAAAGTAAACTCTTTGGCGGTAATGGTTACAAGCAAAACAGTTTCTGTTTCAGGAGCAACCGAACCATTAGAAGTTTTCAGTCTTACTGGTCAACGTGTATTTGTGTCTAAAGAGCCGATTTTTGATGTTAAAAACCTTACTAAAGGAGCTTATGTGATTCGTTCTGGGTCATTTATGTCGAAATTCGTTGTAAAATAGTCTAATTATAAACATTGCCTCACGAATGGTAGATGAAAGTTTTCTCTTCGTGAGTTATTATTAACTAACCTAAATTAAATCAGTATGAAAAAATCTACAAAATTGTTTCTTTTGATTGCCTGCTTGGCTTTCTGGGGAACAGCAAGAGCTACAGGTAGTCAGCCGACTATCGACTTCGAAACGCTAGGTCAAGATTGGGCATGGACATTGTTCGAAAATGCCGATAATGCACCAACTCTTTATTCAGTGGTTGCCAATCCATCAGCAGTAGGTATCAATACCTCTGCAAGTGTTGCCAAATATGTTGTAAACAAGACTGGAATGCCATGGGCTGGTCTATGGTCTGAAAACATTGGATCGGTTACTTTTACGGCCGATAATTGCAAAGTGAAAGTGATGGTTTACAAAGATGCGATCAGCAACTTCGACGTTAAATTTGAAGGAGCCGCTGGTTTGAATTTCGAGAAACTTGTTCCGAATACCAAAATCAACGAGTGGGAAGAGTTGACATTCGATTTTTCTAACCAAATAGGAAAAACAGTTACACGACTTGTTATTATTCCTGATTTCCCATCGGCAAGAAGCGCAGGTAGTATCAATTATTTCGATAATATCTCGTTTAATTCAAATAGTAATATTCCTGTAATCGGAGTACCAACTGTAGCTGCACCAACGCCTACAAAGGATGCGTCGAAGGTGATTTCTATTTTTAGTAATGCATATACCGATGTGGCAGCTACAAATTTTGCAGCTTCGTGGGGACAAAGCACCGCTGTTTCTACAGTAAATATTGCGACTAACCCAACATTGAAATACGAAAATCTGAACTATCAAGGAACAGAATTAGCTGCGCATGTAAATGCAGGTGCAATGAACTATTTGCACGTCGATGTTTGGACTCCAAACGAAACGTCACTTCAGATTACGCCAATTAGCCCTGGTCAAGAGAAATTGTTTACACTTACTCCATTGACATTGAATACTTGGAACAGCTATGATATCCCTCTTTCTGCATTCCCTAATGTAGTGATGAGCGATGTATTCCAATTCAAAGTTGTGGGTGCGGGTGGTAACATTGTTTACCTAGACAACCTCTATTTCTACGACAATACCCCGGTTGCTGATACACAAGCACCAACAGATTTTACTGCTACAAAAGGAGCAGCTACGTCAAGTAGCGTTGAACTTCTTTTGAAAGCAACCGATAATTCTGGCGCAGTCATTTATACTCTTTCTTCGGGTAAACATAGCGAAGACGTGAATGGTGTTTCAGGTGTTGAAAAATCATTTGTGATAAGCAATTTACCTGCTGACACAACTTTTGTTATTTCTGTTGTAGCTAAAGATGCTGCCGGAAATGCTGCTGTAAACAATCCGATTGAAGTAACTGTGAAAACTTTGGCCGCAGTAGTATCTGGTCCTTCTACAGCAGCTCCAACGCCTCCAGTTTACGCTGCTCCAAAAGTGATTTCTATCTTCAGTGATGCATATACTCCTATCGCTGGGACTAGCAACTTCAATCCAAATTGGGGACAATCTACTGCTGTAACAACTGTTACCGTTGCTGGAAGTGCTATGTTGAAATATAGCAACTTGAATTACCAAGGTCTTGAGTTTGGTAGTGATGTGAATGCTGTTGCAATGAAATATTTGCACGTAGATGTATTTACTAACGACGAAACTTCATTGCAAATTTTCCCTATCAGCCGTGCTACAGGAGAGAAATTTGTACAACTTACTCCTCTGAATCTGAATGCATGGAATAGTTTTGATATTCCTTTGACAGATTTCACCAGCAAAGGCTTGTCTATGGCCGACATTTTCCAATTCAAATTTGTTGGATCGGGTGGAAAAACAGTCTATCTAGATAACCTCTATTTCTACGATAACTCTGCAGCTACTGATACTGAAGCGCCAACTGCATTTACTGCAACAAAAGGTATTATTGCTTCCGATGGTATTGAGTTGTTGTTGACTGCAAGTGATAACACTGGTGCAGTTGGATTCGAAATTACGTATGGTACAACTACGCTTAAAACAGGTGGAGTTTCAGGTGTGCAGAAATCGTTCGTAGTTCAAGGTTTAACTCCTGCTACTGAATATTCTTTTTCTATAGTTGCTAAAGATGCTACAGGCAATATTGCAGCAAATAGTCCAATTGTAGTGACTGCTACAACAGCCTCTGCAATGGCTGCAGCTCCAGCACCAACAGCACCAGCTGACAAAGTAATTTCTATCTTCAGTAATGCGTATACCGATGTTGCAAATACCAATTTCAATCCAGGTTGGGGACAATCAACTGTTGTAAGTACAGTGGACGTTGCTGGCAATCCAACATTGAAATATGCAAACTTGAACTATCAAGGAACTGAACTTGCTACACATGTAAATGCAAGTAGCATGAATAAATTGCATATTGATGTATTCACTGTCAACGAAACATCGTTGCAAATTACGCCAATCAGCCCAGGTCACGAATTGCTAGTAGCTCTTACTCCATTGAATCAAAATGTTTGGAATAGCTTTGATGTACCGTTGACTTCATTTACTGGAGTAGTTATGTCAGATATCTTCCAATTCAAAATTGTAGGTTCAGGTGGTAAAACAGTTTATCTAGACAACTTGTATTTCTACGATGATAGCACACCTATCAATACGATTAAGGCAGAGAATGCTCTTTCAGTATATCCTAGCAGAGTAACTGACAAAATGTCTCTTACTTCAGGATCTGTTATGAGTTCTATTCAGATTCGCAATCTAGTTGGTCAATTGGTGAAAACTATTCGTGTGAATGCTACCGAAGCTAGTTTAGATGTCAACAATCTTTCTAGTGGAAATTACTTAGTTTCTGTGAAAATGGCAAACGGACAAGTGATTACCAAGAAAATTGTGAAATTGTAATTATTCTATAAGTCCGTAGGGATTTCATCTCTACGGACTTATTCTCTTTTAGAATTTAGTTTGCTTCAATTGTTGATCCTTTTCTAACAACTATTTGTATGAAATCCATTAGAACTCTTTTTCTGTTTGTATCTCTGTTAACTCCCATTTTTATGTATGGACAAACCACTTCAGATTTCGAATTGGTGTGGTCTGAAGAGTTCAACGATACGGCTAAAACAGTAAATGCTGCCAATTGGAATTTTGATGTAGGTGGAACAGGTTGGGGAAATCAAGAGTTGCAGTATTATACCAATCGCACTGATAATGCGAGAGTAGAAAATGGGTACCTCATTTTGGAAGCAAAAAAAGAGGTCTACACAAGCTACAACCTCACATGCAATTACACATCAGGTCGCATCAATACGAAAGCGAAAGCATCATCGCTTTATGGAAAAATTGAGGCACGTATGAGTTTACCTTCTGGAGCGGGCACTTGGCCTGCATTTTGGATGATGCCCGAAGTGAACACGTATGGCAATTGGCCAAGCAGTGGCGAAATCGACATTATGGAACATATTGGTTCCGACCCAACGATGATTTCGATGGCTGTTCACACCAAAGATAACAATGGAACAAAAGGTAATAATTGGTACAAACGCGTCTACCCTGGTAATATTGAAAACCAATTCCATACTTACGGAATTGAGTGGGAGCAAGATGCCATTCGGTTCTACATCGACAGTGTGAAACAAACTACTTTATGGCGGAATCTATCGGGAACCTACACTACATGGCCGTTCGATAAATCGTTTTATGTAATTTTGAACTTAGCCATTGGAGGAAAAATGGGTGGTACAGTTAACGATACCATCTTTGATTCGCCAGTGAAAATGGCTGTCGATTTTGTGCGCATCTACAAAAGTAAAACAGCAGCTATAAATTCTACCAAAGCAAATTCTGTGAAAGTGTATCCTACAGCTTTTCGGGATATTCTGACCGTTGCGACAGACGAAACCGCTAGCGTGATCATTACTGATTTAGCGGGTCGAAAATCGTTGACTTCAAACGTCACAGGATTACAAAACATCGATACTTCATCACTTAAAACGGGTGTTTACCTTATCACGATTAAACAAAAAAACAACACTTCAACTTTCAAAGTTTTCAAGAAATAATCACGCCTTTTTCTAAGATTTTTGCTTATTAAATGGGTTTCAAACCATAGACTTTTGCGCTATGATTAGCCACTCTTTTCTTTAAACCATTCATTGCATTTTCAATAAACATATTCTGATGAATAAAATTAGTATTGCTATTTACTTTCTATTTCTACCCATCTTTCTCTTCAGTCAAGATTATAAACTGATTTGGGAAGATAACTTCGACAAGCCGGTGCTCGATGAAATCAATCATTGGACAATCGAGGTCAACGGAGATGGTGGTGGAAACAATGAGATGCAATATTATCGTCGTGAGAATATCTCTATTGAACAACACTCGAGTGGCGTAAATTGCTTGGTAATCAATGCTAAACGTGAGAGCTTTAATGGAAAATTAGTCACTTCAGGTCGATTGGTCACTCGCGGAAACGTCTCTTGCAAATATGGAAAAATTGAAGCACGCATCAAGCTGCCTTCAACTGCAAATGGCTTATGGCCAGCTTTTTGGATGATGGGGGACGACTATTCTACTGTTGGATGGCCTCGTTGTGGAGAGATTGATATACTCGAAATGGGAAATTCTGGTGGAATAAATGCTGGAACTCAAAACAGATTTATGAATGGAGCCTGTCATTGGGGTGAAGTGTGGACTTATTATGCCAAAAACAGCACCGCGCCTTACAGTGTTCAGGATGATTTTCATTTGTACTCATTGGTTTGGGACTCTACTGCTGTGAAAATGTACCTCGATTTAGATAAATACCCGACCAACGCACCTTATTACGAAATGAGTCTTGCTGGTCAAGATGTGGCAGGCAATGTTGCACACTACTTTCATAAGCCATTCAGCATTTTGTTCAACCTAGCTGTTGGTGGAAATTTTACAGGAATTACAGGTAACGACAATATAAGTAGAATAACGGCTTTGCCAGTTGATGGAACTCCTGCAAAAATGTATGTGGATTATGTTCGTATTTATCAAAAAGGAGATGCTGGTCAAGAGTTCCACGGCCCATCGAATATCGTAGAAAACGTAGCACCAACGGCATTTACCGCTACGAAAGGAGCAGTGACGCCAAACAGTGTAGAGTTGCTGCTGAATGCGACAGATAATTCAGGCTCTATCGTTTACGAAATTAGCTACAATGGGACAACTCTGCTCGCAAAAGGCGTTTCGGGAACTCAACTATCGTATGTTATTTCAGGTCTGTCGACCTCAACAACTTACAATTTCTCGATAATAGCTAAAGACGCAAGTGGCAATGTTGCTGCCAACAATCCAATTGTAGTTTCAGCCACCACAGGGTTAGATTACAAATTTGCGACCATTGATTTCGAAACCGTTGGTCAGGATTGGGCATGGAATCTGTTTAGCAACGGAGATAATTCACCATCACTCTATTCGGTTGTTGCAAACCCAAATACGACTGGCATAAATCCATCAGCGAATTGTGCAAAATACATCATCAACGCATCTGGTTCGCCTTGGGCAGGTTTGTTTTCATCGAATATCGGACCATTCACGCTCACATCGGATAACTGCAAAGTGAAAGTGTTGGTTTACAAAGATGTTATCAGTTATTTCGACATAAAATTTGAAAATGCCGATGCTTCGGTGGTTTGCGAAAAGAAGATTCAAAACAAACTCATCAATCAGTGGGAAGAATTGACGCTTGATTATAGTTCATTCCTCGGAAAATCGTTCAGTAAAATTGTAGTATTCCCTGATTTTCCTGCTGCACGTACTGCTGGAAGTACAAATTATTGGGATAATATCTCCTTTAACTCACTGAATAGCAGTATTGCAAACACGAAAATTAATACCTGCTCACTTTACCCAAATCCAGTTCGGGATAGATTGCAAATCAATGCAAATCAGGAGATTGCAAATGTAACAATCCAAAATATGGTTGGACAAACGCTCTGTCGATCAACGGTGAAGAATAATCAGTATACTCTGAATGTCAGCGATTTACCAAAGGGAAATTACATTGTTACTGTGAATTTTACGAATGGACGTAAGCAAACTCAGAAAATCACGAAATAAAGGCCGCCTCTAACCACAACTATAAAACCACTTCTACAACACACACAAAAAATGAAAAACAAAATAATCATTTCTTTTTTATCGATTTTCTTTATTCAACTGCTCCAAAATCCTTCGATTGTAGCTCAGAAAGTAGCAGTCGGGAGTGGTAGTTACACAACTACATTCCCGGGTAATGATCAGGCTGGCAGAAATGCGTTTCCTTCGGGAACACCTTTCTTGAGTGGAAATGCAATCGGCAAACCCGTGCCAACAAGCGATTGGTGGTCGGCTTTGGTGAAAAATGGCTCAGCATCGAATCTGTTCAACTATCCATTTACGATGAAAACAACTACTACGGGTTTGGTTGTAAGTTATATCCCATCGGGCGTGATTGACGATTTAACACCGTTTTCCGTTGGAGTTTCGGGTCTAAATGCTTCCAAAACCAACGTTTATGACTATTCAGACTGGACAGTGACGATGGATTGGAACGATGGAACGCATCAGTTTCAAGCCACATCGGGTGTTGCGATGCCTTTTCTCTATTTTACAAAAAAAACAACGGATATCGCACAGGTTACCGTCAATTCCGGCACGGTAGTGATTGACAACGAAATGCTTGTCTGCACGAATGTGAAAAACGGTGCTGATTTTGCAGTTTATGCTCCAGTGGGAAGCACTTGGACTCAAAATGGAGCCGTTTATACCTCAACGTTGAACGGTAAAAATTACTGGTCGATGGTATTTATTCCGCTTACTGCATCAAATGTTGCCACAGTTGCCACCGAATACAAAAAATATGCTTATGTCTTCCCAACGAAAACAACAGCAAACTACTCGTTTAACGAAACCACTTCTGTAGTTCGCACCGATTTCAACGTAGAAACCGATGTAAAAGAGGGCACCGAAACCAATATGTTGATTGGGTTGTTGCCTCACCAATGGGCGCATTTGGCAGCTAGTTCACCTGCTCCAAATAAATACAGCTATGCGACGGTCCGTGGAGAAATGAAGACCATGGCAGGGAATAGCTTTAGCGTTGAGAATACGTTTCACGGCATTTTGCCAACGCTTCCTTATGTGGACAATTACAGCAAAGGCTTCACACCGACCATGCTAACCGACAAGATTGCAGGTCTCGAAAATAGTACAATGGCGACTTGGACCGATTCGTACAACGAAGGTCAGGTCTTCAACCAACTGATGCAAACCGCACGCATTGCCAACGAAATGGGGAATATTGCAGCGCGCGACAAAATATTAAGCACCATCAAAACACGCCTCGAAAACTGGTTTAAAGCCGAAAATGGCGAGGTGGCATTTCTATTTTACTATAATTCTACTTGGTCGTCGATGATAGGTTATCCTGCCGGTTATGGTCAGGATAATGGATTGAATGACAAACAGTTTCACTGGGGGTATTTCCTTCAAGCGGCTGCTTTTGTAGCACAATTCAGCCCGGGATGGACAGCGCAATTTGGCGATATGGTGAACATGTTGGTGCGCGATGCCGCTGCTTACGACCGTGCCGATACGATGTTCCCATATCTACGGAATTTCAGCCCTTATGCTGGTCATAGTTGGGTAGATGGATTTGCGAATAATCCACAAGGCAACAACATGGAGTCGAGCTCCGAAAGTATGAATTTCAATGCCGGACTCATTCAATGGGGTCAAGTGTCTGGCAACAAAGCCATTCGCGATTTGGGTGTTTACCTTTATACAACTGAGCAAACCGGCATCGAGGAGTATTACATGGACACACACCACCGCAATTTCCCCTCTTCACAAAAATACAGCCTCTACTCACGCGTTTGGGCAAATGGAAACGATAACGGCACATTCTGGACATCCGATATCGCTGCTTCTTATGGAATCGAGATGTATCCAATTCAGGGCGGTTCGCTCTATTTAGGTCAGGATACGGTTTATGTGAAACGCCTTTGGGACGAAATTGTAGCTAGTACAGGGATTTCGAGCAATCAAGCGAATCCGAATCTTTGGCACGATATGATGTGGGAATACTTGGCATTTATCGACCCAGCCAAGGCTATCGAAATGTATAATTCGTATCCAAATCGTGAGATTAAATTCGGAATTTCTGACGCGCAAACCTACCATTGGTTGCATGCAATGAATGCCTTGGGACGTGTAGATGCAACTATTACAGCCAATTATCCAATAGCATCAGCTTTCCGACTGAATGGAAAAATCAACTATGTGGCACAAAATTATTCAGCCTCGCCCATTACGGTTACCTTTTCGACAGGCTATCAATTGGTAGTGCCTGCCGGTAAATTGGTCACAAGTCTCGATGGTCAGGTTTCTGGCGCAATCACCTCTTCTTTTGCACAAGCCTTTGTAGGTGGAAGCGTGAAGTTGAATGTGACTGTTTCGGGAGGAACGCCAACGAAAGTCGAATTTATGGACGGTACCACTTCGTTGGGAACTGTCTCTGCAGCTCCATTCGTGCTAACAGCCTCGAATTTGCAATTAGGAATTCATAATTTCTATGCCAAAATTTACGACGGCGACAAATACAATGTGACCAATACAGCACAAGTTTTGGTTGGAACCCAATTGCCTTATGGCGGAACGGCATCTGCCATTCCGGGTACTGTTGAGGCTGGCAAATTCGACACATTCGAAGGTGGAAAAGGACAGAATATCACCTATTTAGATGTGACAACGGCTAATTCCGGAACTTTCAGAATGGATGAATCAGTGGATGCTTCAACCGATGCTGCAGAAGGAGCCATTGTTGGGTCTATCGCTTCGGGCGAATGGCTCAAATACAGTGTGGATGTGGCTCAATCGGGATTGTATTCGTTTGCTTTCCGCTACGCTTCAGGCAATTCGGCGGGTGGTGGTCCATTCCATTTAGAATTGGATGGTCAATCAATTTCATCTGACATTCCTGTGCCATCTACTTCGAGCACTGTTTGGACGGTTTGGGCAACAAAAACAGTAGCCAACATTCCATTAACCGCTGGAAAACATATTTTGAAAATTGCATTTTCTTCAGGAGAATTCAATTTAGGCAAAATGACATTTACTCGCACCGGCGATTTGGCTTACAGCTATCCTACTGCGAATGCTGGAACGGACTTGAAAGTGGTGCTACCTGCTTCAACGGCTACTCTCGATGGATTGGCAAGTACAGAATCTGCGGCAAAACCGTTGACTTACGTTTGGAAACAACTCTATGGACCAACGGTGGCAGTTATCTCAGATTCAACTGTTGCGAAACCGCAGATTTCAGGACTTGTGGAGGGAATGTACAGTTTCAGATTGACCGTGAAAAACGCAGATTTGAAGATTTCTTCTGACGATGTGCTTGTGATGGTAACGAACACAGCAAATGTTGCTCCGTCGGTTTCGTTGATTACACCAGCAGATAAATCGACCTACACCGAAGGAAAACCGGTAACAATCACCGCGAATGCAAGTGATTTTGATGGAACAATCGCTAAAGTTGATTTTTATGAAGGTACAACACTGATTAGCAGCGACAACAGTGCACCATATTCAGCCACATGGAGTCCAGCTCCGGGCAATTATGTCATAACTGCTAAAGCTACAGATAACGGTGGCGGAACAAGCACTTCGCAAGCTGCAAACGTAACCATCGCACCCGTAATGTCGTGTACCGAAACGTCGAAAGTTGCCACTCAAGGCGCATTCACAGTCGGTTACAAATGCACGTACGAAACGGTTGGATCCGATGTGACGATTACATTCGAATTACTCGACAATCAGCCGGGATTGGTTGCTTATTTGTGGAAAGAGACCCCATTTGCAGAGTCAGCAATGACAAATGTGAGTGGAAATATTTTCTCCACAACCATCAGTGGTCAGACTGCCGGAGCGAAATTGAGTTATGCGTGTAAGTTTGCCTATTCTGGTGGGATGTCTGTGACCAAATACATGAGTTACGTGGTCGGAACCAATTGCGGAAGCACAAACGACACGCAAGCACCGATGAACTTCACAGCTACAGTTGGCGCAATTACACCGACGTCTATCGAGTTGCTCGTAAATGCGACTGACAACTCAGGAACGGTTGTTTACACCGCCACTTACGGAAGTGTCACCAAAAATATATCTGTGGCATCGGGAGTGCAAACTTCGTTTATGATTACCGCACTCACACCAGAAACGCCTTATTCGTTTGCTGTCGTAGCTTCGGATTTAACTGGAAATAAAACTGCACCTATAGCATTGTCGGCCAAAACGGCTCTTAATACTAATACCGAATGTGCAGGATCAACGTCCGAAGCATCCCAAGGTGCATTTACGACGGGCTACAAATATGCCTTCGAAACAGTTGGCACAGACGTGAATTGTACGTTCGAATTATTGGACGATAAAGCTGGTTTAGTCGCTTATTTGTGGAACTACACTTCAGGTTTTGCTGAGTCGTCAATGACAAATGTAAGTGGAAAGAAATTCACCATCAAATTGACTGGCAAAACGGCGGGATCAGCCTTGAAATTGGCTTGTAAATTTGCCTTTTCTGGAGGAATGTCGGTGACCAAACAATTCTCATATACTGTTGGAAATAAGTGCGAAGGAGCGGGAGTTGAGAATATTTCTATCCGAAAAATTTCGTTCTATCCAAATCCGGTCAGAAACATATTGCACCTTGGATTGTCAGAAGACGATAGCCGCCTTGTTTTGACCGATATGTTGGGTAATAAAGTATTTTCTGAAACAGTTGGTGCAAGTTTCGACCTCAATATGAGTGGTTACAAACCGGGTATCTATTTCGTGAGTGTGGAGAATAGTCGCGGCATTCAGACCGTAAAAGTGATCAAAAAATAGGTTTATTTAAAAAATAAGATAGTATGAACAGGATATTTGCTGCAGTATGTCTCGTCTTTCTGCCGTTGCTAGCTTCAGCGCAAGAATACAAGCTTGTGTGGGAAGACAATTTTAACGGGCCTGTCCTTAACAATAGCAAATGGACAGCCATGATCAACGGCGAAGGAGCCGGGAATCGGGAATTGCAATATTATCGCCGCGAAAATATCTCAATGGGTCGAGAGAAAACGACCAATGCAAAGTGTCTGATTATCACCGCAAAAAAGGAGAAATTCAAAGGCAGTAACTGCACTTCGGGTAGATTAGATACTGATAGGAAAATGACCTTTAAATACGGTAAAGTGGAAGCTCGTATCAAACTGCCTAAGACTGCAAACGGTTTGTGGCCAGCATTTTGGATGCTTGGTGCTGACCACAAGCAGGCTACATGGCCAAAATGTGGCGAAATCGACATAATGGAAATGGGCAAAAAGACAGGAATCGACAATGGTGTTCAGGACCGCTATTTCAATGGCGCATGTCATTGGGGCGAAGACTGGAACGGTGGCAAATACCCCAACAAAGGCATCTCAACCACCAATGCTTACAGTCTGCAGGATGGATTTCACACGTACACCCTCTTTTGGTCACCCGATTCAATCAAAATGTATTTGGATTTAGACAAATATCCGGCTGCAAAACCCTATTACACGTTACCAATCATGGGTGAAGGCAAAGCAAATGAGACGTCACGTTACTTTCGGAAACCGTTTTACCTCATCTTTAATCTAGCTGTTGGAGGCACTTTCTCAGAAATCTACGACATAGAGAAAATCACTGCATTAAAAGGTGGTGAGGCAAAAATGTATGTCGACTATGTGAGAGTTTATCAGAAATCAAACGGACAGCAAGAGATTTGTATTTCCAAAAGACAATAGAATTTATAAGGATTTTTCGTGCATCTAACTACAAAAACACATTATGGCAAATTACAAAACAGCACTAGAAGATAGAGTCCCTTTTGGCGAAAAAATCGCTTTCGGTTCGGGTCATTTAGCAAACCAATTGTTCCCCGCAGCATTGGGCGTTTTTATGGTTGTGTTGGTCATGTCTTTGAAAATGAATCCTATTCTGGCAGGCCTTTTGGGGGCATTACCTCGATTTTTGGATGCCATAATAGACCCAATTATGGGCTTTATTTCGGATAATACGAAATCGAAATGGGGGCGACGCAAACCCTATATTCTGGTAGGAGCCACCTTGTCGGGGCTTGCTTTTATGGTGATGTGGCAATTGTATCCGCAAAATTCAGAGATGTATAATTTCTTCTATTTTTTGATTGTGTCGATGTTTTTCTACATCGGTTACACCGTGTTTGCGGCACCACTCATCGGATTAGGTTACGAAATGACGTCGGATTACAACGAGCGCACCCGTTTGATGGCTGTTTCTCAGTTTATGGGACAAATCGCTTGGATGATTGCGCCGTGGTTTTGGGTGATTATTTACGATAAATCCATTTACGATTCGGCACCCGAAGGAGCGAGAAATCTCTCGATTTGGGTAGGTGCTTTGTGTATGATTTTAGGTATAATGCCCGCACTTTTCAACAAAGAGAAGGTGGATATTGACAAAGAGAAACTCGCAGATTTGTCGGTAAAAGATTTGGCTGTCAACGCAAAAGAGTTTTTCCGAGGCATAAAACTCACCTTGAAAAACAAGCCTTTCGTGAAACTTTGCGCTACTACGTTCTTGATTTTCAATGGCTTCCAGACTATTGCTCAATTTGCGTTTTTCATAATCGTCTATTATCTGTTTAATGGCGACACCAATGCTGCGGGAACGTGGCCAGCATGGTTTGGCACTATCAGTTCGGTGGCTACAGCATTTCTTGTCATCCCAATTGTCACCGCTATTTCGGTGAAAGTGGGTAAAAAGAACGCCTTTATCATCGCCACGCTGCTTTCGATGGTCGGTTATGCTCTCAAATGGTGGGGCTTTAATCCAGCAAATCCGTGGTTAATGTTCATGCCGATTCCTTTCCTTTCGTTCGGAATTGGAGGATTGTTTACGCTGATGATGTCGATGACAGCTGATGTATGCGACCTTGACGAACTCAACAACGGCGAGCGCCGCGAAGGAATGTTTGGTGCTGTTTATTGGTGGATGGTGAAACTCGGAACCGCAGCTGCGATGCTTCTGAGCGGAGTTGTTTTGCACTATATTGGCTTCGACGAATCAGTTAAAGTTCAAGCCGATTCGACGATTACCAACCTTCGGATTGCCGATATTGTGATACCAATTTTCAGCGGAATTCTTGCCATAATTGTGATTTGGAAATACGACATCACCGAAGCAAAAGCTTATGAAATTAAGGCGGCTTTAGCTGCTCGTCGCGAAAAGTAGAAGAAGAAAAATTAAGTCAAAAAACGATTTGATCAATATGAGAGCGAAACTGTTCATTTTGTTTATTCAGCTGTTTGTTCTTTCCGGATTTATTCAGGCAAAGAATGTTATTGAGTTGAAAGACAATTGGTATTATTTGAATGGAGAGAAATATTTCATCAAAGCCATTGGATACGAAATTGGTGCACGTCCGGGTCAGCATCCGTATCAGGGTAAAAGAGCCGACGAT
Source organism: Bacteroidales bacterium (assembly GCA_049315325.1). GTDB lineage: Bacteria > Bacteroidota > Bacteroidia > Bacteroidales > UBA7332 > CAXXIC01. The sequence continues at coordinate 136,419 of JBMOKJ010000006.1, forward strand.
TTGGAGTTGCTGAAATTCGACCTCAAGGTGATAAAAGAGGCAGGATACAATACCATTCGCACCTGGAGCCAGTTTTCGGAAGCGCAATTAAAAGTTGCGCAAGCGTCTGGTTTAAAACTTATTATGGGCTTGGAGATTAATCCCGACGGCGACTACAGCGACCCGAAATTTGCGCAAGATTGCCAAACTAGCGTGTCGAAAGTGATGAGCTATGCCAAGAATTACGATTGCATCATCACCTATCTTGTGATCAACGAACCACAAACCGACCACATACACAAAGTATCGGGCAAAGCATTTATCAATCTAATGAAAACGCTGATAAATGTGATTCACGCCGAACATCATGGTATTCCGGTGACGCTTTCGGCCAATGCGATGATCAGCGACTACATGGACGAAAGCATTTTCGATGTGTATGCCTACAACTGCTATGACCACAGCGAAGCGCAGACCGCAACAATGGGTTTCAAAGACTATATCAAAGGGCTGAATCAGTTAAACGGGCTCGATAAACCATTCATTACCACCGAATTTGGCTATTCTGTTTCGCACAAAGGCTATGGTCGCTATGGCGGTCAGACGCTGACAGAGCAAAGCGCAGGACTCATCTCGAACTACCGCGATTTGATGGATGCGGGAGCAGTTGGTATGTGCCCGTTCTACTACGCAGATGGTTGGTGGAAAGGCGGAGACCAAAACTACCACAACCCCGAACAGCCTGAAGAGTGGTTCGGCTTTTGGGGATACCGCGACGTGAATGACAAATTCGGTTCGCCTCGTCCGGTGTGGTTTGCCATGCGCGACTACATGAAGGCACTGATAATTAGTCCTAAAAATAAAGAAATCTATCAATCGGGTACTGTTCCTGTGGAGCTTTTCGTAGATAAAAATGTCCGAAAAGTCGTCGTAAAACTCAACGATAAAGAGTTGTATTCAAAGAATATAGCCAAAGAAGGCTATTTTTCAGACAACTTGAATTTGACGCCGAAAGGCATCGAATACATGGAACTCGCCTTCGAATTTTATGATAAATCGAATAAAGTAGTGAAGACTGAATCGATTCATATTCTTGTATCGACCACGCCTTTCGATTTGCCAAAATTAACGATAGAAGTTACTCCAGACAAAGATTTGAACGATAGCAAAACCGCCACTGTAAAAACAAAAATCGAAACCAAAGATGGATTCAAAATCGGTGACGATTTGCGTGTCAGTTACAATACCCATTTGGGTTGGGAAGTCGGTCCACAAGCCACCGTATCTATCAAAGATCAATTGGCGCAGAAGTTGATTCAAACCGAACATACATTCTCCATTCCCGACAATTCGTGGATTGTGAATGCATCGGCTGGTGTCTCGGTTCAATATGGAAAATTCACATTCCGAATTCACGATCAGAAACTGATTTTCCGCGGTGATTGGGCAAAAGAAGTGGGTCGTAAATAACTAAATTATTGATGTAAAAGTCTAAAAACATGCACACTAACACACAAAAATTATCCATTAAAGAGAAAATTGGCTATGGATTAGGCGACACGGCATCTCATTTCGTGTGGGATATGGTGGGCTTTTGGCTCCTGTTTTTCTATACTGATGTTTACGGAATTTCGGCAGCTGCGGCTGGCACAATTATGCTCGTGGCTCGGTTTTGGGACATGGCGATTGATCCTGTCATTGGTGTCGTATCCGATCGCACGAATACCCGTTGGGGGAAATTCCGACCCTACATTTTGTTTGGTGCGGTTCCGTATGCCGTGTTAGCCATTCTTACATTCACAACTCCAGATTTTGGTGAAACGGGTAAGATTATCTACGCCGGTGCTACTTATGTGCTGTTGATGACCGCTTATGCAGCCATCAATCTGCCCTATTCTGCTCTAGGTGCGGTGATGACAGACGATACATACGAACGTGCCGGACTGAATACCTATCGCTTTATTGCTGGTTTCACAGGGCAATTTATTGTCACCGGATTGGCATTGACATTGGCAGAGTTTTTTGGAAATGGCAACAAAGCGCAAGGGTTTCAATACACCGTTTTGCTCTTTGCTGTGCTGAGTTTGATCTTCTTTTTCATCACGTTTCAGACTACTAAAGAACGCGTGCAACCGCCTAAAGAGCAGAAAAACTCCCTCAAAGAAGACCTCACCAACCTATTTGCGAACAAAGCCTGGCGCATTTTGGCGATCGTCGGAATCATCTCATTTATCATGTTTGCGATGCAAAACGCTGCTATTGCTTATTACTTTAAATATTATCTGGGTCGTGAAAACAATGTGCAACTTTTTAATGTGATTGGCACAGTCGCTTTGATTGTGGCTCTGCCGCTCTCGAAACCCTTGGCAAAACGATTTGGAAACAAAAACGTCTTTATCGGCAGTTCGCTCATTTCGGGTCTCTTTTTTATGCTGATTTATCTACCTGGGATCAACGATTTGACAACGATTTATGCCTTCAATATTATTGCCAAAATGGCCTACGCCCCAGCTGTTCCGCTGCTGTGGACGATGATAGCCGATTCGGCTGATTACGGCGAATGGACTACTGGTCGACGTGCGACCGGACTCTATTTTTCGGCAGCTGTGTTTGCCCAAAAGGCAGGTTGGGGAATCGGTGCAGCCATTGCTGGATGGATTTTGACCGTTTCGCAGTTTGTGCCAAATGCGGTTCAATCGGATACAGCTATCACCGGAATTAAGCTCCTCGTATCTGTCATTCCAGGCATTTTGTACATGTCGTGTGCGCTGTTTATGATTTTCTACAAAATTGACAGCAAGACAACCGACATGATGAAGCGAGATTTGGATGCCAAACGCTTTTTAGAAAAATAATTTTTTAATTCAAGGATAAAGTAGTTGAGCAGAGTTAACTATCTGATTTCTATTTGACTATTATTTAAAATTACTATTTAAAATGAACGATTTATTTTTAGGAAAAAATCCATTGAACTCATTGAAACAGGATGTTTCAGGAGCGTTTGTACAAATTGATGGTGAGAAATTCTATCAGATAAAGAATTTCGATGCAATGCAGCCGTTCTTTATCAGTCTTGCCAGTGATTCCGACCATTGGATGTATATCTCCAGTACTGGCGGGCTTTCTGCTGGACGGAAAAATCCTGACACCGCACTTTTCCCCTATTATACCGATGATAAAATCTCCGAATCGGGTGACATCACTGGCAGTAAAACCATTCTGCACGTTTACAAAAATGGAAACCGCTATTTGTGGGAACCCTTCACCGATAAAAATAGAGGCGCATATCAGATTGAACGTACGATTTCAAAATCGGTGGTTGGTAATAAGCTAATATTTGGCGAGAAAAATCTTGATTTAGGAATCACTTTCCATTATGGATGGATGAATTCTAATCTGTTTGGGTGGATTAAAAAAGGCTGGATTACCAATGATACTAACGAAGCAGTTGAGGTAGTTTTGTTAGATGGTTTGCAGAATGTGCTGCCGTCGGGCATCGATCGATTAACCCAAAATGCGTATTCGACATTGGTTGATGGATACAAAAAGACCGAATTGATTGCTAATGCTCAGCTCGTTTTGTTCAGAATGGAGGCTATTCTTGTCGATAGAGCCGAACCAAGTGAGTCGCTTCGCGCTAATTCAATATGGTGTTATGGGTTGAATAATCCAGACTATCTGTTGAGCTCAAAGCAACTCAATAATTTCCGTTCTGTGGATGAAATTTTACCTGAAACAGAAGCAAAAGGGGTTAGAGGTGCTATTTTTGTTCACGGCAAAATCTCATTAGGTCCAAATGCTTCCAAATCTTGGTATTTTGTTGCTGAACTTAATCAAGATGCTGCGAAAGTCAATAACTTGATCCATTTTATTCACACTGAAAAAAATATTGAAGCAGCATTGGTTGCCGATATTGACAAAGGAACAGCTACGCTGAAATCCATCGTATCTCAAGTGGATGGTGTGCAAAATTGTGCCGATGAACACGTTATGGCTCGACATTTTGCAAACACACTGTTCAATGCTATGCGTGGTGGTGTGTATAACGATAATTACACCATCGTTTCTGCAGATTTCACAAAACACGTGAAGCATTTTAATGTGAAAGTTTGGCAGCGAAACGGTGATTTCCTTGCCAATCTTCCTGTCGCAATTGAATATTCAGACCTCGAATTTTTGGTTCATAAACAAGCCGATGCAAATTTGTACCGACTTTTCCAAGAATATCTTCCGTTGACATTCAGCCGCCGACACGGTGATCCGAGCCGCCCGTGGAATCTGTTCAATATCAATGTGAAAGATGAAAATGGGAACAAAGTGGTTTCGTATCAAGGCAACTGGCGCGATATTTTCCAAAACTGGGAAGCTCTTTCGCTTTCGTATCCGGCATACATCAACGGCATCATCGCCAAATTCCTGAATGCTACGACAGCTGACGGCTACAACCCGTATCGGGTGACGAGCGAAGGCATCGACTGGGAGGTGATTGAGCCCGAAGATCCTTGGTCGAATATCGGTTATTGGGGTGACCATCAGATTATCTATTTGTTGAAATTAATGGAGGTTTCTCGTACCCATTTCCCTGACAAGCTTATTTCATGGTTGAACGAAGAGATATTTGCTTATGCCAATGTACCCTATCGTCTGAAAAGTTACAATGAAATCGTAAAAGACCCGAAAAACTCAATCCGATTCGATAGCCAACTTCATCATAGTATTGAGAATTTGGTAACTGAATATGGTGCCGATGCCAAACTATTGATCAATAGCAAAAATGAGGTTGTCCTTGTTAGTCTGACGGAGAAAATTTTAGCAACATTGTTGTCGAAACTTAGCAATTTCATTCCCGAAGCTGGTATCTGGATGAACACGCTTCGTCCGGAATGGAACGATGCCAACAATGCCCTTGTCGGTCAGGGAACATCGATGGTAACGCTTTATTATATTCGCCGATTTGTCACTTTTTTGCAGGAAATTTACGCCAATTCGTCTGACGAAGCTTACAGCTTATCGACTGAGATGCGCGATTTTCTACTAGGAATAAACGAAACATTAACCAGTCACTTTGTCTATTTGGGTCGAGGGTTTACGAATGAAACCAGACGCAGTTTCATCGATGGAGTAGGTGGAGCAGGCGATCGCTATCGAATTCGTGCTTACAAAGGATTTTTAGGAGAAAAGACAACTGTCTCGAAATTAGAACTGCTTGATTTCTTTTCGATAACACTTCGTTTTGTTGACCAATCTATTGTTGCCAATAAACGGACGGATAAGTTATTTCATGCGTATAACCTTATTTCATTCACAGATGGAAAGGCATCCGTACGCCACCTTTATGAAATGCTAGAAGGCCAAGTGGCTGTATTGAGTTCTGGAAAATTGACCGCTAGCGAGACTTTGGATTTGCTCGATGCCTTGCGAAATAGTGCACTTTATCGAATGGATCAAGATAGTTATATCCTTTATCCGAATAAACGATTGCCCGACTTTTTAGAGAAAAACCAAATTCCTGCTGAGGTAATCCAACAAATACCATTGTTGTATAATCTTTTGGAAGCGGGAGATAAGAGCATTATCACAAATGATAAAAAAGGTCAATTTCACTTTAATGCTGATTTTAATAATGTAAGTTTTCTGCGTAAAGCATTACAGAAATTAAAGGGAACATCAAAATTGAACATTACCGATACTGATATTCATGCCATAGAAGACGTTTACGAACAAATATTTGACCATCAATCATTTACTGGTCGATCGGGTACTTTTTACAAATATGAGGGATTGGGCTGTATCTATTGGCACATGGTCTCAAAATTGTTACTCGCAATTGGTGAGTCGATTACCAAAGCAAAAAATGAAAACGCGTCCGTAGAACTGATTGATAGACTTAAGGTGCATTATTTTGCTGTCAAAAGTGGAATTGGCGCTCATAAATCGCCTGCTGACTATGGTTCTTTCCCATTCGACCCCTATTCTCATACTCCTATGATGGCTGGTGTTCAACAACCCGGTATGACAGGTCAGGTGAAAGAAGATATCATTAACCGATTCAATGAACTTGGTATCGTTGTTGAAGACGGAAAGATTCAAATAAACCCAGAATTGCTCAATAAAGGAGAGTTTTTGGTTGATACGAATCGAGGAAATTCGCTCTCTTTTACTTATTGTAATACTCCTTTTGTCTATCTATTGGATGGGCATCAAGGTCTAGATATCCATTTAGAAAGTGGAGAAGTTGTTGTGGAAGAAAGCTATTGTTTGGAACAAAAATACAGTTATGCGATTTTCAATAGAACCAATCTGATTGAAAAGGTTATGGTTCATTTGAGCTGACTTTGATTTAATTAAGCTGCTATAGTTTGATAATAAAAATCCCCAACCATTTTTCTGATTATCAGTGTGGTTGGGGATCTTTTTTTACTTAATTAGGATAAAAACTTTAGCTATTTAAGCGTCAGTAATACTAAATATATTCAACGTTTTCTTTTACTACAATATCAATTGGCATAAAATTAATTTTGTCCGTTTTTCGGTTGAAAAGAAGTTTTTCGGAAAGCACTTTAATGCCTAAATAACCTTGCTCTTCAGGTCGCTGACCAATCAAGAAGCTGATTTCGTCACGCAGTAAGCTTTCTCTATTTCGTTGAAGAATATCGTATCCGATGATTTTAATATCTGGACGGTTGATGCTGTTAAAATAGCTTGTTGCCACGTGTGCGAGAGAGTTGAAAACAACTACGCCTTTAGTGTTTGGGTGCTCAAGTAAAAATTTCTCAATCAGAACAATATTTTGCGCATGTTCAGTTGCGTTAAGACCGATCGGGTAAGCTTTGTTTGTCGCACGGTTCTCTGATAGATAGTTCAAAAAACCATTCTGTCGTACTGTTGTTTGGTTTGTCCCCAAATCTCCGACTCTGTATGTATGGAACATTGCCACTGTTGAATCTTTGTCAATAATAGACAGCAGTAGTTTTGCCGCAATTTGTCCACTACGAAATGAATCTTGACCAAAATATGAGATTGCATTTGTTCCTTCAATCATCGAATCCAAAAATACAAAAGGAATTTCCAATCTATCGATTTGTTCTATAAAGTCAAGAGATTCTTGCGTAAATACTGGTGGAAAAAGAATACCATCTGGATTTCCCTTTAACGACTTTGCCAATGCTTCTTTGAAGCTCTCCCGATCGTATTGATCAAAGCTCAAAATATGAATATAAACATTGAGCATCGACATTTCGTCGTGAGCTTTACGTATTCCTTTCGACACATATTCCCAGTATTCATCTTCATTGAATGATGGGATGATGCAGATCAAGTGAGTTCTCTTCTTCTGCGCTAGAGCTGAAGCATATATATTTGGTTTGTAGTCTATTTGTGCAAGAGCCTCTTCGACTTTTTTCCTGCTTTTAGGAGAGACGTTGCCACGGTTGTGCAACACTCTGTCTACAGTCCCTTCGGATACACCAGCCAATATCGCAATGTCCTTTATCCTTGTTTTTTCAGGGCTCTTTTCCATGCTTAAATTTATAAGAAATGATAAATTTCTTTAATATTGTTAATTTTAATTGCAAAAATAGAGAAAATTTTCTCTATAAACAAATTAATGCTATATCTTTGTGTGCGAACACAGAAATTTAATAATTTCACCATTTTTAGTTGTAATTACCATTGAAACGGATAGATACACATTTATTTTGTTGTTTTTTTACCTTTTGTCTGGGTTTTAATTTCGTTTGTTAATTCTGAATAAATAACTTTATTTTTGATATAAAACGAGTCTGCATCGCTTGGTGGGGCACGTTTCATCTGACCTTTTAAATAAATTATTACTGATGAAAAACTTTATGGACGAGAATTTTCTTCTCGAAACTGAAACAGCAAAACTTCTGTACCACAATCACGCATCGAAAATGCCGATTATTGATTACCATTGTCACTTGGTGCCTGAACAAATTGCATCAGATCGAAAATTCGATAATCTCGGTCAGATTTGGCTCGAGGGCGATCATTACAAATGGCGTGCAATGCGTACAAACGGCATCGAAGAGCGTTTTATTACCGGCAAAGAGACTACCGATTGGCAGAAATACGAAAAATGGGTGGAGACTGTACCTTACACCATGCGTAATCCGCTTTATCATTGGACCCATTTGGAACTGAAACGGGCTTTTGGTGTTGAGACAATATTGAAACCCGAAACCGGTAAACAGATTTACGACCAATGTACCGAAAAACTTCAATCGCAATCCTTTTCGGCGCGTGGATTGATGAATCACTTCAACGTGGAAGTGGTTTGCACTACTGACGATCCGATCGATTCACTCGAGCACCACATCTCAATTCAACGCGATAATTTCAATTGCAAAGTCCTCCCGACTTGGCGTCCAGATAAAGCGATGGCAGTAGAAGTCCCAGCTGATTTCCGCTCTTACATCGAAAAACTATCCGCAGTTTCTGGTGTTACGATTTCTCGATTTGCCGATGTTATCGCAGCATTGCAGGTTCGACACGATTTCTTCGCGTCAGTGGGTTGCAAACTTAGCGACCACGGTGTTGAGGAGTTTTATGCCGAAGATTATACGGAATCTGAAATTGAATCCATATTCCAAAAAGTGTACGGAGGAACAACTCTTTCTTTAGCCGAAACACTGAAGTATAAATCGGCGATGATGTATGAATTTGCAGTGATGGATTGGTCGAAAGGCTGGACTCAGCAACTTCATTACGGTCCTATCCGCAACAACAGTACGCGAATGTTCTCAAAATTGGGTGCAGATACAGGCTTCGATTCAATCGGAGATTTCAATGTGGCCAAATCTTTGTCTAAATTTTTGAATCGCCTTGATATTGAGGATAAGCTGACCAAAACCATTATTTACAATATCAACCCGAAAGATAATGACATGATTGCCACAATGATTGGCAATTTTCAGGGAGGTGGCATAGCTGGCAAAATCCAATTCGGTTCAGGATGGTGGTTTCTCGATCAAGAAGTTGGTATGATTAATCAACTGAATAGCCTTTCTGTGTTAGGTCTTCTTAGCCGTTTTGTGGGAATGCTCACAGACTCGCGCAGTTTCCTTTCTTATCCACGTCACGAATATTTCCGTCGAATACTCTGTAACTTGATTGGTAAAGACGTCGAACGAGGAGCTTTACCTGCCAGTGAATTAGCCTTTTTAGGTCAAATGGTGGAAGACATCAGCTACAACAATGCAAAAAACTTTTTTAAATTCTAATATTATGTCGAATCTATTTTCTGTTAAAGACAAAGTAGTCCTTATAACCGGAGGGTATGGGATTCTTGGGAAATCAATGGTGCACCATTTTGCTTCAGAAGGAGCCAAAGTCGTTGTACTCGGGCGTAATTCTGATGCTGGCGAAGCCTTAGTCGCTGATGTGAAAGCGAAAGGTAATTATGCTCTGTTTGTTAAGTGTGATGTGGTAAACCGCGAGTTGCTTGATGAGGCTTATGCCATTATTATGAAACAATTTGGTAGAATCGATGTGCTGATAAATGGTGCTGGTGGTAATATGCCAGGTGCGACTATTCCGCCAGATAAAACAATTTTCGACTTAGATGTAGAAGCTTTGAAAAGTGTGGTGGACTTGAATCTTTTTGGAACAATTCTCCCAACAATTGTTTTCTCAAAAGCGATGGCTGAACAAAAAGAAGGAGTTATAATTAATGTATCATCTGAATCTTCCATTCGACCATTGAGTCGTGTGTGCGGTTATGGTGTTGCAAAGTCTGCTGTCAACAATTTTACCCAATACATGGCAGGTGAGTTGGCACTGAAATTCGGATCAGGCATTCGTGTGAATGCCATTGCTCCAGGATTTTTCTTGACGGAACAAAACCGTAGTTTATTGACAAATCCAGATGGAAGTTACACCGATCGTGCAAAAACTATTATTGCTCATACACCATTTCGTCGATTTGGTGAGCCGCAAGAATTGCTTGGCACGTTGCAATGGTTAGCCAGCGATGCTTCGAAGTTTGTAACCGGGACATTGACTGTCATTGACGGTGGTTTTGATGCGTTTTCTATTTAAAAGGACGATAAAAGAATCACTGATCTTAAATTAACCTTTATAAAGTCTAATACTCGGTAAAAGCACAGTAATAGAGTATTAACTTATTTTGAAAGATTTATGTATTTATGTAAACAGTCTTGGAGATGGTACGGCCCAAATGATCCAGTATCGTTGTGGGACATCCGTCAAGCAGGTGCGACAGATATTGTGACCGCTCTGCATCAAATACCCAATGGTGAAATTTGGCCAGTGGAAGCAATTAAATATCGTAAAAGAATAATTGCAGAAGCAGGTTTGGTTTGGTCAGTTGTAGAGAGTGTGCCAGTGCACGAAGATATAAAAAAACAGACTGGAAATTATAAGCAGTATATCGATAATTACAAGCAGACGATTCGAAATCTTGCAGAATGTGATATCCGTATTGTGACATATAATTTCATGCCTATTTTGGATTGGACACGTACAGATTTAGCATACGAAATGGCTGATCGTTCGAAAGCTTTACGGTTTGAAATGGCTGCCTTTGTGGCATTTGATCTTTACATATTGAAACGTCCGAATGCTGAGAAGGATTATACGGTGGAGCAAATTGCAAAAGCAAAAGCGCGGTTCGATGGAATGAGCGAGGATGAAAAAGCTAAACTGACTCGAAACATGATCGCAGGACTTCCTGGTGCTGAAGAGAGTTTTTCGTTAGAGCAATTTCAAAAAGCACTCGACACTTATGCCGGAATTTCCAAGACGCAATTACGCAATAATTTGATCTTTTTTATCAACGAAATTGCACATGTAGCAGTTGAGGTTGGTGTAAAGATGGCGATTCATCCCGACGATCCACCGCGATCTATTCTTGGCTTGCCACGTATTTTGAGTACAGCCGATGATGTACGCAAACTGTTTGCTGCCGTTCCAAGTTTAGCGAATGGAATTTGCCTTTGTACAGGTTCGTTTGGTGTGTCATCAATCAACGACTTGACGGCTATGCTAAGAGAATTTGGTGAACGGTTGTATTACGTCCATTTCCGAAGCACAAGACGCAATGACGAGGGCGATTTCTACGAAGATAACCATTTGGAAGGCGATGTCGATATGTATGAGGCAATGAAAGCACTCTTGGTGGTGCAATATACCTACAAACGAAACATACCTATGCGACCCGATCACGGACATCAGATGTTGGACGATTTACACAAAAAAACGAATCCCGGCTATTCAGCTATCGGCATGTTAAGAGGAATGGCTGAGTTGCGAGGTTTAGAAATGGGTATTTCAAGAACACTTTTTTAACCAGAAAATTATTTAATTCAGATATCTAAAATTTAGTACCATGAGCCTAAAACTTAAAGAAAATTGCGCCTTTTCGCTCTTAGTTGCGACAAGTATGGGCGTGCGCATTACGCCGGTTAACGGTCAACCAGTTCACAGTAGCAACTTGTTTCAAATGCAGGCTACTAGTGCCGAAACCAACGTGGCAAGCATCGCTTCATACCTTGGATTGCCAGTGAAAGTATTGACAACTTTTGTGAAAGATAGTCCGGTTGCACAATTTATTAAGAGCGATTTGCGTGCTCGCAACATGACCTTCGAAGGTCCTGAAGTGGCGCAAGGTGACCCATGGGGCTACCGTCATCAATTTAATATTGCTGATAGCGGTTTTGGTACTAGAGGACCTCGTGTGCAAAATGACCGCGCAGGTGAAGTCGGTCGCACATTGAACGTAAAAGACTTTGACCTCGATCGTATTTTCGGAAAAGAGGGCGTTCAGATTCTTCACCTTTCTGGATTAATCGGAGCATTGTCGCCTGAGACAAGCGAATTCTGCTTGCAACTTGCACGTTTTGCTAAAAAACATGGAACCCGCATCTCTTTCGATTTGAACTACAGAGCATCTTTTTGGAAAGGTCGCGATGCAGAATTGCGTGCTATCTTTACCGAAATTGCTTCAGTTTCAGATATTCTGATTGGCAACGAAGAAGATTTTCAACTTTGCCTCGGCATCGAAGGTCCTGAAGCTGGTGGAAAAGGGATTAAAGCTGAAATTGACGGTTTTAAAGGAATGATTGGTCGTGTGAAAGAGGCATTTCCTAATGCTTCGGTATTTGCAACTACACTGCGTGAAGTGGTGAGTGTGAATGAGCACCTTTGGGGCGCAATTATGTTGGCAGACAACGAATGGCAGGTGATCGAACCACGCAAAATCAATGTGCTCGACCGTATTGGCGGGGGCGATGGCTTTGTAGGCGGATTGCTCTATGCAATTCTAAAAGGTTGGGATGCACAGCAATGGCCACAGTTTGGTTGGGCTTCTGGTGCATTAGCAACCACGTTCCTCACCGACTACGCTCAACCAGCTGACGAAGAGATGATCTGGAGCATCTGGGGTGGCAATGCTCGCGTGAAACGATAAAATCCCCCTTATTCCCCCAAAGGGGGATATATACCATTTTGCAATGAAATATATAATTGATAAATTTTCTAAAAACCCCCTTTCGGGGGGTAGGGGGGCTTCATGTTATACTACGAAATAGGATCCGAAAACCACGAGCTGAACGCCGAAGACCTGAAAAAAGGGCTCTTTGAAGCACTTGTGAAGTTGGGCGCAAAGCACAAAGTGCTTGCAATTCCTCCCGATTACACACGCCTACCAAGTCGGTCGGGTGAACTTACTGAGTTTGCATGGCAATACTACGGCGATGCATTGACGGATGTTCTGCCTGCATTGGGTACACATAGTCCAATGACAGATCATCAGATTTCGCACATGTTTCGCACATTGCCTGCATCGCTTATCCGCGAACACGATTGGCGAAACGATGTGGTGACTGTAGGAACTGTTCCTGCTGAATTCGTGAAAGAAGTGACAAACGGTGCGGTAGATTTTCCGTGGCCTGCACAAGTCAATAAGCTTTTGGTGGAAGGTGATTTCGATCTTATTCTGTCGATAGGTCAGGTTGTGCCTCATGAAGTGGTGGGAATGGCTAACTACAACAAAAATATTTTTGTTGGCACGGGTGGTGTCGAAGGCATCAACAAGAGTCATTTCGTGGGTGCAGCTTACGGAATGGAGCGTATGATGGGACACGCCGATACGCCTGTTCGACGGATTTTCAATTATGCTTCTGAGCATTTCACCAATCATCTGCCGATTGTGTATGTGCAAACGGTAGTTGGACTCGACAAAGTAGATGGCAAAATCAAAACGCGTGGGCTGTTTATTGGTGACGATTTTGAGGTGTTCGATAAAGCTGCCAAATTGGCGTTGAAAGTGAATTTCGAAATGCTTGATAGACCATTGAAAAAAGTGGTTGTTTACCTCGATCCGACTGAATTCAAAAGTACTTGGTTAGGCAATAAATCGGTTTATCGCACCCGAATGGCAATTGATGATGAGGGTGAATTGATCGTTTTAGCGCCGGCATTAGTCGAATTTGGAGAAGACAAGGAGATTGACCGTTTGATTCGTAAATACGGTTATTTGGGTACTCCACAAACGTTGCAGTCGTGCGACGAAAATGAGGAGTTGCGCAATAATCTAAGTGCCGCTGCTCACTTAATACACGGTTCATCCGAAGGACGTTTCAGTATTACTTATTGCCCGGGAAAAGGAGAAGAAAACCTAACACAAGCCGAAATAGAAAGTGTTGGGTTTAAGCATGCTGATATAGATGAAATCACCCAAAAATACAATCCGGAAACATTGAAAGATGGATTTAATACGTTGTCAGACGGCGAAGAGGTTTTTTATATCTCCAATCCTGCTTTGGGATTATGGGCTTTCAAAGACAGATTTAATTATTAACAATTCTTTCATTTACCATTTACCATATAAGTGATTCTACTGTTTTTCAGTTTCATTTACTATCTTTGTTATGCCAATGCATCAATATGTAGTTATGACAACCGATGAACTAAAGAAGAGACTAAAGGTATTTGCCTTGAGAATTATTAAATTATCTGAATCATTACCAAGCAATAATACTGGTAAAACTCTTGGAAATCAGATTATTCGTTCAGGAACTTCTCCAGGAGCAAATTACCGATCTGCTTGCTTGGGAAAATCTGACAAAGATTTCTTGAATAAGTTGAAAATGGTTGAAGAAGAGTTAGATGAAACTCTCTATTGGTTGGAGTTGATTGTCGAATCTGGTCTTGTGAAGGAAGAATTACTTAGAGATTTGATGAATGAAAATCATGAGTTGTTGAAAATTATTGTGAGTTCAATAACCACAATGAAGAAAAAACTTAATTCAAGTGTAAAGAAATAATTATTTTACATTTAAATAGTAAATGGTAAATGTAAAAATAGTAACTGAGTGAATGAAAATTATCATTGACGATAAAATACCCTATATCAAAGGCGCTTTTGAAAAGGTGGCTGAAGTAGTCTATCTACCCGGTTCCAAAACGACGCCTGAAGTGGTGAAAGATGCCGATGCCATAGTGACCCGTACACGCACAATCTGCAACGAGAAACTTCTTGCTGGTTCCAGTGTCAGCTTTATTGCCACAGCAACCATCGGATTCGATCACATCGATACGACGTATTGCGATACTGCTGGCATTCAATGGACGAATGCACCGGGCTGCAACTCAAAATCCGTGGAACAATACATAGCTTCAACGATTATGGTGTTAGCAGAGCAAAAAAACCTTCAACTCGACGATTTGACGATAGGTGTAGTTGGTGTGGGTAATGTGGGAAGCAAAGTGGCAAATATCTGTCGTCTTTTTGGCATGAAAGTTTTGCTAAACGATCCCCCACGTGAACGAATGGAAGGTTCTGACGAATTCGTCTCGTTAAAGCAGATTCAAGAGCAAGCCGATATCATAACCCTCCATGTGCCTCTGAATATGAGTGGCGACGATGCTACGTTTCATTTGGCCGATGCAGATTTTCTCGCAGGGTTAAACCATAATGCGATTTTGATAAATTCATGTCGGGGAGAAGTGGTCGAGACGAATGCTGTAAAGCAAGCTTTATTAGCTAAGCAAATCAGCGGGTTTGTGTGCGATTGTTGGGAAAATGAACCGGATATTGATTTGGAATTGTTGGAACTGACCACCATTGCCACACCTCATATTGCAGGATATTCTAAGGATGGAAAAGCCACAGGCACGTTGATGAGTGTGCATGCAATTAATCAATTTTTCGCTTTAGGTCTTGATAATTGGAAACCAACAGGCGTAGAATCACCAAAGAATCCGGTTATTGAGATTGATGGAAAAGGATTAAGTAAACAAGCCGTACTTTCACGCGTCGTTTTGGCCACTTACGATATTCGTAACGACGATCGAACGCTGAGAGCAAGTGTAGAAACCTTCGAGCAACAACGTGGGGATTATCCCACAAGAAGAGAGTTTCCGGCGTATACTATTCTCGCTCAGAATCTTAATTCTGATATGGGTGACATTTTAAGAAACATAGGATTTAATGTAGAATTTTCAAATTAATAAATCATACGTATGAAAAAATTGGCAGATATTGGGCTGATTGGTCTTGCCGTAATGGGTGAGAATTTAGTTTTGAATATGGAAAGCAAAGGCTTTACCGTAGCAGTGTTTAACCGTTCGGTGGATAAAGTGGATAAATTTATCGCTGGTCGTGGTGCTGGAAAGAACTTCATCGGAGCACACTCTATTGAAGAGCTTTGTGCTTCATTAGAGCGCCCACGCAAAGTAATGATGCTCGTGAAAGCAGGACAAGCGGTTGACGATTTTATCGAATTGTTGTTGCCTCATCTCGAAGAGGGTGACATCATTATTGATGGTGGAAATACCCATTTCCCAGATACAATTCGCCGTGCAAAATACGTTGAAAGCAAAGGTTTGCTTTTTGTTGGGTCAGGTGTTTCTGGTGGTGAAGAAGGTGCATTGAAAGGCCCTTCGATGATGCCGGGTGGCTCTCCTGCAGCATGGCCTGCAATTAAAGATATTTTCCAAGCTGTTTCTGCGAAAGTAGACGGTGGCGTTCCTTGCTGCGACTGGGTTGGCGAAGGTGGCGCAGGTCATTTCGTGAAAATGGTTCACAACGGTATCGAGTATGGTGATATGCAGATTATCTGCGAAGCTTATCAAGTGATGAAAGATTTGCTTGGACTCAATGCTGACGAAATACACCAAGTTTTCAAAGAATACAACGAAGGCGATTTAGATTCTTATTTGATTGAAATCACCCGTGATATCATGGGCTACCGTGACGAAAACGGAGAAGCGTTGGTTGAAAAAATTCTGGATACAGCAGGGCAAAAAGGTACTGGCAAATGGACAGGTGTTTCGGCGCTTGATCTTGGTATTCCATTGACTTTGATTGGCGAATCTGTGTTTGCACGTTGTTTATCTGCTCAAAAAGATATTCGTGTGAAAGCATCGAAAGTAATCAGCGGACCTGATGCATTGTTTACTGGTGATAAGAAACAGATGATTTCTGACTTGAAAGATGCATTGTTCGGAGCTAAAATCATCTCTTATGCTCAAGGTTATAATTTGATGATGGAAGCTGCGAAAGAGTACAAATGGAACCTTAACTACGGTGGCATCGCCTTGATGTGGCGTGGTGGTTGCATTATCCGTTCTACATTCTTGGGCGATATCAAAAAAGCTTTCGATATCAATCCAAGTCTCGAAAACTTGTTGCTTGATCCTCACTTTAAAGAAATCGTTGAGAAAGCTCAAGCCGGATGGCGTCGTGTTTGTGCAACAGCATTGACCAACGGTGTGCCTGTGCCAGCTTTGACTTCAGCGCTTTGCTACTTCGACGGATTGCGTAGCGAACGCTTGCCTGCTAATTTATTGCAAGCACAACGCGACTATTTCGGTGCACACACATACGAACGCATAGACAAACCGCGTGGCGAGTTCTTCCATACAAATTGGACTGGACGTGGTGGCGATACAGCTTCAACAACTTACGTAGTATAGTTATTTGGGGGGCAACTTTGTTTGTCTCCCAAAATTTTTAATATTTTGCGCAATCGGTTGCGCAAATCTAAAATATGCGTATATTTGCACTCTAAATCTGCAAATACTAATCCAAATAAAATGAAGAAAGTTGTAACCTTTGGAGAGATTATGCTCCGCCTAGCCACACCAGGCTACCAACGTTTTGTACAAGCAACTGAGTTTACTGCTACTTATGGCGGTGGAGAAGCTAACGTTGCTGTCTCTTTGGCAAACTACGGATTGAACGCTGAGTTCGTGACTCGCTTACCGAAAAACGACATTGCGACTGCTTGTTTGTCAAGTCTGCACAAATACAGTGTGAAAACGAACAACGTGATTTACGGTGGCGATCGCCTCGGAATCTACTTCCTCGAAACCGGTGCTGTAGCGCGAGCCAGCAAAGTGGTTTACGACCGTGCCAATTCTTCGATTGCTGACATCAAACCAGGTATGATTAACTGGCGCGAAGTGCTGAAAGATGCTCAGTGGTTTCACTGGACAGGTATTACTCCTGCACTTTCGCAAGGTGCTGCCGATGCGTGTCTCGAAGCCATCAAAGTGGCAAACGAAATGGGTGTAACTGTTTCTACCGACCTGAACTTCCGCAAAAACCTTTGGAAATATGGCAAAACAGCGTCTGAAGTGATGCCTGCTTTGGTCGAAGGTTGCGACGTGATCTTAGCAAACGAAGAGGATGCCGAAATGGTGTTCGGTATTAAACCCGAAGGTTTCGACGTGACAGCTACTTCTGGTCATGTAGATGCTGCCGAATTCGAATCGGTTTGCAAACAAATGATGGTTAAATTTCCTCGTGCTAAGAAAGTTATCATAACTTTGCGCGGATCTATCAACGCCAACCACAATACATGGGCAGGCGTGCTTTACGATGGCAAAACGTTGTATCAATCACCACAATACGACATCACGCACATCGTAGATCGTGTAGGTGGAGGCGACTCATTCATGGGCGGTTTGGTGTATGGTTTGATTTCTTACACCGGCGACGATCAAAAAGCGCTTAACTTTGCAGTAGCAGCTTCTTGCCTCAAACATACCATCTATGGCGATTTCAACCTCGTAACAGTTGACGAAGTAGAGAAACTGATGGGCGGCGACGCGTCGGGTAGAGTCTCTAGATAATTTACAATTTAGCAATTTACAATTTACAATTCATCGAGAATATTTCTCTCATTCTAGCTTTTTGGCTATTTTTGAATTGTAAATTGTAATTGTTTTAATTGTAATAAATATGACAACAGCAGAATTAAAGAGCCGATTCAGAGCTTTCTCCGTCAGAATCGTCAAGATGGTAGATAAACTGCCGAACACGATTGCAGGCAGAGCTTTAGGTGCACAAATTATTCGTTCTGGAACATCACCTGGTGCCAACTACAATGCCGCTTGTATTGCGAAGTATGATAGAGACTTTATCAATAAACTGAAAATGGTGGAAGAAGAACTCGACGAAACCATCTATTGGTTAGATTTGATTGGTGCAACTGAGTTGATTAAACCTGAACTACTTGTAGAGCTAGATAAAGAAGCCAAAGAACTGTTGTCTATAATTGTAAAATCAATCATTACCAAACGAAAGAAGCTATCCGCTACCCAGTTGTAAGTTGTAAATAATAAAATTGTAAATAAAAATGGCACGTTTTTCGAAAATAGAAGTCATCTCAGCGATGAAAGAGACAGGCATGGTGCCTGTGTTCTACCACAAAGATATAGAAGTAGCGAAGAATGTAGTGAAAGCATGCTACGAAGGCGGCGTTCGAGTGTTTGAATTTACCAATCGCGGTGACTTTGCACACGAAATATTCGCAGAATTGAGTAAATTTGCTGCCAAAGAGTGCCCCGAAATGATTATGGGTATCGGCTCTATAGTTGATGCACCTACCGCTTCGTTGTACATTCAGTTGGGAGCCAACTTTATCGTAGGTCCGCTTTTCAACCCCGATGTGGCCAAAGTGAGCAACCGTCGTTTGGTACCTTATTCACCCGGTTGCGGTTCGGTCTCTGAAGTCGGATTTGCACAAGAGATGGGCTGCGACGTGTGTAAAGTATTCCCAGGCGATGTGTTGGGTGCAGGTTTCGTAAAAGGACTGAAAGCACCAATGCCGTGGTCGAACCTGATGGTGACTGGCGGTGTGAAACCCGAAGAGGCTAACCTCAAAATGTGGTTCGAAGCCGGTGTTACCTGCGTAGGGATGGGCTCAAACTTGTTTCCTGCCGAGGCTATCAAATCAGGGAATTGGAAAGCGATTACCGACCTTTGCATCAATGCATTGGCAATTATACAAAAAGTGAAGTAACAACAATCTTTCTATCTAAAACTATGTAAAACCTTATCTTATGAATGCACAAAAAATGACGAAATACAGATGGATGATTGCCAGCCTGTTGCTTTTTGCTACTACGATTAATTATATGGATCGTAATGTAATTGGATTTTTAAAACAGTATTTTTGTTCACCAGAAGGATTCGGATGGTCTCCTTTGCAATTTTCTTATGTTACTACGCTATTTACAATTTTCTACGCTGGCTTTACCCTTTTTGCAGGTGCTATTGTTGATAAAATAGGCACAAAGTTAGGGCTAGCAATATCCTTAATTATATGGTCTTTATTTGGCATGTTGAATGCTTTTGCTGGTAAAACGGTTGCATTACATGTGATTATTCGAAGCCTTTTTGGTGCAGGAGAAGCAGGTAACTTTCCCGCCTCAATAAAGACTGTAGCAGAATGGTTCCCTAAAAAAGAACGTGCTTTGGCTACTGGGATTTTTAACTCAGGATCAAATCTTGGAGCAATGATTTCTGCATTATTTGTACCTTGGTGCTTAGTCTATTTTGGTGCTGATTTAGGGTGGAAACTTGCATTCATTATTACAGGAGCTATTGGTTTTGTTTGGTTAATATTTTGGTTTCTGCTTTACGATACTCCAAAAGCGATGAAAGCAAAAGGTGTTTTATCTCAGGCTGAATACGACTATATTCATAGCGATAAGGATGAGCCGATTTTATCAGATAACGAGGTGAAGCAAAAAGTCTCTTGGTTTAAACTTTTGACTTACAAACAGACTTGGTCTTTTTTCTTCGGGAAGTTTATGACAGATGGTGTTTGGTGGTTTTTCTTGTTTTGGACTCCTGATTATTTAAAGCAGCAATTCGATATTTCACCGATAGTGCAAGGATATCTTTATTTTATTATTCTAGGTGTTGCAATTTTTGGTAGTGTGTTCGGTGGTAGCATTCCTATGTTTTTTATGAATAAAGGTTGGGCGACGTATAAAGCCCGTATGACCTCAATGTTGCTA
Organism: Bacteroidales bacterium; assembly: GCA_049315325.1. GTDB lineage: Bacteria > Bacteroidota > Bacteroidia > Bacteroidales > UBA7332 > CAXXIC01. The sequence continues at coordinate 156,693 of JBMOKJ010000006.1, forward strand.
ATTGCCTTTGCTCCTTTACTCATTTTGTCTGTTCAGCTCTTTTCTGCAGAAGGTGTATTTGAAAAAACAACTGCTATTACATTGGCTGTAGTAATACTTTGTATTTGTGCAGCAGCTCATCAGGCATGGTCTGCTAATCTTTTCACCACTGTGTCTGATATGTTTCCAAAAAAAGCAGTAGGCTCAGTAACGGGGATTGGTGCTGCCGCAGGAGGCTTAGGGGGAGCAATGATGCAACTTCTTGCTGGTTCGCTTAATACCTTCTTTCCAACAAAAGCCTATTTCTTCCTTTTTATTATCTGTGGTGTTTCTTACCTCATTGCGTGGGGGATTATGAAAACGTTGGTACCAAAACATACTCCAATTACCGATTTATAATCTGTAATTAAACATAAACGAAAGGTGTAGCACTATTTTGCTACACCTTTTTTTGTTTGATACCGTTGCGGAATGAATCTGAATGACTATTTTTGCCGATAATAACAACTCATTCTTGAAACCAAACATAGATAAACCACAATGGAAAATCAAATTGAAATCGAACTATCGGAAGAGGTAGCACAAGGCATTTACACCAATTTAGCGGTCATCACACACTCCAGTTCAGAATTTGTGCTCGACTTTGTGCGCATGATGCCGGGAGTGCCCAAAGCACAAGTGAAAACACGCCTCGTGATGAGTCCCGAGAATGCGAAACGATTGCTCTTCGCTTTAGGCGAGAATGTGTCGAAGTACGAAGCGAAATACGACGAAATCCGTCTTCACGACGATGTGCAGCAAATCCCCACCATCTTAGGTGCTGGAGGAAAAGCATAAAAATAAATAGATAGGCATCCGAATGATAGATCTAAAAGAGGATAAATTTTGTTGGTCGGATGAGCGAGAACCTCATTTCAAACGACGGAAAGCGATATTGACGAAATATCCCGAGGTAAAAAGGCTTGTTGGGCCCGACATTAAACTGGCATTAGCAACTCTGTTTTTGGTCAGTTTCCAATTGACATCTGCCATCTATGCCAATCGGTTACTCGATTTGCAGTTTGGGCTTCTTTGGTATGCTTTGGCAGTCTATATTGTAGGTGCTACAGTCACTCACGCACTCTTTTTAGCCATTCACGAGATTACGCACAACATGGCGTTTAAGAAAGAGACACCGAACAATTGGTTGGCGCTCTTTGCCAATATTCCAATTGTGTTTCCCTACGCCATCTCATTCAAAGCATACCACACGATGCACCACCGCCAGCAAGGTGTCGATGGCATCGATGTCGATGTGCCGTCATACAACGAAGTGAAGGTGTTTCAAGGGACGATAGGAAAGCTCCTTTGGGCGTTCATCCAAATTCTCTTTTATGCACTCCGACCGTTCTTTGTCTATCCATTGAAACCCGACAAATGGTTGATTACCAATATTATATTCCAGTTTTCGGTCATCGGCGTGTTCATCTGGTTTGCCGGATGGTATGCGCTGCTTTATCTGCTATTAGCTGATTTTATTGCCGGTAGTCTACACCCCATATCGGGGCATTTCGTTGCTGAACATTACATCTTCAAAGAGGGGCAAGAGACCTATTCTTACTACGGGTGGTTGAATATTTTTGCATTCAATGTGGGGTATCACAACGAACATCACGATTTTCCAAGTATCCCCGGCAGCCGTTTGCCTCAGCTTCGCAAAATGGCTCCCGACTTCTACGACAACCTCTATATCCACAAGTCGTGGGTAAATGTGCTGGTACAGTTTATCATCAATCCCAACTTGGGGCTGTACTCTCGCATGAAGCGAAGGGCATAGATTTTACTCAGAATTAATTGAGAAAATTAATAAAAAGAGAGTGAGAATCAAACTATGATTTTCACTCTCTTTTTTGCTTGTTCTCTATTTATTTGTAAACAAGAGATAGATTTAGTTGTGTACTCCATTAATAATCTCTATCTTTGCACCGTTTTTCGGCTAAAAAGAGCAACATTTTTTGGATAAGTAGTTGATTATTCGAAAATAATGTCTATTTTTGCCGTCCGTTTTCGTATAATAGAAACAAAGTATAAATAAATCAAAAGTTTAAAGTTCTAAAGAAATGCCTACAATTCAGCAATTAGTTAGAAAAGGACGAGTTAGCTTGGTGGATAAAAGTAAGGCTCCAGCGTTAGATTCATGTCCTCAAAGACGTGGAGTTTGCGTGAGAGTATATACTACTACTCCAAAAAAACCTAATTCGGCCATGCGTAAAGTTGCGCGTGTACGTTTGACTAACGGTAAAGAGGTGAACTCTTACATTCCGGGAGAAGGACACAATTTGCAAGAACACTCAATCGTATTGGTTCGTGGTGGTCGTGTGAAAGACCTTCCAGGGGTACGTTACCACATCGTTCGCGGTACCTTAGATACAGCAGGTGTAACGAAACGTACACAACGTCGTTCTAAATATGGTGCTAAGCGTCCGAAACCAGGTCAAGCTCCAGCAGCAGCAGGCAAAAAGAAATAACTAACGCCAGCGCTAGAGATTAAAAAAAATTAGTATTAAAGCTCGTTTGAGTTTTTGATAGGCTCACTAAAGGTTGAGTAAATGATCCCAGCGGGGTGATTTGAAGATAATTTGAAAGCAACCAAAAACAAGAACACAATTTTTTTGAAAAAATGAGAAAAGCAAAACCAAAGAAACGGATCGTTCTACCAGATCCAGTTTTCAATGATGTGAAAGTAACCAAGTTTGTTAACCATCTGATGTTTGATGGCAAAAAGAGTACTTCTTACACCATTTTCTATTCTGCACTTGAAACAGTTAAGGCAAAATTGCCTAACGAAGCGCTATCTTCTCTAGAAATTTGGAAAAAAGCCCTCGAGAATATCACTCCTAATGTGGAGGTTAAATCTCGCCGTGTGGGTGGTTCTACTTTCCAAGTTCCAACCGAAATTCGTCCCGATCGAAAAGAATCCATTTGTATGAAAAATATGATCCTCTATTCTCGCAAGAGAGGTGGAAAAACTATGGCCGATAAATTGGCTGCAGAAATCATCGATGCATTCAACAATCAGGGTGGATCTTACAAACGTAAGGAAGATATGCACCGTATGGCTGAAGCTAACCGTGCATTCGCTCACTTCAGATTTTAATTAGTTTAAATTTAAGGAAGAAAGATTTATTAAGATGGCTGCATCAGATAAAGATTTAAAGTATACAAGAAATATCGGTATCATGGCGCATATCGATGCGGGAAAGACTACAACTTCAGAGCGTATCCTTTTCTACACCGGTTTGTCTCATAAAATCGGAGAGGTGCACGATGGTGCTGCTACGATGGACTGGATGGAGCAAGAGAAAGAGCGTGGTATCACGATCACTTCTGCTGCTACCACTACTAGCTGGAAGTACCTAGGTGACAAATACAAGTTCAACCTCATCGACACCCCAGGTCACGTTGACTTCACGGTGGAGGTAGAGCGTTCACTTCGTGTATTGGATGGAGCTGTTGCTACATTCTGTGCTGTGGGTGGTGTTGAGCCTCAATCAGAAACAGTTTGGCGTCAAGCCGACAAATACCACGTGCCACGTGTAGGTTACGTAAACAAAATGGACCGTTCGGGTGCAAACTTCTTCGAAGTAGTGCGTCAGATGAAAGCCATGTTGGGAGCAAATCCTTGTCCTATCCAAGTTCCAATCGGAGCAGAAGAGACCTTCAAAGGAGTAATCGACTTGATCAAGATGAAAGCAATCGTTTGGCACGATGAGTCAATGGGTGCTGACTACGACATGGAAGAGATTCCTGCAAACTTGTTGGAAGAGAGCCAAGAGTGGAGAGAAAAAATGCTCGAAACGATTGCTGAATTCGACGATGTGTTGATGGAGAAATTCTTCGACGATCCTTCTACCATTACTGAGGAAGAAATCCTTGTAGCATTGCGTAAAGGTACCACTTCGATGGCTATCACTCCAATGTTGTGTGGTTCTTCATTCAAAAATAAAGGTGTACAAACTTTGTTGGATGCCGTGTGTGCATTCTTAGGTAGTCCACTTGATAACCCACCAATCGAAGGACACGATCCACGTAATCCTGAGAAAATATTGGTGCGTAAACCGTCTTCAGACGAACCAATGTCGGCTTTGGCATTTAAGATTGCAACTGACCCATTCGTAGGTCGTCTTTGCTTCTTCAGAGTTTACTCTGGTCAAATCGATGCAGGTTCTTACGTTTACAACTCTCGTTCAGATAAGAAAGAGCGTATCTCTCGTTTGTTCCAAATGCACTCAAACAAACAAAATCCAAAAGATTTCATCGGTTGTGGTGACATCGGCGCAGGGGTAGGTTTCAAAGATATCCGCACAGGAGATACATTGTGTGACGAAAATCACCCAATCGTTCTTGAGTCTATGGACTTTCCAGAACCAGTTATCGGAATCTCAGTTGAGCCTAAAACTCAAAAAGATTTGGATAAAATGGGTATTGGTTTGGGTAAACTGGCTGAAGAGGATCCAACCTTCCGCGTTCAAACGAACGAAGAGACTGGTCAAACAGTTATCTCAGGAATGGGTGAGCTTCACCTCGAAATCATCGTTGACCGTCTGCGTCGCGAATTCAAGGTAGAGTGTAACCAAGGTCGTCCACAGGTTTCTTACAAAGAGGCTATCACACAAACTGTCGAACTACGCGAGGTTTACAAAAAACAATCGGGTGGTCGTGGTAAGTTTGCTGATATCATCGTGAAAGTTGGTCCGGTTGACGAAGGATTCGAAGGTTCACTTCAATTCGTTGATGAGGTAAAAGGTGGTCGTATTCCAAAAGAATTTATCCCTTCTATCCAAAAAGGATTTGCTAACGCAATGAAAAATGGAGTTTTAGCAGGTTACGTTGTTGACCAATTGAAAGTAGTTGTTGTCGATGGTTCATTCCACGCGGTTGACTCGGATCAGTTGTCATTCGAAATCTGTGCGAACTTAGCGTTTAAAGAAGCGTGTAAAAAAGCGGGTCCAGTACTTCTCGAACCGATCATGAAAGTTGAGGTTGTTACCCCAGAAGAAAACATGGGTGATATCATCTCTGACTTGAATAAACGTCGTGGTCAAGTAGAAGGTATGGAGTCGAGCCGTTCGGGTGCACGTATCGTGAAAGCGAAAACACCACTTTCGGAGATGTTCGGTTATGTAACTACATTGCGTACAATCTCTTCTGGTCGTGCTACTTCAACTATGTCTTTCTCTCACTACTCAGAGGTTTCGGCTTCGATTGCTAAAGCAGTATTGGCAGAAGTAGGTGGTAAAGCAGAACTTTTATAAGTAAATATAGAAACAAGTAAAAGATATGAGCCAAAAAATCAGAATTAAATTAAAGTCTTACGATCACCAGTTGGTTGACAAATCGGCTGAGAAAATTGTTAAGACTGTGAAGGCTACAGGCGCCGTGGTTAGCGGTCCAATACCCCTTCCAACTCACAAGAGAATTTTCACCGTAAACCGCTCGACTTTCGTAAACAAAAAGTCAAGAGAGCAATTCCAACTCTCTTCGTTCAAAAGATTGATCGACATCTATAGCTCTACTGCTAAAACTGTTGATGCACTGATGAAACTTGAGTTGCCAAGTGGTGTAGAAGTAGAAATCAAAGTTTGATATTTAAAAATTAAGTGAAATGCCAGGATTATTAGGAAAAAAAATCGGAATGACATCCGTTTTCAGTGCCGATGGTAAAAATGTACCATGCACTGTTATCGAAGTAGGTCCTTGTGTTGTTACCCAGGTGAAAACCGTTGAAATAGACGGTTACGAAGCTGTACAAGTAGGATTTGTCGACAAAAAAGACAAACACACTACTAAGCCTTTGAAAGGCCACTTCGACAAAGCCGGCGTAACTCCCAAGAGACACTTGGCCGAGTTCAAAGGTTACGAAACTGACTACAAAGCAGGAGATGTTATCTCTGTAGATTACTTTGAAGCAGACACATTCGTAGATGTTATCGGTACATCAAAAGGAAAAGGTTTCCAGGGTGTTGTAAAACGCCACGGTTTCGGTGGAGTTGGTCAAGCAACTCACGGTCAGCACAACCGCTTGAGAGCACCAGGTTCTGTAGGAGCAAGTTCATACCCATCTCGCGTATTCAAAGGGATGAGAATGGCTGGTCAAACAGGAAATGCTCAAGTGACTGTACAAAATCTTCAAGTGTTAAAGGTAATTCCAGAACACAATCTTTTATTGATAAAAGGTTCAGTTCCTGGATGTAAAGGTTCAATCGTAATAATTGAAAAATAATGGAACTTAGCGTATATAACATCAAAGGAGAAGCTACCGGAAGAACTGTTGTGTTGAACGATGCTGTATTCGGTATCGAACCAAACGACCACGCAATCTATCTCGATGTGAAACAATTTTTGGCAAATTCTCGCCAAGGAACTCACAAAGCGAAAGAGCGTAACGAAGTTGCCGGTTCAACTCGCAAATTGAAAAAGCAAAAAGGTACCGGTGGTGCCCGTGCTGGTGATATCAAATCGCCAACTATCGTAGGTGGTGGTCGTGTATTCGGTCCAGTGCCACGCGACTATAGCTTTAAACTCAACAAAAAAGTAAAATCTTTGGCTCGTAAATCAGCATTGGCTTACAAAGCATTGGATAACGCAATTGTAGTAGTAGAAGATTTTAGCTTCGAAACTCCAAAAACAAAAGAGTTTATCGCAATGACAAAAGGCCTGCAAGTGGCTGATAAAAAGCTAGTTTTGGTTTTACCAGAACAAAATAAAAGCGTATATTTGTCGGCTCGAAATTTGGGCAAGACAAGCGTAATTACTGTTCCAGAATTAAACACGTATAAAGTATTGGATGCTAAGTGTTTAGTTTTAACAGAAGGCTCACTTGCAATCATCAACAATTTATAATGTAGAGGAGAATAGAGAAATGGGAATTATTATTAAACCAATCGTCACAGAAAAAATGACAGCTCTCACCGAAAAACGTAACACTTACGGATTTCGTGTTGCTCCTGATGCAAATAAAATTCAGATCAAACAAGCAATTGAAGAGCTTTATAGCGTAGCAGTGGTTGATGTAAACACATCAAATGTCACTGGAAAATTGAAAAGCCGTAACACCAAAGCAGGTGTGGTTCAAGGTCGTTCAGCGTCTTACAAAAAAGCGTTGGTTACTTTGAAAGACGGTGATATTATTGATTTTTACAGCAATATTTAATAAACAATGGCAGTACGTAAATTTAAACCCGTAACACCGGGGCAGAGACACAAAATTATCGGTGCGTTCGATAACATTACTGCAACCGCACCGGAAAAGTCTCTCGTAATTGGAGTTAAAAAATCAGGTGGACGTAACAACCAAGGAAAAATGACCATGCGCTACATTGGTGGTGGTCACAAAAAGTTGTATCGTATCATCGACTTCAAAAGAGAGAAAGATGGTGTTCCAGCAGTAGTAAAATCGGTGGAGTATGATCCAAACCGATCTGCAAACATTGCACTACTTTACTACGTTGATGGAGAAAAACGATACATTGTCGCTCCAAACGGTCTCGAAGTAGGACAAACTATTATGTCAGGAGAGAAAGCAGCTCCCGAAATTGGTAACTCATTGCCGCTTAAAAACATCCCTGTAGGTACGATTATTCACAACATCGAACTTCGTCCAGGACAAGGTGCAGCCTTCGTTCGTTCAGCAGGTGTTTTCGCTCAATTAACTTCGAAAGAAGGAGATTACGCAATTGTAAAATTGCCTTCAGGTGAAACTCGCAAAATTCTTTCAACTTGCAAAGCAACCGTAGGTAGTGTAGGTAATTCAGATCACGCACTCGAAAGCTCTGGTAAAGCCGGTCGCTCAAGATGGCAAGGTCGTCGCCCACGTAACCGAGGTGTATCCATGAACCCGGTAGATCACCCGATGGGTGGTGGTGAAGGACGCTCGTCAGGAGGTCACCCACGCTCACGCAAAGGTCTCTATTCTAAAGGTCTTAAGACACGTGCTCCTAAAAAGCAGTCGTCTAAGTATATTATTGAAAGAAGAAAAAAATAATTTGATTAATAAATTAAACTATGAGTCGATCGCTTAAAAAAGGCCCATATATTTATGTGAAGCTTGAAAACAAAATCTTGGCTATGAATGAGTCAGGTAAAAAAACCGTGATCAAAACATGGGCAAGAGCTTCTATGATATCTCCGGATTTTGTAGGCCATACAGTAGCAGTACACAACGGTAACAAATTTATTCCTGTTTACATCACCGAAAATATGGTAGGACACAAGTTGGGCGAATTTTCACCCACCCGTACTTTCCGTGGCCATGGTGGTAACAAGAAACGCTAAGCGCTTCAGGAATATACTATTTGAAAAATAAAAAGATAGAATAAAATGGGTGCAAGAAAAAAGATTTCAGCCGAAAAAAGAAAAGAAGCCCTGAAGACACAATACTTTGCCAAACTGGTAGGCGTTCCTACTTCTCCGCGTAAAATGCGCTTGGTGACCGATATGGTCAGAGGAATGGAAGTTTTCCGTGCATTGGGAGTATTGAAGTTCTCTTCGAAAGAGGCTTCTGCAAGAATTGAAAAATTGCTTCGTTCTGCAATTGCCAACTGGGAACTAAAGAACGAACGTAAAGCAGAGAGTGGTGAACTTTATATATCAGAAGTTTTCGTTGACTCTGCAGCAATGATGAAAAGACTACGTCCTGCTCCACAGGGTCGTGGATACAGAATTCGCAAACGTTCTAACCACGTAACTTTGTTTGTAGATACAGTGGCTAATAAAAACACTAATCAAAATTAATGTAAGATGGGACAAAAAGTTAATCCAATAAGCAACCGCTTAGGTATCATCCGTGGTTGGGACTCTAACTGGTATGGTGGTAAGAATTTTGGCGACACTCTTCTAGAGGATAGCAAAATCCGCAAATACCTCAATGCTCGTCTTGCAAAAGCAAGTGTTTCGCGCATCGTTATCGAACGTACATTGAAATTGGTTACAATCACTGTCTGCACAGCTCGTCCTGGTATCATTATCGGAAAAGGTGGTCAAGAAGTTGACAAACTGAAAGAAGAGTTGAAAAAAATCACAGACAAAGATGTACAAATCAATATCTACGAAGTGAAAAAACCTGAGTTAGATGCTGTTATCGTAGCTAACAACATCGCTCGCCAACTCGAGGGGAAAATCGCTTACCGTAGAGCTGTGAAAATGGCTATCGCATCTACAATGAGAATGGGTGCCGAAGGTATCAAAATTCAAATCTCAGGACGTTTGAACGGCGCTGAAATGGCTCGTTCAGAAATGTATAAAGAGGGAAGAACTCCACTTCATACACTGCGTGCTGATATTGACTATGCCTTGGCAGAAGCTCTTACCAAAGTAGGTTTGTTGGGCGTTAAAGTATGGATTTGCCGTGGCGAAATTTACGGTAAAAAAGACTTAGCTCCAAACTTCACAGTACAAAAAGAATCAGGTCGTCACCAAGGTGGTGGTCAAGGTCAAGGTCAAAGACGCGAAGGCGGACGTGACGGACGCGATAACGGTCGATTCAACAAAAGAAACAAGTAATTAACAACACTGAATTTTACAGACAATGTTACAACCGAAGAAAACAAAGTTCAGAAGACAACAGAAGGGGCGCATGAAAGGTGTTGCTCAGCGTGGCAATCAGTTGGCATTCGGTTCATTTGGTATAAAGGCTTTAGAGTCTAAATGGATTACCGGTCGTCAAATCGAAGCAGCCCGTATCGCAGTAACGCGTTATATGCAACGTCAAGGTCAGATCTGGATTCGCATTTTCCCTGATAAGCCTATCACCAAAAAACCAGCCGAAGTACGTATGGGTAAAGGTAAAGGTTCACCAGAAGGCTTCGTTGCACCTGTTACTCCAGGTCGCATCATAATTGAAGTAGAAGGAGTATCCTTCGTTATCGCTAAAGAAGCTTTGCGCCTAGCAGCACAAAAACTTCCGATCACGACTAAATTCGTGGTAAGACGCGATTATGATACTAACGAAAACGCATAACCGATTATGAAAGTAGCAGAAATTAAAGAACTAAGCACCAAAGAGTTGATCGAGAAAATCGATGCAGATTCATCAGCATTAAACCAAATGACGTTGAATCACTCAATCACTCCATTGGACAATCCTACGCAAATCAAGCATTTACGTAGAGACATCGCGCGAATGAATACCATCCTTCGCGAAAGAGAAATTACACAACAATAACTAATTGAGCCTGATGGAAACAAGAAATCTTAGAAAAGAACGTATGGGCGTAGTTTTCAGCAACAAAATGGATAAAACCATTACAATCGCTGTGAAGTGGAAAGAAAAACACCCTATCTACGGAAAATTCGTTAATAAAACGAAGAAATATCATGCTCACGACGAGAAAAACGAATGCAATATTGGTGATACTGTCAAAATCATGGAAACTCGTCCACTGAGCAAACTGAAAAGATGGAGATTAGTAGAAATAATCGAAAGAGCTAAGTAATATGTTACAACAAGAGTCAAGACTTATAGTAGCTGACAACAGTGGAGCTAAACAAGCCCTTGTGATCAGAGTATTAGGCGGAACTAGAAAACGCTATGCTACAGTAGGCGATATTATCGTCGTAGCTATCAAAAGCACCATTCCATCAAGCGATGTGAAAAAGGGCGCGGTTTCTAAAGCCATTGTGGTGAGAACCAAAAAGGAAATCCGTCGTGCTGACGGATCATACATTCGTTTCGACGATAATGCATGTGTCCTGTTAAAAGGAGATGGCGAAATGAGAGGTAGTCGTATTTTCGGCCCTGTAGCTCGCGAAATCCGTGCAACAAATATGAAAATTGTGTCACTCGCACCTGAAGTGCTTTAATTCCTTTAGAAATAATGGGTAAATTACATATCAAAAAAGGCGACACCGTTTACGTAAATGCCGGCAACGACAAAGGTAAAACCGGTCGTGTCCTAGAAGTGCAAATCAGCAAAAGCCGTGCTATTGTTGAAGGCGTAAATATGGTATCAAAAAGTACCAAGCCAAATGCACAAAATCCTCAAGGAGGAATTGTAAAAAAAGAAGCTGCCATTCACATTTCAAATTTGAATCCTTTGGATCCAAAATCAGGAAAACCAACTCGCGTTGGTCGTAAACTGAATGAAAAAGGCGCTTTAGTTCGTATATCAAAAAAATCAGGAGAGGAGATTAAGTAATGAGCAATACTGCTAGTCTTAAAAACGATTATAAGGAAAGAGTTGCACCCGCTTTGATGAAAGAGTTCGGGTACAAGTCAGTTATGCAAGTTCCTGTATTGAAAAAAATCGTTATCAATCAAGGTCTTGGAATCGCTGTAGCCGATAAAAAAATCATCGAAACTGCGATTACCGAGTTAACCAATATTACGGGACAAAAGGCTGTTGCAACCCTTTCTCGTAAAGATATTTCTAACTTCAAGTTGCGTAAAAAAATGCCTATCGGTGTAATGGTAACATTACGTCGCGAGCAAATGTACGAATTCTTAGAGCGTCTCGTTCGCGTAGCTCTACCTCGTATTCGTGACTTCAAGGGAATTGAAGGGAAATTAGACGGCCGTGGAAATTACACCCTCGGAATCACCGAACAAATCATTTTTCCTGAAATTAATATAGACAATATTAGTAAAATTCTTGGAATGAATATTACCTTTGTGACCTCTGCAAAAACAGATGAAGAAGGGTATGCACTTTTGAAAGAATTTGGCTTACCGTTTAAGAACGCTAAAAAAGATTAATTGATATGGCTAAAGAATCAATGAAAGCCCGTGAGGTGAAGAGAGCGAAGCTCGTCGCTAAGTATGCTGCTAAAAGAGAGCAACTTAAGAAAGACGGCAACTACGAAGCTCTTCAGGCTCTACCTAAAAATGCATCACCAGTACGTTTGCACAACCGTTGCAGCATCACTGGAAGACCGAAAGGATACGTTCGCCAATTCGGCGTTTCACGTATTCAATTTCGTGAAATGGCATCAGCAGGTTTAATTCCGGGTGTGAAAAAAGCAAGCTGGTAAGAAAATTTTCGTGTGTTAAATATTGTCCGGGTAGTCCGGATCAATTTAATTATTTTTTATTATGACAGATCCAATAGCAGATTATTTGACCAGACTCAGAAACGCGATCAAAGCAAATCACCGCGTTGTTGAAATTCCTGCGTCGAATCTCAAAAAAGAAATCACAAAGATTCTTTTTGAAAAAGGCTACATCCTTAATTACAAGTTTGTAGAAGAAGGCCCACAAGGGTCAATCAAAGTTGCGTTGAAGTACGATCCAATCAACAAAGTAAACGCAATCAAAAAACTTAGTCGTATATCTTCTCCTGGTTTACGCCAGTATGTTGGTCACAACGACCTTCCGCGCGTATTAAACGGTTTGGGTATTGCCATTATCTCTACATCGAAAGGTGTGATGACAGATAAAGAGGCAAGAGACCTTAAAATCGGTGGCGAAGTATTGTGTTACATTTATTAATTAGGGAGGAAGAATAGAATGTCAAGAATTGGAAAATTGCCTATTGCCATCCCTGCCGGTGTTACAGTTTCAGTAGCAGACGCATTAGTAAGTGTAAAAGGCCCTAAAGGCGCATTGAGTCAAGAAATCACTGGAGGTATAGTTGTTGCCGTTGATGGATCAAACGTTGTTTTGACACGTCCATCTGACGAAGCACAACATCGTGCTTTACATGGTTTGTATCGTTCATTAATCAACAATATGGTAATCGGTGTTTCTACAGGTTACCGTAAAGAGATGGAATTAGTAGGTGTTGGTTACCGTGTTTCAAACAACGGTCAGGTTATCGAGTTTTCACTCGGATTTAGCCACAACATTTATCTACAATTACCAGATCAGGTTAAAATCGAAACGAAATCAGAGAGAAATAAAAACCCATTGTTGATTCTTGAATCGTCTGACAAACAGTTGTTAGGTCAGGTATGTTCAAAAATCCGCTCGTTCCGTAAACCTGAACCATACAAAGGAAAAGGTATCAAGTTCGTTGGCGAAATACTACGCAGAAAATCAGGTAAATCTGCAGGTAAGGGTAAATAATTCAAGTAAAATAGCTATACTATGTTAAAAAAGATAGAAAGAAGGCTGAGAATCAAACGCAGCGTACGAGCTAAAATTAGCGGAACAACTGCTATTCCTCGTTTGACTGTGTTCAGAAGCAATAGCCAGATATATGCACAAATCATTGATGATTTGCAAGGAAAAACACTTGTATCTGCAAGTTCTTTAGGACTTGAAAAAGCGCCTAAACAAGATCTAGCAGCTCAAGTTGGTGCTTTGATCGCGAAAAAAGCTGTAGAAGCCGGTATCGCTGCTGTCGTTTTCGATAGAAACGGATATTTGTATCACGGAAGAGTAAAACAATTGGCAGATGCTGCCCGTAACGCTGGACTTAAATTTTAATCGTCATGTCAGGAAATAAAAATATAGTAAAAACAACTACTGATTTAGAGTTAAAAGATAGATTGGTTGCCATCAATCGTGTTACGAAAGTAACCAAAGGTGGACGTACATTCAGCTTTTCGGCTATCGTAGTTGTAGGAAACGAAGACGGAATCGTTGGTTGGGGTCTTGGTAAAGCGGGTGAAGTAACCAGTGCTATTGCAAAAGGTGTAGAAGCTGCTAAAAAGAACCTCATTAAAGTTCCAGTGTTGAAGGGTACTATCCCTCACGAACAATGGTCTAAATTTGGTGGTGCTGAAGTGTTCTTGAAACCTGCTTCTCACGGTACTGGAGTAAAAGCCGGTGGTGCGATGCGTGCAGTACTTGAGAGCGTTGGTGTAACCGACGTTTTGGCAAAATCAAAAGGTTCGTCAAATCCACACAACTTGGTAAAAGCTACTATGGTTGCTTTGGGTGAACTTCGCGATGCATATACTGTTGCTCAAAACAGAGCCGTGACTTTAGAAAAAGTATTCAAAGGTTAATTTAAGGAGACTACAAAATGGCAACAATAAAAATCAAACAAGTAAAAAGCAGAATCAAATGTCCTGCTATCCAAAAGAGAACTCTCGATGGATTGGGATTGACAAAACTCAATAAAGTGGTTGAGCACGAAGCTACTCCACAAATTTTGGGTATGGTTGCGAAAGTTAGCCACTTGGTTTCTGTAGTAGAATAATTGTGTAATAAAGTAAATTTATAAAGATATGAATTTAAGTAATTTGAAACCTGCTGCAGGTTCTACCAAAACAAGAAAAAGGATCGGTCGTGGTACCGGATCAGGATTAGGTGGAACTTCTACAAGAGGTCACAAAGGAGCTAAATCTAGATCAGGTTACTCTAGAAAAATCGGATTTGAAGGTGGTCAGATGCCAATTCAAAGACGTTTGCCTAAATTTGGTTTTAAGAACATCAACCGCGTAGATTACAAAGCCGTTAACATCGAAACTTTGCAATCACTCGCTGAAGCTAATTCTTTGACTAAAGTTGGTATCGATGATTTGATAGCTGCTGGCTTTATCTCATCTACTCAATTGGTTAAAATTCTCGGAAACGGAACTTTGACTTTGAAATTGGATGTTGAAGCAAACGCATTTTCTAAATCAGCTGAAGCTGCTATTGTAGCTGCTGGTGGTACTATCGCTAAAATCTAAACACAATGAGAGCAGTTGACACCATAAAAAACATCTGGAAGATTGAAGATTTAAGAAGTCGTATTTTAACTACACTTCTTCTCGTATCAGTTTATCGTTTTGGTTCTTACGTTGTACTTCCGGGTATTAACCCAGATGCACTTGCAGGACTACAATCGCAAACTAAAAGTGGTCTTCTTTCTCTTCTCGATATGTTTTCGGGAGGTGCATTTTCTCACGCATCTATCTTTGCGTTGGGTATTATGCCCTATATTTCTGCTTCTATTGTGATTCAGTTGCTTACCATTGCCGTTCCTAAATTCCAGAAAATGCAGCGCGAAGGTGAAAGCGGAAGACGTAAAATGAATCAGTATACACGTTATTTGACCGTGTTGATTCTCTTCTTCCAAGCTCCTTCTTACCTCATTAACTTGAATGTGCAGCTGAAAGATGCAAATGGTGCTATGCCTACAGGTTTGTGGTTTGTAATCTCATCTACTCTTATTTTGACTGCTGGTAGTATGTTCATTATGTGGTTGGGCGAGAGAATTACAGACAAAGGTATTGGTAACGGAATCTCATTTATCATTTTAGTCGGAATTATCGCACGCTTACCACAAGCAATGACTCAGGAGTTTATTCTTCGTTTCAATGAAAAAGCAGGGGGTTTGGTGATGTTCTTAGGCGAGATTGTGTTCCTTCTTTTTGTTATCGCAATGGCAATTCTTTTGGTGCAAGGTACTCGTAAAGTGCCGGTGCAATATGCTAAAAAGATTGTTGGAGAGAAACAATACGGTGGAGCTCGTCAATATATCCCATTGAAGATTAATGCTTCGGGTGTAATGCCAATCATTTTTGCTCAAGCAATTATGTTTATCCCAGTTACGATTGTAGGTTATTCACACATGCAATCTGTTGGACCATTCCTTCAGTCGTTTTTGACTCACACAGGATGGGGTTATAACGTAACCTTTGCAATTTTGATTATTGCGTTTACCTATTTTTATACTGCAATTACAATTCAGCCTACACAAATGGCTGAAGACATGAAACGAAATAATGGCTTTATTCCAGGAATCAAACCAGGAAAGAAAACAGCTGAATATCTGGATGAGATTATGTCTCGCATTACTTTGCCAGGTTCTATGTTTTTGGCTCTTATCGCTATTATGCCTGCATTTGCAAGTATGGCAAACGTAGGACAAGGATTTGCACAGTTTTTTGGAGGTACATCTTTGTTGATTCTTGTGGGTGTAGTATTAGATACATTGCAACAAGTAGAAAGTCACCTTTTGATGCGTCACTACGATGGATTGTTGAAATCCGGACGTATTAAGGGCAGAAGTGGCTCTGCGAATGCATATTGATCGGATGATATATATTAAAACAGACGAGGAAATTGAGCTTATTCGTCAGAGTTCGCTCTTAGTTGGAAAGACACTTGGCTTAGTTGCTGAATTAATTCAACCGGGAATAACTTCGCTTGAGCTTGATAAAAAAGCAGAAGAGTTTATAAGAGATCATCACGGTATTCCTGCATTTTTAGGATACAGTGGATTCCCAAACACTCTTTGTGCTTCACCAAACAGTCAGATTGTACACGGCATCCCGAATAAGGAACCGTTGAAAGATGGAGACATCATTTCGATTGACTGTGGAGTTTTGTTGAATGGTTTCTTCGGTGATTCAGCCTACACATTTTGTGTAGGAGATGTTGCTCCAGAAACAAAAAAACTTCTTGAGGTCACAAAAGAGTCACTCTATTTGGGTATCGAGAAGTCGATTCATGGAAACCGAGTTGGTGATGTCGGATGTGCGATTCAAGAGTACTGCGAAAGTCATTCGTACTCTGTAGTGAGAGAACTTGTTGGACATGGTGTTGGTCGAAAACTACACGAAGCGCCAGAAGTTCCTAATTATGGACGAAGAGGTTCAGGTCCGATGTTGAAATCGGGAATGGTAATTGCCATAGAACCAATGATTAATCAAGGCGTTCGAAATATGATTTTCGAAAGTGACGGATGGACAACCCGAACGAAAGATGGAAAAATGTCAGCTCACTTTGAACACACATTAGCCATTCGCCACGGGAAAGCAGATATTCTTTCAACGTTTGAGTATGTAGAACAAGTATTAAATAGTAAATCGTAAATTAGTCAATATGTCTAAACAGTCAGCAATTGAGCAAGACGGAGTTATTACAGAAGCATTGTCTAATGCAATGTTCAGAGTCGAACTCGAAAATGGACACGAAATTACGGCTCACATCTCAGGTAAAATGCGTATGCACTACATCAAGATTTTACCAGGCGATAAAGTGAGAGTTGAAATGTCTCCTTATGATTTGTCAAAAGGGAGAATTGCTTTTAGATACAAATAAAATAAACTATTAGATATGAAAGTAAGAGCATCTTTAAAAAAGCGCACACCTGATTGCAAAATCGTAAGACGAAAAGGTCGCTTGTATGTAATTAACAAGAAAAACCCTAAGTATAAACAACGTCAGGGATAATTTATTAATTTTGCAAAAAATTTCAAGTATATGGCTATAAGAATAGTTGGTGTTGACTTGCCGCAAAATAAAAGAGTAGAAATCGCTTTGACCTACATCTTTGGAATCGGTCGTAGCAGATCAAATACCATTTTAGAAAAAGCAGGTGTTGATAGAGACATCAAAGTAAAGGATTTGAATGATGATCAAACAGCTTCAATTCGTGAGATCATCGGAGCTGAGTTTAAAGTAGAGGGTGATTTGCGCTCAGAGGTACAACTCAACATCAAGCGATTGATGGATATCGGTTGCTACCGTGGAGTTCGCCACCGTATTGGTCTTCCATTACGTGGTCAGAGCACTAAAAACAATGCTCGTACTCGTAAGGGTAAAAAGAAAACTGTTGCAAACAAGAAAAAAGCTACTAAATAATAAGTAATATGGCAAAGAAAACAGTCGCTGCGAAGAAGAGAAATGTGAAAGTAGATGCCAATGGTCAACTTCACGTTCACTCATCTTTCAACAACATCATTGTTTCGCTGGCAAATAGCGAAGGACAAGTAATTTCTTGGTCTTCTGCCGGTAAAATGGGATTTAGAGGATCTAAAAAGAATACTCCCTATGCTGCTCAAATGGCAGCACAAGATTGTGCAAAAATTGCATTCGACCTTGGCTTGAGAAAAGTAAAGGCTTATGTAAAGGGACCAGGTAACGGACGTGAGTCTGCAATCAGAACAATCCACGGTGCTGGAATCGAAGTATCAGAGATAATCGATGTAACGCCACTTCCACACAACGGATGTCGTCCACCTAAAAGAAGAAGAGTTTAATTAATCCGAAATTTTTTGAGTCCTAATTTGTGAATAGATTGCACTAACACCTCTCTGCAATCGCGGCTGCACTGATTCGGATTCTTCTTTTGAAACATAAATAATAAAAATAATGGCAAGATATACTGGACCTAAGTCAAGAATTGCTCGTAAATTTGGTGAAGCTATTTTCGGGCCGGATAAAGTTCTTTCGAAGAAAAACTATCCTCCCGGACAGCACGGTAATTCAAGAAAAAGAAAAACATCAGAATATGGTATTCAGCTTCGCGAAAAGCAAAAAGCGAAATATACCTATGGTGTGTTGGAAAAACAATTCCGCAATTTATTTGAAAAAGCATCTCGTACAAAAGGTATCAAGGGTGAGGTATTGCTCCAATTCCTTGAGGCTCGTTTGGACAATGTCGTTTTCCGTTTGGGCCTTGCGCCTACCCGTTCAGCTGCTCGTCAGTTGGTTTCTCACAGACACATTTGTGTAAACGGTAAAGTGGTGAACATTCCTTCTTTCTCAGTTAAAGCAGGACAGGTAATTTCGGTACGTGAAAAATCAAAATCATTGGAAGTTATCGTTGATGCACTTTCTGGTTTTAATCACAGCAAATACCCTTGGTTGGAGTGGGACAAATCAGTTATGTCAGGAACTTTCCTTCACATGCCTGATCGTACAGACATTCCAGAGAATATCAAAGAGCAATTGATCGTTGAATTATATTCTAAATAATAAACAAATTCATGGCGATATTAGCATTTCAAAAACCCGATAAAGTAATAATGCTTGAGGCGGATGCAACATTCGGTAAATTCGAATTTCGTCCCTTGGAGCCAGGTTATGGTATTACCGTTGGTAATGCATTGCGCCGAATCCTCCTCTCTTCATTAGAAGGTTTTGCTGTCACTTCAATTAAGATTGATGGTGTAGAACACGAGTTTTCAACTATTCCCGGTGTGATTGAAGATGTTACAAACATCATCCTGAACATCAAAAAGATTAGATTGAAACAAATCGTTGAAGAGATCGAAAACGAGAAGGTATCAATCAATGTGTCGGGTACTGAGGTATTCAAAGCAGGTGATATTAGCAAACATTTGACTGGTTTTGAGGTATTGAACCCCGAATTAGTTATTTGTAACCTTAGTTCATCTGCAAGTTTCTCAATTGAATTAACCATCAACAAAGGACGTGGATACGTTCCTGCTGAAGAAAATCGAGGAGCAAGCGACGATATTTTGGTTATTCCTATTGATGCAATCTATACTCCAATTCGTAATGTGAAATATGCTGTAGAAAACTACCGTGTTGAACAAAAAACGGATTACGAGAAATTGGTTATTGAAATCGAAACTGACGGTTCTATTCATCCAAAAGATGCGTTGAAAGAGTCTGCAAAGATTTTGATTTATCACTTTATGTTGTTCTCTGACGAAAAAATCACCCTCGAAATGAGTGATTCTGATGGTGGAGAGGACTTCGATGAAGAGGTATTACACATGCGTCAATTGCTCAAAACCAAACTGGTTGATATGGATTTGTCTGTTCGTGCGTTGAATTGCTTGAAATCTGCTGATGTGGAAACATTGGGAGAACTTGCACAATACAACAAAGCCGATCTGTTGAAATTCAGAAACTTTGGTAAAAAATCTCTTACTGAATTAGATGAGTTATTGGTTAACTTGAATCTATCTTTCGGTATGGATATCTCGAAATATAAATTAGACAAAGAGTAAAACAATGAGACACAATAAGAAATTCAATCATTTAGGCCGCACTCACTCTCATAGAGAGGCAATGTTGGCGAATATGGCGTCTTCACTGATTAAGCATAAGCGTATTATGACAACTGTTGCGAAAGCAAAAGCTTTGAGAATCTACGTTGAACCTCTGATTACTAAATCAAAAGAGGATACAACTCACTCAAGACGTACAGTGTTTAGTTATTTAGGCGATAAATACGCAGTTACAGAGCTTTTTCAAGCTGTAGCGGCTAAAGTAGCTGATCGTCCAGGTGGTTACACGCGTATCTTGAAAACTGGAACTCGTTTAGGAGACAACGCTTCGATGTGCTACATCGAGTTGGTTGACTACAACGAAAACATGCTGAAAGAAAAAGCAACTAAGAAAACAAGAACTCGTCGTTCTGCTGCGAAGAAGAAAGAAGATGCTCAAGTTGTAGAAGCTGCACCAGTTTCAGATGCTACTCCTGCTGCTGAAGAAGCGGCTGAGTAATTCAGAGTTTATTTATAGAGAAAGGTCGTTTCCGTTTGGATTCGACCTTTCTTCGTTTTGTGGGTAATTGGAGCCCATTTGTGTATTTGTAAATAATAGACTATTTTTGTAAGCGAATTTTAAAAATGTGATTTATGCGTATCAGAATCCATAGAGAAGGTTGGGATTTATTAGTTTTATCTTTACTGTTTTTAATTGTATTGGATCTTCTGCTTTGGTTCGAAGCTTCGACAACCGTGTTTTATACTGTTGTATCTGTGACATCGGTGATCTATCTCCTTTTGGTGAACTTCTTTCGCTGCCCACGTCGTATCTACGTTGGAGAGACCGAGGATATGGTAATTTCGCCATGTGATGGAAAAGTTGTTGTGATTGAGGAGGTTTACGAACCTGAATATTTCAAAGATAAAAGATTGCAAGTCTCGATCTTTATGTCACCTCTCAATGTTCATGCTAATTGGTACCCAATGAACGGAACAGTGAAATATGTGACTCACCACGAAGGTCGTTTTCAAGGGGCTTATTTGCCTAAATCGAGCACGGAAAATGAGCGTTCAACAATTGTTATTGAAAACAATAAGAAGGTCAGCATTTTAGTTCGCCAGGTTGCTGGTGCATTAGCTCGTAGAATTGTCACTTATTCTGATATCGATGACGATTGCCGTATCAATGAATTCCTTGGATTTATCAAGTTTGGCTCGCGCCTAGATCTCTATCTGCCTTTGGGTACAGAGGTGTTGGTTGAGCTGGAACAGAATGTTACTGGAAATATTACACAGCTTGCTAAACTTAAATAATGGCAATAAAGAAACATATTCCGAATGCAATTACCTGCCTGAATCTTTTTGCAGGTTGTGTGGCGGCAGTTTTTGCTTTTAAAGGAGAATTGATCGTCGCTGCTTGGTTGGTTTATCTTGCATCATTGTTTGATTTTCTGGACGGCTTCGCAGCACGTGGGTTAAAAGCTTATTCAGCTATTGGCAAAGAGCTCGATTCGTTAGCTGATATGGTTAGCTTTGGGTTTGTGCCTGCTTTAGTAGTGTATAAGCTCGTGGAACAATCGCTCTCGAAAGATATGCCATTCGCTGAATATCTTCCTTATGCTGCATTTCTTATTGCAGTATTTTCCGCCTTACGGTTAGCAATTTTTAATCTTGATGAACGTCAAACGACCTCCTTTATTGGAATGCCTACTCCTGCTAATGGATTATTCTGGGTTAGTTTGGCGGCGTGGATTGAGCAATCACATATCTCAACTATTCAAACAGGAGTCTATATCGTAGGTATTGCACTTTTCTCGTTTTTGCTAGTTTCTAATTTGCCTATGTATTCTTTGAAAATTAAGAGTCTATCTTTTAAAGCCAATGCATTACAATTTTTATTGCTGTTTTCTGGATTGGTGTTGATTGTAGCATTTGGATTTCTCGGTATTTCGTTGACCATTGGGTTCTATATATTAAGTTCTTTTGTTGTAAAAATCTTTAATAGATGAACTAGCCTTTGTTGCAAGTTGTTTTATTGTCGATTGTAAATTACACAGCTATGTCTTTTATCCTGTTTATCTTCGTTTTTGCATTGGTGATTGTCTTGATGATTCTCTCTTTTGGAATATCCTTATTGCGAAGCGTATTGAGTATTTTCTTCCCCAGCCTCCGCCGACGCGCAAGCGCTCCTTTTGGACAGAGTCAGTCCTACTATGGAGAGAGTCACTCGACAAGTGAAGCGTCGAACAAAAAGAAGATTATTGATCCGAATGAAGGCGATTACGCCGAATACGAGGAGATCAAAAACTAATCTTACCTTCTTTTTTTAAAGAAATCTTTGATGATTGTGGCACATTCTTCAGATAGAATGCCGTGAGTGATTGTTGTTTTAGGATGAAGTACACCTGCAGTGTTGTTGGTGTAACCTTTCTTATCATCGGATGCTGCGTAAACGATGCGCGATACTTGCGACCAACCCAATGCTCCGGCGCACATGCTGCAAGGTTCAAGCGTGACGTATAAGGTGCAATCGCTGAGGTATTTCCCACCAAGTACGTTTGCTGCCATTGTGATTGCCTGCATTTCGGCATGAGCTGTTACGTCATTTAATGTTTCGGTAAGATTGTGTGCTCGTGCAATTATAGTTTGGTTGCAGACCACAACAGCGCCAACTGGGATTTCGCCTTGCTGCAAAGCCTTTTCTGCTTCGGCATAGGCTTGTTTCATGAAATATTCGTCAGAAAGAGCCATCTATTTGCGAATTTCATTTTCGTTGAAAAGTGTCGGGTAGTCCTCTTCCGTTTTCTTCCAAAGGTAAGACATCACAACCTCGCGCATCCACCGAGATTGATTTTCAATCTTGTGTTTATCAAGGTATTGACGCATCATATTGAACTCCTTGTCGTTGAGCGAGAAGGTCACTTTGTTCTCCCGTTTGAGTGGGATTTTTATGGATGGTTTAAGCGGTTCTTTCTTTTTCATGAAGCAGAATGTGCTTTGAATTGCAAAGATACACAAATAATGATTTGACCAAAGTGTTCTAATTGTAATATTTAGATTGCAAAATGCGATTATTTTAGTGATTTTGTCACGATTCAAACCTAATTATTGTGTTTTTTAGCATATTTTTTTGATAGTTTCCTTTCAAAAATGATATAAAAAAACTAACTTTGCAGAAGTTTTTGGAACCCTTAAATAGTTTTATAACAATGATTAAAGTAGGTATTAACGGATTTGGCCGCATTGGACGTTTGGTGTTCCGTGCTGCTCAAGAGAGAAACGATGTAGAAATCGTTGCAGTAAATGACCCATTCTTGGATATCGATTACTTAGTGTACATGTTGCAATACGACACAGTACATGGTCAATTCCAAGGAACTGCCGAAAATAGAGGTGGTAAACTGTTCGTAAACGGTAAAGAAGTTGCCTTCTACGCTGAAAAAGATCCAGCTAACATTGGTTGGGGCGCAGCTGGCGCAGACTATGTTGTTGAATCAACAGGTGTATTCACTACAACTGAAAAAGCTGGCCTTCACTTGAAAGGTGGTGCTAAGAAAGTTGTTATTTCAGCTCCTTCTAACGATGCTCCAATGTTCGTATGTGGTGTTAACCTTGAAACTTACACCAAAGATATGGATGTTGTTTCTAACGCGTCTTGTACAACAAACTGTTTAGCTCCTTTGGCTAAAGTAATCAACGACAACTTCGGTATTGTAGAAGGTTTGATGACAACTGTACACGCTGCCACAAACACTCAAAAAACTGTTGATGCTCCTTCTGCTAAGGATTGGAGAGGTGGACGCTCAATCTTGGGCAACATCATTCCTTCTTCTACAGGTGCTGCTAAAGCTGTAGGTAAAGTTATTCCTGCATTGAACGGCAAATTGACTGGTATGGCATTCCGAGTACCAACTGCTGACGTTTCTGTAGTTGACTTGACTGTACGTCTTGAGAAAGCTGCTTCATACGAAGAGATCAAAGCTGCTATTAAATTGGCTTCTGAGACTACAATGAAAGGTGTTCTTGGCTACACAGAAGATGCTGTTGTTTCTACTGACTTCGTTCACGAAGTACGTACTTCAGTATTTGATGCAGGTGCAGGTATCGCTTTGAATGGTAACTTCGTTAAATTAGTATCTTGGTACGATAACGAGTGGGGTTATTCTAACAAAGTGTTGGATTTGATCGCACACATGGATTCTGTAAAATAATAGAAGTTTATATATTTGAAAAGCGCCGAAGAGATTCGGCGCTTTTTTTGTTTGTATGAGTCGCTAAGGTCGAGCAGTAACATGGAAACAGCCTTGCTTGACTTCGTATTTTACGAAGCATTTGTTGGCAGCCTTCATATCGCGAAGAACTTCTGCAAGTACGACTTTGAGTTTCGATTTATCTATCTCGATATCAGTTGTATCCACTCGCTCAAAACGCCAGTAAGCGATGTCGAATGTGGTACCATAAAGATGTGCTGAATTGAGACTCGAATTCGTGTTCTTTTTGTGAAGTTTGTCGATGTCTTCTTTCGATCGAAGGATGCTGGTGATGTATATGCGGTAGAGTGGTCCACCTTTTCGAATGAGAGAGTCTTGGAAGAGAATGCCAATAGAATCGAGCCGAGCAGCAGCTGTTTTTACAAGGAATGGAAGAGAGCTTCGTAAGCTATCCACGTGATAATAGTCGTTAGATTTGATTTCTACCAGTATATCCGCCAATTTTAAAGCTTGCTGCCGTGTGGAAATGGGAGATATGCCAATTGTGGTGGCAACGGTGAGCTGTTTCTCGTTTCTGTCGTTGAACGTCAAGTAATATTTAGGGAACGGAAGCAGTTCGAAATCGTGTGTTTTTAGTTTTTCTTTGTGTTGACAAGCGGTAAAAGTAATTGCTAAAAGGAGAGCGCTGATAATTTGATTGGGTATTCTCATAAAGGAACTTCTGATAATTTTCTCCGAAAATAAGAAATGTTTCTGAATCTATTGGTGTGGTTTCATTATATTTGTGAAATAATGCAGTTGGTAGGGGATTTCGAACTGCTGCTTCATAATTCATAACTCTTCATTTAAGTATGATTGAAAAGATAATTCTGTTTGAGCAAGTTGATTTAGCGGTGTTTTATGGTGTGAACAATTGCAATATCCAGTTGCTGAAGACGCTGTTTCCAAAATTGCGGATTGCAGCACGAGGCAGTGTGATGAAGGTGATTGGTGAAGAGCAAGATGCCGAATCGTTTGAGCGAATTATCCGACAATTGGAGTCGTATTGTGTTGAGTTTAATGTGCTCAACGAAGATGTGATTGTGAGCATTGTCAAGGGAAGCCAACCCGTAGAGATTCGGCTCGATAATTTGATTATTCACGGAGTGGGCGGTAAATCTATCTGTTCTCGTACGTTGAATCAAAAGAAGCTTGTCGAAGAATTTGAGAAAAACGATATGGTGTTTGCCCTTGGTCCTGCAGGATCGGGAAAAACCTACGTGGCGATAGCCTTGGCAGTACGTGCTTTGAAAAATAAAGAAGTGAAGAAGATAATTCTTAGCCGTCCAGCAGTGGAAGCAGGCGAAAAGCTCGGTTTCCTGCCTGGCGATATGAAGGAGAAAATCGATCCATATTTGCAACCGCTCTACGATGCGCTACAAGATATGCTGCCAGCTGTGAAGTTGAAGGAGTATATGGAGACAAATGTGATTCAGATTGCGCCATTGGCTTTTATGCGTGGACGAACGCTGAGCGAAGCTGTGATTATTCTTGACGAGGCACAAAATACCACGACTCAGCAGATAAAAATGTTTCTTACTCGTTTAGGAATGGGAGCGAAGATGATTATCACAGGTGATATTACACAGATTGACCTTCCCCCTGTGCAAAAATCGGGGATGATACAGGCTTTGCAGATTCTACGAGGTGTTAAGGGTATTGGCAAGGTGGAGTTTGATAAGTCGGACATTGTGCGCCATAAATTAGTACAGCGCATCGTGGAGGCTTATGAGAAGGAGGATGAACGGCGGAAGACTGAAAAAGAGAAGAAAGAGTAGTATGTAACGAATAAACCCGTCAGGTTTCTGAAAACTGACGGGTTTGTTGTTTTGGCATCTATTTGAACTTAGTCAACAACTCCTTTACGCCATCGCGGTGGATAGTGAATCCCATCATTTTGAGTTTGACGTAATCTTCGGAGAAGAAATAGTAGCCAAACTCAGGAGAGGCTTTGTCGTTGTTGCGCGAGCCAGAGCTGGAGTCTTTGATGAGGAACCAGTCTTTGCCATCGCCATTGTAGTTTTCGAGGTAGCCTACGAGATGCATGCCGTGGTCGTCGGTCGTAGTTTTGTTTGAGAAACGAAACTGGCGCGCATCTTCGTTGATGAATGCCGACGGAATATCGAAGTCGGGCACCATGGCGCACTGCGTCTCTTTAGAGAATCCTGCTTCTGAAACATCGCCACCAATACTCAGCGTGTAGCCGTTGCGAATGGCCTGTTTTACGGCTTTCATGAAGTCATTTAGCGGCACGTTGTAGTAGTCGGCATTGTGCCACCAGTTGTCTGTCACCACATACTCCACTTGTTGCCAATAAGGTTTTTCTTTCACAGAAAGAATTTCGACATACGCTTTAGGATCAAATTTGAGGTAATCCTTCATATACGTTTGAGGGGTGTACTCTTTACCATCGACTGTGAATTTTGTTGGTGGTTCACCCATGTAGTGCTTCAATATGTCGCGAATGGTAGCGATGACAGCTGTTTCGTTCCATGCATTAGATGTTTTTACCGATTGCAGGTAGTTGTTCATCTCTTCGTACATTTTGGCATGAGAGTGATATTTGCGTCCGCAAATCAAACCAGTATAAGCCGTTTCGGGAATGATGCCATAGGTAGAAGCCAAACGAGCAAGTGCATTACCTTCACTGCCTTCTTCGAAGGTAGAATTACCACGCTCTTGCACGAATCGACGTGCTTTCTCGACGTATTCCCAATACGCATTGTAGATTTCAGAAAGCTTGACTTTTTTGCCTTGTAGTCGGTAAATTTCTGTTTCGTAGAACGACAGCGTGGAGAAATCCCAGCAAGTGCCCGTATTCCCTTGCGAAATCACTGGATTTGCCCATTGACGTTTGTAGAGGCTTACTTTGTTGGGAAGTTTAAGACCCGATTGGTCCATCACAAATCGTGTTTCTGGCTCTTTTTTTGCCAGTGAATCGCTCACGTGGCTCACATCCTTGAGGATGGTTTCGTTGTAAAATCCTTTTCCTTCAGGAACTTCAATCATTTTGCCTTTGTGGCTGTTTTGCGCCATTGCGCTCATACCCCAGATAGCTAGGGTAGAAAGTAATACTATTCTCTTCATATCTTCTTGTTTAAACTTTTCAAAAATAAAACTATTTTCGCAAACGATTGTTTGTATGACATAAATTAACTGTTACCAGATTAGAAAGAGCTATTTTTGTCACTTATTTCTTATTAGCTATGAAACTACGATATGCAATCATAGGCACCGGAGCTTTAGGCGGGTTTTACGGTGGAAAGTTGGCAAATGCTGGTCACTCGGTTGAGTTCTTGCTCAATAGCGATTACGGTTTTGTGAAAGAAAACGGATTGCGAGTTGATTCTGTGTTGGGTGATTTCCATTTGAATCCCGTAGCAGCTTTTCGGAAACCGCAGGATATGTCACCTGCCGATGTGGTGTTTGTCTGTCTCAAAACGACTCACAACTATTTGCTGAAAACCCTTTTACCTCCCGTTTTGCATCAAAATTCTGTGATTGTTCTTCTTCAAAATGGTTTGGGAGTGGAAGCTGATGTTGCAAAGGAGTTTCCGAAGCATACCGTTGCTGGCGGAGTGGCATTCATCTGTTCGCAGAAGATTGGCGCAGGGCACATTGCACATCTCGATTTGGGTAAAATAGTTGTCGGGTTGGAGCAAGGTGATGGTCTGGGCGTTTTGCAACAAGTCTGTGCCGATTTTAAAGCATCGGGTGTAGAGGCAGACGTTGCAGCTGATTTGGGTTTAATTCGTTGGCGAAAGTTGGTATGGAATATTCCATTCAATGGTACAACAGTGGTTATGAACACCACGACAAAAGATT
Source organism: Bacteroidales bacterium (assembly GCA_049315325.1). GTDB lineage: Bacteria > Bacteroidota > Bacteroidia > Bacteroidales > UBA7332 > CAXXIC01. The sequence continues at coordinate 184,346 of JBMOKJ010000006.1, forward strand.
TGATTCAGAATGTAGCGACTCGTCCGTTAATTTACGACTTGATGCAAGAGGTGGTAGATGGCGCAAATGCCTGTGGCGTGCCGCTCAGTGCTGAGTTCGCCCGCAAAATGGTAGATATGACCGAGACAATGAAGCCTTATGAACCCAGTATGAAGATTGATTATGACAATCACCGCCCGCTGGAAATAGAGTATATTTATACCCGACCCATTGAAATGGCCACAGCTGCAGGCTACGAAATGACACGTGTTAGAATGTTAGAGCAGCAATTGTGCTTTCTGTCGAAGTGAAATATATTCTCGATGTTTTAATCATATTTAGAATAGATTCAAATAAAATTTTGCGCTTAGGTGACAAATTATTACATTTGTCGTTCAATCAGCTACTTGTGGTTCTAAACCCGATGCAAGCTGACTCGTAAGCATCTATTTTTCAAAATAAAGCATAAATCACAACAGAACATGAAGAAAATTAAGGTAGTAAATCCCGTTGTAGAGTTGGATGGCGATGAAATGACGCGCATCATTTGGTCTTTCATCAAAGAGCAATTAATCCTTCCTTACCTAGATTTGGATATCAAGTATTATGATTTGAGTATTGAAAACCGTGACTTGACCAACGACCAAGTGACTATCGACTCGGCAAATGCCATCAATCAGTACAATGTGGGTATCAAATGTGCTACTATCACTCCCGATGAGGCACGCGTTGAGGAATTCAAACTCAAGAAAATGTGGAAGTCGCCTAACGGAACTATTCGTAACATCATCGGTGGAACAGTGTTTCGCGAGCCAATCATTATGAAAAACGTGCCTCGATACGTGCAAGGCTGGACGCAACCGATTGTAATCGGTCGTCACGCTTTTGGTGATCAATACAAGGCTACAGATACCGTTATCAAAGGAAAAGGTAAATTAACGATGTCTTTCACCGACGAATCGGGCGAAACAAAAACGTGGGATGTGTATGACTTCAAAGGCGATGGTGTCGCGATGTGTATGTACAACACCGACGAGTCAATCTACGGATTTGCACGCTCATCGTTCCAAGTGGCGCTAACAAAAAAATGGCCTTTGTATCTTTCAACTAAAAACACCATTTTGAAAGCTTACGACGGACGTTTCAAAGATATTTTTCAAGAAGTTTACGAAAACGAATTCAAAGCTGATTACGAAAAAGCGGGTATTGTTTATGAACACCGTTTGATCGACGATATGGTGGCTTCGGCTATGAAGTGGAGTGGCGGATTTGTGTGGGCTTGCAAAAACTACGACGGTGATGTACAATCTGATACTGTAGCGCAAGGCTTTGGTTCATTGGGTTTGATGTCGTCGGTATTGGTAACACCCGATGGCAAAACCGTAGAGGCAGAAGCTGCGCACGGAACTGTGACTCGTCACTACCGTCAACACCAACAAGGTAAAGCGACATCGACCAACCCAATTGCATCTATTTTTGCGTGGACTCGTGGTTTGATGCACCGTGGTAAATTAGACGGTAATGCAGAGTTGGTTACATTCTGTGAAAAACTCGAAGCTGTTTGTATCGAAACAGTAGAGGCTGGCGAAATGACCAAAGACCTTGCTGTTTTGATCCACGGCGAAAAGGTTTCGAGCGACAACTACCTTTCTACAGAGGCATTTCTTGCTGCATTGAAACGTAATTTGGATGTGAAATTAGCGTAATCGAATATTCTATAATATGAAAGCGAGACATTCTTAATTGAATGTCTCGCTTTTTATTTTTGTCCTATTATTTAAAGTAATTGTCAAGAACCACTTTCGCTGCAACAAATGAGCTTATTTCGCCATGAAGCACCTTCTTTTCGAGCACTTTCAGTTCGGATTCGATGCTCGAGTTTTTGAAGAAATGGTTTTTCAGTTGTTCGTTGATGGTTTCATACATCCAGTACTTCGATTGCTCTTTGCGACGTTGATCGAAATAGCCGTTACCTTTTACGAATTCAATGTATTCGTCCACCATTTGCCAAATTTCGGGGACACCGATGTTGTAGTAGCCCGAGTAGGTGAGGACTTTAGGCTCCCACCCCGAAGCAGATGTAGGGAAAAGATGCAGTGCATTGCGGTATTGTGCCTGAGCTAATTGTGCTTTTTCGATGTTGCTTCCGTCCGCTTTGTTAATTACAATGCCATCGGCAAGCTCCATAATGCCGCGCTTAATGCCTTGCAGTTCATCACCCGTGCCGGGAACTTGCAACAACATAAAGAAATCGACCATCGAATGAACAGCCGTCTCCGATTGCCCTACACCAACAGTTTCAACAAAGATGGTGTCGAATCCTGCAGCTTCGCAAAGAACGATAGTTTCGCGGGTTTTGCGTGCCACACCACCCAACGAGCCTGCGGCGGGTGAAGGGCGAATAAACGCATTTTTTGCGACCGAAAGGGCTTCCATTCGGGTTTTATCACCCAAGATGCTCCCTTTGGAACGTTCGCTGCTGGGGTCGATGGCCAACACGGCGAGTTTTCTTCCTTGTGCCAACAGATGCATTCCAAAGGTGTCGATGGAGGTGCTTTTACCTGCTCCGGGAACACCAGTGATGCCGATACGAATCGATTTTCCGGTGTGAGGAAGGCATTTCTCGATAATTTCTTGCGCTACGGCCTGATGTTCGGTCTTTGCGCTTTCAACCAATGTGACAGCCTGACTCAACATAGTGATGTCGCCTTTCTGAATGCCAGAAACATATTCGTCCACCGAAAATTGTCTCTTACGTTGGCGTTGTTGATTGAGGTACGGATTGATGCTTGGCGGTTGTGGAATGCCTTTGCTGACACTCAATCCGTTGTATTTGTCGTCGTTTTCGATATGCTCCATTGCGAAAGGTAATCAGTCCTAATCTTCTTTCAGATTCAACTTTTCGTTGTCGTTCCCTTTTTCGAAATACTGTTTGCGCAGAGGATTTGCACGCGCTTCGTTGTAGCGGATTCTCGCGCGATACACGTCGATTCCCATGTAGAGCGCTTGTAGAAACGACTCTTCCGAAGCGAGGTTTTTCCCTGCAATATCGTATGCAGTTCCGTGAGCAGGCGAGGTGCGGATGATGGGTAGTCCAGCGGTGTAGTTCACGCCCAAATCCATTGCAATGGTTTTGAAAGGGGCGAGACCTTGATCGTGATACATAGCCAATATACCGTCGAATTTAGCAAACTGACCCGATCCAAAAAAACCATCGGCTGGATATGGTCCGAAGGTAAGCATGCCCTTCTCCTGTGTCTCTTTGAGAGCAGGAATAATGGTGTCAATCTCCTCTTTGCCAATCACACCACCGTCGCCAGCGTGTGGATTAAGTGCCAAAACGGCGATGCGCGGACGTTGTATGCCAAAATCCATTGACAGCGTAGTACTGAAAGCACGAATCTTTGCTACCAAATCTTCTTTTGTGATAACGGAAGCAACAGAAGCGAGCGGAATGTGACCTGTGACCAAAGCAACACGAAGATTGTCTTTAATCAGAATCATCATCGCTTTTTTGTCGTCTCCGAGTCGTTGTTCGAGGTATTCGGTGTGACCGGGGAATTTGAATGTTTCTGACTGAATGCTCTCTTTGTTGATTGGAGAAGTTAGAAGCACATCAAACAACCCTTTGCCGTACTCTTCGGTGGCTTTCTCAAGCGATGCTAAAGCCGCTTCACCCGAAGCTTGCGAAGCTTTGCCCAACTCTACTTTAGTCTCTTCGTCGCCGCAGTTGATGATGTTGATGCGGTTGTCGGCCGCTTCACTCGCCGAGTTGATGATGCTGTAGTTGAAGTTAGGCAAATCGAGCGTTTTGCGGTGATAGCCCATCACTTTAGGCGAACCGTAGATAATGGGTGTACAGATTTCGAGAATGGTTGGATTGGAGATTGCTTTGAGCAACACTTCGTATCCGATGCCGTTAATGTCCCCTTGGGTTATTCCGACTTTTATTTTTTTATCAGGCATATTTTCAAAACTTTTAAAAGCCCCTAAATCCCCTTAAGGGGACTTTTGCCGAGGTGATGATTATTTATTTTGTGATAATTGAAAAACTGTTTTTTTAAAAAGTCCCCTTAAGGGGATTTAGGGGCAATTTCTTATAACATAATTGGAATGTTTTGACCACACAAACAAATATAGTTTTAAGCAGACTAAAGTACAACTTTTTTATGAATTAGAGGGCTTCGTTGCTCTCCTTTTTTGTTTGGGTTGACGAGAGCATACCGCACGCAGCGAAAATATCCTCACCACGCGATGATCGAATGGTGGTGGTAATGCCGTGTTGGTTGAGGTAATCTTTGAACTCGTTCATCGCTTGGTTGTCGGAACTAACAAGCGGAATATTCGGAATCGCATGAAAACGAATCAGGTTGATGCGGCAATCCAATCCTTTGAGCAGTTTTATCAACTCTTTAGCATGGAGCAATGAGTCGTTGAATCCTTTAAACATGATGTATTCGAACGACAGACGACGCTGTTTCGACCAGTCGTAGCCTTTCAGTAATTCCACCAAATCTTTTGCAGGGAATGCCTTTTCGACGGGCATAATTTTGAGTCGCTCGTCGGAGAATGGGTTGTGCAGGCTGACCGCCAAATGACAATTGCTATCCGTTAGAAAACGTTCGAGACCTTTCTTTGCACCGATGGTCGAAACCGTGATTCGTTTGGGACTCCAGCCATATCCCCACGGTTGAGTGAGAATGTCGAGCACTTTAAACAGTTCATCAGGATTGTCGAGTGGTTCACCCATTCCCATAAATACGAGGTTCGTCAACTCGTCGTTTTGTGGCACAAACTGTATTTGGTTGATGATCTCGTTTGATGTGAGATGACCATTGAATCCCTGTTTGCCAGTCATACAGAAGAGGCAATTCATTTTGCAGCCCACTTGCGACGATACGCAAAGAGTGGCACGCTCCTTTTCGGGGATGAATACCGTTTCGATGTATTGCTGTTTAGCCGTTTGAAACAGGTATTTTACTGTTCCATCTTTCGACTTCTGAAACGAAACGGGAGCAGAATTTCCAATCTCGTATTTTTCGCTGAGCAATGCACGTGTTTTCAACGATAGGTTCGTCATATCGTCGATGTGGATTGCCTTCTTGTGGTAAAGCCATTCGCTAATCTGCTTTGCCGTGAATTTAGGCAGATTGAGTGAGGCAATTATATCGGTCAACTCGGCAAGAGTTTTGCCCAATAAGGGTTCTTTAGCCATTGTTTTGTAGTGATAACTTTGTTTGAAAGGACAAAGGTACGAAGTTTTTTGTGTAAAAACGATTTGACCAAAAACAAAGAGGGTGTTTCAAACACTTGAAACACCCTCTTGTTGTATATTGTTTCTTCCGATTAATAGAAACGGATGCGGTTGTCTTCGATGTCAGCATCTTTTTTCAACACTTCCATCATTTGATACATCACGCGATACATGTAGTTTCCTTTGAGGTTATTGATTTCAGCTTTCACATCAAATGGACGAGTGCTTGCTGTTTCGTTGATTACCGAGAATACATAAACGCCGTTTTTACCTTTCACCGGACCTGTCAGTTTACCTTTTGCTGAGTAAGGAGCGATGCCGCAAAGAGCAGGTTCGTTGCCAATACCTGTGATTTGCATGGTGCTGAATCCTACGAATTTAGCGGTGTCGATGCGTCCACCCATTGCCGAAGCATAAGCCTCAAGTGATGTGGCGTTTTTAGTTTTCAAATCAGCGATGATTTTGTCACCTTTTTTATCTGCAACGATTTCTGCTTTCAAGCGATCTTTCAGTGCATCAAGTGGCGTGAAGCCTTTTTCGGTTACATCAACCAATGCTGCTACCACCAACTGATTGTTGCCAATTTCGAAGATAGACGATACTTCGCCTTTCGATGCGTTGAAAATCCAGTGAATCACGTTGCGTGCATTGCGTATTTCGTTGAGGTTGTAGTCGTTTGTGCCTACATTCGGATTTGCAAGTGCTACGTAGCCAGTTTTAGCAGCGTTCTCTTCGAACTTCGCAGCGGTATTGTTGCTGATGATGAATTGGCTAAGTTTATTGTAGATGGTACCGTTTGTCTTTTTGCTGGCAATCACTTCGTTGATGATTGACGCCATTTTGATTTTCGCCACTGGAGCAGTTTTAGCTGTTACCTGAATGATGTCGAAACCGTACATCGTTTTTACTTTAGCGTAGCCGTTTACAGGTGTATTGAAACAAGCACTTTTGAACTCAGCACCCATTCCTTTTGTAGCAGCCTCTTCGTTGAACCAACCAAAATCGCCACCGCTTTTTGCATTCTGTGCAGCAGAATATTTGGCAGAGAGCATTTCGAAGTTAGCTCCGGCTTTCAATGCGTTCATCACGCTATCGGCTGTTTGGCTGCTTTTCGCTTCGTCAGAAATTGGAATCAAAATGTGACGTGCTTTTACCGAGTCAGGTGCCGATGTTTTGGCAATGATGCGGTGCATTTGATAGACATTCTTTTCTAACACTGGACCATATACCGCGCCTGCTTCACCACTGCTTGCAAAACCTTTTACATTCGCAGGAAGTGAACGAACCGCCACAAAGAAGTCGTTGTATTGTACATCTGAGTTTTCGTTTACCACATCAGCTACGTTTGCCGAAGTTGAGAACTCTTGTTTGATGGCATTGATTTTGGTAGCTGCTTCTTCCAAATCTTCTTTGCTAGGAGCAATTGGAACAGTAATGTATTTTACCGAACGGGTTTCGTTTTGTTTGAAGCTCTCTTTGCGTTTGTTGTAGAGGTCTTTCAACTCAGCATCTGTTACTTCGATGGTGCTATCCACAATTGAGAAGTACGGTTTCATCGTGTAGAGGAAATCCACATTCTTTTGTGTGCCTTCGAAAGCCGATTTAGCTTCCAACGAGTTGGGTGCTACCGATTTGCTCAACAACACGCTGTATTTTTCTTCCAGTTTTTGTTGTTTCACGGTTCTAACCACGTAAGCCCAGTATTTTTTGAACTCTTTGATTTGCTCTTTTTGTTCAGCAGTGTATTTTTCAGCACCTTCGCCATTCACCACTTTATTGAAGTTAATCAATACCGATTTGTCGAACATTCCAGTTTGTGGATTCACAAACATACGCATACGTTGAATCATCGGAGAGATGTGGTCTCCCAAAATCATGTCGTTCAATTCAGCATTCGAAACCGAAATGCCTGCCTTTTCTGCCTGATCGTTGATGATTGACTCGCGAACCAAACTTTCGTAAACGGATTCACGGATATTGGAAACGTAATCTTCGGGAAGTGTACTTTGACCTGTTTCTACTTTGTAAACTGTAGTTAGCTCGTCGAGTCTTGCTTGAAATTCACTCGATGAAAATGATTTTCCGTTTACGCTTACGACTTTGTCTTTTGCTTGACGGAAGAATGTTGAACCGGAGTTTAGAAAGTCTCCGATGATGAACGAGAATAAAGCAAGTCCGATGATTGCCACCAAGAGGCCGGCTCTACTTCTGATTTTTTCTAATGTAGCCATCTATTAATGAAGTGATTTGGTTAATAAATTCTCTTTTTGAGAGAGCACGAAGATACAAAAAATGCTATGAATACAAATAATGCGGTATAAAAAAAAGGTGAATTAGTTGATTTTTAGTTTGACGAGTTCGATTCTGGTGGTAGATAATTTCAGAATCTTGAAGCTAAACTGTTCAATATCAACTATCTCGTGAAGTTGAGGGAATTGTTCGTGGTGGTGTAGAATAAATCCTGCAACAGTGGCATAAGTGTCCGATTCGGGCAGATTTAGGTCGAATTTCTCGTTCACCGTGTCTATTTCGAGCCTTCCGGAGAGGACATATTCACTTTCGTTGAGTTGTCGCAACACATAATTGTTGGTGTCGTGCTCATCTTCTATTTCGCCAAAAATCTCTTCCACCAAATCTTCGAGCGTTACAATGCCTGCCGTTCCACCAAATTCATCGACCACTGCCGCGATGGTTTTCTTCTGTTGCATCAGCAGTTTCATCAGTTTATTGGCCGCCATTGTTTCGGGCACCACCTCAATTTGGTTCACTTTTGTATGCCAGTCTGCGGGTTTGCTAAACATCTCCGACGAGTGGATGTACCCAACTACGTTGTCCATATTCTCCTTGTAAACAATGATTTTGGAGAATCCTGTTTCGATAAATAGGCTCATCAAATCGTCAATCGAGTCGTTCCAATCGACTGCCACTACTTCGGTGCGGGGCACAATGCAATCGCGCAGTCGGATGTTGGAGAAGTCGAGCGCATTTTGGAAAATCTTCACCTCGGTGTCCACCATCGAATTGTCGAGCGAATCGTCGATGCTTTGTTGAATAAAGAAATCGAGATCGACTTTGCCAAATACCCGCTTATCTCCTGTCGGGAGCAGTTTGATGCCGAATATTTTCAGAATCAATTTCGAGCAAAGCGCGGTGAACTTGCTGATGGGATAGAGGAGTATGTAGCTGATGTATAGCGGTATAACGAACAGGCGAAGCGAACGGTTTGGGTTGATGCGAAAGATAGTTTTAGGCAGAAATTCAGCCGTGAAGAGAATCAACGCCGTTGAGATCAGTGACTGCAGAAGCACAATCAGAAACTCGTTCGAGATAACAAGGCTAATGACCGGTTCCAGTTTTTGTGCAGTCACGATACTGAATACAACCAACGCAATGTTATTACCCACGAGCAGAGTTGAGATGAATTGCTCGGAGTGGTTGTAGAAGAGGTTAAGAATAATGCCCGAGAGCGTGTTTTTCTTCTTGTCTAACTCAAAACGGAGTTTGTTGGACGACACAAAGGCAATCTCCATACCCGAAAAGAAAGCGGAACAGAGCAGTGTTATAAGTATAATGAGCGTAGCGTTGTCCATAATCGTTTACGGTTGGGTGTTGTTGTCGTCAACCTGAAAAATACCCTGTGTTTTGCGTATGATGTAGCGTGTCATCGATTCGTTCGACTCAAAGCCAAGTCCGGTGATAATCTTGCTCGTCTGATCTATTTTGATGAAAGAGTCGGAGTAGATTTTTTGTTGATTCTGGTCCCAATAGAGGTCTTGAGTCTCAAACTTTTCGCCCTGAAAGTTGATGATTTTGACGTTTTTCTTCAGATGCCACAGCTTTTTTCCTTCGTTGAAATAGGCTGAATCTGCTTTTATGCTGGCTTCTACTTTAAATACAGAATCAAATTTCTCAACATAAATTCCTTTCGGAAAATACCAATAGGGTTCGCTCACTCGCTCAAAAATTGACCATTCGCCTGCCACCAATCGGTATCGGGTGATGCCTGAGTCGGAAATCAGGGTCGAAACGTTTGTCGTGCGCAGAGTCGGGACTAATCTGACGTCTTTAAACGATTTGATGGTCTCCTTGTTATTGTCGGTGCACGATGGGAGTAAAACGAAGATAAGGGCTATCATTAGAGTAGCCCTTATTGTTGTATGTTGCGAATATTTAAACCAATTCCTATTTATAGGATTCATATTTGTTTTTGATGCTTAAAGAAAAAAGTAAGCAAGGTTTTAAGTTAAGGGAATGAAATAGTGTCGTAAAAAATTAATAAAAATAGAACACTGATAAACGCTGATATAGCAGATTTAAAAACGGATTTTGATCTTGCTGTTTGCAAGATGATTTTTAATAGTTCAGCTCTTATCAGTTATGTTTACATGACTTAAATCAGTTTTCAATCCATTTCAATGTTATCCGTTTCTATCCGCTTAATCCGTAAAATCCGCGTTCTATTACTTTTAAAAATTAAACGACTTTATATGTTGTCAATTACTTATTTAATGAAATGTCGTAATTAATTGCCCCTATATCCCCTAAAGGGGACCCTTGCCAATGTGATATTTGTTTGTTTAGTTCATTGATTCAACAGAAAAAGACTGTTTGTCAAGGAGCTAATTTTTTTTGTTATTGCCTCCGCAGAAGTCCCCTTTAGGGGATTTAGGGGCATTTGAAAGCGATATTACAATTGCTCTGTTACAAAACGTTTTCGCTTCCGCGGGACTTACTTTTTTCATGCAAAAAAAGTAAGCAAAAATGCTTCATCGAAAAGAACTCGCTCGCTCGCCCATAGATTATTCACCTGCTTTGCTAGAATTTGTATATGGGCTACTCGCTCGACAGCTTTTCGATAGTTTGGTATTTGTGTTTGTCCCCACTGGGACTAGCGATGATGTGTTTGTTTTGAACCTGACTTTACGAATTAAATCTATCTTTTCGGTTAGTCAATGCTGCGTTTGAAGAACCAGAATTCGTTGAATGTTAGGTTGAGTGTGAATTTGAAATATTCCTCTTTAATAAATGAGCTGTTTGAGGGTGCCAGTTTCGAGTAATCGAACGAAATGTTGAGCATCGATTTGGTGCCTTTAAACGGCAATCCGAATCCAAATCCTGCACCGTACTCTTTGGCAGAGCTTCCTTTTGCGTTCGAATAGTTGTCGCTCATGTAGCCGCCAAAGCGGTATTTCACGTGTTGAAAGTAGCGACGTCCGTTTACGTTTGGTGTGTATTCTGCACCAGCTGCCAGTTTTAGTCTATTGCTTAAGGTCGCGATTTGATTTCCAAAAGCAGCATCGTTCCATTTCTGATAAAGTCCGTTGGCCACAAAACTCCAGTGGTTATTCATCTGCCAATCTGCACCGATTCCGATGGTTTCGGCAAGTTCGTATTTGCGATCCAATGCAAAGGTTTTGCTCGAGTCACCTACTATATGTACCGAATCGAGTGTGCCGCTGAGTTTGATTTTTGGAGTATACGTCAACCCAATGCTGAGCGACTGCTCTTTGCTGAATGATTTAAACCATTGAACGCCAAAGTCGGGTTTGAAACCACGTTGGTGAAGTTGAAGGATTTTTGTGACAGTCGACGCGCTGTTGTTGTTTGTGATGTAGCTGCTGTTGCTGATTGTTCCGAATACATAATTAAAATTTGCTCCCAAAGAGATGCCTTTAAACGGCGTAGCTGCCAATCCGAAATAGGCCAATGAGAGTCCTCCTTCACCGCCATAGGTGGTGGTTCCGGTTAATCCGCCATTCGAAATGCTGTTTCCAAATTGATAACCAACATTGGAGTAAGGCAACAGCCCCACACTTGCACCCATGCCTTTAATGAGTGGGAATTGAATGGCTAAGTGGTCGATTCCGCCATTGGGTTTGGATTCTTTATTCACCCCTTCGGTGAAGATTCCGTTTTGTAGCGAAACACCAAATTCGAAAAGAAAAGTGGTGGAGTCGATGGCAGAATAAGATGCTGGATTCGAAGGGTTGATTTGGTTGTTGCGCCGCATACCAATCGATGCGCCACCCATGCCGCTTGTCGAACCAAGTGTTGCGTCCGACAGTTGTCCGTATCCGTATCTGCTGTATGGTGAATTAGTGGGAGATTGTGCCAATGCGCTCGAAATTGAAGTCACAAAAAGCAGTGCCAAGATAAGTAGTTTTCTATTGTGCATTGTATTGCAGTATTCTGTTTAATCCTTTGAGTACAAGATATTCGTCTGCAAAGATGATGTTTTTTAGCCGCTTATCAAAGTAAAAAGTGTCACCGCCAGTTAAAAAAATCAAAAGATCGGTGCATTCTTCCGTTAATCGGTTTATATACCCTTCTATTTCGAAAACGATGCCATTCGCCACACCCGATCTGATGGCGGTTTCGGTGTCGAATCCAGTGAGTGGTGTGTCGCCGTTTTTGTCAATCAATGGGAGCTTGTCGGTGTAGTGATGGAGGGCGTTGAGGCGCATTTCGAGCCCTGGTGCGATGTTTCCACCGCGGTAGCAGCCTGTGGCATCGATAAAGTCGTAGGTGATGGCTGTTCCAGCATCGATTACCAGTAGGTTCTGTTTGGGCTGTTCGAAATAGGCACCAGCTACTGCAGCGATGCGGTCGCGACCCAGTGTTTCGGGTGTTCGGTAGTCGAGTCTGAAAGGCAACGGCGTGGTGTGCGACAGCAGCACAAACCGCTCCGACAGGCTTTTCAGGTGATTGAGCGTGGTAGCCGGCAGTTTCTTCACAGTGGAGAGTATCACACCCAATATCCGCTCTTCGGCAATGAAGAGCTTGACCGTCGAAGTGCTCAATTCGTTGGCTACAATCTGCTTCACGAGTTCGTTGCCCTTGAATAGTGCCAGTTTGGTACGCGTATTTCCCTGATCTATAATGAGGTTCATTGGTTGTGGGGTAGTCGGTTTAGTGTGCAAAGATAGGGAAAAATTTGAAGATGGATTGAACACGAAGGGGCTAAGGGGCTAAGGGAATTTCTGTCCACAGATTACACACATTAACACGGATTTAGAGAATTGCCTGCAGATTTATAATTTGCTCGCTTTCGTATGTATTAAGGGAAAGAGAATTTGATTGAAATGTTCAAATGTAGAGAAAGAAAAGCAAAAAAGAAGCGTGGACTAAGCCTTATCCGCACTAGAGGCCCTGAGAAGCCCACACACAAAAGATAAGTCAAAAGCCCACGCCGTTTATTGTAGAAGAGGTAGTAAAATCATTTGATTCCTAAACCCGCGCGATTAGTTTGCAAAAATACAAAAATCTGTTCGCTCTGGATGAATTGTGATGAAATAATTGCGCTTCATCATTGCACTTTGCGAAGCTTTGAGTTGTAGCGACTATCGTGTCTGCGATCAAAATCATCAAGTTGCTCCGCCGTAAACCACACCTTTTGACCATCGCTACAGTAGTCTAATTTGCCCGATTTACGATAATTGTAAATTGTACCTTCACTGACTTCATACATTTTACATAAATCTTTTGTGAAATAAATTCTTCGGTTTTGAGCTTGGTTTAATTCATGTCTAATATTCTCCAGCATTTTTACATTATTTTCATTCATCTCTCTCATCAAACGGCATAGCTCCTCCATCTGGTTGGGATTTTCAGACACTACTTGTGCCGTACTTTCAACCAACTCCTTTGGGTTTGTATGTTGTTTGGAGTTTGTCATTCTTTTTTTACTTTGCTCACACCTCCAGTTTGCACAAAAAAAACGTGGGCTATTGTTATTATCATAAATCTGCTGCTTCATTTGAAGCCATAAGAAATGATAAGTCAAAAGCCCACGCCGTTCGGCGTGAGCATTGTGCTCAATTGTTTCTTTGTGTGTTCGCAATATTGAAATTTCTCAGGTTTTTAGTGCGCGAACAAAAGCAGAATGCTATATTAAAATGTTGAAATATTAGTTGTTGTCTGGGTTGTTTCTTTCTTTTTTTTGATAAATAATTGAATTGGTGTTGAAACGATTTTTAAACCGATTGTGCAAAGATAAAAAATATTTGTAATTGAAGTTTTAATGTTGTTCCAAAATTTGGTTCTAAGGAATTAGGACGAATAGACTATTTGATTTCACAAAAGAATAGAATAGGACGCGGATTTTACGGATTAAGCGGATAAGTACGGATGTAAATCAAACGGATTTTATACAGATATGTGTGATGCAAGCATCAATGATTTTGGCATTATTACGAAAATCAATTCAACGCAGTTGAATTAAAATCCGCTATATCAGCGTTAATCAGCGTTCTGTTATTTTATTTGATCGAATTTTTACAACAAAAATTCATTCCTCTTCCCTGGATTTTTTGGTAAAAAAGAACAAACAGCGTCTCTCCTTATCACGGCGAAACTATTTACGCATTTTTAACATATTGAAAATCTTGCTTGTGAAATTGTTTTTTATTCACAAGCAAGATGCAAACCGACACAAACTGAAACAAACCAGCACAAACTGTCACAAGTTACCAAATAATTTATATTAAACACCTGATATAAAGCTTATTGAGATGAGTGTAATCAGTTATATCTGATTTTTATATTCAAATATTATATCCTAATATTGCACTACAATATTGAAACAACTAACCAAATAACAATATGATGAACGACATCCATAACACGAATTACACCGGATGGTTTCAAAACCAAACCATGTATAGTCAATGTAACACAACGACGTGTTGCGAGGCAAGTAACCTTCTAAAACT
>JBMOKJ010000031.1:0-1809 GCA_049315325.1 Bacteroidales bacterium
CTTCGGGTGTTAAAGCCAAAGGCCAGATATAATGGACAATAACCCAGTAAACTGGTCACAATGAATATTCCGGAAACAATCAAAAGTATGATGCCAATGGTCATCGAAATGATATTGGTAAAATACAGGACGAGCAATAATATGGCGATGACTAATCTGATCGAAATGTCGATAATTCCTATGTTCTTTTTCATAAGGCACAAATTTTAGGTTAATTCTACTTTTAGACTTTAAAATAATTAAATAAACATGCGATAATATTTTGATATATAATTAAATAGCTGTATTTTTACAGTATAAATAACCCTCTGATAGAAGTTGATAATGAGTCAAGATCTATCGGATAAAAAAAATTTTTCCAAAAAAATCCAAGTAGCACATAATGAGTATGTTAACCTGCTTTCGTTCATTAAAAATTACGGTAACCTATTTGTAGTCCACAGACGAAATAATGTTGATAAGGCATATTCATATCTTTTAGGATTGATGAAGTGCGAAAAAAATCACACCAACATGGAACGGATGGTCGAGCAAGTGCCCCAGCAAGCTTATCACCAATACCATAATTTTCTAAGCAAATCAAAATGGGACTACAAAGAAGTCAATAACCGGACAGCTTTGGAAGTTTCTGCATTGATGGAGAATAGCAAAGCTAGGAGTGGTAAGCCAACCGGATTAATTGTGGATGAAAGTTCTCATCTGAAAAAGGGCAACAAATCGGTTGGTGTGAGCCGCCAATATGCCGGCGTTTCCGGAAAAGTGGACAACTGTCAGGTAGCAGTTTACTGCTCACTTTGTAATGAAGAAAATGCAGCCCTAATTGATACGTCCCTATTCCTTCCACAGAAATGGATTGACGATAAGGATCGATGTGAGGCAGCAAACGTTCCTGAATCAGAATGTGTTTTTGAAACGAAGCCGGAAAAGGCATTATCGATGATAAAATCCAACATCAAGTTGGGCGTAAAGTTTGATTGGATAGGTGGAGATGGTTTATATGGGCACAACACAGAGCTAACAAGAAGATTAGACCAGGAGAATTTGTTTTATGTTTTGGATGTACACAAAGACGAACTGATTTATCTGGAAGAGCCGGTTCTTGAGATACCGCCCAAACAAAGCAAACAAGGTGCAACCCCAACCAAGAGAAAAGCTGACAGGTCCGGCTTACGCATTGATGAGTATTATCGCAATCTAAATGAAAACCAATGGGATAAAGTTGAAGTCCGAAAAACAGCCAAAGGCTTGAAATTTGTCTTGGTGCATACGGCAGCAGTTTGGCATTGGGATGGTGAAGAAGAAAAACCTCGTGCAAGAACCCTTGTCATTACTCGTACTTTGGAAAAGCACCCAAAGGTGAAATTCAGTTTTAGCAACGGGACTATAATCCAATATTCAAGAGGAGAATATGCTTATTTTCAATGCAACCGATACTGGGTAGAGCGATGCTTCGACGATGCGAAAAACGAACTGGGGCTGTCGGGATATCAAGTACGCAAATGGCTGGCATGGCAACACCATCAATCATTAGTTATGATGGCTTGTTTATATTTGCTTAATGTCAGAATTGAAAAAAAACCAGAGTGTGAATTAATGAGTGTTCGTGATGCAAGGATAATGATTATTGCGCATCTTTTTTCAGATCAGGAAACCATAGCAAAATTGCATGATCAGATGCTCATAAGACACAAAAACCGAAAAAGAGACATTGACCGTTTCTATAAAATTAACGATTCTTAAAGTCTAAAAGTAGAATTAAGATCGTCTGTTTGCATACATTTTGTATTTCTACAAATGTACACATTATTT